>NZ_JBCIVK010000008.1:0-319925 GCF_039409795.1 Kosakonia sp. PSU_27 | reverse complement strand
TGCGACGCGCTTTAGCGCTCTGTCGCGAGGTGGCGTATATTACGCTTTCCTCTTTCAGAGTCAACCCTGATTTTCAGGATTTTTTCTCTTCAACCGAACCGGCTGTTTGTGTGAAGTGATTCACATCCGCCGTGTCGATGGAGGCGCATTATAGGGAGCCCGAGCTGAATGACAAGCGGAAAAACACATTTTTATTTCAACCGCTCATCTTTTCGTCATAAAGGCTATTTTTGGTGCTTTTTGATGGCGGCTGGCAGCTCCGCAAGGCTATTAATCACCCAATCGGCGCTATTTTCAGCTTCCGGCGTGACGGGTTTCCCGGTGCGTACCAGTACTTTTGTTCCTACTTGTGCAGCAGATGCCGCCTGCATATCTTCCAGCTTATCGCCAACCATATAAGAAGCGGCCATATCAATGTGCAGAAAATCGCGCGCCGAGATGAGCATGCCCGGGTGCGGTTTACGACAGTCACAAACCTGACGGAACTCTTCTACTGTTCCCTGCGGGTGATGTGGACAATAGTAGATACCATCCAAATCAACGCCGCGATCGGCTAAAGACCAGTCCATCCATTCGGTTAACGTTTCAAACTGCGCCTCGGTGAATTTGCCGCGCGCGATACCAGACTGGTTAGTCACCAGCACCAACGCATAACCCATTTCTTTCAGTTCGCGCATGGCGTCAATAACGCCATCAATAAATTCAAATTCATCAATCTCATGGACGTAGCCGTGATCAACATTAATAGTGCCATCACGATCGAGAAAAATAGCGGGTACAGACTTTGCCACGGGTTTGCTCCTGAAAAAGGCATATGTCCTTAGTATCTCATGTTTCGCTACACAGGAAAGTGCTCATCGTTGATGAGTGACATTGATTTAGACGTCTGGATGCCTTACCATCCGCTCTGTTTACGGCTGAAAGTCGTAACCGGCAGAAGAAAATGCCACGGCTAACTCTCATACGATAAAAATAATCTAATGATTAAACTTTCGAATATCACCAAAGTGTTCCAGCAAGGGAACCGTACGATTCAGGCGCTGAACAACGTAAGCCTGCACGTTCCAGCTGGTCAAATTTATGGCGTTATTGGCGCGTCTGGTGCGGGGAAAAGTACGCTTATCCGCTGCGTCAACTTACTTGAACGTCCATCACAGGGCAGCGTTCTGGTTGACGGCCAGGATCTGACGCAGTTGTCAGAAGCGGAATTAACCAAAGCGCGCCGCCAAATTGGCATGATCTTCCAGCACTTTAACCTGCTCTCTTCACGAACCGTTTTCGGTAACGTTGCTTTACCGCTGGAGCTGGATAACACCTCGCGCGACGAGATCAATCGCCGGGTGACAGAACTTCTCGATCTGGTAGGGCTGGCTGATAAGCACGACAGTTACCCGGCCAATCTTTCCGGCGGGCAAAAACAGCGCGTCGCCATTGCTCGTGCGCTGGCCAGTAACCCGAAAGTGTTGTTATGTGATGAAGCCACCAGCGCACTGGATCCGGCAACCACACGTTCTATTCTTGAACTGCTCAAAGACATTAACCGTCGCCTCGGGCTAACTATCCTGCTCATTACGCATGAAATGGATGTGGTAAAACGCATTTGTGATTGCGTGGCGGTAATCAGCAACGGCGAACTGATTGAGCAGGATACGGTGAGCGAAGTGTTCTCCCATCCGAAAACACCGCTGGCGCAGCAGTTTATCCAGTCCACCCTGCACCTCGATATTCCGGAAGATTACCTGCAACGCTTACAGGCGCAGCCGCAAACGGACAGCGTACCGATGTTGCGGATGGAGTTTACCGGTCAATCCGTCGATGCCCCGCTGCTGTCGGAAACGGCGCGTCGTTTTAACGTGAACAACAATATTATTAGCGCGCAGATGGATTACGCGGGCGGCGTGAAGTTCGGCATTATGCTGACCGAAATGCACGGCACCCCGGAGGATACCCAGGCCGCAATCGCCTGGCTGCAAGAACACCATGTAAAAGTAGAGGTACTCGGTTATGTCTGAGGCAATGATGTGGCTTTTTGCCCGCAGCATCTGGGAAACGTTATTTATGACCTTTGCTTCAGGCTTGCTGGGTTTTATCGTCGGTCTGCCGTTCGGCGTGCTGCTATATGTGACGCGTCCGGGTCAAATCATGCAAAACCCTGGGCTGTATCGCGTGATTTCCGCGCTGGTGAATATTTTCCGATCCATCCCATTTATCATTTTGCTGGTGTGGATGATTCCTTTCACCCGCGTGATTGTTGGTACATCTATTGGTCTGTATGCCGTCATCGTTCCACTGACAGTAGGCGCCGCGCCGTTTATTGCCCGCATGGTAGAAAATACTCTACTGGAGCTGCCTGCGGGTCTGATTGAAGCATCACGCGCCATGGGCGCAACGCCAATGCAGATCATCCGCAAAGTTCTGCTGCCGGAAGCGCTGCCGGGGCTGATTAACGCGGCGACCATTACGCTGATTACCCTGGTGGGTTACTCAGCGATGGGCGGTGCCGTTGGTGCGGGTGGTTTAGGTCAGTTGGGTATCCAATACGGCTATGTGACCTACAATCCATTAGTGATGAATACCGTACTGATATTGCTCGTGGTTCTGGTTTACTTAATTCAGTTCGCTGGCGATCGTATCGTCCGGGCTGTGACGCATAAATAACGTTACACACAACATAACGACTCAGATAGAAAGGAAAATATCATGGCTTTTAAATTCAAGACTTTTGCAGCAGTTGGTGCTCTGCTGGGTTCTCTGGCGCTGGCTGGTTGCGGCCAGGACGAAAAAGATCCGAATCACATCAAAGTCGGTGTGATTGTGGGCGCCGAACAGCAAGTTGCTGAAGTCGCACAGAAAGTCGCAAAAGAGAAATATGGCCTGGACGTTGAGCTGGTTACCTTTAACGACTACGTGCTGCCGAACGAAGCGCTGAGTAAAGGCGACATTGACGCGAACGCCTTCCAGCATAAACCGTATCTGGATCAGCAGATAAAAGACCGTGGCTTCAAACTGGTTCCGGTCGGCAATACCTTCGTTTACCCGATCGCCGGCTACTCCAAAAAAATCAAAGCCCTGTCTGAGCTGCAGGATGGTTCTCAGGTAGCCGTTCCGAATGACCCAACCAACCTCGGCCGTTCCCTGCTGTTGTTGCAAAAACAAGGTCTTATCAAACTGAAAGATGGCGTGGGTCTGCTGCCAACCGTGCTGGATATCACCGAAAACCCGAAAAACCTGAAAATTGTTGAACTGGAAGCCCCGCAACTGCCGCGTTCCCTGGACGATGCGCAGATTGCGCTGGCGGTCATCAACACCACTTACGCCAGCCAGATTGGCCTGACGCCGGAAAAAGACGGCATCTTCGTTGAAGATAAAGACTCCCCGTACGTCAACCTGATCGTCGCGCGCGAAGATAACAAAGACGCGGAAAACGTGAAGAAATTCGTCCAGGCTTACCAGTCTGATGAAGTCAGCGAAGCGGCAAATAAAGTCTTCAACGGCGGCGCAGTGAAAGGCTGGTAATCTCCTCAGTCTGTAATATCATTCAAGGCGGGCGCAAGCCCGCCTTGTCATTTGTGCACGCGCCTGATTCAATAAGCGGCGTTAAGAAAATTACTTCGAGGATATATTATGCGTGCTTTACCGATCTGTTTATTAGCACTCATGTTAAGTGGCTGCTCCTTGCTAAGCAGATCTCCTGTCGAACCTGTAAAAAGCACCGCTGCGGCGCCAAAAGTAGAACCGGAGAAACCGAAAGTCACGCGCCCTGTCCCTGTACGGGTCATTACGGATGCCACCGAGCTGGTCGGTAAACCGTTCCGCGATCTGGGCGAAGTTACCGGTGAATCCTGCCAGGCCAGCAATCAGGACTCTCCGCCGAATATTCCTACCGCGCGTAAACGCATGCAAATCAATGCATCTAAGCTGAAAGCTAACGCGGTTCTGCAGCACAGCTGCGAAGTGACCAGCGGCACGCCGGGTTGCTACCGTCAGGCGGTTTGCGTAGGTTCTGCACTGAATATCTCATCCAAATGAGTACATTTGCTTTCGAGCAAATCGGCGTTATCCGCTCACCGTATAAAGAGAAGTTTGCCGTACCGCGCCAGCCAGGTCTGGTGAAACACGGCGGCGGCGAACTTCACTTGCTTCCTCCTTATAACCAGCCCGATGCCGTGCGTGGCCTTGAAGAGTTCAGCCACCTGTGGGTGCTTTTCGTGTTTCATCAAACGATGGAAGGCGGCTGGCGACCAACCGTGCGCCCGCCCCGGCTGGGAGGAAACGCGAGAATGGGGGTTTTCGCCACGCGTTCAACCTTCCGGCCTAACCCGATCGGCATGTCGCTGGTTGAGTTGCACGGCATCCGCTGCCAGAAAGATCAGGTGATTTTACAACTTGGCAGTCTTGATCTGGTCGATGGCACGCCGGTGGTGGATATCAAGCCCTATTTGCCGTTTGCTGAAGCTTTGCCCGATGCGCAAGCTAGCTACGCGCAACAGGCACCTTCTGCTGATGTAGCCGTCACTTTTACGCCGGATGTCGAAGCGCAGCTTAGTGGGCTTGAAAAGCGCTACCCGCATTTCAAAACCTTTCTGTGCGAAGTGCTGGCGCAGGATCCGCGCCCAGCTTATAAGAAAGGGGAAGAGCAGGGAAAAACCTACGCCGTCTGGCTGTTGGATTTTAATGTGCGCTGGCGCGTAACCGATGGCGGCTTTGAAGTGTTTGCGCTCGAAGCGCGCTAATTTTATCCCCCTCTCTTTTGGCATCTCTGCCAGGCTGATAAACTAAACCACTTTTTTCTGTGTCAGGCCTGTCTTAGGCCTGTTCCGATTGTCCAAATGGAACCGTAACAACATGCGTACTAGCCAATACTTGCTCTCCACTCTGAAGGAGACGCCTGCCGACGCCGAAGTCATCAGCCACCAGCTGATGCTGCGCGCCGGGATGATCCGCAAACTGGCCTCCGGGTTATACACCTGGCTGCCAACCGGTTTGCGCGTTCTGAAAAAAGTCGAAAACATCGTGCGTGAAGAGATGAATAACGCCGGTGCGATTGAGGTGTCCATGCCAGTAGTGCAGCCCGCCGACCTGTGGCAGGAAAGCGGCCGCTGGGAGCAATATGGCCCGGAACTGCTGCGTTTTGTCGATCGCGGCGATCGTCCGTTTGTCCTCGGCCCAACGCATGAAGAAGTGATCACCGACCTGATTCGTAACGAGCTGAACTCGTACAAGCAGTTGCCGCTGAACTTCTTCCAGATCCAGACCAAGTTCCGTGATGAAGTGCGCCCGCGTTTTGGCGTCATGCGCTCACGCGAATTCCTGATGAAAGATGCCTACTCTTTCCATACATCTCAGGAATCGTTGCAGGAGACGTACGATGCAATGTACGCCGCCTACAGCAAAATCTTCAGCCGTATGGGTCTGGATTTCCGCGCCGTACAGGCAGATACCGGCTCGATCGGCGGTAGCGCCTCGCACGAATTCCAGGTGCTGGCGCAGAGCGGTGAAGACGATGTGATCTTCTCTGACTCCTCCGATTTTGCCGCCAACATTGAGTTTGCCGAAGCGCTGGCACCAAAAGAGCCGCGCGCCGCGGCAACGCAGGAAATGACGCTGGTTGACACACCGAACGCCAAAACCATCGCTGAGCTGGTTGAGCAGTTCAACCTGCCGATTGAAAAAACCGTGAAAACCCTGCTGGTTAAAGCCGTTGAAGGCAGCAGCTCCCCACTGGTTGCGCTGCTGGTGCGCGGCGATCATGAGCTGAACGAAGTTAAAGCGGAAAAACTGCCGCAGGTTGCCGCGCCGTTGACCTTCGCCACCGAAGCGGAAATCCGCGCGGTAGTGAATGCAGGCCCAGGCTCGCTCGGCCCGGTGAACATGCCGGTTCCGGTTGTGATTGACCGTACCGTTGCGGCGATGAGCGATTTCTCTGCTGGCGCGAATATCGATGGCAAACACTACTTCGGCATCAACTGGGATCGTGATGTAGCGACCCCAGAAGTGGCAGATATTCGTAATGTTGTTGCCGGCGATCCGAGCCCGGATGGCAAAGGTACGCTGCTTATCAAGCGCGGTATCGAAGTCGGTCACATCTTCCAGCTGGGCACCAAGTACTCCCAGGCGCTGAATGCCGCCGTGCAGGGTGAAGATGGGCGTAACCAGATCCTGACCATGGGTTGCTACGGTATCGGTGTAACGCGTGTTGTGGCTGCGGCCATTGAGCAGAACAACGACGAGCGCGGGATCATCTGGCCTGACGCCATTGCGCCGTTCCAGGTCGCGCTGCTGCCAATGAACATGCACAAATCTTATCGCGTGCAGGAACTGGCGGAGAAACTCTACGCCGAGCTGCGTGCGCAGGGTATTGAAGTGCTGATGGACGATCGTAAAGAGCGCCCGGGTGTGATGTTTGCCGATATGGAACTGATCGGTATCCCGCATACGGTGGTGATTGGCGATCGTAACCTCGACAACGACGATATCGAATATAAATACCGTCGCAATGGCGAGAAACAGCTGATCAAAACCGGGGATATCCTCGATTATCTGGTCAAAGCCATCAAAGGTTAAGCGCCCCAACAAAAAGCCCCGCAATGCGGGGCTTTTTTATAACTACCGAAATACCACGTGACGGGCATCTGGTTTTGGCGCTGCCTTATTATTACTGGGTTTAAATCAAGCATGACCAACAGGTTTCATTTTAAGCGCAGGTTTCGCATGCCCTTCACGCTAATCATGCCGCCTTCTGTGAAGGCGGTTTTTGCACTGCTAATGCTTAATCATCACAACCTTTATTGGGGCTAAACTTACCGCGTTTATTCGTCACCAGCACTTTCTGCGCCGCACCGGTGTCGGGGTTTGGCTCAACGGTGAAATGCCCTTCGACCACCAGCAGAATCGGTTTGGTTTCTGTTCCGCGCGCTGCCGCATAGTCGCGCTCAAGCTGCGCATTGCTGGCAACGGCTACCTTCTTGCCGGTTGCACAATCGGTAAATACCGCCGCATCAGCCATGTACATATACATGCCGCGCATCGCCATTGGCGTTGCCGGTAGCGCGGCTTTTACTGGCTGTAACGTGTAATTGAGCTGAGAAGTGATGGGATTGCCTTGCTGGTCCAGCATCTCCAGCGCATCGCCTTTGGCGCGGAAAAAGGTTTTATCACCGTGCGTATCAGTGAGGATCAGTTTATCCGCCGTGCGCGCCCAGTTACCATACGTGGCAAACACCGAGGGCGCTTTTCCTCCCTGATAGCGCTGGTTCATCACCCAGCTCCCGTCTTTCTCCAGAAACAGAGAGGTTTCAATCCCTTCGCAATCCGCGCAGGGCAAAACACCGCGCCAGCTTTGCTGCATCGGTTTCAATTCTTCAACTTGTGTTGGCTGCACCGTCTCAACATCGCCACGGTTGTTACATCCGAAAAGCGCAAAGAGCGTACACCCCGCCAGCACCGCTAAAATCGCTTTTTTCACACCCAATTCCTTATGCCCGATTCTGTTATTACCCGTCAGCCTTCATGACCCCGAACTTTACCGCGTAGCGCTTTTACCGACGACTTTTGCGCCTTGCCCGATAACCGGCGCTCTTTCGATGCGCGGGTTGGGCGCGTTGCCCGACGGCTCTTTTGCACGACGGTTAATTCTTTAATTAACGCCACCAGGCGAGCGATTGCTGCTTCGCGGTTCATCTCCTGGCTGCGATATTCCTGTGCTTTTATCACCACCCAGCCTTCGCTGCTAATCAGATGGTGCGACGCCTCCAGTAAACGCGCTTTGTAATACTCTGGCAGGCTTGAAGCCCGGATGTCAAAACGCAGGTGGATCGCCGTTGAGCTCTTATTGACATGCTGACCGCCCGCGCCCTGCGCACGCACCGCCGTGATTTCCAGCTCTTCGTCAGCAATGGCGACCGAACGGGAGATCTCAATCATTGCGGCGGCTGCCAGGCTTCAAGGTGGATCTCCAGATTCTGGCTCTCGTCCGATAACCAGATAGCGCCATCCTGTAACGTCGCTTGCAGCGTCATGGTACGATCGCTGGCAAACGCGCTCAACCCGGCCAGTTGCACATCATCCAGATACCAGATGCTCAGATTGCTAAATGCCGCGCAGCGCGACTGGTTCTGCTGCCACCAGATCTGCGCCGCGCGTGAATTATAGGTAAAAAGCGCCACTTCTTTCGCCTGTGAGCAGGCTTTCTTCAGCCGTTTTTCCTCCGGCAGCCCCAGCTCAATCCACAGATCGATACCGAGATAATCATTGCGTAGCCACAGTTCCGGTTCATCGTCGGCACTGAGACCGCGGGTAAATTGCAGGCGTTCATCCGCATATTTCATCCACGCCAGCAGGCGCAGCATCATGCGTTCTTGCGTCTCAGAAGGATGGCGAGCCAGCGTCAGCGTTGCATCTAAAAACTGATTACGATCCAAATCGGCAACGTTCACCGTCGCTTTATAAATTGTCGCTTTTAATGCCATGTCACCGCTCCTTCATAAAATGGTCGCTATTGTAGCGAATATAAGCATAAAGCGCTGTTATCTCTTGTCGCAGTGGATATTCATCGCCCTGATAATGATGAATAAGCTGTGGTATAGTCACCTTGCTAAACAGAGTTTAACTTCGTAGGCTTAGTGTTATCTCACAGTAAAGTCAGGTTGCTGACAGGAGGTGATGTGAACAATTATTGTGAGTTAGTACGCAGACGTTATGCGGAAATCGCCAGCGGAGATTTAGGGTATATCCCGGATGCGCTGGGGTGCGTGTTGAAAGTGCTGAATGAAATGGCGTCGGATGACACCCTTTCAGAGTCGGTCAGGGAAAAGGCGGCGTATGCTGCCGCGAACTTACTGGTGAGCGATTATGTCAATGAATGATGCCTATCAACCCATCAACTGTGATGACTATGACAACCTTGAACTCGCCTGCCAGCATCATCTTTTATTGAAGCTGGAAATGAAAGACGGCGAGGTGCTCAGCGCCAAAGCCAACGATTTAGTCTCACGTAAAAATGTGGAGTATCTGGTGGTTGATGTCGCAGGCGCCGCGCGCGAACTGCGTCTCGATAAAATTGCCAGCTTCAGCCATCCTGAAATCGGCACCGTTGTGGTGAGCGAGTCCTGACATTTTGCGGGCAGCGCCTGTTGCCCGTTATCTTCGCCACGCCAGCCGTACGCCTTTTTGCTCCGCGCTTTTCGCCCCTTCTCGCGTAACGAATAACCCCGCCGCCGCCATCAACGTTTCACCATAAAACAGCAGCGGCGTGGTATCGCGCCGCCAGGGCGCCACGCCAAGTTCCTGCCAGATTTTCTTCAGCTTGCGCCCGCCGCTGCGCCCGACGATATGCAACATACCGGGTGCCTGAAAGCGGATCGAAACCGCCTCATCAGCGTTGGGGGGGCGAATTTCCCCACCCGCCACTAGCAACAGCTCACCAAGACCCGCCGGTAATGTTAGCGGCTCGAAAGGTGCCAGCCACGGCAGTTGCGTATCACGCTGGCTTTCAATGGCGCGGATCCACCACAAGCACGACTGATAACGACGCACTTCGAACTCACCAAGTCGCAGACACGGTGAGGCATCTTCTCGCGCCAGCGCCACTTCCTGCCACAAGCGATCAAGCATGGCACGTGATGGCATGACCGCGCCGCGCTGCGCCAGCCAGCGACGCAGCAGCGCCCGACGGCGCGCATCGCTTAGCGTATAAAGAGGGACAAGCTCCAGCGCCCCTTCAGCCGTCGTCGCCGCATCAAGTTCCGCCGCCAGTAGCTCATCAAGTAACTGCTCTTGTTCGCCACACAGCGCGGCACTTCGCGCAACAGCGTCGGCGAAATGTGGCCAGCGTGCCGCCAGCACCGGTAAAACCTGCAAGCGTAAAAAATTGCGATCGAAGCTGGCGTCGGCGTTACTTTCATCCTCAATCCATGACAGCGCATGGTGAAGTGCCCACTGGTGCAACTCATCGCGAGTTTGTGTCAGTAAGGGGCGAATAAGCTGAGTGCCGGCAAAAGGCATACTTTCGGGCATGGCCGCCAGCCCGGCAGGCCCGCTGCCGCGTTTTAACGCCAGCAGGAACGTTTCACACTGATCGTCCAGATGCTGAGCAGTTACCAGCACGTCACCGGGCAGCAGTGCCTCCGCAAATGCCTGATAACGCGCGTTGCGCGCCTGCGCTTCAATCCCTTCCCCGTTGTTCACCAGTTGAACGCGAACGACGCTGAGCGGGATCTGCCAGCGCGCGCAAATATCCTCACAATGCTCCGCCCAGGCGTCGGCGTGCGGACTAAGCCCGTGGTGAATATGAATGGCGCGCAGCTTGAGTTCGGGTAATTGCTGTCGCCAAAGCATCAATTTATGCAGCAGGACGGTTGAATCCAGCCCACCGCTAAACGCCACCAGAAACTGGCGCGATGTGGTCGGCATTGATGCAAAAAAGGGCGTGGTCATAGCGATTATCAAAACGGAGTAATGCCCGGCACGTTACCGGGCATTAGCGGAAGTGGCAAGTATTACTGCTGGTAAAGCTCGAGCGGCAGGCCATCAGGATCGGTAAAGAAGGTGAAGCGTTTATCGGTGTAAGGATCGATGCGGATCTCTTCGCACTGCACACCGTGAGCCGCCAGATGCGCCACCGCCTTGTCGATGTCATCAACGCTAAACGCCAGATGGCGCAGCCCGCAGGCTTCTGGTCGGCTGGGGCGCGCAGGCGGGAACGGGAAAGAAAACAGCTCAATCACATACTGCCCGTTCAGCGCCAGGTCGCCTTTCCATGAATCACGTGCTTCGCGATAGACCTCGCTTTGCAGCGTAAACCCGAGGATATCGCAGTAAAACGCTTTGCTCTTCGCGTAGTCCGTAGCAATGATGGCAATATGATGAACCTGTTTTAAACCCAGCATAGTCTCTCCTTTTTTGATGCCAGAACGTTACGCCTGCCGGTGTTTGCCCGCAATAGTTCAGCGGTTTTTTAGGACTCGTACCCGATAAACGCCCTCTTCGTCCCGCTTCGCGCCATGAATATCCGTCTCAAAACCGGGATAGTGGCGGCCAATAGCGCAAAGCATCAGCAGGAAATCCAGCACGGCTCTGCTCGCTTCGGTGATCATTTCACCGGGCATCACCAGCGGCACGCCTGGCGGATAAGGCAGGATCATATTCGCCGAGATTCGCCCTATCAGTCGCTCAAGTTCAATGGTTTCCACCTCGCCCTGAATTTGCCGCTGCCAGGCCTGGTGCGGCGTCAGTTTCATTTCCGGTAATACATCAAACGCTTGCAGCATTAAACGTGGAAGATCGTGCTGGCGGATGAGCTTATGGATCCCCTGAGCCAGATCCTGAATGCGCATATTGCGGTAGAAATCCGGATCTTCGGCGTAGAGATCCGGCAGCATATTCTTCACGCGCAGATTCAGATCGTAGGCGCGTTTAAACTCCATCAATCCGCGCAGCAACCCCATCGCGCGGGTTTTATCAATGCCAATACTGAATAAGAACAGCAGGTTATATGGCCCGGTTTTCTCGACTACAACACCGCGCTCATCGAGGAACTTCGCCACCAGCGCCGCCGGGATCCCCTCGTCGCTCATGTTCCCCAGCTCGTCCATCCCCGGCGTCAGGATGGTCACTTTAACCGGATCGAGAAACATATGGTCGGCATCCGCATCGCGAAAACCGTGCCATGCTTCACCGGGCGCAACCGGCCAGCAGTCCGCCTCTTCAATCTCTTCTGGCTGCCAGATATCAAAGAACCAGCCATCGGCTTCATCTTTCAGCCGCTGAACTTCTTTACGGAAATGCAGCGCGCGCTCGACGGAACGGTTAATCAGACGTTTGCCGGGATTACCGCGCAGCATCGCCGCCGCCGTTTCGATGGAGGCCACCAGCGGATAACTCGGCGAGGTGGTGGTGTGCATCATAAATGCTTCGTTAAAGGTGTCTTCATCATATTCACCTTTAATATGAATCAGCGATGCCTGTGAAAATGCCGCCAGCATTTTGTGCGTCGACTGGGTTTCAAAGAACACTTTTCCCGGCACCCGCTCGCCGCTCATGCCGCTTTTCCCGGCGTAGATCGGGTGGAAATTGGTATAAGGAACCCAGGCAGAATCGAAGTGGATCGACGGCACATCAAGCGTCTTTTTGATCCAGTCGGTGTTATACAACAGTCCGTCATAAGTGGAGTTGGTGATCACCGCATGTACCGGCCAGCGTGCGCCCGCTGTTTTTGCCACCTTCTGTTCGATGCTGGCATGGGTAAATTCACGACGAGGGATCCCGCCCAGAATCCCCAGCGCATTGCGCCCGGGTTTCAGCCATAGCGGCGTAACGTCGCTCATCATCAGCAGATGTGCCAGTGACTTATGGCAGTTACGATCAATCAACAATGTGCTGCCGGCCGGTGCGGCATACATGCCGACGATTTTATTCGAGGTCGAGGTGCCGTTGGTCACCATGTAGCTCTGCTCCGCGCCAAAGGTGCGGGCGATATACTCTTCGGCTTCCAGATGCGGGCCTGTGTGATCCAGTAACGAGCCCAGCTCCGTGACCGAAATAGAGACATCTGCTTTTAACGTATTGCCACCGAAAAAATCGTAAAACAGGCAGCCAACCGGGCTTTTCTGATAAGCCGTGCCCGCCATATGCCCCGGCGTACAAAAGGTATATTTGCCCTCTTTAACGTAGGTAAACAGCGCGCGGGTAAACGGCGGCGTGATGGTTTCGAGATACTCGCGGGTGTACTGACCGATACGCGTAGCAATATCCTCGGACACACCCAGCGCATACTCGAAAAACCACAGCGCCATGCGCATATCCTGGATGCTGACGTCCATCGTCGAGTGGGTATTGATAAAGGCGTACAGCGGGAGATATTCGTTAAGCTGATTGATTTCGCTGCACAGATCGAGGGAGTACTCATCCCAGTCAAAGATAACGCCGCAGATGCGCGGGTTGTGTTCGATAAATTTCAGTAAGTCGGTGCTGTTTTGCGGCCAGATAAGTTGAAAGCCCTGGGCCTGTAATGCCTGCTCCAGCTCCTTAATTGGCTCATCTTTATAGAAAACGCCATGTGGTCCCATGATGGCAATAATATTCACGGCTACCTCCGTTAAAAACCTTAGCTAAGCATAGTTGAGGTAAACGGCAGGTATAAAAAAAGCCGCACAGCGGTGCGGCTTTTCAGAGTGGGATGAGGATCAGGCGTAGCCGTAGCTCATCAGACGCTGGTAACGGCGGTTACGCAGATCGTCTTTGCTCAGCACATCCAGATCGGCCAGATCGGCCAGCAGTTGTGCTTTCAGCGACGCCGCCATCGCTTCCGGGTTACGATGAGCACCGCCCAGCGGTTCCGGAATGATCGAGTCGATCAGTTTCAGTTCTTTCAGACGCGGGGCGATAATCCCCATCGCTTCGGCAGCCAGCGGCGCTTTATCGGCGCTTTTCCACAGAATCGATGCGCAACCTTCCGGGGAGATAACAGAATAGGTGCTGTATTGCAGCATATTCACTTTATCGCCCACACCAATCGCCAGTGCGCCGCCGGAGCCGCCTTCGCCAATCACGGTGCAGATAACCGGCACGCTCAGGCGGGACATTTCACGCAGGTTACGCGCAATCGCTTCAGACTGACCACGCTCTTCCGCGCCCACGCCCGGATAAGCACCCGGCGTGTCGATAAAGGTAATGATCGGCATGTTGAAGCGTTCTGCCATTTCCATCAGGCGCAGCGCTTTGCGATACCCTTCCGGTGCAGGCATACCGAAGTTACGGCGGATTTTTTCTTTGGTTTCGCGGCCTTTCTGGTGGCCGATGATCATCACCGGACGCCCATCCAGACGCGCGATACCGCCAACAATGGCTTTATCGTCAGCGTAAGCACGATCGCCAGCCAGTTCGTCGAACTCGTCGAAAGCCAGGCGGACATAATCCAGGGTGTATGGACGCAGCGGATGGCGAGCCAACTGCGCGACCTGCCATGCGCCAAGATCGGCGAAAATTTTACGTGTCAGCTCAACGCTTTTCTCACGCAGACGATGCACTTCTTCGTCGATGTTAATATCCAGTTTTTCATCCTGACGGCCAACGGCGGTCAGAGAATCGATTTTCGCTTCCAGCTCAGCAATCGGCTGTTCGAAATCAAGGAAATTCAGACTCATAGTATTCCTGTATTAGTCAAACTCCAGTTCCACCTGCTCCGAACCTATGAGGCCACGCAGATCGTTGAGTAAACGATCGCTCGGAGAGACACGCCACGTTGCGCCGAAGCGTAATCGCGCGCGCGCATCCGTCCTCTGATAGTAGAGATGTACTGGAATGGTTCCCGAACGGTGGGGTTCCAGAGACTGACGGAGTCGGTTTAAAAGCTGGTCATCAATTTGCCTGTCCGTCAGCGAGATAGCAAGCCCGCGGGCATATTTTTCCCGGGCTTCGTCAATGTCCATCACTTCGCGGGCGGTCATTTTAAGCCCCCCACTGAAGTCATCAAAGCTGACCTGTCCGCTGACGATAAGTATGCGGTCTTTTTCCAGCAGTTGCTGGTATTTATCCAGGGCGTCAGTGAACAACATCACTTCAAGACGCCCGGAACGGTCATCCAGGGTACAGATGCCGATACGATTGCCGCGCTTGGTGACCATAACCCGCGCGGCAATGACGAGCCCCGCCGCCGTGGTCACTTTCCCACGTTCGGTCGGATGCATGTCTTTCAGCCGGTAGCCTCCGACATAGCGCTCAATTTCTTTTAAATACTGATTAATCGGGTGACCTGTCAGGTACAACCCTAACGTTTCACGCTCGCCATCCAGCACCACCTGTTCCGGCCACGGCTGGCAACTGGCGTAGGACTGCTCGATCTGCTCCGGCTCTTCTGCCAGCACGCCAAACATATCCGCCTGCCCAATCGCCTCGGCTTTCGAGTGCTGATCGGCGGCTTTCAGCGCATCGCCCAGCGCGTTCATTAGCGCAGCGCGATGCGGGCCAAGGCGATCAAACGCCCCGGACATAATTAGCTTTTCCAGTACCCGACGATTGAGTTTTTTGATGTCGGTACGGGCGCAAAGATCGAACAATTCGCGGAAGTAGCCACCGTTGTTGCGCGCTTCAATGATCGCTTCGATCGGGCCTTCCCCCACGCCTTTGATCGCGCCGATGCCGTAAACAATTTCGCCATCGTCATTAACGTGGAAATGGTACAGACCCGAGTTGATATCCGGCGGCAGAATTTTCAGCCCCATGCGCCAGCACTCATCGACCAGGCCAACCACTTTCTCGGTGTTGTCCATATCGGCAGTCATTACCGCCGCCATAAACTCGGCCGGATAGTGCGCCTTTAGCCACAGCGTCTGGTACGACACCAAAGCATAGGCGGCAGAGTGCGATTTGTTAAATCCGTAACCGGCGAATTTTTCCACCAGGTCGAAGATTTTCATCGCCAGTTCGCCGTCGATACCGTTTTTCTTCGCGCCATCTTCAAAAATCGAGCGCTGCTTGGCCATCTCTTCCGGCTTTTTCTTACCCATCGCACGGCGCAGCATATCTGCGCCGCCAAGGGTGTAACCCGAAAGCACCTGCGCAATCTGCATCACCTGTTCCTGATACAAGATGATGCCATAGGTTGGCTCCAGCACTGGCTTCAGGCTCTCGTGCTGCCACTGAACATCCGGGTAGGAGATCTCTTCACGCCCGTGTTTACGGTCGATAAAGTTATCTACCATGCCTGATTGCAGCGGACCCGGACGGAACAGCGCCACCAGTGCGATCATATCTTCGAAGCAGTCAGGCTGCAGGCGTTTGATCAGGTCTTTCATGCCGCGGGATTCAAGCTGGAAAACCGCCGTGGTTTCCGAGCGTTGCAGCATGTCGAAACTTTTCTTGTCATCCAGCGGAATAGCGGCGATGTCCAGCGGCGGCTCGCCGTTCTTCTCGCGCCGGGCGTTAATCATCTCCAGCGCCCAGTTAATGATGGTTAGCGTACGCAGCCCAAGGAAGTCGAACTTCACCAGACCCGCATATTCCACGTCGTTTTTATCGAACTGAGTAACCGGATGCTGACCGGCTTCATCACAATACAGCGGCGCAAAGTCGGTAATTTTGGTTGGCGCGATCACCACACCACCGGCGTGTTTCCCGGCGTTTCGCGTCACCCCTTCCAGCTTGCGCGCCATATCGATCAGCGCTTTGACCTCTTCGTCGGCTTCGTAAATTTCTGGCAGTTGCGGCTCGGCTTCAAACGCTTTAGCCAGCGTCATGCCCGGATCCGGTGGCACCAGTTTTGAAATTCGGTCGACAAAGCCATACGGGTGGCCAAGCACGCGGCCAACGTCGCGGATAACCGCTTTCGCCGCCATGGTACCAAAGGTGATGATCTGCGATACCGCATCGCGCCCGTACATATCCGCCACGTGCTCGATAACCTGGTCGCGTTTTTCCATGCAGAAATCGACGTCGAAGTCAGGCATCGACACACGTTCCGGGTTAAGGAAACGTTCGAACAGCAGGTCAAATTCCAGCGGATCGAGGTCGGTAATTTTCAGCGCATACGCCACCAGCGAACCCGCACCGGAACCACGTCCCGGCCCTACCGGTACGCCGTTGTCTTTCGACCACTGGATAAATTCCATCACGATGAGGAAGTAGCCCGGGAACCCCATCTGGTTGATAACCTGGAGTTCAATATCGAGACGTTCATCGTAAGGCGGGCGCTTTTCGGCGCGCACGTTTTCATCCGGGAAGAGAAATGCCAGTCGTTCTTCCAGCCCCTCTTTGGATTTCGCCACGAGGAAATCCTCGGTGGTCATATCCCCCGTCGGAAACTGCGGCAGGAAATATTCGCCAAGACGAACGGTGACGTTACAGCGTTTGGCGATTTCGACCGTGTTCTCCAGCGCTTCCGGGATATCCGAGAAGAGCTCGCACATCTCCTCTTCGCTGCGCATGTATTGCTGCGGCGAATAGTTACGCGGGCGTTTGGGATCGTCGAGGGTAAAACCGTCGTGGATCGCCACGCGGATCTCATGGGCGTCGAAGTCGTCGGCATCAATAAACCGCACATCGTTGGTCGCAACAACCGGCAAGTCATGCTCTTCTGCCAGTGCGACAGCGGCATGCAGGTAAGACTCTTCGTCCGCTCGTCCCGTACGGATCAGCTCCAGATAGTAGCGATCGTGAAAATGGGTTTTATAGAACTCAAGACACTGCTCAACCAGTGCGCTATTGCCACGCAGCACGCTTTTACCCACGTCGCCCATGCGACCGCCGGAAAGCAGAATCAGCCCTTCATTGAGTTCCAGCAGCCAGTCGCGGTCAATCCACGGGCCGAGCGCGCCATAACCACGCTGGTAGGCGCGCGAAATAAGCAGCGTCAGGTTTTGATAACCGGTGTTGTTGATAGCGAGAACGGTGAGCTGCGTCAGCTCGTCGCCAAGCAGATCGCTTTGCACATGAAAATCAGCGCCGACGATAGGCTTCATCCCGGCACCGTGCGCCGTTCCGTAGAACTTCACCAGACCACACAGGTTGGTAAAATCGGTGATCGCCAGCGCAGGCATGCCGAGCGCGGCCGCCTTTTTCACCAGCGGTCCGGTTTTCGCCAGCCCGTCAATCATGGAATAGTCGCTATGCACCCGCAGGTGTACGAAACGTGGTTCAGCCATTTTTAGATCCCAGCCTGGTTTATTTCACGTTCACAAGAATCAGGACGCAAGACCCAACGCGCGTTTGACCGGCGCAAAGCTGCGTCGGTGATGCTCGGTTGCGCCGTGCTCCGCCAGTCTCTCCAGATGGAAAGCCGTAGGATAGCCTTTATGCTGCGCAAAGCCATATTGCGGAAAAATGATATCAAGTTCGGCCATCTCCGCATCGCGGGTTACTTTGGCGAGAATCGACGCGGCGCTGATTTCTGCGACACGGCTATCGCCTTTTACCACCGCCAGCGAAGACATCGGCAAAGCCGGACAACGATTACCGTCGATCAGCACGAACTCAGGCGCAATTGCCAGCCCGGCAACAGCGCGCTGCATCGCCAGCATGGTGGCATGCAAAATGTTCAACTCGTCAATTTCATGCGGTTCCGCGCGGCCCAGACTCCAGGCCAGCGCCTTCTCTTTGATCTCATCGCAGAGAGACAAACGGCGTTTTTCGGATAATTTTTTAGAATCGTTCAGACCGATAATAGGACGTTCAGGATCGAGGATCACCGCCGCTGTTACTACCGCGCCCACCAGCGGGCCGCGACCGACTTCATCCACACCCGCGACCAAATGCGTATGCGGATAAACAAACTCTATCATTGTGCTAACTCCAGTACGGCGTCAGCCGCCTGTTCATCGGCATTGCAGCGAATCTGCAAATGCAATTCGCGGAAAATGTCGTGCATCTCGTGGCTGGTTTTGCCGTTGGCCAGTAAGGGTTCCAGCGCGGCAGCAAGCGCCTGGGGATTGCATTCATCCTGGAGCAACTCTTTAACCAGCTCACGCCCGGCAAGCAAGTTTGGCAGCGACACATAGGGCGTTTTTACCAGACGTTTTGCCAGCCAGAAAGTGAATGGCTTCATACGATAGCCAACTACCATCGGGCATTTCGCCAGCATGCACTCCAGCGCAGCGGTTCCCGAGGCCAGCAGCGCGGCGTCTGCGGCGATCATCGCTTCCCGCGCATGGCCATCAAGCATATGCACCGGCAGCTCGGGTGCGACTTCCGCTTTAATGCGCTCAAACTGTTCACGCCGTTTCGCATTGACCAACGGCACAATCACTTCAAGATCGGGGTAGCGCTCACGCAGCAACTGGGCGGTACGCAGGAAGTCCGCACTCAGCATTTCGACTTCCGCCCCGCGACTGCCCGGCAGTAAAGCCAGACAATGCACGTTATCAGCAATCCCAAGGTGCGCCCGCGCAGCGTTCTTATCGGGATCCAGCGGCATGGCATCCGCCATGGTATGGCCGATAAAACGGCACGGTACGTTAAATTTATCGTAAAACGCTTTTTCGAAAGGCAGAAACGCGAGCACCAGGTTGGTGGCTCTGCCGATTTTGAAAACGCGTTTTTGTCGCCACGCCCAGACGGACGGACTGACATAGTGGATGGTTTTAATACCCTGCTTTTTCAGATTGCCTTCGAGGGTAATATTGAAATCCGGCGCGTCGATGCCGACAAAGACATCCGGTTTCAGTTCGCTAAAACGACGGGTTAAATCGGCGCGGATATGCAGCAGACGGCGCAAACGCCCCAGCACCTCAACGATGCCCATTACCGCCAGCTCTTCCATTTCATACCAGGCTTCGCAGCCTTCGGCCTGCATACGCGGCCCCGCGACGCCGACAAAACGAGCATTCGGCAGGCGAGCTCGCAGCGCGCGGATAAGACCGGCACCAAGAATATCGCCGGAGGTTTCTCCGGCGACGAGGGCTATCGTAAGGGGACGCGCGTCGATCATTAACGGATCAAACCACGTGTTGAGCGCTCAAAGAACTGCATAAATGCGTCAACTTCCGGGTGCTTCGCAGCAAGCTCAGCAATTTCCGGTTTCGCCTCTTCCAGCGTTTTACCGCTGCGGTACAGCAATTTGTACGCATTACGAATAGCCACTAACGCTTCTCTGCTAAAGCCGCGACGTTTCAGACCTTCAATGTTCACACCAAACGGTGTGGCATGGTTGCCCTGAGCGATCACGTAAGGCGGTACGTCCTGGGCAACGCCGGAACACCCGCCAACCATCACGTGCGCACCGATAATGCAGAACTGATGCACTGCGGTCATGCCGCCGATGATGGCAAAGTCGTCGACGGAAACATGCCCCGCCAGCGTCGCGTTATTTGCAAGGATACAGCGATTTCCAACCGTACAATCGTGCGCAATGTGCGCGTTGATCATCAGCAGGTTATCGCTGCCCACCTTCGTCAATCCACCACCCTGTACTGTGCCACGGTGGATGGTGACGCTTTCGCGGATGCGGTTGCGATCGCCAATTTCCACACGAGTCGGTTCACCAGCATATTTCAAATCCTGGTTCACCTCGCCGATGGAGGCGAACTGATAAATCTCGTTATCACGACCAATAGTCGTATGACCATTCACCACGACGTGAGATTTCAGTACGGTACCCTCACCAATTTCAACGTGAGGTCCCACAATACAAAATGGGCCAATATGAGCGTTAGCACCAATAACGGCACCGTCTTCAACAATGGCAGTAGGATGAATAAAGGCGGTTTTATCAATCACGTATCAGGCCTCCCGGCTACGTGCACACATCATAGTAGCTTCACAAACAATTTTACCGTCTACCAGCGCAACCCCTTTAAAACGGGTCAGGCCACGGCGGGTTTTTTCGAAAGTGACTTCCATGATCATCTGATCGCCTGGCACAACAGGACGCTTAAAGCGCGCTTCGTCGATACCGGCGAAGTAATACAGCTCACCCGGCTCCAGTTTACCAACGCTTTTAAACGCCAGAATACCGGTTGCCTGCGCCATTGCTTCAAGAATCAGCACGCCCGGGAAAATCGGTTTGCCAGGGAAGTGCCCCTGGAAAAACGGCTCGTTTACCGAAACATTTTTGACTGCGCGCAGAAAACGACCTTCTTCAAAATCCAGCACGCGATCAACCAGTAAGAACGGGTAGCGGTGCGGCAGAAGCTCCAGGATCTCTTCAATGTGCAGAGTATGAGTGTCAGTAGTCAAAATACTCTTCCTGTCCAAATATACTAAAAGGCAATAATAACACGGCCCGCGGCAATCATAAGAATGCCAACAGGCCGGGAAGTATATACACTTTATTCTTCGAGGTGCAGAGGCTTTTCTGTCCCGCGAATTCTTCTGTGTACAAGCGTTATGCGGATGAATTATTCGTCTTGTTGATTAACCTTGCGCTCGATAGCTTTCAGGCGCTTGCTCATATCATCAATATTCATCACCAGGGCTGCGGTTTTTCGCCACACTTTGTTCGGTTGCAGCGGGATACCTGAGGAGTAAATACCCGGCTCAGTGATAGGACGCATGACCATCCCCATCCCCGTTACGGTAACCTTGTCGCAAATTTCCATGTGCCCGTTGATTACGCTGGCGCCGCCAATCATGCAATAGCGACCAATTTTTAAACTACCCGCCATGATGACGCCACCGGCAACCGCAGTATTGTCGCCAATCACAACGTTATGTGCAATCTGACACTGGTTATCAATGATGACGCCGTTACCAATGCAGGTATCATCCAGCGCACCACGATCGATGGTCGTACATGCACCGATCTCAACGTTGTTGCCGATAATGACGCGACCAAGCTGCGGGATTTTAACCCAGTTGCCACGATCGTTGGCATAGCCAAAGCCATCGGAACCTATCACCGTGCCGGATTGGATCAGGCAATTTTCACCGATCTCAATCTCATGGTAAATGGATACATTGGCCCACAGACGCGAACCCGCGCCAATTTTCGTATTTTTCCCAACGAAGCAACCCGGACCGATGACCACGTTATCGCCCAGGCTAACGCCAGATTCGATCACGGCGTTCGCGCCAATTGCTACGTTGCTACCCAGCTGAGCCGTAGGATCAATCACTGCTCCAGGCGCGATGTTCTGCGCAGGCTGCGGCGTGGTATCAAGAATTTGCGCCATACGTGCGTAGGTCAGGTAAGGATTTTTTACGACCAGCGCAGCGCTGTTGGCAAAGGGAAGATCGTCCTGCGTCATTACAACGGCAGAGGCCTGACATGCGGTCAGGTGTTCACGGTACTTAGGATTGACCATGAAAGTGATGTGGCCCGCTACGGCAGATTGCATGGACGCAACGCCGGTGATGACGATATCGCCATCACCGTGTAGTTCTGCATCCAACTGCTGAGCTAAATCAGCCAGTCGAATTGAAGGCATTACTTATTTAACCTGTTTCAGTACATCAGCGGTGATGTCTTTTACATCGTTGCTGTTGTAAATAACGGCGTTGGAAGGAATAACCAGATCAACACCCTGATCAGAAGCCACTTTTTTCACTGCGGTCTGGATACGAGTCACCAGCTTGCCGCGTTCTTCATTAGAACGACGGGCCTGATCCTGCTCGAAAGCCTGCGCTTTTTGAGCGAATGCCTGGCGACCAGAAGTGATGTCTTTTTCCAGCTTGCTGCGATCGCTTGCCTTCATCGTGGAACCATCGCGCTGCAAACGCTGTGCTTTTGCTTGCAGGTCGGATTCCATGCTTTGCAGTTCGCTCGCGCGGCCGCCGAATTCGTTTTTCATGGTCTGAGAAACGCCGGAAGTCTGCGCAACCTGCTGCAGCAGGCTACCCATATCAACAATCGCAATTTTGTCAGCGGCCTGAGCTGACGCAGCCATTGCCAAACCGAAACCTGCAGCTAATAACAACTTTTTCACAATTAACTCCTTACCATCCCGTTTGTACCCGGAGGTACAGTTCTTTGCGTGGCCGGGCTTTCCATTGAAAGCCTCAGCCATCACTACACTGCTGGTGCATTCCATTGCAGTACGGCGTTACCAGGTTTTACCGATGTTAAACTGGAACTGTTCCGCTTTGTCTCCATCGTACTTTTTAAACGGCTGGGCGTAGGAGAAAACCAACGGCCCCAATGGGGACATCCATTGTAATGCGATACCGGCAGACATGCGGATATTGCTCGGATCGCTATAATCCGGAATGCCCAGCGCTTTCATCTGCGCGGTATTTTGCCAGTTTGTATCCCACACGCTACCCGCATCCCAGAAGAACGAGGTCCGCACAGAGTTGGCGTATTTATCACTGATAAACGGCGTTGGTGTAATCAGCTCGGCGCTGACCACGCCCATTGCGTTACCGCCCACCGCATCATTAGACTTACAGAGCGAGTCTGCAACGGTATTCTTACAGTTGCTTTGGTTGTTGCCACCGTAGTAAACCGCTTTCGGACCAATGTTGTTGGACTGGAAGCCACGCACAGTGCTGGAGCCACCTGCGTAGAAGTTCTCATAGAACGGCAGCTCTTTGCCACCTAAACCGTCACCGTAACCCCAACGTGTACGGCCTAAGACCACCCATTTGTGATCGTCGTCAATCGGGAAGTAAGACGCAGTGTCGACAGTGACTTTGTAGAACTCGTTATCCGAGCCCGGAACCGTCACTTTACCGTTCAGGTTGACGCGTGAACCTTTCGTCGGGAAATAACCGCGGTCAAGGTTGTTGTAAGTCCAGCCGTAGTTAAAGGTGAAATCATCCGCCGAATAACCGTTGCTGTCGTTCTGCGTGCTGGCATTCTGCCCCACGGAATCCAGGTAACGCCACATTGCCACCTGCGGTTCCATCTTCGACAGGCTGTTATGAACATAGCCTAAACCAGCGCGCAGCGTGTTGTATTCGTTGATCGGGAAACCGAGCGTACCATCAAGACCATAGCTCTTGTTGGTATAGGACGACAGATCCGCATCGTCAGCTTTAAAGTCGTTATAGAAGATACGACCGCCAAGGCTCACGCCATCAACCGTAAAGTACGGGTTGGTAACGGAGAACTCGGAGTAGGTCTGGTAGTCGTTTTTGGTTCCGCTGATACCAACGGAATAACCGGTACCTAACCAGTTATCCTGCTGAACGCCAACCTGGAAGCTGACGCCGCTTTCGGTACCGTAGCCAACGCCGAAGTTGAAGCTACCGGTGTTACGCTCTTTCACCTTATAGACCACATCAACCTGGTCCGGGCTACCCGGGATACGCTGGGTTTCCGTATCGACAGTTTCAAAATAGCCCAGGCGGTTCAGACGCTCTTTACCCTGATCGACCAGATCGCTGCCCAGCCACGCACCTTCCATCTGACGCATTTCGCGACGTAGTACGGAATCTTTAGAGGTGTCGTTACCTTCAAAGCGGATCTTACGGACGTAGAAGCGGTTGCCAGCATCAACGTTGATATGCAGCTTAACCGTTTTGTCCGTGTCGTTGATTTCAGGCTGCGACTGAACGCGCGGGTAGGCGTAACCATAGCGACCGAGAAGCTTTTTAATGTCATCTTCCATTTTGGTCACTTTGGCGCCGTTATACAGCTCGCCCGGCTCGATTTTGGTCAGGCTTTCAATTTCCGCAGAGTGACCTGCGAGATTACCGCTAACCTGCACACCAGAGAGTTTGTACTGATCGCCCTCGGTCACGTTAACAGTAATGTAAATGCCTTTTTTGTCCGGCGTCAGGCTAACCTGCGTCGAATCAATGTTGAAACGTGCGTAACCGCGATCCAGATAGTAGCTACGCAGCGTTTCCAGGTCGCCCGCCAGTTTCTGTTTCTGGTATTTACGATCGCCGACAACGTTCCACCACGGCACTTCATCACGCAGCTGGAATGTGGAGATCAGCTGTTCCGTCGTGAAGGCATGGTTGCCGACAATATTGATCTGTTGGATTTGCGCGGAAACGCCTTCCTGGAAGACCAGCTTCAGGTCAACGCGGTTACGCGGCAATGGGGTGACGACAGCTTTGACGCTGGCGCTGTACTTACCCACGCTGTAGTAGAAGTCTTCCAGCCCTTTTTCGATATCGGAGAGGGTGGTGCGATCCAGTGATTCACCCACACGGACGCCAGAAGCTTCAAGGTTCTGTTTCAGCATGTCATCTTTCACCGACTTGTTACCGGAGAAGGTGATGCTGGCGATTGTCGGGCGTTCTTTCACCTGAACGAGGAGCGTATCACCATCACGCAGGACACGAACATCCTCGAAGTTGCCGGTGGCAAACAACGCGCGAATGGTGTTACTGATATCTTCATCATTCACCGTATCGCCAGGACGAACTGGCATACTGAGGAGGGCCGCACCAACGGCGACACGCTGTAGGCCTTCGAAATGAATATCCTTCACTACGAATCCATCAGCACCGTATACGGTGGCGCTGCTAAACAGCAGCGACGCTATGAGCAACTTTTTCATCGCCATCGTTATTATGCGTTCTTCCTAACAAACTCTCTTACAAGCGAGAGAAATCATTGAAAAGTGCAAGCCCCATTAACAGCACCAGCAAGATAGAGCCAATGCGATAACTAAAGTCTTGAACTCGCTCGGATACCGGTCCGCCCTTCAGCTTCTCAATCGCCAAAAACAGCAGATGCCCGCCATCAAGAACAGGCAGAGGGAACAGGTTAATGATGCCTAAGTTCACGCTGATCAAAGCGAGGAACATCAGGTAGTAAATCAACCCGAACTCCGCTGACATCCCAGCCCCCTGAGCGATAGAAATCGGCCCACTGAGGTTGTTCAGTTTTACATCACCGGTGATCAATTTCCCCAACATACTGACCGTTAGCTTCATCAACTGCCAGGTTTTATCCGTGGCTTCAACAATGGCGCTAAATGGCCCGTACTGGCGTACTGTTTTGTATTCATCTGGCAGAGGAATGACTTTGGGCACCACGCCCGCAAACCCTTCTGCCTTGCTACCGGGCTTTGTATCCGGTATCAACGTCAAAGACAAGGGAGCCCCTTGTCTTTCTACTTCCAGCGCTAACGACGTACCTGGGTTATCCCGTACCAGCGTAACGAACGTCATCCACTGCGTTAACTGCTGACCATCGACTTTAACGATCCTGTCGCCAGCTTGCAAACCCGCTTTGCTGGCAGCGGAACCGGGTTGCACCTCCGCAAGCACCGGTTCAAGCTGCGCAGCACGGGGACGGATCCCCAGCGACATAACCGGATCGTCTTTATCAGGCGCAAAGGCCCAGTGACGTAAATCCAGCACCTTATCCTGACGATTGTTACTGCCGAATGGCGCTACGCTGACGGCCGTCTGGCTATCGCCGATTTTAGACACCAACTGTAAGCGCACAGCATCCCAATCAGGCGTTTCGATGCCATCAATCGCTTTAAGTTCCGTGCCAGGTGCAATTTGCGCGTTTGCAGCGATAGAGTTGGGCGTTATTTCACCAACAACCGGACGAACGCCAGGGACACCGATGATAAACACCAGCCAGTAAGCGAAGATGGCAAAGATAAAGTTAGCGATGGGGCCGGCAGCGATAACGGCGGCACGCTGGCCGACCGTTTTATTATTGAAAGCGTAGTGGCGCATTTCCGGCGTAACCGCCTCAACGCGCTCATCCAGCATTTTGACATAACCACCCAGGGGGATCAGGGCGATGACAAATTCGGTGCCGTGTTTGTCGGTGCGACGCCAGAGCGCTTTACCAAAACCGATGGAAAAACGCTCAACCCGCACGCCACAGCGGCGAGCAACCCAGAAATGGCCAAATTCATGCACGGTGATCAATACACCAAGCGCAACAATGAACGCCGCCAGATTCCAGAGAATGCTCAGCATAAAACCTTCCGTCAAATCGTCCTGAAAACCAGCAATAACAGACAGGCAAATACAGGAACTGCCGCTGTCAGGCTGTCAATGCGATCCAGTATACCGCCATGACCCGGAATAAGATGCCCACTATCTTTAATTCCGGCTTCACGCTTGAACATACTTTCCGTGAGATCGCCCAATACTGAGGCTAACGCCGCGACCACCGAGCAAATAAAGAGCGTAGATGAGGTTACATCCAGGTTCGCCCATGCGCCATAACCCCAGGAGATAATACCCGCAGTCAGCAGGCCTCCCAGGAAACCTTGCCAGGTTTTCCCCGGCGAGACTTTTGGTGCAAGTTTATGTTTGCCAAACAGTTTGCCGAACATATAAGCGCCTGAATCTGCTCCCCAAACGAGGATCATCACGTACAACAACCACAGCGCGCCGCTGTAGTGGTTTACATCGTAATGCCACACGCGCAGCGCCAGCATGCCCCAGAAAAAAGGGATAATCGTCAAGATACCGAAAATCAGGCGCAAAATTTTAGAGTGGCGCCACGCCGCAGCGGATGACGGGTAACTGAGGACTAACACCAACGCCACCAGCCACCAGGCCAGAGAGGCCCAGAGCGAGAACGTCACCAGCGGATGATGGGTATTATGGTGATATTCCGGCAACGTAAATAGCATAAGGGCGAGTAAAAACCCGCATAATACGGCCAACCAAACCCGCTGAGTTCGGGACGTAAAGCCGCTCAGTTGCCCCCACTCCCACGCAGCGAGCATGCAAACAGCGAGCGTAACGATCGCAAATCCCACTGGCGGCAGCAAAAAAAGCGCTGCAATAACAATGGGTATCAATACAAAAGCAGAAATCAGGCGATACTTCAGCAAAAGCAACCCCCATCAGGCTTTGTCGCCACCTGGCTCGGTACCGCCGAAACGACGCTCTCGATTGGCAAAGGCATGCAGCGCACCTTCAAAGTCTTGTTCATCAAAATCGGGCCAAAGAACATCTGTAAAGTAAAGTTCGGCATAGGCAATTTGCCAAAGTAAAAAATTACTTATGCGATGTTCCCCACCAGTCCTAATCACTAAATCCACGGGAGCCAGCTCATGCATGCAGACTTGCTTATTGAGCGTTTCTTCATCAATTTGATCCGGGCGCAACCGCCCTTCCTGCACCTGCTCGGCAAGCTGCCGGACTCCCTGTACGATATCCCAGCGCCCACCATAGTTCGCTGCGATATTCAGCGTCAGCCCGGTGTTCTGGGCAGTTAACGCTTCCGCTTTGCGGATTCTCTCCTGCAAACGCGTATTAAAACGACTGGTATCGCCAATAATGCGTAAACGCACATTATGGCGGTGCAGGCTTTTTACTTCGCTATCCAGCGCCCACACAAACAACTCCATCAGCGCACTCACTTCCTGCGCCGGGCGATTCCAGTTCTCGCTACTAAAAGCATAAAGCGTCAGTGCATCAATACCATTATTGGCGGCAAAAGAGACCGCACGGCGTACAGACTTCGCTCCGGCCCGATGACCAAAAGCCCGAAGTTTCCCTTGTCTTTTCGCCCAGCGACCATTGCCATCCATAATTATCGCTACATGGCGGCAGCCATGCGTTGGCAAACTTTCGCTTATCGGTTGGTTAGCAGACAACATAACGCGTTTTAGTCCCTGAAAAGGATTTAGCGGTACTCAGGAATACAAAAGCCTTTACGCAAAAAAGCCGTGTAAACCACGGCTTACACCAAACGCCATAATACCAACTGGCAATTTTGTGGCGCAGACTATATCACCGAAGCCCAACGCTAACAAATAGCACCGTCACTCATCGCTGTAATATCACTGGCTTGCGAGGCGCATCACTTGTTTTTGCGCAACATCGCGTGCCTGTGCATCCACAGCCAGCACGTCATCAATGCTCTGCGGTTCGCGCAAATCCATCTGTTCAAGCACAGAAAGATTCAGGGCAGCAATATCTGTGAAACGGATAGCCGATGCCAGGAATGCCGAAACAGTGACCTCATTCGCCGCATTGAGCGCCGTTGTTGCCGCCTGCCCTTCGTCCGAAGCATCAATGGCCAGCTTCAGGCAAGGATAGCGGTCAAAATCGGGCTGCGCGAAACTTAACGAACTTAGTTTGCAAAAATCGAGGGCATTAACACCTGACGGCACTCGTTCCGGCCAGGCCATCGTATGAGCGATGGGCGTACGCATATCCGGCTCACCCAGTTGTGCCAATACACTGCCATCCTGGTAACGCACCATGGAGTGGATCACCGATTGCGGGTGAATCAGCACTTCCATCTGGCGGGCAGAGGCATTAAACAACCAGCGCGCTTCAATGTATTCCAGACCTTTATTCATCATAGTGGCGGAGTCAACGGAGATCTTGCGCCCCATTGACCAGTTCGGGTGCCGACACGCCTGATCCGGCGTCATTGCGGCCAGATCGGAAAGTGGGGTCTCCCGGAACGGGCCACCAGACCCGGTAAGCAGAATAGACGAAACGCCATTCTGCTCCAGATCAGCGTATCCCAGGTTATGTTGAATTGTTTCCGGTAAACTCTGAAAAATAGCGTTATGCTCGCTGTCTACCGGCAAAAGCTGCGCCCCGCTCTCCTTCACCGCCTCCATAAACAGACGGCCGCACGTCACCAAAGCCTCTTTATTCGCCAGCAGCACCGTTTTCCCGGCACGAATAGCCGCAAGCGTTGGTACCAGGCCCGCAGCGCCCACAATGGCCGCCATCACCTGATCGACGCCGCTTAGCGCCGCCATTTCACAGGCTGCCTGTTGGCCGCTCAGCACGTCTGTTCGGCTACCATGTTCCCGCAAAGCACGCTTTACCTGTTGCGCGCTTTCGTCATCGTCCATCACCGCAAATTTGGGAGAAAACTCAAGGCACTGCTCAACCATGCGGGTAACATTTTTACCGGCAACCAGCGCAGTAACGGAGAAACGATCGGGATTGTGGCGAACCACGGCCAGCGTGCTGCAACCAATAGAACCCGTTGAGCCCAGAAGAGTTAAATGCTTCATGAAACGCTCGCAACGTTGCAAGGATAAAAAGCAAAACGCCGCCAGCAAAGCCACTCTCGCGGCTCTCTGTACGGCGTTTTAGTCGGTTTGTTTCGAATCAGAACTGCATCAGTTCCGCTTCTTTATCCGCCAGCGCCGCATCCACTTTTTTGATTGCAGCATCGGTCAGCTTCTGTACGTCATCCTGAGAACGACGATCGTCGTCTTCACTGATCTCTTTATCTTTCAGCAGTGCTTTCACTTTATCGTTCGCGTCACGACGAACGTTACGAACCGCAACGCGCGCTTGTTCAGCTTCGCCGCGTACAACTTTGATCAGATCTTTACGACGCTCTTCGGTCAGGGCCGGTAGCGGAACGCGAATATCGCTACCCGCAGAGCTCGGGTTTAAACCGAGATCGGAGGTCAAAATGGCTTTTTCAACAGCCGGGCTCATTGAGCGGTCAAACACGTTGATTTTCAGCGTACGGGAGTCTTCAACGGTAACGCTCGCCAGTTGGCGCAGCGGAGTCGGCGTACCGTAGTATTCCACAACGATGCCATCGAGCAGACTCGGGGAAGCGCGACCAGTGCGCACTTTGCTGATTTGAGTTTTGAACGCTTCGACGCATTTATCCATGCGTACTTCAGCATCTTTTCTGATATCGCTAATCACGTTACGGATCCTTGAAATCTTGTCGCAGGCAGGCCATACGGCGGGTGTGCTAAGTATAGCCTGTTCAATTTTTGGCACCCTGAAGATGCCAGAAAGAACTGCTCAATAAATTAAAGCGGAATCTTACCTTTATTTATTGCTTACGGGAATTATTCCGTAATCAATGTGCCTTCTTTTTCGCCCATGACAACGCGACGCAGCGCGCCAGGTTTGTTCATGTTGAACACGCGAATCGGCAGTTTATGGTCGCGAGCCAGCGTAAAGGCCGCCAGATCCATCACTTTCAGTTCCTTATCCAGCACTTCGCTGTAGCTCAGCTGTTCGCACAGGGTGGCGGTCGGATCGAGCACCGGATCGGCAGTAAACACGCCGTCTACTTTGGTCGCTTTCAGCACTACATCCGCTTCAATCTCAATACCGCGCAGGCATGCTGCAGAATCGGTAGTAAAGAACGGGTTACCTGTACCGGCGCTGAAAATGACCACGCGGTTGTTACGCAGCAGGCTAATCGCCTCTGCCCAGCTGTAGTTGTCGCAAACGCCATTTAACGGGAACGCGGACATCAGACGTGCGTTCACATAGGCACGATGCAGCGCATCACGCATTGCCAGGCCGTTCATCACGGTCGCCAGCATACCCATGTGGTCGCCCACTACGCGGTTCATCCCCGCTTTCGCCAGACCCGCCCCACGAAACAGGTTGCCGCCACCAATCACCACGCCAACCTGAACACCCAGTTCAACCAGCTCTTTAATTTCCTGCGCCATACGGTCAAGAATGCTTGCGTCAATACCGAAGCCTTCGGATCCCTGGAGCGCTTCGCCGCTCAGCTTAAGCAGAATGCGTTTATAGACGGGTTTTGCATTGGTAGCCATGTTTCTTTCCTGAGACTGTCAACAATTGGACGGGGGTTAATACCGGCGCTTATGATACGTCGCCTGCCAGCGCAAACACTAGTGTGCTGGCTGATTTTCAGATGAAGGGCATAAAAAGAAGCCGCCCTCAGGCGGCTCCTTTTATTGATTAAGACTGCTTGGACATGGCAGCAACTTCTGCTGCGAAGTCAGTCTCAACTTTCTCGATGCCTTCGCCCACTTCGAAGCGGATGAAGCCAGTTACGTCAGCGTTGTGCTCTTTCAGCAGCTGAGCAACAGATTTGCTCGGATCCATAACGAAAGGCTGGCCAGTCAGAGAAACTTCGCCGGTGAATTTCTTCATGCGGCCTTCAACCATTTTCTCTGCGATTTCTTTCGGTTTGCCAGACTGCATGGCGATGTCCAGCTGAACCTGGTACTCTTTTTCTACGACTTCAGCAGATACGTCTTCCGGTTTAACGAATTCCGGCTTGCTTGCAGCGATGTGCATTGCCAGCTGTTTAACCAGCTCGTCATCAGCGCCTTTAGCCGCAACCAGAACACCGATACGTGCGCCATGCTGGTAAGAACCCAGCACTTCGCCTTCCAGCGCAGAAACGCGACGGATGTTGATGTTCTCACCGATTTTAGCAACCAGTGCAACGCGCTCTTCTTCGAACTGCGCTTTCAGAACTTCAACGTCAGTGATTTTGCCAGCAACCGCTGCGTCCAGAACTTTGTTAGCAAATGCCTGGAAACCACCGTCTTTTGCCACGAAGTCAGTCTGGCAGTTAACTTCCAGAATGATGCCGTAGGTGCCGTCGATTTTGGTGATGATCACGCCGTCAGCAGCAACGTTGCCTGCTTTTTTCGCCGCTTTGATCGCACCAGACTTACGCATGTTCTCGATCGCCAGCTCGATGTCGCCGTTCGCTTCAGTCAGCGCTTTTTTGCAATCCATCATGCCTGCGCCAGTACGTTCACGCAGCTCTTTTACCAGGGATGCGGTAATTTCAGCCATTCTTTATTCCTCGGGAGAGATATGACCTGCACGGTTTGCAACCAAACAGGCTTAAAAGTGAAAAAGGGGGCCATTAACAGGCCCCCTAACCAAACTCGGTACTACCTGCTCAATAAGGGGCTCAACGAGCGTGCCTTATTACTCAGCTTCTACGAAGCTTTCTTCCGCCTGAGTAGCCAGATCCGAAGAACGGCCTTCACGAACGGTAGCAGCAACGGCATTCAGGTACAGGCTAACAGCACGGATTGCGTCATCGTTACCCGGGATAACGAAGTCAACGCCGTCCGGATCGGAGTTGGTATCAACGATAGCAAATACCGGGATACCCAGGTTGTTTGCTTCTTTGATTGCGATGTGCTCGTGGTCAGCGTCGATAACAAACAGTGCGTCCGGCAGACCGCCCATGTCTTTGATACCGCCCAGGCTGTTTTCCAGCTTGTCCAGCTCACGAGTGCGCATCAGCGCTTCTTTCTTGGTCAGCTTGTCGAAGGTACCGTCTTGAGACTGAGTTTCCAGGTCTTTCAGACGTTTGATGGACTGACGAACGGTTTTCCAGTTAGTCAGCATACCGCCCAGCCAGCGATGGTTCACGAAGAACTGGTCGCAGCTCTGTGCAGCTTCTTTCACCGCTTCGCTTGCAGCGCGTTTAGTACCAACGATCAGGATTTTGCCTTTACGAGCAGCAATTTTGTTCAGCTCAGCCAGCGCTTCGTTGAACATCGGTACAGTTTTCTCAAGGTTGATGATGTGAACTTTGTTACGCGCACCGAAGATGAACGGCTTCATTTTCGGGTTCCAGTAACGGGTCTGGTGACCAAAGTGAACACCAGCCTTGAGCATGTCGCGCATGGAAACAGTTGCCATGTTTAAAACCTCTATATAAAAAGTTGGGGTTATGCCTCCACGTATCCCATATTACCGACCCCGAAGGGCACCCCGGAATATGTGCCGATACGTGTGTGTTATTACACAAAGTGAGATTTGTGGCTCCCATCCCAAAACAGGAACAGAAGTCCGGCGCGCTTTATACCATAAAACACCGCCGGAAACCAATAGTTGTTGACGCAGAGTGCTGTTAATGATTCTCGATTTGGCACAACACTTGCCCGACTGTTACCATTGACAGGACTAATCCTGGTATAGTCGAAAAAATCGACACTGATGGACACATTCCATGGCTATCTCTATTAAGACACCTGAAGAAATCGAAAAAATGCGCGTCGCGGGCCGACTCGCCGCCGAAGTGCTGGAAATGATTGAACCGTACATTAAACCGGGCGTCAGCACGGGTGAACTCGATCGCATCTGCAACGACTACATCGTCAACGAGCAGCATGCCATTTCCGCCTGCCTGGGTTATCACGGTTTCCCGAAATCGGTTTGCATCTCTATTAACGAAGTGGTGTGCCACGGTATTCCGGATGACGAAAAACTGCTGAAAGATGGCGATATCGTCAACATCGATGTGACCGTGATTAAAGACGAGTACCACGGCGACACCTCCAAAATGTTTATCGTCGGTAAGCCGACCATCCTGGGGGAGCGTCTGTGCCATATCACGCAAGAGAGTCTTTATCTGGCGCTGCGCATGGTCAAACCGGGTATCCGCCTGCGCACCCTTGGCGCAGCAATTCAGAAATATGTTGAAGCCCAGGGCTTCTCTGTCGTGCGCGAATATTGTGGTCACGGTATTGGCCGCGGCTTCCATGAAGAGCCGCAAGTGCTGCACTATGATGCTGATGATGGCGGTGTGGTGCTGCAAGCGGGCATGACATTTACCGTCGAGCCGATGGTAAACGCGGGCGATTACCGTATTCGCACCATGAAAGACGGCTGGACGGTGAAAACCAAAGACCGCAGCCTGTCTGCGCAGTATGAGCACACAATTGTCGTTACTGAAACCGGCTGCGAGATCCTGACGCTGCGCAAAGATGACACCATCGATGCCGTGCTAACCGCCGCCTGATTCTGACATTGCTAAATACGATAAACGGTCCGCTCTGCGGGCCGTTTTTTTTACCACTCTCCCCTGCAGCGTCATACATATAAACGACTTTTCATTTTTCATTATCTCTTTTAAGTTGTTTTGCTATGCATATGCACTCCAGACGGGTGGCCCATAATGAGCAACATCACTTCAGAACAATTTGTCAGCGCGGTACAACCCACCCTTCCCGGCCAGCCTGAATATCCAGGCGTTTGGTCACAAGACGAATTCCAGTGCGCCAACATCAAAGCGCATATCGAGGCTTTCCAGCAGTGGCTCGGGCACGTCTTTGACGCCGGTATTTCAGCCGAGCAATTAATCGAGGCGCGCACCGAATTTATTGATCAACTTCTGCAACGCTTATGGCTGGAATACGGTTTTGGCGACGTCAGCGATACTGCGCTGGTAGCGGTCGGCGGTTACGGTCGCGGTGAGCTGCATCCGTTATCGGACATTGATTTACTGATCCTCAGCCGCAGCAAACTTTCCGACGAACAAGCGCAGAAGATTGGCGAACTGCTCACGCTATTGTGGGATGTCAAACTCGAAGTGGGACACAGCGTCCGTACGCTGGATGAGTGCTTACAGGAAGGGTTATCGGATCTCACTGTCGCGACCAACTTAATTGAATCACGTCTGCTGATTGGCGACGTCGCGCTGTTTCTGGAACTGCAAAAGCATATTTTTAGCGACAGCTTCTGGCCATCGGAAACTTTTTTCCCGGCAAAAGTGGCGGAACAAAACGAGCGCCACCAGCGTTACCACGGCACCAGTTACAACCTGGAACCCGACATAAAAAGCAGCCCTGGCGGTCTGCGCGATATTCACACCCTGCAATGGGTTGCCCGCCGTCACTTTGGTGCCACATCGCTGGATGAAATGGTGGGCTTTGGCTTTCTGACCGAAGCCGAGCGCAATGAGCTGAACGAATGTCTGCACTTGCTTTGGCGTATCCGTTTCGCGCTGCATCTGGAAGTGAGTCGCTACGACAACCGCCTGCTGTTCGACCGCCAACTGAGCGTAGCGCAGCGTCTGAATTATGTTGGTGAAGGCAACCAGCCTGTCGAACATATGATGAAGGATTTCTTCCGCGTCACCCGCCGCGTCGCGGAACTGAACCAGATGCTGTTACAGCTTTTCGATGAAGCGATTCTGGCGCTGACCACCGACGAGAAACCGCGCCCGATTGACGATGAATTTCAACTGCGCGGTTCGCTTATCGATCTGCGTGACGAAACGCTGTTTATCCGTGAGCCGCAGGCCATCCTGCGCATGTTCTATATTATGGTGCGCAACAGCAACATTACCGGCATCTACTCCACCACGCTGCGCCACTTGCGTCACGCCCGCCGCCATCTGACGCAGCCGCTGTGTTATATCGCCGAAGCGCGCTCAATTTTCCTCAGCATGTTGCGCCATCCAGGCGCCGTCAGCCGTGGTCTGCTACCAATGCACCGCCACAGCGTGTTGTGGGCCTATATGCCGCAGTGGTCGCACATCGTCGGTCAGATGCAGTTTGACCTCTTCCACGCTTATACCGTGGATGAGCACACCATTCGCGTATTGCTGAAACTGGAAAGTTTTGCCAAAGAAGAGACGCGCAATAAGCACCCTCTATGCGTGGAACTGTGGCCGCGTTTAACCCACCCGGAGCTGATCCTGATTGCGGCATTGTTCCATGATATCGCCAAAGGCCGTGGCGGCGACCACTCCGTACTAGGGGCGCAGGATGTGCTGAAGTTCGCTGAATTACATGGACTTAACTCACGCGAAACCCAGCTTGTCGCCTGGCTGGTGCGTCATCATCTATTGATGTCGGTCACCGCCCAGCGCCGTGATATTCAGGATCCGGAAGTCATCAAGCAGTTTGCCGAAGAAGTGCAAACGGAGAACCGTCTGCGCTTCCTTGTCTGTCTGACCGTGGCGGATATCTGTGCCACCAACGAAACCCTGTGGAACAGCTGGAAGCAGAGCCTGCTGCGCGAACTCTATTTCGCCACTGAAAAACAGCTGCGTCGCGGTATGCAAAATACGCCGGATATGCGCGAACGCGTGCGCCATCACCAGCTTCAGGCGCTGGCGCTGCTTCGAATGGACAATATTGATGAAGAACAATTGCATCAGATTTGGGCGCGCTGTCGGGCGAACTATTTTGTTCGCCATAGCCCAAACCAGCTTGCCTGGCATGCGCGCCACCTGCTGCAACATGATCTGAGCAAGCCGATGATTTTGCTCAGCCCACAGGCCACGCGCGGCGGCACCGAGATCTTTATCTGGAGCCCGGATCGCCCGTATCTGTTTGCAGCGGTGTGCGCCGAGCTTGATCGTCGCAACCTGAGCGTTCACGACGCGCAGATTTTTACCACCCGCGACGGTATGGCAATGGACACCTTTATTGTGCTGGAACCGGACGGCAGCCCGCTCTCCGCCGATCGCCACGACGCGATTTGTTTTGGGCTGGAACAGGCCATTACGCAGCACACCTGGCAACCGCCGCAACCGCGCCGTCAGCCTGCCAAACTGCGCCACTTTACCGTCGATACCGAAGTGAATTTCCTGCCGACACATACCGACAGAAAATCGTTTCTTGAATTGATTGCCCTTGACCAGCCAGGGCTACTTGCCCGCGTCGGGCAGGTGTTTGCGGATCTGGGAATTTCGCTGCACGGGGCGAGAATTACAACCATTGGTGAGCGAGTAGAAGATTTATTTATAATCGCGACTGCCGACCGGCGTGGCCTTAATAATGCGCTGCAAAAGGAGGTACAACAACGGTTGACAGAGGCCCTCAATCCAAACGATAAAGGGTGATTATTTTTTTACACAGATGGAAAGAGTAAACAATGCAGCAGTTACAGAACGTTATTGAAGCCGCTTTCGAGCGTCGCGCAGAGATCACCCCGGCAAATGCCGATACCGTTACCCGTGAAGCGGTGAATCAGGTTATTGCCCTGCTCGATTCCGGCGCGCTTCGCGTCGCAGAGAAAATCGATGGTCAGTGGGTCACCCACCAGTGGCTGAAAAAAGCAGTTCTGCTCTCTTTCCGCATTAACGATAACCAGGTTATCGACGGTGCGGAAAGCCGCTACTTCGACAAAGTCCCGATGAAATTCGCCGACTACGACGAAGCGCGTTTCCAGAAAGAAGGCTTCCGCGTAGTGCCGCCAGCAGCGGTGCGCCAGGGCGCGTTTATCGCCCGCAATACCGTGCTGATGCCGTCTTATGTCAATATCGGCGCCTACGTTGATGAAGGCACCATGGTTGATACCTGGGCGACCGTAGGCTCTTGCGCGCAGATCGGTAAAAACGTTCACCTTTCCGGCGGCGTCGGTATTGGCGGCGTTCTGGAACCGCTGCAGGCAAACCCGACTATCATTGAAGATAACTGCTTTATTGGCGCACGTTCTGAAGTAGTCGAAGGTGTTATCGTAGAAGAAGGTTCTGTTATCTCGATGGGTGTGTACATCGGTCAGAGTACGCGTATTTACGATCGCGAAACCGGCGAAGTGCATTATGGCCGCGTACCGGCGGGCTCAGTGGTTGTTTCCGGCAACCTGCCGTCTAAAGATGGCAAATACAGCCTGTATTGCGCAGTAATTGTGAAAAAAGTGGATGCGAAAACGCGCGGTAAAGTAGGTATTAACGAACTGCTGCGCACTATCGATTAAGTCTGTCCCTCTTCCTGTCCGGAAGAGGGTGATATATCCCGCCTTTTTTGCATTCACAGGTGGCAAAAATAGATTTTTTCGTTAATTATTCATAGGTTATGTTGAGCTTAAGGGTACCGCTATGTACGATAATCTGAAAAGTTTAGGCATCACCAATCCCGATGAAATCGATCGCTATAGTCTCCGCCAGGAAGCCAATAACGATATTCTGAAAATCTATTTTCATAAGGATAAAGGCGAGTTTTTTGCCAAGAGCGTCAAATTCAAATACCCGCGCCAGCGTAAAACCGTTGTCGCCGATGGTGTCGGCCAGGGGTACAAAGAAGTGCAGGAAATCAGTCCTAACCTGCGCTATGTAATTGATGAATTGGATCAAATCTGCCAACGCGATCGCACGGAAGTGGATCTGAAACGTAAGATCCTGGACGATCTGCGCCACCTGGAAAGCGTTGTTACTAACAAGATCAACGAAATCGAATCCGATCTTGAAAAGCTGACACGCGGGAAGTAAATCGCGGGGTCTATCGCATTGTGCCGGGCTAACGACCCGGCACAACATCACTTTAATGTTGTTCGTCTAACTGCAGCGCCACATACAGCAGCAGCCTGTCGTCGAAGTTTCCTAAATCCAGCCCGGTCAGTTCCGAGATGCGGTTCAAACGATACTCCAGCGTATTGCGATGGATAAACAGCGCCTTAGATGTTGCCAGCGGCTGCACATTGTGGCGAAACCACGCCGCCAGCGTACGGCGCAACAAGCCGTTATTATCCATCGCTTTTAGCCGCGACAACGGGCGTGCCAGCTCGTTGGCCTGCCAACCACCGCGTAAGCTGTCGAGCAACACCGGTAACATCAAATCCTGGTAAAAATAGCTACGGCTTTCCGGCATACGCTGTTTACCCACCATCATGGTGGTGCGCGCCGTACGGTAAGAACGGGCAATGCTGCCAGGGCCGGTGAAGTAATTACCCAGCGCGACACGAAAACGCAACTGGCCGTTCTCTTTCATGCGCGTGATCAGCTGTTCCACCCGCTTGCGGTGATCTTCGGCATCCCAGCGACCAAACTGGTTAAGCGCTGGTTTCAGCACCACCATTTCGGTCAGCGAAACAATAGCAATCAGGTTGTTTCGCTCAGGGGTGGTGAGGGCATTTTGCAGTTGCTGCAATTCGGCCATGGCGCTATCCACGCCCAACTGGCCGCTGTCCACTTCCACCACCGCCACCACGCGCGGCTGGTTTAAATCAATGCCTAAACGTTGCGCCCATTCGGTCAATGCGGGCGTGTGCTCTTCCGCCTGGATCAGGTTCATGACCAGCTCTTCGCGCAAACGGCTATCCTGCGCCAACAGATGCATCAGACGGGATTGTTCCAGCATCATCTCGGCGGTCATGCAGACTAATTCGCCGTATTTGCGCAACGTTTCCGGTTCCCCCGTCAGGCCAATAACACCCACGATTTCCCCTTCAAGACGTAACGGCAGGTTGATACCCTGACGCACACCATGCAGATGGCGGGCAACCGCATCGTCGATATCCACCACACGGCCTTGCGAGAGCACCAGTAACGCGCCTTCGTGCAATTCACCAATACGTTCGCGGTCACCACTACCAATGATGCGACCCCGTGCATCCATCACGTTAATGTTCGTATCAATGATGCGCATCGTGCGCGCCACGATATCCTGTGCCATTTTGGTATCAAGATGCCAGCCAGCCATGTAACCCTCCCGTGTGCAGAGCCCAAGCATAGGGAAGAAAATTCCCGTACGCACTGTGCAAATGCACAAAGCGGCATTCAGAAGTATGGAGTTGTGGAAGGCTTCACAAAACAGAGGAGAGGCCCTCTTCCCGTGATCCGGGAAGAGGGTTAACAGCGGATTACTGCATCAGCAGATAGATAGAGGTGTCACCGCGTTGAATGTTCAACGCCAGCACCGAAGGTTTACTGTCGAGGATTTTGCGCAGCTCAGCGATATTTTTCACCGGCTGCTGGTTCGCGCCGACAATCACATCGCCTTTTTTCAGGCCAATCTGCGCAGCCGGGGTATTGGCTTTCACCGAATTAACCACCACGCCGCCGTCTTTGCCTTTGTTGCTCATTTCCGCGCCTTCAATACCGCTGAAGATGGTGCTGGAATCAACCTGGTTCTGGCTGCTCTGCTGCAACTCGAGCGTAATATTCACAGGTTTGCCATCACGCAGCAGGCCAAGTGCAACTTTGCTGCCAATCGGCATAGAACCGACTTCCGCACGCAGCGCAGCAAAGCTGCTAATCGGTTTACCGTTCAGAGATGTAATCACATCCCCTGCTTTCACACCGGCTTTCGCGGCGGCGGAATTCGGCATTACCTGGCTGACAAACGCCCCGCGCTGCGCATCGACTTTCATCGCTTTCGCCAGCTCGGAATTGAGTTCGGTACCCATAATACCCAGCTCACCACGGCGAACCTGACCGAACTCGACCATCTGCCCGGTGAGGTTTTTCACCATGTTACTTGGGATCGCAAAACCGATACCGATGTTGCCGCCATCCGGTGCGAGGATCGCGGTGTTAATACCGATCAGTTCGCCGTTCAGGTTCACCAGCGCGCCGCCGGAGTTACCGCGGTTGATCGCGGCATCCGTCTGGATAAAGTTTTCATAGTTTTCCGCATTCAGGCCGCTGCGACCCAGTGCGGAGACAATCCCGGAAGTGACCGTTTCACCGAGACCAAACGGGTTACCAATCGCCACGGTGTAATCCCCCACGCGAAGGGCATCGGAGTCCGCCAGTTTAATCGCGGTCAGGTTTTTCGGATCCTGAATCTGAATCAGCGCAATGTCGGAACGCGGGTCTTTACCCACCACTTTGGCGTCAAATTTACGCCCGTCACTTAATTGCACTTTGATGGTGTTGGCGTTATCGACCACATGGTTGTTAGTCACCACATAGCCTTTCGCCGCATCAATGATCACGCCGGAACCCAGCGCCATAAATTTCTGCTGCTGGCTATCACCCTGCCCGCCCGGTGCGCCGCCGCCCTGACAGAACGGCGAGCTCTGGAACGGAGAGCCTTCCTGGCAGAACGGTGAATTATCACCAAAGAACTGCTGGAAGTTGCGCGGCATACGCGGCGTGTTTACCGTGGTGCTGCCTTCAACATTGATACTCACCACCGACGGCATCACTTTTTCCAGCATCGGCGCGAGGCTAGGCATTTGTTGTGATGTCGCAGCTGTAGACGATGCTGTTTCCGCTGCCATAGCCGACAGAGGAGACAGCGCTAAACTTAAACTCAAAGCCAGTGCACTCATTGCTAACGTGGTTTTTTTCATGTCTCTCACTCTTTACCGATTAACGCAAACTGCTGTGTATGTGTCACTCAGAGTCGATTTATAGCGTGAAGTTCCGGCATTAAGTGTCTGGAAAAAGTAAAAATTTATTGTCGTTCTTTACAATTCAACGGCATTATTCCACCGCCATCAAACGACGATATTCATCCCATGAATATAGATCCGTCATCCCGCTAATATAATCCTGAATTAATCGACAACGGTGATAATACTCCAGCACCGGGTACTCTGCCGCGTCGGGCGATAATTTGCTCACCGCCTCAACGTAGGCTAGCCGGTGGCGCGTCGAAAGTTTTTGAAACAGGCGCGATTCAATCGGGAAACGACGCAAACGCTCTTTTTCCACCAGCTCGGCAAAATCCGCCGTCGATAATTGTAACAGCGGACGGTAAATATCCAGCAAACCACTGATAACGCGATAGCCCTGTAATTCGAGCTGCTCAACGTCGGGATGGCTGAACACCTGTTTTATGGCGACATTTTTATATAATTCAAGTAGCTGACTAAAGCTGCTTTCATCTTCCAGTAACGCGTGATTGAATTCACCGTTGAAAATCTGCGGCAAGTTATCAATAAAACGCTGTGCCGCGTACGGCACCAGTTTATTCAGCGTATTGACGCGCAGATACATGAAAAATTGATCTTCCGCGCTGCGGCTCATCGAATTAGCGCGTGATTTATCCCACGCGTTTTCGACCACCTGCGCAAACAACGATCCTTTTTCATGCTCCCCCCAGGCGTCATAAAGATGCTGATAAAGTTGTTCCGCGCTAAATATCCGTTTTTCTACCGCATCTTCTAAATCCGCCACGCAATAGGAAATATCATCCGCCGCTTCCATTATCCACGTCAGAGGAAAGCGACTGTAAGTATCGAGGTTTAATTCTTTACGCAGCCGTTCTACATAGCCTTCTTCAGAAAAATAGTAGCCCGGTTTTTTCATTAAATAACTGTGTGAGGCTGGCGGCTCGCCAATCCACCACGCCGGGCGCGTATATTTTAAAATACAGCCGACCTGCGCCCAGGTCAGGTTCATACGCATTAATGTATGAACCAGGCGGATCCCCTGCGCGTTACCTTCAAAATGGCTTAAATCATGGCGCACTTTCCGGCGTAATGCGTTCAGCGTGTCTTCGCCTTCACGCAATTTAAGCGCCACCACTTCGCAGCGATCGTCCGACAGCGGTTGGCTCACCGCATCATCCGGCGCCAGGCGCTGACGAAACCAGTCATTGATTGCCGCCTCGCCGAAATGGCCAAAAGGCGGGTTGCCGATATCATGCATCAGGCACGCCATCTCAACGATGCTTTCAAACGGCCCGGTCAATTCATCCAGACCGTAGGTTTCCAGCAGGCGCTGCTCTTTCAGACGGCTCAAAATCTCTTTGGCGATATAACGCCCCACTTGCTGAACTTCCAGCGAATGCGTCAAACGCGTGCGCACCGCCGCGTTACGCTCCAGCGGGAAAACCTGTGTTTTTTGCTGTAAACGTCGGATGGCGGCAGAGTTGATAATGCGCCCACGATCGCTTTCAAAGATGCGCAGTATTTCACGTTCGGTTTTTACACCCTGCGGCGAACGGTAGCGGCGGCGCCAGTTTATCTTGTTGCGAAAGTCGATCTCTGCCATTTCCTCTCCTGTGCTTAGCGTCACGGGATATCATGCAATTGTGTATGCCATGATAGACTATGCCCTGAAAACGTAATCCTGTCTTATCACATTAGCGAGTATCTCCATGAAAATTGGCATTATTGGTGCAATGGAAGAAGAAGTTACGCTGCTGCGTGACAAAATCGAGAACCGTCAGACGCTGAACGTCGGCGGGAGCGAAATCTACACCGGTACGCTGAATGGTACAGAGGTTGCGCTACTGAAATCCGGCATTGGTAAAGTGGCTGCCGCCATGGGCGCGACGCTGCTGCTGGAGCGCTGCCAGCCGGATGTGATTATCAACACCGGTTCCGCCGGTGGCCTTGCAGCAACGCTGAAAGTGGGCGATATCGTGGTTTCCGACGAAGCGCGTTATCACGATGCTGACGTGACCGCTTTTGGCTATGATATTGGTCAATTACCCGGTTGCCCGGCGGGTTTCAAAGCGGATGACAATCTGATTGCCGCAGCAGAAGCCTGCATTGGTGAGCTGAACCTGCATGCCGTACGCGGCCTTATTGTGAGCGGCGATGCCTTTATTAACGGTGCCGAAGGCCTGGCGAAAATCCGCCATAACTTCCCGCAGGCGATCGCCGTTGAGATGGAAGCGACCGCCATCGCGCACGTTTGCCATAACTACAGCGTACCGTTTGTGGTGGTTCGCGCTATTTCCGACGTGGCGGATCAGGAATCCCACCTGAGCTTCGACGAATTCCTGGTTGTGGCTGCGAAGCAATCCAGCCTGATGGTTGAAACCCTGGTACAGAAACTGGCGCGTGGTTAACTCTCTTTTCAGGGCGCTTGCCGCCCTGCTTATTCTGCTCCCGGCGTGGCTTTTCGCCGCGCCGCGTGTTATCTCACTTTCGCCAGCCAATACCGAACTGCTTTTCGCTGCGGGCATTACGCCTGTCGGCGTCAGTAGCTATTCCGATTACCCGCCACAAGCCGCGCAGATTGAGCAGGTGGCAAGCTGGCAAGGGATGAATCTGGAACGTATTGTCGCGCTGAAACCGGATCTGGTGCTGGCATGGCGTGGCGGCAATACCGAACGTCAGGTGAATCAGCTCAAGCAATTCGGTATCACCGTGATGTGGGTGGATGCGATCACCATTGAGCAGGTCATCGAGACGCTGCGTAAGCTCAAAGCATATAGCCCGCATCCGCAGCAGGCGGAACAGGCGGCGCAGAAGCTGCTTTCCCAGTACAACGAATTGAAAACCCGCTACGCCAGCCTGCCGAAAAAGCGTGTGTTCCTGCAATTTGGCGCGCAGCCGCTGTTTACCAGCGGAAAAGGCTCGATTCAAAACCAGGTGCTGGAGCTGTGCGGCGGGGAAAACATCTTTGCCGCCAGCCGCGTTCCCTGGCCACAAGTGAGCCGTGAACAGGTGCTGGCGCGCCAGCCGCAGGCGATCGTGGTGGCAGGCGATGAAAAAGAGATCCCGCGAATCGAACAGTTCTGGCGAAATCAGCTCAATGTACCGATTATTTCTCTGCACGGTGACTGGTTTGAACGGGCAAGCCCGCGTATTATCCTCGCCGCTCAACAACTCTGCACTGCCCTTGCGCAGGTGAAATAACCGGGGAATTCACCATGCTGGTTTACTGGCTGGATATTATCGGCACCGCCGTATTTGCTATATCAGGCGTTCTGCTGGCGGGAAAACTGCGAATGGATCCGTTTGGTGTGCTGGTACTCGGCGTCGTGACCGCCGTTGGTGGCGGGACGATCCGTGATATGGCGCTGGCGCACGGCCCGGTATTCTGGGTTAAAGATCCAACGGATTTAGTGGTGGCGATGGTGACCTGCATGTTGACTATTGTGCTGGTACGCCAGCCGCGCCGCTTGCCGAAATGGATATTACCGGTACTGGATGCGGTCGGGCTGGCGGTGTTTGTCGGTATTGGCGTAAATAAAGCCTTTCTCGCCGAAACCGGCCCGCTGGTGGCGATTTGTATGGGCGTGGTAACCGGTGTTGGTGGCGGTATCATTCGTGACGTGCTGGCGCGCGAAGTGCCGATGATCCTGCGTACCGAAATCTACGCTACCGCCTGTATTGCGGGTGGCATTGTGCATGCAACGGCGTATCACTTCTTTGCCGTACCGCTGGAAACGGCAAGTATGCTGGGCATGGTGGTCACGCTGGTTATCAGGCTGGCGGCGATTCGCTGGCACCTGAAGTTACCCACGTTTGCGCTGGATGAATCAGGCAGATAACAAAAAAGCCGTGTCACTGACACGGCTTTTTATATATGAAGGATTCATTAAATACTGAATGAAGAGCCGCAACCACAAGTGCTGGTCGCATTCGGGTTAGTCACCACAAAGCGGGAACCTTCCAGACCTTCGGTGTAATCGACTGAACCGCCAACGAGATATTGCAGGCTCATCGGGTCAACCACCAGGCCAACGCCCTGCTTCTCAATGGTCATATCACCATCGTTGATTTGATCGTCAAAGGTAAAACCATACTGGAAGCCGCTGCAACCACCACCGGTGATGTAGACACGCAGCTTCAGATTTGGGTTATCTTCGTCCGCAATCAGGTTTTTTACTTTGTTGGCTGCTGCGTCGGTAAACTGCAGCGGCAACGCTACGTCATCACTCATGTCTTGCTCCCGTTGATACTGCGATCTGGTCAAATAGTAACCCGACCTTTTCAGCTATTATCCAATACGCTACTAAATCGTTCAAGTATTCTCCCGCGGCAACTCGCGTTCGCGAGCCGCATCCTGCCTGGCAAGCGTACGTGCCAGGATCGCGGAATAGAGCGGTTTTCCGCCCAAAAACTGTGCTAACAGTGTCGCACCAAGACAGGTAATGATCATTGGCAAAATAAGCTGATAATTGTCAGTCATTTCCAGAACTAGCACGATGCCGGTCAGCGGCGCACGCAGCGACGCGGCCAGTAATGCGCCCATTCCGGCAATGGCGAATGTCCCCGCATCGAGCTGATAATGCGGAAAAATCGAGGCACTCGCGCTGCCAAACGCCATGCCTAATACCGTGCCAAGCGCCAGCATCGGCGCAAATATGCCGCCCGGCGCGCCAGAGCTAAAACAGAGTAACGTGGTTGCCACACGAATCAGGAAAATAAACAGCAGTGCGCCAACGGTATAGTTTCCGGCGGTCGCAATCGGGATAAGCGCAAAACCCCCGCCGGAAAGCGCAGGCGCAATCAACCCAAGCACGCCGCAACAACCGCCGATGATACCGCCAATCAGCACCCATTTCCCGGTATGCCCGCCGTGGATACGCTGAAACAGATCCTGGGTGCGCAACACCAGCGTGTTAAATAGCGGTCCGATGCCGCCAAAAATCATCCCCAACACCAGATAGAGCCACAGCGTATTAATCGGCGCATTGCTGAGCTTACCGACGTCAATTACCGCCGCCTCGCCGTTAAACACACGAAAGACAATGCTCGACATAATCACGCCGGTGAACACGGCTTTAATTGAGATTAGGTTGTAATGAAACTGCGAACGCATCTCTTCAATGATGAAAAGAATACCCGCCAGCGGCGCATTAAACGCGGCAGAAAGCCCGGCTGCCGCGCCGGTCGCCAGCAACGTATGACGTGCTTCACCGCTGCGCAGGCGAAACAGATCGCTCATCATGCGCCCGATATTGCCGCCGATCTGCACGGTCGGCCCTTCCCGCCCCAGCACCATGCCCGCGCCAAGTGTTCCCATCCCGCCGAAAAACTTAACCGGTAAGACTCGCCACCAGCGCACCGGACGCAGTTCCTCCAGCGCACCTTCAATTTCCGGGATCCCCGAGCCGCCGGCTTCGGGCGCGAATCGCCGCACCAGAAAATAGCCAATCATCGCCAGCACTGCCGAGCCAATAAATGCCAGCGGCCACACCAGTGCGCTGTCCGCCATCTGCGCCAGCGCGCCAATACGTGCGTTCAACACCGCATTCACGGCTTTTTCAAAAAAGACGCCCACTAATCCTGTGACTGCGCCCGCGACGGCGGCAACCAGCAAAATCGCCAGTGGCGTTTTATCGCGTTGCAGCATCTGGCGCATGATGTTGCGGCGTCGCCGTTGCTCAACCTGCTGCTGTTCAAATGAAGGGATTTGCGCTGACATTGATTTTCGATAAGTAATACAAAAGGGGCATTTTACCCGGCAAGCCTCGGCGCGTCGCGGGTAAAATCCCTGCAAAATATGTCGTTTCACCGGGGCAAAACTTTCATAACATTCCCGTAATCACATAGAATGACCGGCATTGATTTTTCCACGAACCAGGAATGAAAAGCATGAGTAAGTCTGAAAACCTCTATAACGCAGCGCGTGAGCTTATCCCGGGCGGTGTGAACTCACCGGTACGCGCCTTTACCGGCGTGGGCGGTACGCCGCTGTTTATCGAGCGTGCTGACGGTGCTTATTTGTATGATGTCGACGGCAAAGCCTATATCGATTACGTCGGTTCCTGGGGCCCCATGGTACTCGGTCACAACCACCCGGCAATTCGCAATGCGGTGATCGAAGCGGCCAGCCGCGGCCTGAGCTTTGGCGCGCCTACCGAAATGGAAGTCAAAATGGCGCAGCTGGTCACCGAGCTGGTGCCGACCATGGATATGGTGCGCATGGTGAACTCTGGTACCGAAGCGACAATGAGCGCCATTCGTCTGGCGCGCGGGTTTACCGGCCGCGATAAAATTATCAAATTTGAAGGCTGCTACCACGGCCACGCCGACTGCCTGCTGGTGAAAGCCGGTTCCGGTGCGCTGACGCTCGGTCAGCCGAACTCACCGGGCGTTCCGGCTGATTTCGCCAAACACACGCTTACCTGCACCTATAACGATCTCAGCTCGGTACGCGCGGCGTTTGAGCAATATCCGCAGGATATTGCCTGTATCATCGTCGAACCGGTCGCCGGAAACATGAACTGCGTGCCGCCGCTGCCGGAATTCCTGCCGGGCCTGCGCGCGCTGTGCGATGAGTTCGGTGCGCTGCTGATTATTGATGAAGTAATGACTGGTTTTCGCGTCGCGCTGGCGGGTGCGCAGGATTATTACGGTGTGACACCGGATCTGACTTGCCTTGGCAAAATTATCGGTGGCGGCATGCCGGTCGGCGCATTTGGCGGGCGTCGCGAGGTGATGGACGCGCTGGCACCTACCGGCCCGGTCTACCAGGCGGGTACGCTCTCCGGTAACCCGATTGCCATGGCGGCAGGCTATGCCTGTTTAACCGAAGTCGCCCAGCCGGGCATTCACGCCACGCTGACCGAACTGACCACGCAACTGGCCAACGGTCTGCTGGACGCCGCGCAGGAAGCCGGCATTCCACTGGTGGTCAACCATGTCGGTGGAATGTTTGGTCTGTTCTTTACCGATGCCGAAAGCGTGACCAGCTATCAGGATGTGGTGAAGTGCGACGTAGAACGTTTTAAACGCTTCTTCCATTTGATGCTGGAAGAAGGCGTATACCTTGCGCCGTCGGCGTTTGAAGCGGGCTTTATGTCTGTCGCGCATAGCGAAGAGGATATTGACAACACCATCGACGCTGCACGTCGCGTGTTCGCCAAATTGTAATTGGCAAAGCCTCTCCCCGGCGGGAGAGGCTCTCTTTTAACGGCTCTGCTTTCTCAGCAAATAGATAAAATATGGCGCGCCGATAAAGGTCGACAGCAACCCGGCGGGGATCTGAAACGGAAACAGCAGCATCCGCCCGCACCAGTCGGCAAACACCAGCAGTACTCCCCCCACCAGCGCTGAAATCACCATATGCGGCATTGTGCGACGAAACCCCATCATCCGCGCGATATGCGGTGCCATCAGGCCAACAAAACTCAGTGGGCCAATGGTCATGGTCGCCGTTGCCGTGAGCGCTGCCGCCAGTAACAGCAGGCCGACGCGCGACGGTGTCAGCGCCATCCCGACTGAACGCGCGGTATCACCACCGAGCGGTAAGATCGTTAACCAGCGGCGACACAGCGGTGTCAGCGCCAGCAACATCACCATCATCACGCCAGTACGCCAAACCTGTTCGCCAGAGGCATTGTAAGTGCTGCCGGAAATCCACGTCAGGATCTTTGCCATGCGCGGGTCACCGCTTGCCTGTAACATCATCAACAACATGGTAAACGCCGTGCTCAACGCCATCCCTGCCAGCAGCATGCGGTGCGGCGAAAAGCCACCGCGCCCGGCGGCAACCATGATAATCAGCAACGTCACCGCAGCCCCCAGGCTCCCGGCGGGCATCAGCCAGCCAAACGCGTTACCCGGTACGAAGAACAACATCAATACCACGCCAAACGCCGCGCCTGAGCTTATCCCCAGCACTTCCGGGCTGGCCATCGGGTTGCCGGTCAGGCGCTGAATGATACAACCCGCCACCGCCAGCATCACGCCGGCAGTGAGCGCAGCGACAATGCGCGGCCAGCGCCATGGCATCAGTTCGTCGAGCAACTGTCCACTGGCAAAATGCCAGCCTGTCGCGTCACGCCCGAACGTCAGCGCTAACCCCATCGCCAGCAACAGAAGCACGAAACCGCCCAACGCAAACCACTGAACGTGCTGGCGCTCAGCGGCCACGTTATCCCCGGCATCCATCGCGGGTGCGCTCATGCTGCGCAGCCGTGGCAGCAACCACAACAGCAACGGCGCGCCAATCAGCGCAGTGATCGAACCGGTGGAAACTTCCATCCACACGCGAGTCAGCCACCAGATAACTTGATCGGAGAGCCAGAGGATCAGCGCGCCAATCAGCGGTGCCAGCAACAAGCGCGACAACAAGCGACGCGCGCCGAGCATTTTCGCCAGTAGCGGCGCAAACAGGCCGATAAAACCGATAATGCCGACCGCATTGACCAGCAACGCACTCAACGCAATCGCCAGCGTCAGGGCCGCCAGGCGCGCCAGCGACAGCGCCAGGCCAAGATTACGCGCAACGCCGTCATCCAGCCCCATCAGCGTTAGCGGGCGCAACAGCAACAGCGTTAACACCGCACAACCAAGCAGCTGCGGCCACAAACGCTGCACGATGCTCCAGTCGGTTTGCGTTAGCGTCCCGGTGCTCCATAAAAACATGCTTTGTAGTTGATCGTGATGGAACAGCGCCAGCAGTTGGTTAATCGCCCCGCAATAGAGGCTCACCACCAGACCGGCGAGGATCAGCGTCACCGGCGACAAACGCTTTCCCCAGGCCACGCCAAACACCAGCGCGCCGACTGCACATGCCCCGGCAAGCGCGGCAAACTGTGAAGCCAGCACGCCGGGGATCGACCACAGCGTGGTAATGGTGATGCCCAGTTGCGCCCCGGTTGCCACGCCCAGCGTTGTCGGTTCGGCAAGCGGGTTCCGCAGCACCTGCTGAAACAGCACACCGACCAGGCCAAGCCCGGCACCGACCAGCAGAGAAATCACCAGACGCGGCAACAGGCTGTAGTGAAACAGCATCTGATCGATAAGGTTAATGTCCGGCGCGACGAAGGCCTGCGCCCACTGCGCGCGCGGCAAAGCGACGGTTAAATTGTTCCAGCTAAGCACGGCAGCGGCGATAAAAAGCACCGTCAGCAGCAACGCGGGAAAAGGCGAAACACGTCGGTTCATGCCCGGCCTCCCAGCGCATTATCCAGCACGCGGGTAAAATGCATCGCCGACAGCGTCGCGCCATAAAACCAGACCGCCGGCACCCGCTGGAAACGCCCGGCACGCACGAAGGGCATCGCCTGCCACAACGGCGTCGCCATCAGTTTTTGCATATCCTGCTCGTTACCGTGATCGAAACAGATAACATCAACGTCTTTGTATTCCGCCAGCCGATCGATACCCACCGCCACGCTGCCCCAGAAAGAGGTTTCGCCGTGCCAGGCGTTACGAATGCCCACGCTATCGAGCACTTCCTGGAACAGGCAGTTCGGCCCGAACGCCAGCACATGGCGCGGGTCGAGCAAGGTGATCATCAATAAAGGGCGATCGCCGCGACGTGCAAAATGCGGTTTTCGCGCTTCAATGAGGGCATCAAATTCGTCGAGATGTTTTTTCGCGGCGGCCTCCAGATTGAGGATCTGCGCCATCTCGTTTAACGAGTGCTTCGCCATGGCGAGCGGCTTTTTACCATCGCTAAAGGTGAAGCCACGCCCCGGCGCGATTTGCGCCAGCTTCGCTTCGGAAGGGCCATAACCTGCCGACCATACCAGCCAGGAGGGTTTCATTTGCGTCAGCAATTCGAGATTCGGCTCGGTACGCAGCCCAACGTCAATCACCGAAGCGGGCAGCGCAGGCTCGTTGACCCACAAGTTGTAACTCTGCACATCCGCAACGCCATAAGGCGCGACGCCGAGCGCCAGCAGCAATTCAACCGGCAACCACTCCAGCGCGACAATGCGCGTGGGATCGATCGCCGCGGCGTGCGCGTTGCGCATGTTCCACAACAGGGGAGAGAGCGCCATCGCCGTCAGTAAGCGACGACGGCTAATGTGATGTAATCCAGCCATCAGTAGACAAAACTCACCGGTGCTGCCCCCGCAGGATGCGGCAGGATCCCCATCGGGATGCCGTAAATGTGTTCCAGCGTTTCGGCGCGCATTAATACGTCCGGTGTGCCTTCGGCGATCATCTCACCACCGCGCAGCGCCACCAGATAATCGCAATACCGCGCCGCCATATTGATATCGTGCAGCACGGCAATCACCGTCAGCCCGCGCTGCTGGCTCAAGCGGTGCACCAGCGCCAGCACATCCACCTGATGGGCGATGTCCAGCGCCGAGGTAGGTTCATCCAGCAGCAGGCAGCGGCTGTCCTGCGCCACCAGCATGGCGATCCACGCGCGCTGGCGTTCGCCGCCGGAGAGACTATCGACCAGGCGGTGCGCCAGCGGCTTTAAGCCCACCAGCGCAATCGCTTCTTCCACTTTTTCTCTGTCGGCAATGCCAAAGCGTCCCAACGCCCCGTGCCACGGGTAGCGGCCAATCGCCACCAGTTCACGAACCGTCATCCCTTCCGCCTGCGGCAACTGCTGCGGCAAGTAGGCCACTTTGCGGGCAAAGGCTTTGCTGCTCCAGCTAGCGAGCGGCTGCCCATCCAGCAAAATATCACCGTCCGAGGGCGGCTGGTGGCGGCCAAGCATTTTCAGCAGTGTGGATTTTCCGGAGCCGTTGTGACCAATCAAACCAGTGACTTTACCCACCGGAAAGGTCAGCGACAGCGGGTGCAGCAGCGTGCGACCGGGCACACGAAAGGTGACATCGCTGAGTTGAAAGGTGGTATCGGGAAGCGCGTTGTTTTCCTGCATGATTGCCAACTTATAAATGGGCACGGCGAACCGTGCCCGAAGAGAGATTAGAAGCGGAAGGTTGCCGTCGCCACCACCTGGCGTTCTGCGCCCCAGAAGCAACCGTAAGTGTTAAAGCAGCTTGCGACGTATTCACGATCGAGCAGGTTGTTGACGTGAACCGCCACGTTGGAGCCAGCCATACCGAAGCGAGCCAGATCGTAACGAACCAGCGCATCGACAACCGTGTAGCTACCCACCTTGAAGGAGTTCGCCGGATCGCCATAGCTGGAACCCGTCAGGCGAGCGCCGGTGCCTAATGTCAGGCCCGAGAGCGCGCCGTCGTAGAAGGTGTAGTCGCCCCACAGCGATGCCATGTGTTTTGGCACCTGCGCCGGGGTGTTGCCTTTGTAATTGGTGTCGGTAGTGTATTCCGCCTGCGTATAGGTGTAAGAACCGACCATATTCAGGTTGGCTGACAGCGCCGCTTTGGCTTCGATTTCAACGCCGCGCGCGCGAATTTCACCGCCTTCAACCGACCAGAAAGAACCTGCTGGATCGGCCATCAGGTTGTTGCTCTTGGTGAGCTGATAGACCGCGCCGGTCAACACAACCGGACGATCTTTGGGGCTGTATTTCACACCGGCTTCGTATTGCTTGCCTTTCGACGGCGCGAAGATCGCACCGCTCGCCCCTGAAGTGGACGCCGGTTCGAACGATTCGCTGTAGCTGAAATACGGCGTTACGCCGTTGTCGAACAGGTAGTTAACGCCACCGCGCCAGGTGAACTGGTTATCGTCGCGTTTCGTTGTGGTGTCGGAGGTGCGGTTGTACGCGCTCTGTTTAGCCCAATCGTAACGTCCGCCCAGCGTCACCAGCACTTTATCCCACTGCGCCTGATCCTGAGCATAAAGCCCCGTTTGCTGCTGGCGGTTCAGGATCTGGTACGCACCGGAAGGCGTGGAATGCGTGTCGAAGTCGAAATCGCTGCGATCCAGATTGTAAATATCCGACGGCGCAACAGAACCGGCATAACCAAACCATGAATTGATGTCATTGCGCATACGCATGTAGTCGACACCGGTCAGCAGGATATGATCGATATCACCGGTAGAGAAGGTGCTTTGCAGTTGCGTATCAACAGAGAAGTTCTGCAATTTCTCGCTATCAATCACGTACTGGCGCGTCAGGTAGTGTCCCCATTCAGACTGGGCGATACCTGCACACGGGCTGGTTGATGGATTGCCGGAATAGAGCGGATCCGAGCACATGCCATAACCGTACACGCTGTTTTGCGAGGTTTTATTTTGCGCGTAACGCAGATTCTGGCGCACGGTAAAGGTGTCGTCGAACGCGTGTTCGAAGCTGTAACCCACCATTTTCTCATTACGGGAATAGGTGTTGTTCTTCGCACCTTCGTTGAAATCGGTCGATAAACGCTTGCCGTTTGGCAGCGGCTCAACGGTACCCTCTTTCGGCAACCAACCGTAATAACCGGTATCCGGCTCGTTCTGGAAATAGGACAAGAAAGTGAAGTTGGTCTTGTCATCAGGACGCCAGCTAAACGATGGCGCAATGGTGTAGCGCTGTTCTTTTGCCCCTTCCTGCTGTGCGTTAGCAGAACGCGCCAGCCCGGTTAAGCGGTAGGAGAAAACACCGTCATCATCCAGCGCGTCGCTAAAATCAAAGCCGGTCTGGAACAGGTTATTGGTGCCGGCTTTAAACTGTACTTCATACAGCGGCGTGGTGGTCGGGCGCTTGCTGACCATATTCAACAGACCGCCCGGGCTGCTTTTTCCGTACAGCACGGAAGTGGGGCCGCGCAGAATTTCCGCACGCTCAACCATGTAAGGATCAATTACCGCGTCGTTATAGAAGTTGCCCTGCATCTTCAAACCGTCGAGGTAGTTGTTCTGGCTCTGCCCGTCGGCGGCAAAACCACGAATAATCAGGTAGTCATAGGTATTGGAGGCGCCACGCGTACCGACAGCGACACCCGGCGTATAACTGAGGGCTTCTTTCACGGATTTCGGCTGATGCAGCGCGATCTCCTCGCTGGTCACCACCGAAATGGATTGCGGCGTTTTCTCCAGCGGCATATCGGTTTTCGTCGCCGTCGCCGTGTGTTTCGCGGCGATGGTCGCCGCCGGTCCCCATGCGCTTTCCTGCGGAGCGGCGCTGGTGGTAACGGTGATGGTTTCTTCTTTTTGGGTTGTTGCAGCCTGTGCGTAAACAGACATGCCGCTAACCGCTGTGGCTACTACAACCGCGATTTTACGCAGCGTAGTGTTGACTGGCTGAGCAGTGTTAGGACGCGCCATTAGTTTATCTCTGATTCAAATGAGTGAACGATAACGTAAACGAGAATTATTATTATGACCGCAGCATAATATGCGAAGCGCTGTGCGCATAGCAAGCAGTAAGCCGCCTGAAACGGCCCGAAGGATGAAGAAATAACCAGACGAAAAGCAGGTGGTTAACAGGGGTTTAATACAACGTTATTTGCATGTTTAGGGCGTTAAAAACCCCCCGATGTTGCCATCGGAGGTTTCAGGTTTTGTCACGGCAGAAAGTTAGTTACCGCCGAACATCTCTTTGATCCAGCCTGCGACACCATCGCTTTTCTGCTCCTGCTGCGGCGGCTGTTGAGTCTGCTGCTGCGCGGGTTGCTGCGGCTGCTGGGACTGATCAAACGGGTTGCCGGTTTGCGGCTGCACCTGGTTTTGCTGGCACAGCGTTTCCGGGCTGGTCGTCCAGACCGGAAGCTGGCGCACACCGCCACCGCCACAAACGAAATTCCCCATGTCATCAACACCCATATTGGTGATGTCTTCCGGCGGCGTCAGATCCAGCGGGATCGGCGACTGGTTTTCCAGATAACGCTGGTAAATCGCCATCGCGCCGCTGGCACCATACAGCTTCGTCGGCTGGTTATTGTCGCGGCCAACCCAGGTAATGGTCACTTCGCGCCCGTCGATACCCGCAAACCAGGTATCGACGTTGTTGTTGGTAGTACCGGTTTTACCCGCCAGATGCAGGCCCGGATACTTCGCGCCAAGCTGACGACCAGTGCCGCGCTGGACAACCTGCTGCATCGTCCACAGCGTCATGTACGCCGCCTGCGCCGGTACGGCACGCTCGGCCTGCGGGAAGCTCTGATACAGCACCGTGCCGTCTTCCGCAATCACCGAACGCAGCGCGGAAAGCGGTGCGCGGTTACCGCCGCTGGCGATGGTCTGGAAAGCCTGCGCCACTTCAATTGGCGTCAGGTTCAGCGCACCAAGCAGCATAGACGGCATGCCGGTCAGCTGATCTTTCGGCGCGCCGAGTTTCTGCCAGGTGTCCGTCACCGCAGGCAACCCTACCGCCATCCCGAGGTTCACCGTCGGTACGTTCATCGACCGGGTCAGCGCATCGACCAGCATCACCTGGCCGCTAAAACGACGGTCATCGTTCTGCGGTGCCCACACCTGGCCGTTAGACAAGCGCAGTGAAATCGGCGCATCGGCAATCCAGGTATTCAGGCGATAGATGTTCGGCTGGCTCAGCGCCGTCAGGTAGGTTGCCGGTTTCGCCAGCGAACCAATGGAGCGGCGCGCCTGCATCGCACGGTTATAACCCGCGAATTGCGGCGTCGCACCGCCGACCATTGCGCGCACTTCACCGGTGTAGCGGTCGACCACCACCATTGCCGTTTCAAGGTCGGTCAGCTTGCGCTGCTTGATCAGCAGCGGAATACCTTCCACGGCGGCTTTTTCGGCGGCGTCCTGCGCCACGGAATCAAAAGTGGTGAAGATCTTCACGCCGGAGAGATCTTTCACTTTATCACCGAGCTTCGCTTGCAACTCCTGACGCACCATCTGCATAAACGCTGGCTGCGGTGAAATCACCCCGCCGCGCGGCTGCACGCCGAGCGGACGCGCGCTCAGCATGTCATACAGCTCCTGGTCGATAACGTTCTGCTGTTGCAGCAAGCGCAGCACCAGGTTACGACGCTCCAGCGCCAGTTTCGGGTTACGCCACGGGTTATAGATTGACGCACCTTTAACCATCCCCACCAGCAATGCCTGCTGATCAAGGCTCAACTCTTCCACCGGGCGGCCAAAATAGTAGAGGCTCGCCAGCGGGAAACCGCGGATCTCGTTGTCGCCGCTCTGACCGAGGTACACCTCGTTCATATACAGCTCAAGAATACGATCTTTGCTGTAGCGGGCATCCATAATCAGCGCCATATAGGCTTCGTTGGCTTTACGCCAGTAGGAGCGCTCGCTGCTGAGGAACAGGTTTTTCACCAGCTGCTGCGTCAGCGTACTCGCCCCCTGCACGGTGCGTCCGGCGGTCAGGTTCGCCAGCACCGCACGGCCAATGGAGTAAAAGCTGATGCCGTCGTGCTCGTAAAAGTGGCGGTCTTCGGTCGCCAGCAGCGTATCCACCAGCAGATCCGGGAAACCGTTACGCGGCACAAACAGTCGCTGCTCGCCATTAGGCGAAGAGAGCATGGTGATCAGGCGTGGATCGAGGCGGAAGAAACCGAACTGGCGGTTGCTGTCCATATTCTCGATGGTTTCCAGACGAGAGCCGTCAAAAGTCAGACGCGCACGCACCTGCCCTTCTTTACTATCCGGGAAATCAAACGGACGGCGGATCATCTCAATGCTTTTCGCCTGCACGGTAAACTCGCCGGGACGGGTCATCTTCGTCACCTGGCGGTACTGAGTAGCTTCCAGCAGTTTCACCATCTCGTTTTTACTGATTGCCATATCCGGTTCGAGGTTGACCATACGGCCATACACCGCGGCAGGCAGTTGCCAGACTTTTCCGTCGATACGGGCACGGATTTTTTGATCCAGATACACGCCATAAATGGCGCACAGCACGGCCAGAACGATGGCAATTTTTAACAGCAGCCAGAACCAGCCGCGTTTGCCGCGTGGCTTCTTGCCTTTGCCTCTTCCTTTTTTCGGCATCGGTTCCTCGTCTTCATCGTCATCTTCATACTCGTCGTACTCCTCTTCCCGAAGTCGACGACGGCTGATTTTCTCTTTCGCCGGACGCGCAGGTTTACCCTTGCGTCCAATTGGCTCGCGGTCATTCCCCGCCATGCTTTACTCTCCGCAACTTTCAGGCGCAAGGGCCTGATTCTCAACTCTTCCGCACCGGGGCAGAAGAAGAAATCTCTCAATTTATCGCACGGTTCGATGGCGAAAAGCCCATCCCTGTTACGAATACTTTTTAGTGCGCCGCGTCGGTGCCGTATTGGCCGGATCGTCCGGCCAGACATGCTTCGGGTAGCGCCCTTTCATCTCTTTTTGCACTTCGCGATACGCGCCTGCCCAAAACGCGCTTAAATCACGGGTGATTTGCAGCGGACGTTGCGCAGGGGAAAGCAGCTCCAGCACCAGCGCCACGCGCCCTTGCGCGATGACAGGCGTTGTCGCTTCGCCAAACATCTCTTGCATGCGCACCGCCAGCGCCGGCGGGTTATCTTCGTGATAACGAATCGCTATCCGGCTTCCCGTCGGCACAGTGTAATGCGCAGGCAGCTCACTATCCAGACGTTGACGTAATGACCACGGCATCGCATTTTGTAACGCCTGGCTTAAATCGAGCGCTTTCAGCTCACGCAGCGAACGAATACCGCTCATTTGCGGCAATAACCACTGCTCAAGGTTCTCCAGCAACGAAGCCTCATCGACCGCTGGCCAGTCCACTTCCGGCAGCCACTTCGCCGCACAATGCAGACGCAAACGCAGTTGCTCGGCGTCCGGCGTCCAGTTCAGCACGCGCAAGCCTTTATCACGGATACCGTTCAGCATCGCCCGATGCAACTCCTCTTCGGAGGGTTTCGCCAGCGGTTGTACTTTTAATGTCAATTGGCCTATCTGGCTGCGGCGAAAGGCTTTTAACGTGCCCTGCGCCTCGTCCCACTCAACCGTGTCGGACTGCTGCAATAAATGTGGGCAGCGAGTGACAAGCGCGTCGATATCCAGCGGCAGCGCCAGCAAAATCCGCGCATCCGGTGATGCGCTCCCCTGCAACAGCAGTGGTGCTATCAGCCATTCGTGACGGTTGAGCGCATCATCGGCGTCCAGCGTTGCGCCCATGCCGTTCGCCAGTTGATAGCGACCTTCCTGTCCGCGCCGGCGGGCAATGCGATCGGCAAAGGCGCTTGCCAGCAACGGCGCAAGTACGGTGTTGTCCGGCTCGCCATCGCTGCTTTTCAGGCGGCGGGCCAGCTGGCGCGCGCGCTGCTGCCAGTTCGGCTGGTTGCGTGAAAACGCCGCGCTCAAGTCGCTGTTTGCGCCGCGTGGTGGCTCTTCCAGAATCGCCGCCAGCTTCGCCGCCGTGGCAATTTCATCGCGACCGTTTGCCGCCGCCAGCATCGCAGCCAGGCGCGGCTCGTTACCGAGCGCCGCCATGCGCTGCCCAAACGGCGTCAGTCGCCCGTCCTCAAGCGCCTGCAACTGGCTGAGCAGCTTGCGCGCCGCCGCGAGATTTACCGCTGGCGGCAGATCCAGCCATTTGAGCTGGGCAGGCTCCTGGCATCCCCACTGGATTAATTCCATTAACAGTCCGGATAAATCACTACTCACTATTTCAGGGCTGCTCTGCGCCGCCGCGCGTTCCGCCTGCTCTTTACTCAGTAAATGCATGCAAATGCCAGGCTCAAGACGACCGGCACGTCCGGCACGCTGCGTCATCGAAGCAACACTAATGCGCTGCGTCACCAGCCGGGTTAAACCGCTGCGGGCATCAAACCGCGCGACGCGCTCCTGGGCGCTATCCATCACCAGGCGAATGCCTTCAATGGTCAAACTGGTTTCGGCGATATTAGTCGCTAGCACTACTTTTCGCTGCCCGACGGGCGCGGACAAAATGGCTTTGCGCTGCTCATTGAGCGGCAGCGCACCATAAAGTGGGCAGAGGAGAACATCGCTGCCGACGCGGGAAGCCAGTTGCTCCTGCACGCGCTGGATTTCCCCGACGCCCGGTAAAAACAGCAGCAGCGAACCGGGTTCATTACGCAGTAATTCAGCGGTCGCCTGGGCGACGGCTTCATCAAAACGAAGATGAGAAGGCAACGGTTGATAACGCTGCTCAACGGGGTACGCCCGCCCTTCAGACACAATGGTCGGGGCCTCAGGCAACAACGCCTGCAAACGGGCATTATCGAGCGTTGCCGACATCACCAGCAGTTTGAGGTCATCGCGCAGCCCTTGCTGCACGTCTAACAGCAATGCCAGGGCGAGATCAGCTTGCAGGCTGCGCTCATGAAATTCATCGAGGATCACCAGTCCCACACCGCTGAGTTCCGGATCTTGCTGAACCAGCCGCATTAATATGCCTTCCGTCACGACTTCGAGCCGGGTATTTGGCCCCACGCAGGTTTCCGCACGCATCCGGTAACCCACAGTTTCGCCTGGCTTTTCATCAAGCAGCTCCGCCAGCCGCTGTGCCACATTGCGCGCCGCCAGCCGACGCGGTTCAAGCAGCAAAATACGGCCAGTAATGTCGCCTTGTTGCAGCAGCTGCAACGGCAACCAGGTCGATTTCCCTGCGCCGGTGGGTGCGCTTAACAGCACCTGTGGCGCGGTGCGCAGGGCAGAAAGAATGTCGGGCAGAACGGCGGCGACTGGCAGTGAGGACACAAAAGCTCCGGAGGGTTAACATAAGCCGGCCAGCAGTATAACATCGCCGTAAACCTTTGACCTCGAGCCCGCCATGTCTGAACCAAAAAGGCTGTTTTTCGCCCTTGAACTCCCTGCGGATATTCAGACGCAGGTGGTGCAATGGCGTGCGCAACAGTTCCCGCCGGATGCGGGGCGGCCGATTGCAGCGGCGAATCTGCATCTGACGCTGGCGTTTCTCGGCGAAATCAGCGCGGAAAAACAGCGCGCACTGGAAGCGCTGGCCGGCCGGATACGCCAGCCCGGTTTCACACTCACGCTGGATGATGCCGGGCAATGGCTGCGTTCGCGCGTCGTCTGGCTCGGTTCACGCCAGCCGCCGCGTGGGTTGCTGCAACTGGCGGATATGCTCCGCGCCCAGGCGTCCCGCAGCGGATGTTATCAAAGCCCGCAGCCGTTTCACCCGCACATTACGCTACTGCGCGACGCCAGCCATGCTGTCACGATCCCACCGCCGGGTTTTCACTGGTCGTTTCCGGTGACGGCGTTCGCATTGTATGAATCACAATTTATCCAGGGTCGAACCCGCTACACGCAGTTGCATCGCTGGACGCTTAAAAAATAAGGATTTTCCATGGATTTTTCCCCGCCGCTTAAATCCGCCACGCTGATTCAGCGTTATAAACGTTTTCTTGCGGATGTGATCACGCCTGAAGGGGAAACCCTCACGCTGCATTGCCCGAATACCGGTGCGATGACCGGTTGCGCGACGCCAGGCGACACTGTCTGGTATTCCACGTCGAATAATCCTAAGCGCAAATATGCCCATACGTGGGAATTATCCCAAACCCAACAGGGGGCATTTATTTGCGTCAATACTCAGCGGGCAAATATGCTGACAAAAGAAGCAATACTTGCTGACCAGGTGCCTGAACTCAGCGGATATAGCGCGCTGAAAAGCGAAGTAAAATATGGTGCGGAAGGTAGCAGAATTGATTTTCTGTTACAGGCGGATGACCGGCGCAACTGCTATATTGAAGTGAAATCGGTCACGCTCGCCGAGCAGCAGTCAGGCTACTTCCCGGATGCCGTCACCCTGCGTGGGCAGAAGCATTTACGGGAATTAATGAGCGTCGCGGCCAACGGCGATCGCGCGGTAATTCTGTTTGCCGTTCTGCACTCCGCCGTTGAACATTTTTCTCCGGCACGCCATATTGACGAGGAATACGCACGATTATTGAATGAGGCACAACACCGGGGGGTAGAAGTTATCGCTTATAAAGCGGAACTTTCTGCCGATAATATCACTCTTAAGTTGCCACTACCTTTTACGGTATAAAGGCAAGCTTTTGACGAGTAAGTGATTTGGTCGCGTGCGCAAATACGCTTTTCTTCACAGGGTTGTCAAGTGTTACGTTTAGATATTTGCCATCCGTAAAAGCATCTGCTATTTATAGCGGCCTGATTTTTCCCCCACACGGGGATCGATAGTGCGTGTTAAGGAGAAGCAACATGCAAGAAGGGCAAAACCGTAAAACATCGTCCCTGAGTATTCTCGCCATCGCTGGGGTGGAGCCGTATCAAGAGAAACCGGGCGAAGAGTATATGAACGAAGCCCAGCTGGCGCACTTCAAGCGTATTCTTGAAGCATGGCGTAATCAACTTAGGGATGAAGTCGATCGCACCGTCACGCACATGCAGGACGAAGCAGCTAACTTCCCCGATCCGGTCGACCGTGCCGCGCAGGAAGAAGAGTTCAGCCTCGAACTGCGTAACCGTGATCGCGAGCGCAAGTTGATTAAAAAGATCGAGAAGACGCTGAAAAAAGTGGAAGACGAAGATTTCGGCTTCTGCGAATCCTGTGGCGTTGAAATTGGTATCCGTCGTCTGGAAGCACGTCCGACTGCCGACCTGTGCATCGACTGCAAAACCCTGGCGGAAATCCGCGAAAAACAGATGGCGGGTTAATCCCCTGACGTCTTCAACGGCGCACCGCTAAGGCGTGGTGCGCCCTATACGGCGGGATCGATTCCCGCCTATATTTTTGCCAGCGACATGCCTGAATCACACTATATTGGGCGCTTTGCGCCATCCCCATCCGGTGAACTGCATTTTGGTTCGTTAATTGCTGCTCTCGGCAGCTATCTGCAAGCCCGCGCCAGCCAAGGCACCTGGCTTGTTCGCATCGAAGATATCGATCCCCCCAGAGAAGTTCCCGGCGCGGCAAACACCATTCTTCGCCAGCTTGAGCATTATGGTCTGCACTGGGACGGCGATGTGCTGTGGCAATCCCGTCGCCATGACGCCTACCGTGAGGCGCTCGCCACCTTACAACGCAAAGGGCTGAGCTATTTTTGTACCTGCACGCGCGCCCGCATCCACAGCATCGGTGGCACCTACGACGGGCATTGCCGGACATTACAAAATGGCCCGCAAAACGCCGCCGTACGGCTGGTACAGCAGCATCCGGTGCTGCACTTCGACGATAAATTACGCGGGCGCATCACCGCCGACGAAAAACTGGCGCGGGAAGATTTTATTATTCACCGCCGCGACGGGCTGTTTGCCTACAATCTCGCGGTGGTGGTTGATGACCATTTTCAGGGCGTCACAGAAATTGTGCGCGGCGCGGATCTGATAGAACCCACGGTGCGGCAAATCTCCCTTTATAACCAGTTTGGCTGGCCGGTGCCGACGTACGTTCATTTGCCGCTGGCGCTCAACGAGCAGGGAAATAAGCTTTCCAAGCAAAACCACGCCCCCGCGTTGCCTGAAGGCGATCCGCGCCCGGTAATAATCAGGGCTTTACAATTTTTGAACCAGGATGTAACAAATGAGTGGCAGGATCTGCGCATCGACGCGCTGCTGCAAAAAGCGGTGGAAAACTGGACGCTTTGCCGTGTGCCAGATGCCGCGGATGCGAATACAGCATTCTCAAACGGCTCGCGCTGAGCTATGATTAGCCGCTATTTTTTTGTCCTGACGTTTGACACTACCGAGGTGTACTATTTTTACCCGAGTCGCTAATTTTTGCCGCAAGGTGCTAAGCCGCGAAGAGAGCATGGTCGTTGAGGCTATGGCCCAACCGCAGATGACGGTTATTCCGCGTGAGCAGCACGCTATTTCCCGCAAAGATATCAGTGAAAATGCGCTCAAGGTGCTCTATCGTCTGAATAAAGCGGGCTACGACGCTTACCTGGTAGGCGGCGGCGTGCGCGATTTATTGCTGGGCAAAAAACCAAAAGATTTTGACGTGACCACCAGCGCAACGCCGGATCAGGTGCGTAAACTGTTCCGCAACTGCCGCCTGGTCGGCCGCCGTTTCCGCCTTGCACATGTGATGTTCGGGCCGGAAATTATCGAAGTCGCCACCTTCCGTGGTCATCACGACGAACAACAAACCGATCGCACCATCTCCCAGCGCGGGCAGAATGGCATGCTGCTGCGTGACAACATTTTCGGTTCCATCGAAGAAGATGCCCAGCGCCGCGACTTCACCATCAACAGCCTTTATTACAGCGTTGCTGATTTCACCGTGCGTGATTACGTCGGCGGTATGCGTGACCTGGAAGAGGGTGTGATTCGCCTGATTGGTAACCCGGAAACCCGCTATCGCGAAGATCCGGTGCGCATGCTGCGCGCGGTGCGCTTTGCCGCCAAGCTCAATATGCGTATCAGCGAAGAGACCGCCGAGCCGATCCCGCGCCTGGCAACGCTGATTAACGATGTTCCTCCGGCGCGCCTGTTTGAGGAATCGCTGAAACTGCTGCAGGCCGGTTACGGTTACGAAACCTACCGTTTACTGCGTGAATATGGTCTGTTCCAGCCGCTGTTCCCCAGCATCACCCGCTACTTCACCGAAAAAGGCGACAGCCCGATGGAGCGGATTATTGACCAGGTGCTGAAGAATACCGACAACCGCATTCGCAACGACATGCGCGTCAATCCGGCGTTTTTGTTTGCTGCGATGTTCTGGTATCCGCTACTGGAAAACGCCCAGCGCATTACCCAGGAAGGCGGTCTGGCCTATTATGACGCTTTCGCGCTGGCGATGAACGACGTGCTGGATGAAGCGTGCCGTTCACTGGCGATCCCAAAACGCATCACCACACTGATCCGTGATATCTGGCAGTTGCAATTGCGGATGTCCCGTCGCCAGGGCAAGCGCTCATGGAAACTGATGGAACACCCGAAATTCCGCGCGGCCTATGATTTACTGGCGCTGCGCGCCGAAGCCGAAAATAACGGCGAGCTGCAACGTCTGGCGAAATGGTGGGGTGAATTCCAGGTTTCCGCACCGCCAGCCCAGAAAGATATGCTCAATGATTTAGGCGATGAACCGGCAGAACGCCGTCGCCACCGCCGCCCGCGCAAACGCGCGCCGCGCCGCGAAGGTAGCGCATGACCCTCGCGTATATCGCGCTCGGTAGCAACCTGGCGTCACCGCTCGACCAGGTTAACGCCGCGATGACCGCCCTCGGAGAGATCCCACAAAACCGCATCGTGGCGGTCTCTTCGTTATATCGCACTCCCCCGCTTGGCCCGCCGGATCAACCGGACTATCTCAACGCCGCCGTGGCGCTGGAAACCGACCTTACGCCAGAAACGCTGCTCGATCACACGCAACGCATTGAACTCCAGCAAGGCCGCGTACGTAAAGCAGAACGCTGGGGACCGCGCACGCTCGATCTCGATATCATGCTGTTCGGCAATCTTACCCTGAATACCGAACGCCTGACGGTGCCGCACTACGACATGAAAAACCGTGGCTTTATGTTGTGGCCACTGTTTGAAATTGCGCCCGATCTGCACTTCCCGGACGGCACATCGTTGCAGGAAATTCTTGCGAACCTGAACGCGCCGAAACCCGACGCCTGGTAATTTCCCGCTTTCGTCACGCCCCGCGCTCACCGCTTGCCTAAAATCATTGCCCACCTGATGGTTGCTGCTAGAATGCGCCAGAATCGCTTTCGACTATCAGGAAACGCTATGAAACCCACCACCATCTCCTGGCTGCACAAGTGCAAGCAGGAAAAGAGACGCTTCGCCACTATCACCGCATACGACTACAGCTTCGCGAAACTGTTTGCCGAAGAAGGGATTAACGTGATGCTGGTTGGTGATTCGTTAGGGATGACGGTACAAGGTCACGACTCCACCCTGCCGGTAACGGTTGCCGATATCGCTTATCACACCCAGGCTGTTCGCCGTGGCGCACCGGCCTGCCTGCTGCTCGCCGATCTGCCGTTTATGGCCTACGCCACGCCGGAGCAGGCGTTTGAAAACTCCGCAGTGGTCATGCGTGCAGGTGCCAATATGGTGAAAATCGAAGGTGGCCGCTGGCTGGCGCCGACGGTGAAAATGCTGACCGAGCGCGCCGTGCCGGTGTGCGGCCACCTGGGTTTGACGCCGCAGTCTGTTAATATTTTCGGCGGTTATAAAGTTCAGGGGCGCGGCGACGCGGCACAAGGGCTGCTTGACGATGCGCTGGCGCTGGAAGCCGCTGGCGCGCAACTGCTGGTGCTGGAGTGTATTCCGGTCGAGCTGGCGCAGCGCATCACGTCGGCGTTAACCATTCCGGTAATTGGTATTGGCGCAGGCAATGTCACCGACGGCCAGATTCTGGTGATGCATGACGCGTTCGGCATTACCGGCGGGCATATCCCGAAATTCGCGAAAAATTTCCTCAATGAAGCAGGCGACATGCGCGCAGCGGTCAGGCAGTATGTTGCCGACGTCAAATCCGGAGCCTATCCGGGTGAAGAACATAGTTTCCATTAAGGAGCCTTACTGTGTTGATTATTGAAACCCTCCCGCTGCTGCGCCAGCACATCCGCAGGCTGCATCAGGAAGGTAAGCGTATTGCGCTGGTGCCAACGATGGGCAACCTGCACGATGGCCATATGAAGCTGGTCGACGAAGCGAAAGCCCGCGCCGATGTGGTGGTTGTGAGTATTTTCGTTAACCCAATGCAGTTCGACCGCCCGGATGATTTAGTGCGCTACCCGCGCACCCTGCAGGAAGATTGCGAAAAGCTGAACAAGCGCAAAGTCGATCTTGTTTTCGCCCCCGCACCAGCAGATATCTACCCGCAGGGCACCGACACCCAAACGTATGTGGATGTGCCGGGCATCTCCACCATGCTGGAAGGCGCAAGCCGTCCTGGCCATTTCCGTGGCGTGTCGACTATCGTCAGTAAGCTGTTCAACCTGGTACAACCGGATATCGCCTGTTTTGGCGAGAAGGATTACCAACAGTTGCAGTTGATCCGCAAAATGGTGGCCGACATGGGCTACGACATTGAGATTGTCGGCGTGCCGACCGTGCGCGCAAAAGATGGCCTCGCGCTGAGTTCGCGTAATGGCTATCTCACCGCTGAACAGCGCAAAATTGCCCCGGCGCTCAGCAAAGTGATGAATTCGATTGCCGATAAACTGCTGGCAGGCGAGCGCAATGAAGAAGAACTGATTGCCATTGCCGGGCAGGAGATCAACGACGCGGGTCTGCGCGCCGATGATATTCAGATCCGCGATGCAGATACGCTGCTGGTGCTGTCTGAGGACAGTAAACGCGCGGTGATTTTGATGGCGGCATGGCTTGGTCAGGCGCGGCTTATCGACAACAAAGTCGTTGAGTTAGCCCGCTAGACAGGGCGAAAAAATCGGGCAATACTCCACTCCTGGCTTGCCCTTACGCCCGCCAGGACGTGGCGCGAGCACACGAGGGATTCGCAGGGAGCCGCCCTCCATTTTCAGGTTAATTATCAGTAATGAAGGTTTAACTTATGATTCGCACGATGCTGCAAGGCAAGCTCCACCGCGTCAAAGTGACGCAGGCCGACCTGCACTACGAAGGTTCCTGCGCGATTGACCAGGATTTCCTTGAGGCGGCCGGTATTCTGGAATACGAAGCCATCGATATTTATAACGTGACCAACGGCAAACGCTTTTCAACCTACGCGATTGCCGGCGAGCGCGGCTCACGCATTATCTCGGTTAACGGCGCGGCAGCGCACTGCGCGGACGTCGGCGATATCCTGATTATCGCCAGCTACGTCACCGTGCCGGATGAAGTTGCCCGTAGCTGGCAGCCGAAAGTGGCCTATTTTGATGGTGACAACGAGATGAAACGCACCGCGAAAGCCGTGCCGGTTCAGGTTGCCTGATGCCCTACCCCTGCGGCTGATTACTGATCAGCCGCGACATTGTCTCCAGCGAATCCGTTCTCAGCACGTACAACCTTTTCAGTAAAAACGGGTTATCTCCCGGTTTCACCTTGCCACGCACCGTGGTCACCGCCAGATGAAAACCGGCGTCATTCGCCGCTTTCACCGCTTTGTCGTCATACGCGCCAAAGGGATAGGCAAGGTAAAGCACATGCGGGTTGAACTGCGCCAGTGCGCGGCGCGAGCGTTTAAAATCGAACAGAATATTGTGATAGTTGCGGCTGAGCAAAATCGGGTGCATGGCATCATCAACCCGGTGCAGGAAATGGGTATGTGACTGCACATCGAACACATCCTGAATCTGATTCAGCTCCGACACGCTCATAAACTGCAGGAATTTCGGATCCCACGGCTGCGGCTTGAGCTTAATGCGTGACGAAATGATAAACGCTGTCGCTTTAAAACCGTACTCGCGCAGGATCGGATAAGCGTAACGGCTGACCGATTTCAGCCCATCATCAAAGGTGATCACCACCGAACGCGCCGGCAAATTCATACGGTTACGCACATAACCTTCCAACTGGTACATCGACAACGTGGTGTAACCCTGATCGCGCAGCCAGGTCATCTGGTTGGTAAAAGCACGCACCGAGGTGGTGGTCGAGGTGTGGCGAAAGCGGGTATTTTCTTCATCGCGCAAGATGTGATGATAAGTCAGCACCGGAATGCCGCTATCTTCTTGCGCATCCAGGCTGCTGATCCACGCCAGCCGGTTGCCGATGCGGATCTGAAACCAGGTCTGGTTCAGGCGGTCTTTTAGCTTATCGATTATCGGGTAACGCAGGTTTTCCGCCAGCGTGCCAACCTGTTTACTGGTGATATCCGGCGACGTGTAGAGCGGTGTATCCTGCCAGGTGATCAGGTTTTGATTACTGAGCGGCTTATTCAGATCGCCCAGCGTATCTTCTACCCGCTCATTACCTGACACCGTGCCAAGATGGCCTCTGTCGATAAACCCGCTGCCGAAACCAAAGCGAAACGCGTAATAATCTTCCGCCCCCGGCACCACCGCCAGGATCTGCCCGGCGCGAATATTGCCGACGGTAACGACTCTGTCCCCCACCTGCGCCCAGATATTGGCATCTTCGGTGGTTTGCATATAGCGCGCGGGAATGCGTTGTTCACTGACAATACTGGCAGATGCGTTCAAGGCAACCAGCAACAGTAAAAGGGTAATCAAACGAGACATGAGACGGACCGAATAGAAAAACTGCACCTATTGTAGCAACAGAACGGGAGAAACCAACGGCAATGAGCAGGCTAAAAAACAGCCTAATCCTGAGGATTGGCTCTCTTCCAGAGAAGAGAGCCGTTGCAAACGGGATCAGCTACGCAGCCCGCGTCCGCGGTTGATCAGATACCAGCACAGCAGGTAAAAGACGATGATAAACACCACTAAAACCCCCACGGTGGTAAACAGCGGCACATCGGAAATGCCGAGGAAACCAAAGCGGAAGCCGCTAATCATGTACACGATCGGGTTGAGGTGCGACAGCGCCTGCCAGAATGGCGGCAGCAGCGTCAGGGAGTAAAACACCCCGCCCAGATAAGTCAGCGGCGTCAACACAAAGGTCGGGATCAGGCTGATGTCATCAAAGGTTTTGGCAAATACCGCATTCAACAGCCCGGCCAGTGAAAACAGCACCGCCGTCAGCAGCAGCGTCAGGCCAACAAACAGCCATGAATGTACCTGAAACGGCACGAAAAACAGCGAAACCGCCGTGACCAGGATGCCCACACACAGCCCGCGCGCCACACCGCCGCCAACATATCCGGCGATAATGACATGCGTCGGCACCGGTGCCACCAGCAGCTCCTCGATATTGCGCTGGAACTTGGCGCTAAAGAATGACGACGCCACGTTGGCATACGCGTTGGTGATCACCGCCATCATGATTAAGCCCGGCACGATAAACTGCATGTAGGTAAAGCCGTGCATTTCACCGATACGCGAACCGATCAGGTTGCCGAAAATAATAAAGTAGAGCGTCATGGTGATCACCGGCGGCACCAGTGTTTGCACCCAAATGCGCATAAAACGCTGGATCTCTTTGTACCAGATACTCTTCAGCGCCACCCAGAACAGCTGCATCATGCGCTTTCTCCTTTTCTGTCATGAACCAGCGTGACAAACAGCTCTTCGAGACGGTTGGCTTTGTTACGCATACTCAATACCTGTACACCCTGCGCGCTAAGCTGGCTGAACACGCTGTTCACGCCCTGCTCACGCAGCACTTCCACCTCAAGCGTGGACGTATCCACCAGCCGGTATTGATACCCTTCCAGCTTCGGCAGCGGGCTTTTCGGCGCTAAATCGAGAATAAAAGTTTCCGATTTCAGCTTCGACAGCAGCGCTTTCATCGAGGTGTTTTCAATCAGATCGCCACGCTGAATGATGCCGATGTTGCGACACAGCATCTCGGCTTCTTCCAGGTAGTGCGTCGTCAGAATGATGGTGGTGCCTTTGTCATTGAGATCTTTCAAAAAGCCCCACATTGAGCGGCGCAGTTCGATATCGACACCCGCGGTTGGCTCGTCGAGGATCAGCAGTTTTGGCTCGTGCATCAGCGCGCGGGCAATCATCAAACGGCGCTTCATACCACCGGAAAGCATCCGCGCACGCTCGTTGCGTTTTTCCCACAGATCAAGCTGAGTCAGGTACTTTTCGCTACGTACGAGGGCTTCTTTACGATCGACGCCGTAGTAACCTGCCTGGTTAACGACTATCTGTTGCACGGTTTCAAACGGGTTAAAGTTGAACTCCTGCGGCACCAGCCCCAGTTGGCGCTTCGCGTTCACCACGTCTTTTTCGAGGTCGTAACCAAAGACGCTAACGCGCCCGGAAGATTTATTTACCAGCGAGCTGATAATGCCAATGGTGGTGGATTTGCCGGCACCATTTGGTCCGAGAAGCGCATAGAAATCGCCCGCTTCTACTTGTAAATCAATGCCGCGCAGCGCCTGAACGCCGCCCGGATAGGTTTTTTTAAGCTGCTCAAGCTCCAGTGCAATGGTCATGAATTATCACTTACCTGTTTTCTCACACTCGATGTGTGGTTTAAAAAGACGGAGAGTTCACCTATATTAGCGCAACGCACTTATCTGGTTACAGGTCGTTAACCTCCATGAAAGACATAGATACACTCATCAGCAACAATGCACTATGGTCAAAAATGCTGGTGGAAGAAGATCCTGGATTTTTCGAAACACTGGCGCAAGCACAGAAGCCGCGCTTTCTCTGGATTGGATGCTCCGACTCACGCGTACCCGCAGAACGTCTTACCGGGCTCGAACCGGGTGAACTGTTTGTACACCGTAATGTTGCAAACCTGGTTATCCATACCGATCTGAACTGCCTCTCCGTGGTGCAGTACGCGGTGGATGTGCTGGAAGTTGAGCACATTATCATCTGCGGTCACTACGGTTGCGGCGGCGTGCAAGCGGCGGTTGAGAACCCGGAACTGGGCCTAATCAACAACTGGCTGCTGCACATTCGCGATATCTGGTTTAAACATAGCTCGCTGCTGGGCGAAATGCCGCCGGAGCGTCGTCTCGACACGCTGTGCGAGCTGAACGTGATGGAACAGGTCTACAACCTGGGCCATTCAACCATCATGCAATCCGCGTGGAAACGTGGCCAGAAAGTGACCATTCACGGCTGGGCCTACGGTATTCATGATGGTCTGCTGCGCGATCTGGACGTCACCGCCACTAACCGCGAGTCGCTGGAACAGCGCTATCGCCAGGGCGTGTCAAACCTGAGTCAGAAGCACAGCAACCACAAATAACAATCGGGGCCGTTATTGGCCCCGTTTTTTTACTCGTCCAGCATCACCACTTTGCCGACATACGGCAAATGGCGATAACGCTGCGCGTAATCAATACCGTAACCCACCACAAACTCGTCCGGGATAGCAAAACCGACGAATTCGACCGGCACATCCACTTCACGACGCGACGGTTTATCCAGCAGGGTACAAATCGCCAGCGATTTTGGCTCGCGCAGGCGCAGGATCTCGCGCACTTTCGACAGCGTGTTACCCGAATCGATAATGTCTTCCACGATCAGCACATCTTTGCCACGAATATCTTCGTCGAGATCTTTGAGGATTTTCACATCGCGGGTGGTGGACATGCCGCTGCCGTAGCTGGAGGCGGTCATAAAGTCGACTTCGTGCGACACCTGCACTTCACGGCACAGGTCAGCCATAAACATAAACGAGCCGCGCAGCAGCCCAACCAGCACCATTTCGCTGCCGCTATCTTTATAACGCTCAGTGATTTGACGACCCAGCTCAGCGATACGCGCTTTGATCTCCGCTTCCGGGATCATCACTTCAACAGTGTGTTTCATTTTACTAACCATATGATTTAAAGAGTAAATCACTCAATACTGGTGCTTAAACCAGTGATTGAAACGCAAGGTGCGCAGTATACCAGCAAAAAGATTGTTGCGGGTTATTCCGCTACAAAGCTCATTTTGTGATGACGGTCACACTTGTTAACTCCTATAATTACTTGCTATCAAAATATTAACAAATCAACGGATGTGTTTTATGGCGGAAACAAAAACTCAACGGTCGCGGCTGCTTGTCACGCTGACGACGCTCTTTGCGGCCTTCTGCGGGCTGTATCTTTTAATCGGTGGGGTCTGGCTCGTCAGCATTGGCGGTTCCTGGTACTACCCCATCGCCGGTCTGGTCATGCTCGGCGTGACATGGCTGTTGTGGAAAGGGAAGCGCGCCGCGCTGTGGCTGTATGCCGCCCTGCTGCTGGCAACCATGATTTGGGGCGTGTGGGAAGTCGGTTTCGACTTCTGGGCGCTGACGCCGCGTAGCGATATCCTCGTCTTCTTCGGCATCTGGCTGATTCTGCCGTTCGTCTGGCGGCGGTTGATTGTGCCTTCCAGCGGTGCGGTAGCCGCGCTGGTGGTGGCACTGTTAATTAGCGGTGGCATCCTCACCTGGGCGGGTTTTAACGATCCGCAAGAAGTTCACGGCACCCTGAGCGCCGATGCCACACCGGCAGCGCCGATTTCACAGGTGGCCGATGGCGACTGGCCAGCCTATGGGCGTAACCAGGAAGGCCAGCGCTACTCTCCGCTGAAACAGATCAATGCCGATAACGTGAAAAACCTGAAGGAAGCCTGGGTGTTCCGCACCGGCGACCTGAAAATGCCAAACGATCCCGGTGAAATAACCAACGAAGTGACGCCAATTAAAGTGGGCGACACGCTGTTTCTGTGTACCGCGCACCAGCGTTTGTTTGCGATTGATGCCGCCACCGGCAAAGAGAAGTGGCATTTCGATCCGCAGCTGAACACCAATACTTCGTTCCAGCATGTGACCTGCCGCGGTGTTTCGTATCATGAAGCGCGCGCCGATAACGCCAGCCCGGATGTCGTTGCTGACTGCCCGCGCCGCATTATTCTGCCGGTGAACGATGGTCGTCTGTTTGCGCTGAATGCGGATAACGGCAAGCTGTGTGAAACCTTTGCCAACAAAGGGATCCTGAATCTGCAGACTAATATGCCGGATACCACGCCGGGTCTGTATGAACCGACGTCTCCGCCAATCATCACCGATAAAACCATCGTGATTGCCGGTTCGGTAACGGATAACTTCTCCACCCGTGAAACCTCTGGCGTTATCCGTGGTTTCGACGTGAATACCGGTAAACTGCTGTGGGCCTTCGATCCGGGCGCGAAAGATCCGAACGCGATCCCGTCGGATGAACACACCTTCACCTTTAACTCGCCGAACTCGTGGGCGCCTGCGGCTTATGACGCGAAACTGGATTTAGTCTATCTGCCGATGGGCGTCACCACCCCGGATATCTGGGGCGGCAACCGCACACCGGAGCAGGAACGCTACGCCAGCTCGATCGTCGCGCTGAACGCCACCACCGGTAAGCTCGCCTGGAGCTATCAGACCGTACACCACGATCTGTGGGATATGGATATGCCATCCCAGCCGACGCTGGCGGACATTACCGTGAACGGCAAAACCGTACCGGTTATTTATGCGCCGGCGAAAACCGGTAACATTTTCGTCCTCGATCGTACCAACGGTAAGCTGGTGGTTCCGGCACCGGAAAAACCGGTTCCGCAAGGCGCGGCAAAAGGCGATTACGTAGCCAAAACCCAGCCCTTCTCCGAGCTGAGTTTCCGCCCGACGAAAAACCTGAGCGGCGCGGATATGTGGGGCGCCACCATGTTCGACCAACTGGTGTGCCGCGTGATGTTCCACCAGATGCGCTATGAAGGTATCTTCACGCCGCCATCTGAGCAGGGCACGCTGGTATTCCCGGGCAACCTGGGGATGTTCGAATGGGGCGGTATCTCCGTTGATCCAAACCGTCAGGTGGCGATTGCCAACCCAATGGCGCTGCCGTTTGTGTCAAAACTGATCCCGCGCGGTCCAGGCAACCCGATGGAGCCGCCGAAAGACGCGAAAGGCACCGGTTCGGAATCCGGTATTCAGCCGCAGTATGGCGTGCCGTTTGGCGTGACGCTGAACCCGTTCCTCTCGCCATTTGGTCTGCCTTGTAAACAACCGGCCTGGGGTTACATTTCCGCACTGGATCTGAAAACCAACCAGGTGGTATGGAAAAAACGTATTGGTACACCGCAAGACAGCATGCCGTTCCCGATGCCGGTTCCGGTGCCGTTCAATATGGGGATGCCGATGCTCGGCGGCCCAATTTCCACCGCCGGTAATGTGCTGTTTATCGCCGCGACCGCAGATAACTACCTGCGCGCTTATAACATGAGCAACGGTGAGAAACTGTGGCAAGGCCGTTTGCCGGCTGGTGGCCAGGCGACACCGATGACTTATGAGGTTAATGGCAAGCAGTACGTGGTCATTTCCGCAGGCGGTCACGGTTCGTTCGGTACCAAAATGGGCGATTACATTGTCGCTTATGCGCTGCCGGATGACGCGAAGTAATCTCTCTTCTCCCTGACCGGAAGTCGTTATAAAAAATCCCCTCTGCCATCTGGCATGAGGGGATTTTCTTTTCTGCGACCGCCTGCCGCCGGAGTAAAGCGGAAAGTGAAGCGCTAAACCGTAAAGCCTAACATCATCCCGGTATCTTCATGCTCCAGCAGATGGCAGTGCGCCATATAGGCAAATTCTTTCGGCGCATCATGCTGGAAACGGACTAACACTTCGCTGCGCGCGCCATACACTTCAACCGTATCTTTCCAGCCTGCGCGATGCGCCGCTGGCGGTTTGCCATTTTCCGACAGAATGCGGAACTGCGTGCCGTGAATATGGAACGGGTGCAACATCATGTCGCCCTCGCCGGAGATCACCCAGCGCTCATATTGCCCTTTCCGCGCGGCAAATTGTGGTGTCGCCATATCAAAGGCTTTGCCGTTGATGCGATTGGCGTTATGGAAATCAAAACCGTTGCCGCCGTGGTTCATCTGGCCGCTACCCATTTGCATGTTACCCATCTGGCTATGGTCCATCTGACCATTATCCATTTGCATCTTGCCCATCTGGCTATGGTCCATCTGACCATTATCCATTTGCATCTTGCCCATCTGGCTATGGTTCATCTGGCCATGACCCATTTGCATATTACCCATCTGCCCGTGGCCCATCATCCCGGCCATCGCGCTATCGCCATACTTCTGCTGTAGCGCCTGCATGCCCATCATGTCGAGCATCGGATCCATCGACAGTTGCAAGGTGCGCTGCGTTAATCCTTCAAGCGCGGGTAAACCCGGCAGTGTCGCCAGCGTATCCGGTAACGTGCCGGAAGCGGTCACCTGTAATGGCTGGATGCGCAGCACCGGTTGCGGCTGGTCAAACGGCGCAACGGTCATTCCCATCTGCTGAACCGGTAAGGTCAGCAGATCAAACGGCTTACCATTGCTGGTATCGACCAATACTTCAAAGCGCTCGCCCATCAGCACCGGTAACTCGCTCACTTTCACCGGCTCCCCAAGCAAACCACCGTCGCTTGCTACCACATACAACGGGCGTTGATCGCTGGTGGCAAACTTCAGTGAACGCGCATTGCAGCCGTTCAACAATCGCAAGCGCAGCCAGCCGCGCGGGGCGGAATGTTGCGGGTAAATGGCACCGTTGGTGAGCAGCGTATCGCCAAACCAGCCAACGGCTGCGCTCATCACATCCAGTTGGTAATCAATCTGGCCGTTGGCGGCGAATTTTTTGTCCTGCACGATGACCGGTACATCATCAATGCCCCACTGTTGCGGCAGGCGCAACTTACGGCTGTTTTCATCCTCAATCAGCACCAGCCCTGCTAACCCCATCGCTACTTGTCGACCGGTTTTGCCGTGTTGATGCGGGTGGAACCAACATGTCGCCGCCTGCTGTGTCGGGGTAAAGGTCACGGTTCGGCTACCACCGGGTTTAATAATGCCTTGCGGCCCGCCATCGACTTCGCCCGGCACCTCAACGCCGTGCCAGTGCACGGTGGTCTCTTCGGCCAGCGTATTGCGGATCTCAACGGTGACCTCACGCCCCTGACGGAGCTGAAGCGCCGGGCCTAACAGCGCACCGTTGTATCCCCAGGTAGCGGCGCGTTTATTGCCAAACAGGGTTTCACCTGCCTGCACCGTTAACGCAATACGGTTTTGCGCGTCGGCGGCGAGTAACGGTGGTACAGGCAATGCGGGGCGCTCAGCGGCGAACAGCGAACGGCTCCATAACGGCAGCGTGCTCATCACCCCCAGCGCAGCGGAATATTTCAAGAAATCTCGGCGTTGCATGGGCATTTCCTTATCGATTGCAGGTCATCTTTTGAGCTTAAACCCTCCCCCTGCCGGAAGGTCAAGAAAAGAGACAATAATAAATATCGTCGCCATATCCGGACTGTGCTAACGTTTAAATTCCGTTACGCCGTGGTAGAAATAATGAAGACGTTTTTCAGAACAATTGTCCTGGGCAGCTTGCTGGCTGTCTCCGCCAACAGTTATGCACTAAGTGAATCCGAAGCTGAAGACATGGCCGATCTCACGGCAGTGTTTGTATTTTTGAAAAACGACTGCGGTTATAACAACTTACCGAATGGGCAGATCCGCCGCGCACTGGTTTTTTTCGCCCAGCAAAACCAGTGGGATCTCAGCAACTATGACACGTGGGACATGAAATCGCTTGGTGAAGAGAGTTACCGCGATCTGAGCGGTATTGGCATTCCGACCGCGAAAAAATGTAAAGCCCTCGCCCGCGACTCCCTGAGCCTGCTTGCCTACGTCAAATAACGGTGAACTTTTGACCGTGCATCGCTAATCAGAGTTAGCTATGATGTTGCGCCCGTTTTTAGCGGGTGTTAACAGAGGAGCTACCGATGGCCGATAACAACGTATGGCAAGAGACGCTGCACGACCATTTTGGTCAATACTTTGCCGTTGATAAGGTGCTGTATCACGAAAAGACCGATCATCAGGATCTGATTATTTTCGAGAACGCCGCTTTTGGCCGCGTTATGGCGCTGGATGGCGTGGTGCAAACCACCGAACGTGACGAATTTATCTATCACGAAATGATGACCCATGTTCCGCTGCTGGCACACGGCCACGCGAAACACGTGCTGATCATTGGCGGCGGCGACGGCGCGATGCTGCGCGAAGTCAGCCGCCATAAAAATATTGAAACCATCACCATGGTAGAAATCGACGCTGGCGTCGTCTCTTTCTGCCGCCAGTATCTGCCAAAGCACAATGCAGGCGCCTATGACGATCCACGTTTTACGCTGGTGATCGACGACGGCGTGAATTTTGTTACTCACACTGACCAGACGTTTGACGTGATTATCTCGGACTGTACCGATCCTATCGGGCCAGGCGAGAGCTTGTTTACCTCTGCGTTTTATGAAGGCTGCAAACGCTGCCTGACCCCTGGCGGGATCTTCGTCGCGCAGAACGGCGTCAGCTTCTTACAGCAAGATGAAGCGGTCGACAGCTACCGCAAGCTCGGCCACTATTTCAGCGATGTCGGCTTCTATCAGGCGGCGGTGCCAACCTATTACGGCGGCATTATGACGTTCGCCTGGGCCACGGATAACGAGGCACTGCGCCATCTCTCGACCGAGATTATTGCCGCTCGTTTCCGCAACGCCAATCTCACCTGCCGCTACTACAACCCGGCGATTCATACGGCAGCCTTTGCCCTGCCGCAATATTTACATGATGCACTGGCTGCACAGTAACACTAAGGGGGTGATAAAAATTGAAAAAGCTTAAACTACATGGCTTTAACAACCTGACCAAAAGCCTGAGTTTTTGTATCTACGACATTTGCTACGCCAAAACCGCAGAAGAGCGTGATGGCTATATTGCCTATATCGATGAACTCTACAACGCCAACCGTTTGACGGAGATCCTCACGGAAACCTGTAACATCATTGGCGCGAATATTTTGAACATTGCCCGCCAGGATTACGAGCCGCAGGGCGCGAGCGTAACCATTCTGGTCAGTGAAGAGCCTGTCGACCCGCAGCTTATCGACAAAACCGAGCACCCGGGCCCGCTGCCGGAAGCCGTCGTCGCGCATCTGGATAAAAGCCATATCTGCGTACACACCTATCCGGAAAGCCATCCGGAAGGCGGTTTGTGCACCTTCCGCGCGGATATTGAAGTCTCAACCTGCGGCGTGATTTCACCGCTGAAAGCGCTGAATTACCTGATCCACCAGCTCGAATCCGATATCGTCACCGTCGACTACCGCGTGCGCGGCTTTACCCGCGATATCAACGGCATGAAACACTTTATCGATCATGAGATTAATTCGATTCAGAACTTTATGTCGGATGATATGAAATCGCTGTATGACATGGTGGACGTCAACGTGTATCAGGAAAATATCTTCCATACCAAGATGTTGCTTAAAGAGTTCGACCTTAAGCACTACATGTTTCATACCAGACCGGAAGATTTGACGCCGCTAGAACGTAAAGAGATCACCGAAGCGCTGTGGAAAGAGATGCGCGAGATCTACTACGGCCGCAATATTCCGGCCGTGTAACGCACCAGGGGCGCAAGGACGCGCCCTGATTAACGCTGCTGGAGGAACTGCCGGTAAGCCGCCACCACCTGAAGAAAATCCTCAACGCCACACAGCGACAGGCTCTCTTCGTCGTAGTAACTCATTCCCTCTTCCATTTCATCGCCGGAAAATTCCAGCTGGTTCGCGCGGATCATCACCTCTTCGCCATCCAGCCACAGCGTGTATTCATGGCCCGCGCGTTGCCAGGTACGCTCGCTGCCTTTCACCGTTTTCGCCGCCTGCTCCACTTCATCGAGCAGCGCCAGGTTCTCTTTCACTTCTTCATTGAACCAGTGCCCCACCACTTCGTGGCCCATCGACATGCGCACCTTTACCACTCCGGTGATATCACGCAAAAATTCGTAATCCATAATCGCTTCCTCATGCAGGCCAGATAGCCGCCTATGCAGTAATTATCGCAGCACAATACAAGAAAAAAAGCGCAGCGGCCGGAAGCGAGGAAAAATAACCGCTCAGGCGTGGAGAAAATAAGCGCGGCAGGCGTTTTAGCGACGGGAATAACAACAGGCGGGCAAAAAAAAGCCACCCCGCAGGGTGGCCTTCGTTATCAGACGGCAGTCTGGAAAATGACGCCGTCCGCTTTTTCGGTGTACTGGTTCAACTGGTCAAAGTTGAGGTAACGGTAAGTATCGACAGCGGTTTTATCCACCTGCGCCATAAAGTTGAGATACTCTTCCGGCGTTGGCAGTTTACCGATCAGCGCCGAAACCGCCGCCAGCTCCGCAGAAGCCAGGTAGACGTTCGCGCCGGTACCTAAACGGTTCGGGAAGTTACGGGTTGAGGTGGACACCACCGTCGCGCCGTCTGCAACACGCGCCTGGTTACCCATGCACAGGGAACAACCCGGGATCTCAATACGCGCCCCGCTCTTACCAAACACACTGTAGTAACCCTCTTCGGTTAACTGCGCGGCGTCCATACGGGTCGGCGGCGCTACCCACAAGCGGGTCGGCAACTGGCCTTTATGGCTATCCAGCAGTTTACCGGCAGCGCGGAAATGACCGATGTTGGTCATGCAGGAACCGATGAACACTTCGTCGATGCTTGCGCCCTGAACGTCAGAGAGCAGACGCGCATCGTCCGGATCGTTCGGTGCACAGAGAATCGGCTCTTTGATTTCCGCCAGATCGATCTCGATCACCGCCGCGTATTCCGCGTCGGCATCCGCTTCCAGCAGTTGCGGATCGGCCAGCCATTTCTCCATGCCCTGGATGCGGCGCTCCAGCGTACGGCGGTCGCCGTAGCCTTCGGCAATCATCCACTTCAGCAGCACGATGTTGGAGTTCAGATACTCAATAATCGGCTCTTTATTCAGCTTAATGGTACAACCAGCAGCGGAACGCTCAGCAGAAGCATCGGTCAGCTCAAACGCCTGCTCGACTTTCAGATCCGGCAGACCTTCGATCTCCAGAATGCGGCCGGAGAAGATGTTTTTCTTACCTTTCTTCTCAACGGTCAGCAGACCCTGTTTGATCGCGTACAGCGGGATCGCATGCACCAGATCGCGCAGTGTAATACCCGGCTGCATTTTGCCTTTAAAGCGCACCAGCACCGATTCCGGCATATCCAGCGGCATCACGCCGGTCGCAGCGGCAAACGCCACCAGACCTGAACCCGCCGGGAAGGAGATACCAATCGGGAAACGGGTATGCGAATCGCCACCGGTACCAACCGTATCCGGCAGCAGCATACGGTTCAGCCACGAGTGGATAACGCCGTCGCCCGGACGCAGCGAAACACCGCCACGGTTCATAATGAAGTCCGGCAGCGTGTGGTGTGTGGTCACGTCAACCGGCTTCGGATACGCCGCCGTGTGACAGAAGGACTGCATCACCAAATCGGACGAGAAGCCCAGGCACGCCAGGTCTTTCAGCTCATCACGCGTCATCGGCCCGGTGGTGTCCTGAGAACCCACAGAGGTCATTTTCGGTTCGCAGTAAGCGCCAGGGCGGACACCGGCCACACCGCAGGCACGGCCAACCATTTTTTGCGCCAGCGAATAACCACGGTTGCTTTCCGCCACGTCTTTCGCCTGACGGAAAACGTCGCTGTGCGGCAGGCCCAGCGCTTCACGCGCTTTGGTGGTCAAGCCACGACCGATAATCAGCGGAATACGGCCACCGGCGCGCACTTCGTCAATCAGCACTTCGGTTTTCAGCTCAAAGCTCGCCAGCAGTTCGCCGGTTTCGTGATTACGGACTTCGCCTTTGAACGGGTAAACGTCAATGACGTCGCCCATGTTCAGGCTGTTAACATCCACTTCGATCGGCAGCGCGCCGGCATCTTCCATGGTGTTAAAGAAAATTGGCGCGATTTTGCCGCCGAGCACCAGGCCGCCGCCGCGTTTGTTCGGCACAAACGGAATGTCGTCGCCCATAAACCACAGCACCGAGTTGGTGGCGGATTTACGCGAAGAACCGGTGCCCACAACGTCGCCCACATAGGCCAGTGGGAAGCCCTTTTTCGCCAATGCTTCAATTTGCTTGATCGGGCCAACGCTACCCGGCTGATCCGGCTCAATGCCTTCACGGGCGTTTTTCAGCATCGCCAGCGCGTGCAGCGGGATATCCGGGCGCGACCAGGCATCCGGTGCCGGGGAGAGATCATCGGTGTTGGTTTCGCCCGTGACTTTGAACACGGTAACGGTGATTTTCTCGGCCAGCGCCGGGCGGCTCAGGAACCATTCGGCATCGGCCCAGGACTGCATCACCTGTTTGGCGTACGCGTTGCCCGCTTTCGCTTTCTCTTCCACATCGTAGAAGTTATCGAACATCAGCAGCGTGTGGGACAGGGCTTTGGCGGCGATCGGCGCGAGCTTTTCGTTGTCCAGCGCGTCAATCAGCGGATGAATGTTATAGCCGCCCTGCATGGTGCCCAGCAGTTCGATCGCTTTTTCAGGGGTAACCAGTGGGGAGGTGGCATCGCCTTTGGCGATAGCGGCAAGGAAACCCGCTTTTACATAGGCAGCTTCATCAACGCCTGGTGGGACACGGTTAGCCAGCAGGTCAATCAGAAATTCTTCTTCGCCAGCAGGCGGGTTCTTCAGCAGCTCGACAAGCCCTGCCATTTGGGTTGCATCTAATGGTTTTGGCGCAATCCCCTCAGCGGCACGTTCAGCTACGTGCTTACGGTATTCTTCTAGCACGACGGTTCTCCTCGCTCTCATTGTCATAATGCGGCAGGCGTTTCTCTTCACGCTCCTGTGAGACAGCAGTTTGTAGGGTAAATCCGCGAACCGCGTCGGGCAGCATAGCAGGATTTTCAGGGGGTGTTAATCTGTTTACAAAAAAGCAACATTAAATACTTGCTGAATCGTTAAGGACGGAATAAAGCAGGCGGGAGAAGGTTTTAACGACAGAGAATCCTCGCCCACCGGAATGAAAAACGGCCCCGCAGGGCCGTTTGGTTACATAGCTGTTACGCCGAACCTAACAACGAACGCACATTACTGTTGGCATACTTTTCCGGGGTGACGGTTTGATCCACCAGCTTACCCAGTACGTATTTTTGCACCGTTGAGCGGTTGTTCACCTGCTCGTTATGACCGACGCTTGCCAGTTGCCCGCGACCGTTATAGTTGAGCGTGGTGGTGTTCTCTTCATCGTTTTCAACCAGATGGTAGAAGTAGTTTTGCGACGACTTCATTTTGTTCAGCGCCAGCGGAATCGACGGGTCGATAGCCTCATGCCAGGCGGCGCTCAGATGGCTGCGTGCCGTCTGCTTCACGGTTTTTGAGCCGTCATCACGTGTCTGCTCTTCAGAAGATTGCGAGGCGGTATAAGCGAAGCGATCTTTCTCTTCGTCATGCAACGGGTTAGGTGATTTCTCGGTTTGCACGAGCGACAGCGAAAAATCATTCAGCCCGCTTAATTGCGAAACGCCACTCGTATCAAGAGTGAGGTTTTGCCCTGGGGTGACTTTGGCGCTTTCCGCATCGCGAGTGGTGTTCAGCGCGCGGAATACAGATTTCATCGCTTCCATCTGGCCACGATCGCCATTTCCGGCAATACGCGCTTTATCGAATTTATCGTCATACGCCTTCAGCGCCAGCTGCTGTTGGCCGTAGCTGCCGGCGAGCGCAGGTTTGGACATATCGCTGCTCATCTTCAGCGAATAGTCGCCATCCTGGTAGGCAACGGAGCGCGCTTTGTCATCGGCATGGAAATTAAGCGACTGCAGCGAATCATCGCCATTGCGTATATCGGTTTTCAGATCGACGGATTTCAAGCGGTTGCTATCAAAGTTGGTTAAACCGGAGATATCCAGTTTCGGCGGTTGCTGCCCCAGTCCGCTGAGCGCTTTGCTTAACGCACTGCCGAGGTTCGCCACTGCCGCCGCATCATCATCATTTAGCGCCTCGCCCTCCGTTTTCACCTCAACCGCGATGCCGTTGTCCTGCTGGGTCATCGTCAGGTGAACAGTCGAGCCGGATTTGGTGGCGATACTGAGCGTCACCGCTGATTTGTTCGCACCGGCGCTGGCCCCCATATCTGTGCTCACCCCGGTCAGTGCCTGGGTGAAATCGCCACGGTTCTCCTTCAGATTGCCAAGCAGCGCGCTGCCAAGGCCTGCCATCGAGGAAACCGAAGCACTGCCCAGTGCCGATTGCATCAGCCCCTCAATAATGGGGTTGGACTGCTGTGCAACACCAGTGCTCATTTTTTTCGGTGACAGGCTATAAACCGCCGAAATCTCTGAAGTCTGGCTACCGAACATCACTTTCGCCGAGGTGTTATTGTTAGCGACGGCGTTATTACTGCTGGCGGCACGTGCAGCAGCCCCAACCTGTGTTGTCGCGTTCACGCGCGTAACAGAAGGCAGCTGTAAGGCAAAACTAAGTCCGCGGATCATGACGATGAAACTCCCTCTCTCACCGATAGTGGTAGTCATCTACCATCGGCAGTTTTTGCACAATCTTTATACTTTGCGGATGAAAACCCTGAATTCATCACGAAACACAATAAAAAAAGCGAGCCAGTTCCCTGACTCGCCTATTTCAGGCTACCCATGCATTCATCATGTGGAATGCAAAGGCGGCTTACATAATGTTAGCGACAGATTTCGCCAGCTGCGCTTCGAGAACCGGTTTGGCTTCTTCGAATTTCAGGTTCACTTTGTTCGCGTTAGACACAACACGCGTCTGGTATTTCGCGCGGTTACCTTCTTCGGTGCTGGTTTGCAGCTTGATACCGGAAGTACCCTGACGCAGCGCGGCCACGTTGTCGGTGGTCACTTTCGCTTTGCTGCGCTCAGAGATTTGCAAATCGGTAACCATGGTGAAGTTAACGTCTTCGACCATGGCATCGGCTGCCAGCCCAACCAGGCCCGCCGCCAGACCTACACCCAGCGCCGCGCCGGAGGAGTTGCTATTGTACGCAGTAATACCCGCGCCAAGCGCCGCACCCATCGCCGCACCTTCGTAACCACTTTTCAGGTATCCCTGTGTTTCGCGCAGATCCATTTTGTCGGCTTTCAGCACGTTGGCCTGGATCCAGTAGTAAGCGGTATCCGGGGAAGAGGTCACTTTGTAGCCTTTGTCGGTCAGCTCTTTTGACAGCAGCGTCTGCAGGTTGCTCATGTCTTTATCAGAGGTGTTTTTAACCTGGATATACACGGTTTTCTCAGAGGAGGGCTCCAGCCAGATGGTCTGGCTCATCTGGGTTTTCACGTCCAGATTACGTTTTTTCACCGCCGTGGTCATCGCACCACAACCCGACAGCACGAACGCAGCCAACACCACACCGACAACAGCAACTTTTTTATAAGACATAACGATTCCTTTTTTCATTCCAAACCAGGGATAAAAACTACAAATGCGGCAAACGCCGGACGGGAGCAATGAAACGAGGAAAAGTCACACAGTCCATGTCATGACGGAGCCAGAGGTGCGGGCTTGCAGCCTGCGTTATATAAAAATTCTTGGCTGAGTTATCGGCATTTTACGGAATAATCTGAGTGAAAAATGCCTACTAAAACTTGTAGTTAGGTGAAAAAGGAATAAAGGAGGGAAAAAGGCAAAAAAAAGCAGCCCGCAGGCTGCCTTATCTTAAACTGGCGAAACTTACTTTTTCTTCGCTTTCGGGTTCGGCAGGTCGGTAATGCTACCTTCGAACACTTCAGCCGCCAGACCGACGGATTCATGCAGCGTCGGGTGCGCGTGAATGGTCAGCGCAATGTCTTCCGCATCACAGCCCATTTCGATAGCCAGACCGATTTCACCCAGCAGCTCGCCGCCGTTGGTGCCGACAATCGCGCCACCGATAACACGGTGCGTCTCTTTGTCGAAAATCAGTTTGGTCATACCGTCAGCGCAGTCAGAAGCGATAGCACGGCCGGAAGCAGCCCACGGGAAGGTGGCGGTTTCGTAGCTGATGCCTTTCTCTTTCGCTTCTTTCTCGGTCAGACCCACCCATGCAACTTCCGGCTCGGTGTAGGCGATAGACGGGATAACTTTCGGATCGAAGTAATGTTTCTTACCGGCGATAACTTCAGCGGCCACGTGGCCTTCATGCACGCCTTTGTGCGCCAGCATCGGCTGACCGACGATATCGCCGATAGCGAAGATGTGCGGCACGTTGGTGCGCAGCTGTTTATCAACACGGATAAAGCCGCGGTCGTCCACTTCCACGCCTGCTTTGCCAGCGTCGAGGTTTTTACCGTTCGGCACACGGCCGATAGCCACCAGCACGGCGTCGTAACGCTGCGCTTCAGCAGGGGCTTTTTTGCCTTCCATGGAAACGTAAATGCCGTCTTCTTTCGCTTCAACGGCGGTCACTTTGGTTTCCAGCATCAGGTTGAATTTCTTACCGATGCGTTTGGTGAAGACTTTAACGATGTCTTTGTCTGCGGCCGGGATAACCTGGTCGAACATTTCAACCACGTCAATCTCTGAACCCAGCGCATGGTACACAGTACCCATTTCCAGACCGATGATACCGCCACCCATAACCAGCAGGCGTTTCGGTACGGATTTCAGTTCCAAGGCGTCGGTAGAATCCCATACGCGCGGATCTTCATGCGGAATGAACGGCAACTGGATCGGACGGGAACCCGCCGCGATGATAGCGTTGTCGAAGTTGATCACGGTTTTGCCGTTTTCGCCTTCCACTTCCAAGGTGTTCGCCCCGGTGAATTTACCCAGACCGTTAACCACTTTCACTTTACGGCCTTTGGCCATACCCGCCAGACCGCCGGTCAGCTGAGTGATAACTTTCTCTTTCCAGGTACGAATCTTGTCGATATCGGTTTTCGGCTCGCCGAAGACGATACCGTGTTCAGCCAGCGCTTTGGCTTCTTCGATAACTTTTGCAACGTGCAGCAGCGCTTTAGAAGGGATACAACCCACGTTCAGACAAACACCGCCGAGAGTGTTGTAACGTTCAACGATGACGGTTTCCAGACCTAAATCAGCGCAACGGAAGGCAGCAGAGTAACCTGCCGGGCCTGCCCCAAGTACCACGACCTGAGTTTTGATTTCAGTACTCATCATGACCTCTTATTGATTTCCGGCGGTCAGGGGTACTTCATGTCGCCCTTCATCCACCGGGACGTTCTATCCGCCCGCAGTTTACAAAATTGTTAACAATTTTGAAACAACAAACGGCAAACGATTTGTCCTTTTGCCCCTGATAACCCCAACAGCCCTATGAGATTACCAGAAAAAAGCCGGCCGTCAGGCCGGCTTCTTCGATTACATCACCAGACGGCGAATGTCAGACAGCATGTTGTTGATGATGGTGATAAAACGCGCACCATCAGCACCGTCAATCACACGGTGGTCGAAGGAGAGCGAAATCGGCATCATCAAACGCGGTACGAACTCTTTACCGTTCCAGACCGGCTCCATTGCAGATTTGGAGACGCCTAGGATAGCGACTTCCGGCGCGTTCACAATCGGCGCGAAGTGGGTAGTTCCCAGGCCGCCGATGCTGGAGATGGTGAAGCAACCGCCCTGCATTTCGCCTGCGGTCAGCTTACCGTCACGCGCTTTCTTGGAAATCACCGTCAGTTCGCGGGACAGCTCGGTAACGCTCTTCTTGTTCACGTCTTTAAAGACCGGAACAACCAGACCATTCGGGGTATCCACCGCAACACCGATGTTGATGTATTTCTTCAGTGTCAGGCGCTGACCGTCTTCAGACAGCGAGCTGTTGAAGCGTGGCATTTGTTCAAGCGCGGCAGCGACGGCTTTCATGATGAAGACAACCGGGGTGAATTTCACATCCAGTTTGCGCTTCTCAGCTTCGGCGTTCTGCTGTTTACGGAACGCTTCCAGATCGGTGATATCGGTTTTGTCGAAGTGCGTAACGTGCGGGATCATCACCCAGTTACGGCTCAGGTTCGCACCAGAGATTTTCTGGATACGGCCCAGTTCCACTTCTTCGATTTCGCCGAACTTGCTGAAGTCCACTTTCGGCCACGGCAGCAGACCCGGCAGAGAACCGCCAGTCGCGCCAGCGGCAGGTGCGGATTCAGCGCGTTTCACTGCGTCTTTCACGTAAGCCTGAACGTCTTCGCGCAGGATACGGCCTTTACGACCGGTGCCTTTCACTTTCGCCAGGTTAACGCCGAATTCGCGCGCCAGGCGGCGGATCAGCGGAGTAGCGTGGACGTAAGCGTCGTTTTCTGCGAAGTCAGATTTACCTTCTGCTTTCGCAGCCGGTGCCGCAGCAGGTTTAGCAGCCTGCGCCGGGGCAGCAGCAGATGCCGGAGCGGCAGCGGCAGCCGGAGCCGCGGCAGGCGCAGCGCCTTCCACTTCGAATACCATGATCAGCGAGCCTGTGGAGACTTTGTCGCCCACGTTCACTTTCAGCTCTTTAACAACACCGGCGAACGGTGCCGGGACTTCCATAGAGGCTTTGTCGCCTTCTACGGTGATCAGAGACTGTTCAGCGGAGACTTTGTCACCCACTTTCACCAGCACTTCGGTCACTTCAACTTCGTCACCGCCGATGTCAGGTACGTTGACTTCTTTCGCGCCAGCCGCAGCTGCCGGTGCGCTCGCCGCAGCCGGAGCGGCTGCCTGAGCCGCAGCAGGTGCAGCACCCGCCACTTCGAAGATCATGATCAGCGAGCCGGTAGAGACTTTGTCGCCGGTGTTGATTTTGATCTCTTTCACGGTGCCTGCGAACGGCGCCGGAACTTCCATAGAGGCTTTGTCGCCCTCTACGGTGATCAGAGACTGTTCTGCCGCAACGGTGTCGCCCACTTTCACCAGAATTTCGGTGACTTCAACTTCGTCACCGCCGATGTCAGGGACGTTCACTTCTTTCGCTGCCGCGGTTGCTGGCGCAGCAGCGGCCGGAGCGGCTTCTTTCTTCTCTTCTGCCGGAGCAGGTGCAGCGGCTGCTGCACCATCGGCGGAATCGAAAATCATGATCAGTTTGCCCGTCTCGGTTTTGTCGCCAACAGAGACTTTGATCTCTTTAACAACGCCAGCCTGCGGAGACGGAACTTCCATAGAGGCTTTGTCGCCTTCTACAGTGATCAGCGACTGTTCAGCGGAAACGGTGTCGCCCACTTTGACCAGAATCTCGGTGATTTCAACTTCATCAGACCCGATGTCCGGTACTTTGATTTCGATAGCCATTATCTCTTTACCTCTTACGCCAGACGCGGGTTAACTTTTTCTGCATCGATGTTGAATTTGGTGATTGCTTCCGCCACCACTTTCTTGTCGATTTCGCCACGTTTAGCCAGTTCGCCCAGTGCTGCAACCACCACGTAAGAAGCATCAACTTCGAAGTGGTGACGCAGGTTTTCACGGCTGTCGGAGCGACCGAAGCCATCAGTACCCAGTACGCGGTAGTCATCAGCCGGTACGTAAGTACGAACCTGCTCGGCGAACAGTTTCATATAGTCAGTTGATGCCACAGCCGGTGCGTCGTTCATCACCTGAGCGATGTACGGAACGCGCGGCGTTTCCAGCGGGTGCAGCATGTTCCAGCGCTCACAATCCTGGCCATCACGCGCCAGTTCAGTGAAGGAGGTGACGCTGTACACGTCAGAGCCCACGCCGTAGTCGTTCGCCAGGATCTGCGCTGCTTCACGCACGTGACGCAGGATAGAACCGGAGCCCAGCAGCTGAACTTTACCTTTGCTACCGGCAACGGTTTCGAGTTTGTAGATACCTTTGCGGATACCTTCCTCGGCACCTTCCGGCATCGCCGGCATGTGGTAGTTTTCGTTCAGCGTGGTGATGTAGTAGTAAATGTTCTCTTGCGCTTCACCGTACATACGTTGCAGACCGTCATGCATGATGACTGCCACTTCGTACGCGTAAGACGGGTCGTAAGAGATACAGTTCGGGATAGTCAGCGACTGAATATGGCTGTGACCATCTTCGTGCTGCAGACCTTCGCCGTTCAGGGTCGTACGACCCGAAGTACCACCGATCAGGAAGCCGCGAGCCTGCTGGTCGCCAGCCTGCCAGCACAGGTCACCGATACGCTGGAACCCGAACATGGAGTAGTAGATGTAGAACGGGATCATCGGCAGGTTGTTGGTGCTGTAAGAAGTCGCAGCCGCCAGCCAGGATGCGCCAGCACCCAGTTCGTTGATGCCTTCCTGCAGGATCTGACCTTTCTCGTCTTCTTTGTAGTAAGCAACCTGCTCACGGTCCTGCGGGGTGTACTGCTGGCCGTTCGGGCTGTAAATACCAATCTGACGGAACAGACCTTCCATACCGAAGGTGCGCGCTTCGTCGGCGATGATCGGCACCAGGCGATCTTTGATCGACTTGTTCTTCAGCATCACGTTCAGGGCACGCACGAAAGCGATGGTGGTGGAGATCTCTTTATTCTGCTCTTCCAGCAGCTGGGAGAAGTCTTCCAGCGCAGGCAGATCCAGTTTTTCGGTGAAGTTCGGCTGACGAGACGGCAGGTAGCCTTTCAGCGCCTGACGACGTTCGTGCAGGTATTTGTGCTCTTCAGAACCTTCCGGGAAGGTGATGTAAGAGAGGTTTTCAACCTGCTCATCGGTAACCGGAACATTGAAACGATCGCGGATATAACGCACGCCGTCCATGTTCATTTTCTTAACCTGGTGAGCGATGTTTTTACCTTCTGCGGTATCGCCCATGCCGTAACCTTTGATGGTGTGGGCCAGGATAACAGTCGCTTTACCTTTGGTTTCACGCGCTTTTTTCAGTGCCGCGTAAACTTTCTTCGGATCGTGGCCGCCACGGTTCAGGGCCCAGATCTGCTCATCAGTCCAGTCTGCAACCAGCGCTGCGGTTTCCGGGTATTTACCGAAGAAGTGCTCACGCACATACGCGCCATCTTTGGATTTGAAGGTCTGGTAATCGCCGTCGACGGTTTCGTTCATCAGCTGGATCAGTTTACCGCTGGTATCTTTACGCAGCAGCTCATCCCAACGACCGCCCCACATCACCTTGATAACGTTCCAGCCAGCACCTGCGAAGATACCTTCCAGTTCGTTGATGATTTTGCCGTTACCGGTTACCGGGCCATCCAGACGCTGCAGGTTACAGTTGATGATGAAGCACAGGTTGTCCAGTTTTTCACGGGTGGCGATGGTGATAGCGCCTTTGGATTCCGGCTCATCCATCTCACCGTCGCCGAGGAAGGCGTAAACGGTTTGCTCAGAGGTATCTTTCAGACCACGGTGTTCCAGATATTTCAGGAACTTCGCCTGATAGATCGCACCAATCGGGCCCAGGCCCATGGATACGGTCGGGAACTGCCAGAATTCCGGCATCAGTTTCGGGTGCGGGTAAGAGGAGAGGCCTTTACCGTGAACTTCCTGACGGAAGTTGTTCATCTGCTCTTCAGTCAGACGACCTTCCAGGAATGCACGTGCGTAGATGCCCGGAGAGATGTGGCCCTGGAAGTACACCAGGTCGCCGCCGTCTTTCTCGTTACGCGCGCGGAAGAAGTGGTTGAAGCAAACTTCATAAACGGTCGCGGAAGACTGGAAGGACGCCATGTGGCCGCCCAGCTCAAGGTCTTTTTTGGACGCGCGCAGAACCGTCATGATGGCGTTCCAGCGGATAGCTGAACGAATGCGGCGTTCCAGTTCCAGATTGCCCGGGTATTCCGGTTCATCTTCAACGGCAATAGTGTTTACATAGTTGCTCGCCCCTGTGCCAGCTGCCACTTTCACACCGCCTTTGCGGGCTTCAGAAAGGAGCTGGTCAATCAGATACTGAGCACGCTCAACACCTTCTTCACGGATGACCGATTCGATCGCCTGTTGCCAGTCGCGAGTTTCGATCGGATCCACGTCATTTTGGAAACGTTCTGACATGGGGGGTATTCCTTATCTATCTAATACGTTGATTTGTCTGGAACCTGTCCCATTGCATTCTCATGCCTTTTCGTTCAAACCACAAAAGTGCAATAAGACAGGTTCTGCGTTTAGTTGCCGCGCTCTAAAGTTTGGCGCTGGTGTTACAACTCTTCCGGTACAACCTGCACCAGAAAATCTTAATTCTTTCTCTGCTCTAACCGGCGAAGCGAGCGTTCACGACGGCTCTGCTCACGGCTACGATCCAGCAAAATCTCTTCAATAAACGCCAGGTGGCGGTGCGACGCTTCACGCGCCTCTTCCGGCTTTCCGGCCATGATCGCCGCGAAAATACTCGAGCGATGGTTGCTGACAAGCGGCAGCATTTCGCGGCGCGCGTACAGCAATTCAAAGTTCTGACGAACGTTTTGCGCCAACATGGGCTCCATGCAGCGTAGCAGATGAAGCAGCACAACATTATGTGCCGCCTCGGTTACGGCTATTTGATACTGCACAACGGCACTGGATTCCGCGTCCAAATCCCCGGACTGCTGCGCCCGCTCAATGGCCTGGTGCAGCTCGCTGATCCGCGCTTTGTCTTCATCGGTGCTGCGCAACGCCGCGTAATATGCAGCAATGCCTTCCAGCGCGTGGCGGGTTTCAAGCAGGTCAAACTGGGATTCGGGATGATCGGCCAGAAGCTCAACCAGCGGATCGCTGAAGCTTTGCCACAGACTGCTTTGGACAAAAGTACCGCCACCCTGGCGACGAAGGAGCAGGCCTTTCGCTTCGAGGCGCTGAATGGCCTCGCGCAGTGAAGGACGAGAAACATCGAACTGTTTGGCCAGTTCGCGCTCTGGAGGCAGTTTCTCGCCGGGACGCAACGTACCTTCGAGAATCAAAAACTCCAGTTGCTGCTCAATCACATCGGAAAGTTTTGGTTGGCGGATTTTGCTGTAGGCCATTGTTCCCTGTCTCTACCACTCGCCCGGAGTAAATTGGTCTTACCAATTTCATGTTCTTGACGCTAAAGTAACAAAGTATTCACCTTCTGTCCATACAGGTTTTGATTGAAATCAGGAAACCACGCACATTTTAACAATGTTACAGAAATAGCGTTTCAAAGATGTAACCTTGCACAAATGCCTCGTTTACCACGAAAGAGGCAGTTTTAACTTTCCTGAAACGCCAATTAAGGCATATGAACCGATTCAGTTCGCCAATATATGAATAAATATTCTTTTAATGCGCATAAAACAAAGAAATAAGGCCATTGAGGGAGTAGATGGGGTACGCAGAAACGGTTTCTTTTTTATCCGCTCGTCATCAGAGTTTCATAAAGCAGATGCATTCCCGCGCACTTATCACTATTCTGAGCCCTATGAAAGGGATTGACGAAAAAACACGTCGACATTTCGTAAACAAAAAAATACAAAAAACGGAATTTATTTATTACACGCAAACCGCAGCGTACAAATAACAACCACACACGAGGTTTCATAATGGAAGGTCAACAGCACGGCGATCAGCTAAAGCGCGGCCTTAAGAACCGCCACATTCAGCTTATCGCGCTGGGTGGCGCTATTGGGACTGGCCTGTTTCTGGGCAGCGCATCCGTCATTCAATCTGCCGGTCCGGGGATAATCCTGGGTTATGCCATTGCCGGTTTTATCGCGTTTCTCATCATGCGCCAGCTTGGCGAAATGGTGGTTGAAGAGCCGGTAGCAGGCTCATTCAGCCACTTCGCTTACAAATATTGGGGCAACTTTGCAGGCTTTGCTTCCGGCTGGAACTACTGGGTGCTGTACGTGCTGGTGGCGATGGCGGAGCTTACTGCCGTCGGGAAATATGTGCAGTTCTGGTGGCCAGAAATTCCAACATGGGTTTCCGCCGCCGTATTCTTTGTCATTATCAACGCCATCAACCTGACCAACGTGAAAGTGTTTGGTGAGATGGAGTTCTGGTTCGCCATTATTAAGGTTTTCGCGGTTGTCGCGATGATCGTATTTGGCGGCTGGTTGCTGTTTAGCGGCAGCGCTGGCCCCCAAGCCACCGTGCGTAACCTGTGGGAACAGGGCGGTTTCCTGCCGCACGGCATCGGTGGGCTGGTGATGATGATGGCGATCATCATGTTCTCCTTCGGTGGTCTGGAACTGGTGGGGATCACCGCCGCAGAAGCCGATAACCCGGAACAAAGCATTCCGAAAGCCACCAACCAGGTTATCTACCGCATTCTGATTTTCTATGTGGGTTCGCTGGCTGTGCTGCTCTCCCTGCTGCCGTGGACGCGTGTTACGGCTGACACCAGCCCGTTTGTGCTGATCTTCCATGAACTGGGTGACTCGTTTGTGGCCAACGCGTTGAACATTGTGGTGCTGACTGCCGCGCTCTCTGTTTATAACAGCTGCGTGTACTGCAACAGCCGTATGCTGTTCGGTCTGGCGAAACAGGGCAACGCGCCGAAAATACTGCAACACGTGGATAAACGCGGCGTGCCGGTGAACACCATCATCACCTCTGCGCTGTTTACCGCGCTGTGTGTGCTGATCAACTACTTCGCCCCGGAATCCGCGTTTGGTCTGCTGATGGCGCTGGTGGTTTCCGCTCTGGTGATCAACTGGGCAATGATTAGCCTGGCGCACATGCGTTTTCGCCGCGCCAAGCAGCAGCAAAGGGTTACGCCGCGTTTCCCGGCGCTGTTCTACCCGCTGGGGAACTGGATCTGCCTGATCTTTATGGCAGCGGTACTGGTGATCATGCTGATGACAGACGGCATGGCGATCTCCGTCTATCTGATCCCGGTGTGGATTGCCATCCTCGGCGTCGGCTACCTGCTGAAGCAGAAAAACGCCAATGCCGTGAAAGCGCATTAATCCTTACCCACTCCCCCCTCTCCCGCCCGGGAGAGGGGGTTATCACTGTGTTACCTTCCTCACACTTTCCTTCCCATAGCCATTTTGTCCATCTCTGCGGCCTGATCCTGCTACGCAAACAAAAATTTACAGACAAATACTTCATGCCATATCTCAAAGGGAGAACCGGCAATGGACAACAAACTGTCTGTTAAAGAAAAGATTGGCTATGGCATGGGCGACGCCGGATGCAACATTATCTTTGGCGCTATCATGCTGTTTGTTAACTATTTCTATACTGATATCTTCGGCCTCGCACCTGCGCTGGTTGGGGTATTACTGCTGTCGATTCGCGTGATTGATGCGGTGACTGACCCGCTAATGGGGGCGCTCGCTGACCGGACACAAAGTAAATATGGCCGTTTTCGCCCGTGGCTATTGTGGATAGCCGTACCTTACGCCGTCTTCAGCGTGCTGATGTTCACCACGCCGGAATGGTCTTATAACAGCAAAGTTATCTATGCCTTTGTCACCTATTTCCTGTTGTCGCTGACCTATACCGCAATCAATATCCCCTACTGCTCGCTGGGCGGTGTTATCACTAACGACCCGAAAGAGCGTGTTGCCTGCCAGTCGTATCGCTTTGTGATGGTCGGCATTGCCACCCTGCTGTTGTCGCTCACGCTGCTGCCGATGGCCGAGTGGTTCGGCGGTGCGGATAAAGCCAAAGGCTACCAGATGGCGATGACGGTGCTGGCGTTTATCGGCATGTGTATGTTCCTGTTCTGCTTTGCCACCGTGCGCGAACGTATCCGCCCGGCGGTGCCAACCAATGATGATCTGAAAAAAGATTTCAAAGACGTGTGGAAAAACGATCAGTGGGTGCGCATCCTCCTGCTGACGCTCTGCAATGTTTGCCCTGGTTTTATCCGCATGGCGGCCACCATGTATTACGTCACCTGGGTGATGGGGGAAAGCACCCATTTCGCGACGATGTTTATTAGCCTTGGCGTGGTCGGCATGATGCTCGGCAGTATGCTGGCAAAAGTGCTGACCGACCGCTGGTGTAAACTGAAAGTCTTCTTCTGGACCAATATCGTGCTGGCGTTCTTCTCCTGCGCCTTTTACTTCTTTGACCCGCACGCCACGGTGCTGATTGTGGTGCTCTACTTCCTGCTGAACATTCTGCATCAGATCCCTTCCCCGCTGCACTGGTCGCTGATGGCGGATGTCGATGATTACGGCGAGTGGAAAACCGGCAAACGCATTACCGGTATGAGCTTCTCCGGCAACCTGTTCTTCCTGAAAGTGGGGCTGGCAGTTGCCGGGGCGATGGTCGGTTTCCTGCTCTCCTGGTATGGCTATGACGCAGGCGCCAAACAGCAAAGCGCCAGCGCCATTAACGGCATCATGCTGCTGTTTACCATTATTCCGGGCGTCGGCTACCTGATCACCGCAGGCGTGGTGCGCTTGCTGAAAGTCGACCGTGAACTGATGAAACAGATCCAGGCGGATCTGGAAAAACGCCGCGTCAACTACCATGAACTGACCGAAAATCAGCATTTACCGGCGGGCGATAACGTAAGGAATGCATAATGAAAAACTGGCCGAACCCGTTTATTGAACAGCGCGCTGACCCGTTTATCCTGCGCCATCAAGGCGAGTACTATTTCGTTGCCTCGGTGCCGGAATATGACCGGCTGGAGATCCGCCGCGCCAGTACGCTGGAAGGCCTGCGGGATGCCGAGGGCGTGGTAGTCTGGCGCAAACCGCAAAGCGGCCCAATGAGCGAGCTTATCTGGGCACCGGAGCTGCATCACATTGATAGCAAATGGTATCTCTACTTTGCCGCGACCTGGACCAAAGCGCTGGATGCGCTGAATATGTTCCAGCACCGCATGTTCGTACTGGAGTGCGCGGATGCCGATCCGCTCAGTGGTCGCTGGGTCGAAAAAGGCCAGGTAAAAACGCCTTTCGATACCTTTGCGCTCGATGCCACGACCTTTGAGCATCAGGGGAAACGCTGGTATTTATGGGCGCAAAAAGCGCCGCATATTGCCGGGAACTCCAACCTCTACCTGGCGGAAATGGAAAACCCGTGGACGCTGAAAGGCGAACCGGTAATGTTAAGCAAACCGGAATTTGACTGGGAGTGTCGTGGTTTTCTGGTCAATGAAGGCCCGGCGGTATTGTTCCACGGCGATAAACTCTTTGTGAGTTATTCCGCCAGCGCTACTGACGAAAATTACTGTATGGGCTTGTTGTGGATCGATATCACCGCCAACCCGCAGGATCCCAAAAACTGGCATAAATCGCCGCAGCCGGTGTTTAAAACCAGTTATGAAAACCGCCAGTACGGCCCGGGGCACAACAGTTTTACGCAAACGCCGGAAGGGGAAGATGTGCTGGTCTATCACGCACGGAATTACACCGAAATTGAAGGCGATCCGCTTTACGATCCCAATCGCCATACCCGCCTGAAAACAATTCGCTGGCAAGAAAACGGGATGCCCGATTTCGGCATCCCGGCAGCGGATAATCAGTGATACTGCGGCACGCGGTTAAATCAGCGTGCCGTAAATCGTTAACAGCGCCACCACGACCACCAGCACCAGCGACGTTTTTTTCGCCATTGAGACAGCGGCTTTCGGCGTTTCGACTTTATCGGTGTGCGGCTCGCGCGCCAGCGAGAACTGCGCAAGACGCGTCAGCACCTGGTATTGTGAAGTATGGCGATCGCCCAACGACGCAAACCAGGCCGGGAGCGCTTTTTCACCGTGTCCGACCAGCGCGTAGACCACACCCGCGAGGCGCACCGGTATCCAATCCAGCAGATGCAAAATGGCGTCAATGCCAGACTGCTGACGCTCGTTTGGCGTTTTGTAACGCGCCAGCCAGTATTGCCACGCACGCAATGAGGCGTAACCGACCAGCAACACGGGTCCCCACGACGCTCCCACGATAAACCAGAACATTGGCGCGAGATAAAAACGGAAGTTGATCCATACCAGCGCGTTTTGCAGCTCGCGCAGAAACTCGCGCTCGTCGCAGCCTGGCGGCACGCCGTGGATCAGCGTCAGCTCATTCGCCATTGCCGTGTGGGCATGTGCGTCATTGCGCGCTGCCGCTTTCAGATAGGCGTGATAGTGCAGCCGCACTTTACCCGCGCCGATACACAACACGCCGAGCAAAATCCACACTACCAGCAGCGGAACATTGAAAAACAGCCCATACAATGCGCGCAAAATCAGGAAGGTGACCAGCATCGCCAGCGCGGTCATCAGCAACGTTCTGAACATCGAGTAGTGTTTTACCCGCCGGAACAGCACTTCCATCCGATGATCCAGTTGCCAGTGCTCGCCCAGTTTAAACAGCCGTTCTGCTGCTAATACCAGCAACAGGGTGAATAACGTCATGGCATCTCCTTTTCTGACATACCGGCAACCAGCGCACGAAATCTCGCCCAATCAAAAGCCGGCCCGGGATCGGTCTTGCGTTCGGGGGCGATATCGCTATGCCCGGTCATATTGTCGGCAATCGACGGGTAAAGCTCAATCACCGTTCGTGTCACTGCCGCCAGCTGGCGGTATTGCGCATCGGTATAAGGCAGATGATCGGTGCCCTCAAGCTCGATACCAATGGAAAAGTCGTTACAGCGTTCCCGCCCATGATACGAAGAGACGCCTGCATGCCAGGCGCGTTTATCAAAAGGCACATACTGCACAATCTCGCCATCACGGCGAATCAGGCAGTGTGCGGAAACGCGCAGATGAACAATCTCTTCGAAGAACGGATCGGCGCTGGCATCCAGCGTGCCGGTGAACAGCGCGTCTATCCACGGGCCGCCAAATTTACCGGGGGGCAAGCTAATATTATGTACCACCAGTAATGAAGGCTGTTCATCGTCCGGGCGGCAATCAAAATGGGGAGACGGCACATGCCGCGCCTCAACCAGCCAGCCCTTGCGTAACTGCATAAGGAACTCCTTATAGAGGATGGTGCTGAAACACGCTTCAGAGTAGCATGTTTGCACTGTGTCCCGTAATGGCGTTGCCAGCAGGACATCACCTAACTTTGTGATTCGTTACCCTTTTTGGAGTTTATCATGCCGCCTCGCCGCTATAACCCCGATCACCGACGTGACGCGCTGCTCGAACGCATCGAGCTGGATATCCCCGCCGCCGTGGCTCAGGCCCTGCGTGAAGACCTGGGTGGAGAAGTCGATGCAAATAACGACATTACCGCGCAATTGTTACCGCCAGAGAACCGCTCTCATGCGGTGATCATCACCCGTGAAGACGGTGTATTCTGCGGCAAACGCTGGGTTGAAGAGGTCTTTATTCAACTGGCGGGCGATGATGTCGCCATCACCTGGCATGTCGCGGATGGCGACGTGATTCACGCTAACCAGCCGCTATTTGAGCTTGAAGGCCCTTCGCGCGTGTTGTTGACCGGCGAGCGTACCGCGCTCAATTTTGTCCAGACACTTTCCGGTGTCGCCAGCGAAGTACGCCGCTATGTGGATCTACTCAGCGGTACTAAAACACAGCTGCTGGATACCCGCAAAACGCTGCCGGGGCTGCGCACCGCCCTGAAATACGCGGTGCTATGCGGTGGCGGCGCGAACCACCGGCTGGGTCTATCCGATGCATTCCTCATCAAAGAGAACCACATTATCGCTGCGGGTTCTGTACGTAAGGCTGTTGAGCAAGCCTTCTGGATGCATCCGGATGTGCCGGTTGAAGTCGAGGTGGAATCGCTGGAAGAGCTGGATGACGCCCTGAAAGCCGGCGCGGACATCATCATGCTGGATAACTTCGCCACTGAACAAATGCGCGAAGCCGTGAAGCGTACCCATGGTCAGGCACGGCTGGAAGTTTCCGGCAACGTGACGCAGGAAACCCTGCGCGAATACGCCGAAACCGGTGTTGATTACATCTCGGTCGGGGCACTCACCAAACATGTTCGCGCGCTCGACCTGTCAATGCGCTTTCGTTAGTCCTCACTTTTGAACGGGCCACAGGCCCGTTTATTTTGCGTGCTAACTCGCACCTTTTTTGTTGTGAACTGCAATTTCATCAACAACGCTGGAAGCCTCTTTCCCACTCTTCTTTTTGCGTCTCGCCAGCCAGTCCAGGGGCTGACAGAGTAGCGGCTCAAAACAAGGAGCCGTTTATGAACAGACAGCAAGGATTCACCTTAATTGAGCTGATGGTGGTTATTGGCATCATTGCCATTTTGAGCGCTATCGGTATACCTGCCTACCAAAACTACCTGCGTAAAGCCGCGCTAACCGACATGCTGCAAGCCTATGTTCCCTATCGCACCGCAATCGAGTTATGCGCGCTGGAGCGCGGTGGCTTAGATACCTGCGATGCCAGCAGTAATGGCATCCCCGCGCCAACAACCACGCGATATGTTTCTGCCATGAGCGTTGCAAAAGGCATCGTCACGCTGACCGGGCAAGAGAGTCTGAACGGGCTGAGTGTGGTCATGACGCCACAGTGGAATAGTGCCGAGGGTATGCAGGGTTGGACGCGCACATGCAATACGCAAGCGGATAGCGCACTGCAACAGGCTTGCGAAGATGTTTTCCGTACCGGACGCTAAGGAGCAGCGATGAAAGAGGACAAACTTATCGCGCTCTGCCAGCGCCACAATGCGGTTGTGCTCAATAACGAAATCGATGTGCTCACTATTGCCGTTGTGGATAGCCCCAGCACAGAGCTGATGGAATCGCTGCAATTCGCGGTGCAAAAACGCATCGACATCCGCTGCTGGACACCGGAACAGATGGATAAGCACCAGCAGGTAACCGCGCAGCCCCCAGTACCGGTAATACAAGAGCCCAAAGAAGAGAGCGGCTCTGCGGTAGAAATTTTAAACCACACGCTGCAACAGGCACTGATGCTACGCGCTTCCGACATCCATTTTGAGCCCGGCGAAACCCAGTATGTCATTCGCCTGCGTGTTGACGGGGTACTGCATGCTTTAACGCCGCTCCCCGGCACACTTGCCAGCACCCTGACAGCAAGGCTAAAAGTGCTCGGTAATCTTGATATCGCCGAACGACGTCTCCCGCAGGATGGACAGTTCAATGTCGAGTTGTCAGGGCAGTCTGTTTCGTTTCGTATCGCAACCCTGCCCTGCCGCCACGGCGAAAAAGTCGTCTTACGGCTTTTGCACCAGGTTAACCAGGCGCTGGAGATCGCCGCCCTTGGTATGACGGAAACGCAAATGGCGCTCTTTAATAACGCGCTGGCGCAACCACAGGGGCTATTGCTGGTCACCGGGCCTACCGGCAGTGGTAAAACAGTAACGCTATACAGCGCACTTCAGGCGCGTAACAAGCAGGAGGTCAACATCTGTAGCGTTGAAGATCCGGTCGAGATCCCGCTGAACGGTTTGAATCAGACGCAGATTAACCCGCGTGCCGGGTTGACCTTTCAAAGTGTGCTGCGCGCCTTACTGCGCCAGGATCCCGATATCATTATGGTCGGCGAAATCCGCGATGGCGAAACGGCGGAAATCGCCATCAAAGCCGCACAAACCGGCCACCTGGTGCTGTCGACATTACACACCAACTCGACCAGCGAAACGCTGGTGCGCATTCAGCAAATGGGGGTTGCGCGCTGGATGATCTCTTCCGCGCTTTCGTTGGTTGTCGCGCAGCGGCTGGTGAGAAAACTGTGCCCGCATTGCCGCAAGCTGGGAGTGGAAAATAACCATTTGCCCGACAATCTGTGGCCGCGCCCGCTGCCTCGCTGGCGCGCCGAAGGTTGTGAGCAGTGCTATCACGGTTTCTATGGACGCGTCGCGTTATTCGAAGTACTCGCCATCACCCCGGACGTTCGCCAGGCCATCGCCAGCGATCTCAGCGCGGATGAGATCGAACAGCGGGCACGCGCAGGGGGGATGACCACGCTTTTTCAGCATGGCTGCCTCGCCGTTGAACAAGGGCTGACCACGTTCGAGGAGCTGGTACGCATATTGGGTTTCCCTGATGGCAAGTAAACAACTCTGGCAATGGTCCGGGCTCGAAAAAAGCGGTGAACTGCAAAGTGGGTTGTTCTGGAGCGAAAACCGCACCAGCACACTGTTGCTGTTGAACCAACAGCAAATTCATCCGCTTGCGATAAAGCGCTGCGTCATACGGCGCGCACTCTGGAAGCCGGAACACAGCAGCCAGTTACTTCATCAACTGGCAACCTTACTGCGGGCAGGACTCACGCTGCCGGAAGGGTTACAACTTCTGGCTGAACAGCATCCTGCAAAACAGTGGCGCGCATTGTTACATCATCTGGCACAAGCGCTGGAGCAGGGTGAAACCTTCTCCGCTGCACTGCGCCAATGGCCAGAAGTGTTTCCACCGCTCTGGCTGGCAATGATTCGCACCGGTGAATTAACCGGCAAGCTGGATGAGTGCTGCTTTAAACTCGCCAGCCAGCAAAAAGCGCAGCGAGAGTTAACACTGAAAGTGAAAAAAGCGCTGCGCTATCCGTTAATCATCCTCGCACTGACTGCCGTCGTGGTGCTGGCCATGATCTATCTGGTACTACCGGAATTCACCGCCATTTACCGGACATTCAATACCCCGCTGCCGATGCTGACGCGAGGTGTCATTGCGGGTGCTGCGATCATGCAGCAAGCGGCACTGCCCTTAATGGTGTGCGCATTATTAACAAGCGGTGTTTTACGGATGCTGCGCAACCATACAGGCTGGCAACGCCATCGGCAGCGGTTACTACTGGCAAGCCCGATCATTGGCCCGCTGGTTCGGGGTCAGCGCCTGAGCCAGATATTTACCGTCCTGGCACTGACGCAGCGTGCGGGGATCGCGTTTTTGCAAGGGCTGGAGAGCGTACGGGAAACTCTCTCCTGCCCTTACTGGCAGGCGGTGCTGCAACGCGCGCATCAGGAAATTACTCAGGGTGCGGCTATTTCGGCAGCGTTACAACAGAGTGGTGAATTCCCACCATTGTGCATTCAGTTGGTTCGCACAGGGGAAGTTTCTGGCGCGCTGGACAGCATGCTGGAGAATCTGGCCCGGCATCATAGCGAACAAACCCAGCGTCAGGCTGATGGTCTGGCCGCAGTGCTGGAACCGCTCTTACTGGTGGTTACTGGGCTTATTATCGGGGTATTAGTTGTGGCAATGTATTTGCCCATCTTTCATCTGGGAGATGCGATGAGTGGTGGCGGATAATGCAGGCGCAACGCTGTGCGCCTGCAAACTCGTCAGAGGCTATTGAAAACGCGGTTTTCCTGCTCCTGAACGCGGATAAAGGTGGTGCGTTTGGTCAGCTCTTTCAGGCGGGAAGCGCCAACATAAGTACAGGCTGAACGCAAACCACCGAGGATATCGCGCGCAGTATTTTCCACCGGGCCACGCAGCGTCAGCTTCACGGTTTTGCCTTCCGCCGCGCGGTAACCTGCAACACCACCAACGTGGCGATTCATGGCGGATTCGGAGCTCATGCCATAGAAAAGCATGTATTTCTCACCGTTTTCTTCAACGATGGTGCCACCACTCTCTTCATGGCCCGCCAGCATACCGCCGAGCATAACGAAATCCGCGCCGCCGCCGAAAGCTTTCGCCACATCGCCAGGTACGGTACAGCCACCGTCACTGACAATCTGCCCCCCGAGGCCGTGAGCCGCATCGGCACACTCGATCACCGCAGACAACTGAGGGTAACCGACGCCGGTTTTTACGCGAGTGGTGCACACAGAACCCGGGCCGATACCCACTTTCACGATGTCGGCGCCGGAAAGAATCAGCTCCTCACACATTTCACCCGTGACGACGTTACCGGCACAGATAGTTTTATTCGGCCAGGCTTCACGTGCTTTAGCAACGAACTGCACGAAATGTTCTGAGTAACCGTTCGCCACATCGATGCAGACAAAATTCAGATCTGCATGTAACGCGAGGATCTGTTTGGTTTTTTCGAAATCAGCATCGGATGTGCCAGTAGAAACCATCACATGACGCAGCACATCAGCTGACTCACGCTGAATAAAGGCTTTCCAGTCTTCAACAGAGTAGTGTTTGTGTACAGCGGTAAGAATATCGAAGGACGCCAACGCTTTCGCCATCGCAAACGTGCCAACGGTATCCATATTGGCAGCGATAACGGGTACGCCGGACCAGTTCATCCCGGAATGTTTAAATGTGAATTTGCGCTCCAGCTCGACATCGGAACGGCTTTTGAGGGTTGAACGTTTAGGGCGGATAAGAACGTCTTTGAAACCTAATTTCAGATCTTCTTCAATACGCATGTGTGCAGATTCCTGGGGTTAATGGCGACATGACAAACTCACAACTCCAGTGACGCTATCATACGCGCTAATAAGGACCGTGCAAGACTGCGAAATTCTCTTTTTTTACGCTACAATCCTATAAATTTACCTGGTGAACAGGCAAGTTTGGGTTAATTGATTTCATTGTCGCTTGCTTTAATCACAACCAACTGAATAATTTAATAATTATATTAGCACTTTTGCGTTTTTCTCTTATCAGAGACGGCAAAATACCGTTACGAAAGCAGGAAAAAAGACGCAGAGTGGTGAATGGCAGGCTATTTTAGGACTAAGCGTTATGGGGTATACGGTCGCGTTAACTGGCGGCATCGGCAGCGGTAAAAGCACCGTGGCAAATGCCTTTGCTGAATTGGGTGTTAATGTTATCGACGCGGATATTATCGCACGTCAGGTTGTGGAACCCGGAACCGAAGCATTACGCGCCATTGTCGGACATTTCGGCGCTGAAATGCTGCTTAAGGACGGATCACTGAATCGTCGTTTGTTGCGCGAACATATTTTTGCATCCCCAGCCGATAAAGCATGGCTAAACGGTTTGCTCCACCCGCTTATTCAAAAACTGACCCGGCACCAGATTGCGCAAGCGACGTCACCTTATGTACTGTGGGTTGTTCCGTTGCTGGTGGAAAACCAGCTTTATGATAAAGCCGATCGCGTTTTAGTCGTCGACGTCCCGGTTGAGACACAAATTTTACGCACCATGCAGCGCGATGGCGTCAGCCGGGAACATGCAGAAAAAATTCTCACGGCTCAGGCCACGCGTGAAGCGCGACTTGCCATCGCGGATGATGTTATTGACAATAATGGCGCACCAGATGCGATAGCATCGGATGTTGCCCGCCTGCATGCAGCCTATCTACGTTATGCTTCGCAGGCCGTATCACAGGAAAAACCGTAATGCACACCCACATCCTTTTTGAACATCCGCTTAATGAAAAGATGCGTACCTGGCTGCGCGTTGAGTTTTTACTGCAACAACTTTCGGTTCATTTACCGGTGAGCGATCACGCAGGCGCGCTGCACTTTTTCCGCAACGTAGGTGAATTGCTGGATGTGTTTGAGCGGGGCGATACCCGCACTGAATTACTGAAAGAGCTGGAACGTCAGCAACGTAAACTGCGCGCCTGGAGCGAAGTGCCCGGCGTTGATCTCAATCGTATTGAGGCTATCCGCCAGCAGCTGAAAGAGAGCGGCGCTGTACTGATGACCGCACCACGCATCGGTCAGTTATTACGTGAAGATCGCCTGATTGGGCTGGTGCGACAGCGCCTGAGTATCCCCGGCGGATGTTGTAGTTTCGATTTGCCCACGTTGCATATGTGGCTGCACTTACCCCAAGAACAGCGCGATGCGCAAATCGAAATATGGCTTGCAAGCCTTGAACCGCTGCGCGCAACGCTATCGCTGATCCTTGATCTTATTCGCAACGCTGCACCATTTCGTCGCCAGACCAGCCTGAATGGTTTTTACCAGGATAATGGCGAAGATGCCGACCTGCTGCGCCTGCAATTGCCTTTGAAAGAGCGTTTATATCCACAAATTTCCGGCCATAAGAGCCGCTTTGCTATACGTTTTATGCCCCTCGACAGCGAAAACGGCCTGGTACCGGAGCGGCTAGATTTTGAACTGGCCTGCTGTTAAGGAGTTCCGTAATGACTGAAGCTACGATGGTTAACTGCCCAACCTGCGGCAAAACTGTGGTCTGGGGTGAAGAAAGCCCGTTTCGCCCCTTCTGCTCCAAACGCTGCCAGCTTATTGACTTAGGCGAATGGGCTGCAGAAGAGAAGCGTATTCCAAGTTCAGGCGATCTCTCCGACAGCGATGACTGGAGTGAAGAGCAGCCGTAATCGCCAACAAACCAGCTGGCGTGTTGCTTAGCGCTGCGCCAGCCTGGTGATAACGGGTTCATTCGCCGGCGGGAAATCTTCCGCATTCAGCTTATCCTGCGCTATCCACTCGCCTGGTTGTCCCTCTTTACCCCAGGGCAGCCCTTCCCAGCGCTCTACCAGCCAGAACCACAACGTGATATAGCGATCCGGGAACTGATATTCCAGCTTATCAAACAGTACCGCTTCAACAGGTGTTATACCCACTTCTTCCTGTAATTCGCGGATCATAGCCTGCTCAGGGGTTTCACCGGCTTCAATCTTGCCGCCGGGGAATTCCAGTTTATTTGCCATATGCGCATCGGCGGCTCGCCGGGTAATAAAGATTTCTCCTTGCGGATTACGGATGATCCCTACGGCGATGTTGAGTATTTTCATTCTGCAGATCCCATAAAAAAGGCGCAGATATCTGCGCCTTCGTAATTATTATTAACGCGTTATGCCAGACGCCCGTGGCACTGTTTGTATTTTTTACCGGAACCACACGGGCACGGATCGTTGCGCCCTACTTTGCGTTCGCCAGTTTGTGCGGCAAGTTCTGCCGCAGCGGCGGATTCGTCATCCTGGTGGCTCAGCTGCTGCATCTGCGCCAGACGTTCAGCTTCCTGACGGCGCTGCTGCTCCATCTCTTCCACTTCTTCCGGCATACGCACCTGTACCTTACTCAGCGTGCTGATGACTTCGTATTTCAGCGACTCCAGCATCGCAGCAAACATGGCGAAAGATTCACGCTTATATTCCTGCTTCGGATCTTTTTGCGCATAGCCACGCAGGTGGATACCCTGACGCAGATAATCCATCGCCGCCAGGTGCTCTTTCCACAAGGAATCAAGCGTTTGCAGCATTACGCCTTTTTCGAAGTGACGCATCATCTCTGCGCCAACAACTTCCTCTTTGCGCTGATAGGTTTCAACCGCGCTTTGCAGAATACGTTCACGCAGCGTTTCTTCATGCAGATCCGGCTCTTTATCCAGCCATTCTGCGATCGGCAGGTCGAGGTCGAAGTCGTTTTTCAGACGTTCCTGCAGACCAGGAACATCCCACATCTCTTCCAGAGACTGCGGTGGAATATGGCCATCAATAGTCGCTTTAAAGACATCTTCACGAATGCTGGTAATCGTTTCGCTAACATCAGACACGTCCAGTAATTCGTTACGCTGGGTGTAAATCGCGCGGCGCTGATCGTTGGCCACATCATCGTATTCCAGCAGTTGCTTACGAATGTCAAAGTTGCGGCTTTCCACTTTACGCTGGGCGTTGGCAATGGCTTTGGTGACCCACGGGTGTTCAATCGCTTCACCCGGCTTCATCCCCAGCTTACGCATCATGCCGGAAACACGGTCGGAGGCAAAAATACGCATCAGCGCATCTTCCATGGAGAGGTAGAAACGGGAGGAACCCGCATCACCCTGACGACCAGAACGACCACGCAACTGGTTATCGATACGGCGTGATTCGTGACGCTCAGTACCGATAATGTGCAGGCCGCCAGCCGCCAGCACCGCGTCGTGACGCACCTGCCAGTCGGCTTTCACTTTGGCGATTTGCTCAGGCGTTGGATCTTCGATCTCAGCCAGCTCAGCCTGCCAGCTCCCGCCCAGCACGATATCCGTACCACGACCGGCCATGTTCGTCGCAATGGTCACCGCACCGGTGTATCCCGCTTGCGCCACGATATCTGCTTCTTTGGCGTGGAATTTGGCGTTCAGAACGTTGTGCTTGATGCCCGCTTTTGTCAGCTCATTGGACACAACTTCTGATTTTTCGATGGAGATAGTCCCCACCAGCACTGGCTGACCTTTAGCTGTACGCTCTTTAATGTCTTCGATAATCGCCTGAATTTTTTCCGCTTCAGTCATATAGACCAGATCCGGCATATCTTTACGGATCATTGGGCGGTTAGTCGGAACGACAACGGTATCCAGTTTATAGATTGAACTGAATTCGAACGCTTCGGTATCCGCAGTACCGGTCATCCCGGCGAGTTTTTCATACAGGCGGAAATAGTTCTGGAAGGTGATCGAGGCCAGAGTCTGGTTTTCATTCTGGATTTCCACGCCTTCTTTGGCTTCAACGGCCTGGTGCAGACCATCGGACCAGCGACGCCCCTGCATGGTACGCCCGGTATGTTCATCAACGATAATGACTTCGCCATCTTTCACGATGTAGTCAACATCGCGGGTAAACAGCGCGTGGGCACGCAAAGCAGCAGTGACGTGGTGCATCAGCATGATATTCGCAGGAGAGTAGAGCGACTCGCCCTCTTCCATGATGCCTTCTTTTACCAGCAGCTCTTCAATCAGCACCAGACCACGCTCGGTCAGGGTAACCTGACGCGCTTTCTCGTCTACGGAGAAGTGGCCTTCACCCTGGAAAGTGTCAGAATCTTCTTTCTCCTGACGAATCAGATGCGGGATGATTTTGTTCACTTTTTTATACAGATCGGAGCTGTCTTCCGCCGGACCAGAGATGATCAGCGGAGTACGCGCTTCATCGATCAGGATGGAGTCGACCTCATCCACCAGTGCGTAGTGCAGTTTACGTTGCACGCGTTCTTCAGGGCTGAACGCCATGTTATCGCGCAGGTAATCGAAGCCGTATTCGTTGTTTGTACCGTAAGTAATGTCAGCGGCGTAGGCTTCGCGTTTAGCAACAGACGGCATGCCCGGCAGGTTGATGCCAACGCTCAAGCCGAGGAATTCAAACAGTGGACGGTTATTTTCGGCGTCACGTTGCGCCAGATAGTCGTTCACCGTTACGACGTGCACGCCTTTACCACTCAGGGCGTTCAGGTAGGCCGGCAATGTTGCGGTTAACGTTTTCCCTTCACCGGTACGCATCTCTGCGATACAGCGATCGTTAAGCACCATACCGCCCAGCAGCTGCACGTCGAAATGGCGCATGCCGAACACGCGTTTACTCGCTTCTCGCACGACAGCGAACGCTTCTGGTAGCAGGCTATCTACGCTTTCGCCTTTTTCCAGACGCGCGCGAAACTCAGCAGTTTTACCTTTCAGCTCGTCATCGCTGAGCTGCTCCATGGCCGGTTCCATGGCGTTAATCTGGGCAACAGTTTTACGCATGCGACGCAGCGTACGATCGTTACGACTACCGAATACTTTAGTTAACAAATTGGTAAGCATAATAAAAATCTCAAGCGCCCCGTTTTACGGAGCTAAAAAATGGATAAAAAGACTCGTTTTTTAGCTGAGACGCTGAGGCCCGGCGCGGATACCTTGTACCTGGCTTATCCAGGTGGAAACGCGAAACGCGGTATGCGGTACGAAGGTGGTTTGGGCTGCAAGACGAACAATTGCTGGCGGCTTACTTTCCAGCGTCAGCAGCGCGCTGAGCGTGTCCAGCAAAGCAAGATGGTGTGCCTGAATCGGCAACGGCTCTTCCGTTGCCACCGGCAGCGCTTGCGGTGCCATGGCGAACGAAAGGTGGCGAATAACGGTGCGAATGGCATGTTGGTGCCAGTAGTCGACGGTGAAATTCGGACGACGTTTGGCTTCCAGCAAGGCAAAGCTGCTGAAATTGACCGCGCTGGCGTTATCGTGATTGCGGGTCGTTTCGCGTGCTGGCTGAGCGGTTTCTGTATTACAGGCAAGTGCAGGCAAACCAAAACTCGCCGCGACCATCCCTAATAAGAGATGCGGCCAGAAATAGCGTCTGCCAAATTGTCGCCAGCGCGTCAGTATTCCGCTCACTTGCTCCACCCTAAAATCACACCTGTCTCAAAATGCGTCAGTGTATGTCGTTTTGCGCCCCAAATCTTACCACTAAAGCCATCACGCCACAGCAGTATTCGGGCATAGCAAGGCAGAAAACTGGACAGGAAAGCAGCAGTCGCGCTAAAAAAAGCGGGAGAAAGGTTTTGAATTTAATCCGCGCACCGGCGTTTTTGATGAAATGCCCAAATAAAAACGACTGGTTTCCCTGACCGGAGAGAGTGCCAGGTTAACCAGTCGATTTTGAAGTTATGGCGTTACGCCAGAACCATTGACGGGGCTTTGAATGCCAGCGGCAGTTCTGCTTCGTCTTCGAAAGTCACATATTCCCAGGCTTCCTGTTTCGCCAGAACAGCCTGCAACAGTTTATTATTCAGCGCATGACCAGATTTATAAGCGGTAAATGCACCAATAATATTGTGACCACACATGAACAGATCGCCAATTGCATCCAGCATTTTGTGGCGAACAAATTCATCTTCGAAACGCAGGCCGTCTTCGTTCAGTACGCGATAATCATCAACTACGATGGCACAATCGAAGCTACCGCCCAGGCACAGTCCACGAGACTGGAGGTATTCGATATCACGCATGAAACCGAAAGTACGCGCGCGACTAATCTGGCGCATAAACGCGTCGGCAGAGAAGTTCATTGCGTAACGTTGCGTACTGGCATCAATTGCCGGGTGGTTAAAGTCGATGGTGAAGTCGAGTGTGAAACCGTTATGCGGTTTGAACTCAGCCCACTTGTCACCGTCTTCAACGCGCACCGTTTCTTTGATGCGAACAAATTTTTTGGCGCTGTTCAGCTCTTCGAGCCCTGCATCCAGCAGCAGGTAAACGAATGGTGCTGCACTGCCATCCATAATCGGAATTTCCGGCGCGTCAACTTCGACAATAATGTTGTCGATGCCTAAACCCGCCAGAGCAGCATTCAAGTGCTCAACGGTTGAAATCCGCACGTCATGCTCGTTGACCAGACAAGTACAGAGCATTGTATCACGCACAGATTTAGCATCAGCCGGGAAGTCTACCGGTGGATTTAAGTCAGTGCGACGATAGATGACCCCGGTATTTGCCGGCGCAGGGCGCAACGTCAGTGTGACTTTTTTGCCGGTATGTAAACCGACACCAGTCGCCTGAACGATACGTTTAAGTGTCCTTTGTTTGATCATCGTATAATCTCGCCTAATTACCAATCCATCCAAATTGTATAACACAATCGGACGGCCAGTTTAGCACAAAGAGCGACGAAGCCCAACTTCCAGCAAATTCTTAATCTGCTTGTTTACGCAAAAACGCTGGAATATCCAGATAATCAGGCTCTTTGGTGGTCTGCGGCGTATTGTCGTTAACCACTTTCGCTGGTTTCTGCTCCTGCTGCATCGGCTGCATGCCGTGCTGCTGATAGCGATCCATTACCGGCTGCTGCGCTTGTTTATTGGTGACCAGGGTAATTTCCGGACGCTTGTCCATACCGATACCGGTCGCAACAACAGTGACACGCAGTTCATCGTTCATATCCGGGTCAAGGGAAGTACCGATAACCACGGTTGCGTTATCCGATGCAAACGCACGGATAGTGTTACCCACAGTCTCGAACTCATCCAGACGCAGGTCAAAGCCCGCCGTAATGTTAACCAGCACGCCTCGCGCACCAGACAGATCGATATCTTCCAGCAGCGGGCTGGAAATCGCCATTTCGGCCGCTTCTTCCGCGCGATCTTCGCCGCTGGCAACGCCAGAACCCATCATCGCGTAGCCCATTTCGGACATCACGGTGCGCACGTCAGCAAAGTCGACGTTCATCAGACCCGGGCGCGTAATCAGCTCGGCAATCCCCTGCACTGCGCCTTTAAGAACATCGTTAGCCGCGCCAAATGCGTCCAGCAAAGAAATACCACGACCCAGCACTTTCAGCAATTTGTCGTTAGGGATGGTAATCAGCGAGTCCACATGCTTGGACAGCTCAGTAATCCCCTGCTCCGCAAATGCCATACGCTTCTTGCCTTCAAAATTGAAAGGCTTGGTCACGACAGCAACGGTCAGGATACCCAGATCTTTTGCAACTTCAGCCACTACAGGTGCCGCACCGGTACCGGTACCGCCGCCCATTCCCGCTGCGATAAAGACCATGTCAGCACCTTCCAGCGCAGCGCGTAGCGCTTCACGATCCTCTTCCGCCGCGTTACGGCCAACTTCAGGGTTTGCCCCAGCGCCCAGACCTTTGGTGATACCACCACCGATCTGAATGGTTTGCCCCACCGCTGTTTTACGCAACGCCTGCGCGTCGGTATTCACCGCGAAGAACTCAACCCCTTCGATGCGCTCGCGCACCATATGCTCTACGGCGTTACCGCCGCCGCCGCCGACGCCGATGACTTTAATCACCGCGTCGTTGGTTAATTCCATCGGTTCAAACATAATCTCTCTCCGTTGTGCCTGTCGCCTGAAACCGCTAATTCTCTACGGTCTCTGAAAAAAATTAAAACTCTTTTCGCAGCCAGCTGTTGATTCTTTTGAACCACGAACCCACTGACACGCGTTTTTCAACTTCTGCTTCACCACTTAAATGGGTCTCTTTCCCGTAGTGCAGCAGCCCCACCGCCGTTGAATAATACGGCTCCTGGGCGTAATCCGTTAAGCCAGTAATATTGAGCGGCGCACCAATACGCACCTGCGTATGGAACACGCGCTGCGCGCAGGCCGCCAGGCCTTCCATTTGCGCAGCACCGCCAGTCAACACAATCCCCGCCGCCAGATGATGCTTCACACCTTGTTGGCGAAGCTGTTCTTGTAACTGCAAAATTTCGTCGTTCACCAGGTTGAGCAGCTCGGTGTAGCGCGGCTCGATAACGTCTGCCAGCGTCTGACGCTGCAGGCTACGCGGCGGACGGCCGCCGACACTCGGCACCTCAACGCTCTCGTCTTTGCCAACCAGCGACCCCAGCGCACAACCATGGCGAACTTTAATCGCCTCTGCATCGCTCGGCGGTGTACCAAAGGCATAGGCAATGTCGCTGGTTACCACGTTCCCGGCATAAGGGATAACTTTGGTATGACGCAGCGCACCGCCGGTATAAACCGCCATATCCATTGTACCACCGCCGATGTCGACAACGCAGACACCCAGCTCACGTTCATCTTCAGTCAGCACGGAGTAGCTGGAAGCCAGTCCGGCAAAAATAAGTTGGTCAACTTTCAAACCACATCGTTCAACGGCTTTAACGATGTTTTTCGCCATGTCGTTATGGCAAGTAATCAAATGCACTTTCGCCTGCATGCGTACGCCAGACAGACCTACCGGGTTTTTGATCCCTTCCTGGTAGTCGATAGCGTACTCCTGCGGAATCACATGTAAAACACGGTGTTCATCGCGCACGCGTACCGATTTAGCCGTATGCACCACGTTTTCCACATCTTCCTGCGTAACTTCTTCTTCCGAAATCGGCACCATACCAATTTCGTTCTGGCAGCTAATATGTTTCCCCGAGAGCGCAAGGTAGACCGATGAAATCTGGCAATCGGCCATCAATTCAGCCTGATCGATAGCGCGCTGAACGCATTTCACCACCGATTCCAGATCGTTCACTCCGCCTTTATCCATCCCACGAGACGGACAACTGCCTACGCCAATGATATTCACAATACCGTCGGGCAGAACTTCCCCTACTAAAGCGGCGACCTTCGCGGTGCCAATCTCCAGTCCTACTACCAGTTTTCTGTCCGTCGCCTTGATCATTGTTGCTCTGCCTGTGCCTGATTCTGTTGTGCCTGATTTTGCTGCTGATTCGGTTCCTGAACAGGGGCCGCTTTCCAGCCTACGGCCGCACCTGAGTCATAGCGTAAATCCACGTAGCTAATCTCTTTGCCATCCGTTTGCGCCTGTTGCTGGAGCACCGGGTAGAGTTCCACAAAGCGCGCCAGACGTTTCATCGTATCGCCACGGCCCAGATTAAGCTTGATGTCATTGCTGAGCGTTACTTGCCATGAACGCCGCGCGGTCATCGCCGCCTCTTTTAACGTGAATTTATCCTTTGCCAGCACTTGCCCCATGTCACGGTAGCCCTGTAATACTTCGCTTTCGCTCCCTTCAGGGCCGTACAACATCGGTAAAACCTGTTTACTGGTACGTTCGGCCGGCACGCTAAATGCGTTGCCGTCCACATCGACCATATGTTGATCATTCCACCGTGCAATGGGCACATATTCAACCAGATGAATCTTCAATTCGTCTGGCCACTGTTTTCTGACGCTCGCCTGCTTGATCCAGGGCAGACGTTCTATCTGGCTTTGAATGATATTAACGTCCTGCGTCATAAACGTGCCGGGCGCGCCCAACGCCAAAATAGACTGGCGAATATCATCGTTGCGGGTGTAATGGCGATCGCCTGTCAACACCAGCTTTGATAACGGCAAACGCTGCGCGTCGTCCATCCAGCCCAGTACCACCCAGCCACTCACCAACACAGTGCACAGCACCGTCAGCAGGAATACGATACCTGCAAGACGCGTTCCATTGTTGCGGCGGGAGATTTTAACAGCCTCCGCTTCGCGGTTTCGCGTGTTCAGCGCAGCCTGTGACATATCACTCCGCCAATTCCAGAATGCGAACAACTAATTGGGAGAAACTCAGCCCCGCCTGACGTGCCGCCATCGGCACCAGACTATGGCTGGTCATTCCTGGTGACGTGTTCGCTTCCAGCAAATAAAACTGTCCATCGCTGTCCAGCATGACATCAATACGGCCCCAGCCACGACAGCCTAAAATTTGCCAGGCTTCACGTGCCAGGGCTTGTAATGCTGCTTCATTGTCCGCTTCCAGACCTGATGGGCAAAAATACTTCGTCTCATCAGAGAGATATTTCGCCTCATAATCATAGAAGATTCCCGCCGGTTGAATACGAATCGACGGTAAAATTTCATTTCCAAGCAATGCGACGGTAAATTCCGGCCCACAGAGCCATTTTTCGATCAGAACTTCATCATCATGTTGAAATGCAAGCGCTAATGCTGCATGCAGTTCTTCTTTTTTATCGACCTTTGACATCCCGACGCTTGAGCCTTCGCGGCTGGGCTTGACAATAACAGGTAACCCCAGCACCTCAATCCGTTGAATATCAATAGTTTTCAGGCCTGATTCAAATTCGCCGCGCGTCAGTGCTACCCACGGCGCGACGGGCAACCCTGCCCCCTGCCACAACAGCTTGCTGCGCCATTTATCCATCGAAATCGCCGAGGCCATCACACCGCTTCCGGTGTAGGGAATATCGGTTAATTCCAGCAGCCCCTGCAGAGTACCATCTTCGCCGCCGCGGCCATGCAGGGCGATAAACGCTTTACTGAACCCCATCTCTTTCAGGCGGGTGACATCCACATCGCGCGGATCCACACCATGCGCATCAACACCGCCTTCACGCAAACCTGCCAGCACCGCTGCACCGGAATTAAGCGAAACGTCACGCTCGGCGGAGGTTCCGCCCAGCAGAACCGCTACTTTCTCAGCCACGGCGCTCTTCCTCCACAGTCTGCGGTTTCAGTTTGCTCTCGGCCAGGCTGCGCGCAATCTTCCCGACGTTACCGGCACCCTGGATCAGGATCAGATCGTTACCGGTCAGCACCGGTGCCAGCATCGCGGCAACCTGCGCCGGATCGGACACCAGGATCGGATCGATCTTGCCGCGCCCGCGAATAGTGCGGCACAGAGAACGGCTATCTGCGCCTGGGATCGCTGCTTCGCCCGCCGGATAAACTTCCAGCATCAACAGCGAATCCACCTGGGTCAGCACATTGGCAAAATCGTCATACAGATCGCGAGTACGCGTGTAACGGTGCGGCTGAAACAGCATCACCAGGTTTTTATCCGGCCAGCCTGCACGCGCCGCTTTGATAGTGGCGTCCACTTCTGTCGGATGGTGACCATAATCGTCAACCAGCATCGCGGTACCGGCTTTACCGTTTACATCTTGCAGCGGATATTCACCGAGGAAGTCGAAACGGCGGCCTGTACCCTGGAAGCTTTCCAGCGCGCGCAGGATCGCGTCATCTTCGATCCCCTCTTCCGTCGCTACCGCAACAGCCGCCGCCGCGTTTAACGCGTTATGGCGACCAGGCGCATTCAGCGTCACGCGCAGTTCCGGTTTATCCTGGCGCACCAGCGTAAAGTGCCCTTGCGGACCAACCTGGCGGTAGTTTTCCACGCGAACATCCGCATCATCGCTAAAGCCGTAGGTCGTAATCTGGCGACCTACACGCGGCAACAGCTCCCGAATCACCGGATCGTCGACGCACATCACCGCACGGCCATAGAACGGCAGGTTGTGCAGGAAGTTGATAAAGGTCGTTTTTAAATTCTCGAAGTCGCCCTGGTAGGTATCCATGTGGTCAGCTTCGATATTGGTGACGATCGCCACCATCGGTTGCAGATGCAGGAACGAGGCATCGCTCTCGTCCGCTTCAGCAATCAGGTAACGGCTGTGCCCCAGGCGCGCATGCACGCCAGCGGCTTTAACCAGGCCACCATTAACAAAAGTCGGGTCCAGCCCGGCTTCTGCATAAATACTTGCCACCATCGCGGTGGTGGTCGTTTTGCCGTGCGTACCGGCAATGGCGATGCCGTGGCGAAAACGCATTAATTCCGCCAGCATCTCTGCACGGCGAATCACCGGAATGCGCGCTTCATGTGCCGCGACGATTTCCGGGTTATCGGCAGAGATCGCGCTGGAAACTACCACTACGCTCGCATCGCTTACGTTTTCCGGGCGGTGGTTGAAATAAATCGTGGCGCCAAGCGACGTCAATTGCTGCGTAACCGGATTGGGCGCCAAATCGGAGCCGCTAATCTGGTAGCCTTCGTTGGCCAGCACTTCGGCAATACCGCCCATGCCAGCACCGCCAATGCCGACAAAGTGAATGTGCCGGACGCGACGCATCTCGGGCACGATTGAACGCAGTTTCGCCAGTTCTTGTGTATTCATTCTCTAAACGCCATCGACTACTTAAATTTGCGCGACGCAAAAGGCGTCGCCAGTATTTATGCCTGAGCTGCCAGGCTCACTTCGTTTGCCACCCGTTCGGTAGCATCCGGGATCGCTGCCGCGCGCGCGCGTTCGGCCATCTCCAGTAATGCTTCGCGGTTCCAGCCCGCGAGCGTTGCAGCCACCGCATCTACGGTAAATTGCGGTTGCTCCAGAATCTTCGCCGCGCCCGCTTTTTCCAGCGGCAAGGCATTCCAGTACTGCTGCCGGTCTTTGTGCTGGAACGGTACAAACAGCGCCGGTAAACCTGCTGCGGCGATCTCGCTAACCGTCAACGCCCCAGAACGGCACACCACCACATCCGCCCACGCATAGGCTTGTGCCATATCGTCAATAAACTCAGTAACTTTATGCTGAGGTTCGCCAGCGCTTGCATAAGCTCGCTCAACCTCCTGCTGGGCACCTTTCCCGCTCTGATGCCAGATAGTGACCGCGGCCCCTAACTTCGCCGCAACCTGCGGCATCGTCTGGTTAAGTACGCGCGCGCCTTGCGAACCACCAACAACCAACACCCGCACCGGGCCTTCGCGACCGGGCAAGCGTTGCTGCGGCAGCGGCAGCGCCAACACATCGACACGCACCGGGTTCCCCACCACTTCCGCTGTCGGGAAAGCACCCGGAAATGCCTGCATCACTTTGGTGGCGATTTTCGCCAGCCATTTGTTGGTCAAACCGGCAATGCCGTTTTGCTCATGCAGCACCACCGGAATACCAAGCGACCAGGCCGCTAGCCCGCCAGGACCGGAAACATAGCCGCCCATCCCCAGCACCACATCAGGCTTAAAGCGTTGCATAATGGCGCGCGCCTGACGCCAGGCATTGAAGATACGCACCGGCGCCAGCAACTGCGCCTTAATACCTTTGCCGCGCAGACCAGAGATGCGGATGAAATCGATCTCAATGCCGTGTTTCGGCACCAGATCAGCCTCCATGCGATCGGCGGTTCCGAGCCAGCGCACTTGCCAGCCCTGATCCATTAAATGGTGCGCGACCGCAAGACCGGGGAATACATGCCCGCCGGTACCGCCCGCCATCACCATTAACCGCTTTGGTTGACCACTCATCACACACCTCGAGTAAACGCCTGGGCTTTCTCCAGACGCGTTTCATAATCTATGCGTAGCAGCAGCGTAATCGCCACTGACATAATTAATAAACTGGAACCACCGTAACTGATAAGCGGCAGCGTTAACCCTTTGGTCGGCAACATACCCGCCGCCGCACCAACGTTAACCAGCGCCTGGAAGCTAAACCAGATACCTATTGAGCAGGCCAGAAAACCAGAAAAACGATGATCGATTTCCAGCGCTTTACGCCCGATAGACATGGCGCGGAAAGCGACGAAGAATACCATTAAAAGTGCCACTACCACACCGATATAACCGAGTTCTTCGCCGATAATGGAGAAGATAAAGTCGGTGTGCGCTTCCGGCAGATACTCAAGTTTCTGAATCGAATTACCTAAGCCCTGGCCCCACAATTCACCGCGGCCAAACGCCATTAACGACTGGGTAAGCTGATAACCGCTACCAAAGGGATCTTCCCACGGGTTCCAGAACGACGTTACGCGGCGAATACGATAAGGTTCGGCAAGGATCAGCAGTACCACTGCGGAAATACCCATCCCGATAATGGCGATAAACTGCCACAGTTTCGCCCCCGCCAGGAACAGCATCGCCAGCGTGGTGATAAACAGTACAACCACCGTACCAAGGTCCGGCTGCGCCAGCAGCAACACCGCCAGCACCAGGATCACGCCCATCGGTTTTAAGAAGCCGCGCAGGTTGTTTCGCACTTCGTCTACTTTGCGCACCAGGTAGTTCGCCAGATAGCAGAACAGCGACAACTTGGTGAACTCCGCTGGCTGGAAACGCATCAGCCCGAGGTCAATCCAGCGCGATGCCCCGTTGATCGAACTCCCCACAACCAGCACCACCAGCAGCATGATGATCGCGGCGATCAGCATTGCTGAGCTGTATTTTTGCCAGAAATCCATTGGCAGCCGCAATGTCACCATCGACATACAAAACGCCAGGAACAGATACAGCGCGTGACGCTTGGCAAAGAAGAAGGGATCGTCCGTCAGACGCTGTCCAACTGGCATCGACGCCGACGTCACCATGATAAAGCCGATTGCCGCAAGGCCCAACGTCAGCCACAGCAGCGTGCGGTCATACATGACCAGGCTATCAGTGTCCTTCTGTCGCGAGCCCATGACCCAGCCTTTTAACGCCGTAAACAACCAGGCCAGGATACTCAATCCTGGCAGGCGCGGCATTCTTGGGCGGGGGAGCGTTAAACGCATCAGCCTAACTCCTGCGCCAGACGGGTAAAGACATCACCCCGTTGTTCGAAATTTTTAAACTGATCGAGGCTGGCGCAAGCGGGTGACAACAGCACCATATCGCCCGGCTGTACACGTGTCGCGATGAGCCGCATGGCCTGATCCATTGTCTCGGTTTGATCCGCGATGTCCGGGCGCAGCGCCGCCAGCTCCGCGCCGTCACGGCCGAAGCAGTAAAGACGAATACGATCGCCGCTCAGGTAACGCTTCAACGGGGAGAAATCTGCCGATTTCCCGTCACCGCCGAGCAGCAAATGCAGCGTACCGTCGACATGCAGGCCATTCAGCGCCGCTTCGGTGCTACCGACGTTCGTTGCTTTCGAGTCGTTGATCCAGCGCACGCCGTTATGCTCCAGCGCCAGCTGGAAGCGGTGCGCCAGCCCGGTAAATGTCGTCAGCGCTTTCAGACTGCTGGCGCGCGGTAAAGCGACGGCATCCGCCAACGCCAGCGCTGCCAGCGCGTTGGTGTAGTTGTGCTGGCCGCTCAGTTTCATCTCAGCCACATTCAGCACTTTCTCACCTTTCACGCGCAGCCAGGTTTCACCCTGTTGGCGGTTTAAGTGGTAATCGCCGACATCAACGCCAAAACTGACACAACGTTCATCCGCGCCGCGTACCGGCATCGTCAATGCGTCATCAGCATTCACGACACACACTTTCGCGTTTTCATAGACGCGCAGCTTGGCAGCACGATATTGCTGCAACCCAAACGGATAGCGATCCATATGATCTTCCGTGACGTTCAGGATGGTGGCCGCCGCCGCGTGCAGGCTGGAGGTGGTTTCCAGCTGGAAGCTGGAAAGCTCCAGCACATAAAGTTCGCGCGCATCGTCGAGGAGCATCAACGCTGGCAGACCGATATTACCGCCGACCCCGACGTTCACCCCGGCAGCTTCGGCCATCTCCCCGACCAGCTTGGTCACGGTACTTTTGCCGTTGGAACCGGTAATCGCGATAACCGGTGCCTGCGCTTCACGGCAAAACAGCTCGATATCGCCAACAATCTCAACGCCAGCGTCTGCCGCCGCGCTCAAAGAAGGATGCGCCAGCGCGATGCCTGGGCTCGCAACAACCAGATCGGCGGCCAGCAACCAGTCATCGTTAAGACTACCAAGATGGCGCTCCACCGCCTCCGGCAGCTTGTCCAGCCCCGGCGGAGAAACGCGCGTATCCATCACACGCGGTGTGACACCGCGTGCGAGGAAAAAGTCCACGCAGGAAAGGCCTGTGAGACCCAAACCGATGATGACGACTTTTTTACCCTGGTAATCAGCCATGATTAACGTACCTTCAGCGTTGCCAGGCCAATCAGCACCAGCATCAGCGAAATAATCCAGAAGCGCACGATCACGCGCGGTTCCGGCCAGCCTTTCAGTTCATAGTGGTGATGAATCGGTGCCATACGGAAAATACGTTGGCCGCGCAGTTTGAATGAACCAACCTGCAAAATGACCGACAGTGTTTCCACCACAAACACCCCGCCCATGATCACCAGCAGGAACTCCTGGCGCAGCAGCACGGCAATAATGCCCAGCGCGCCGCCCAGCGCCAGTGAACCGACATCGCCCATAAAAACCTGTGCCGGATAGGTGTTAAACCACAAGAACCCTAACCCAGCGCCGACAATCGCCGTACAGACAATCACCAGTTCCCCTGCATGACGCAGATAAGGAATGTGCAGATAGTTAGCAAAGTTCATGTTGCCGGTCGCCCATGCCACCAGCGCAAAACCGCCGGCAACGAAGACCGTCGGCATAATCGCCAGGCCATCCAGGCCATCCGTCAGGTTGACCGCGTTACCGGTGCCAACAATCACGAAATAAGCCAGCAGAATGTAAAACATGCCCAGTTGCGGCATCACATCTTTAAAGAACGGCACCACCAGCTCGGTCGCGGGGGTATCTTTGCCCGCCAGATAGAGCGCAAACGCTACGCCCAGCGCGATAACCGACATCCAGAAATACTTCCAGCGTGCAATCAGGCCTTTGGTATCTTTGCGCACCACTTTGCGGTAGTCATCGACAAAGCCAATCGCACCGTAACCCACCAACACGACAAGAACACACCAGACGTAGGGGTTGGATGGGTACGCCCATAGCACAACGGAAACCACAATCGCGGTCAGGATCATGATCCCGCCCATCGTCGGCGTACCGCGTTTGCTGAAGTGCGATTCCGGGCCGTCGTTACGTACAACCTGACCAAAAGAGAGTTTTTGCAAGCGGGCAATCATGCGCGGCCCCATCCACAAGGAGATGAAGAGCGCGGTCAGCAGGCTGACAATGGCGCGAAACGTCAAATAGGAAAAGACGTTAAAGCCGGAATAATATTTGACCAAATGTTCGGCCAGCCACACTAACATGTCCCGTTCTCCTGTAATTCGCGTACCACCTCTTCCATGGCGGAGCTACGTGAACCTTTCACCAAAATAGTAATAATTTTCTGCTCAGCGATGAGCGCCTTTAAGCGCGCTGTTACTGCCGCTTTATCGTTAAAATGCTCGCCTACGCCGCTGGCTTTGCTCAACGCTTTGCTCAACGTGCCGACGCTCAGAACTTTATCAATGCCGACGGCTTTCGCCGCTTCACCGACCTGGATATGACACGCTTCGCTCTCATCACCCAGTTCGGCCATATCGCCAACCACCATCACCCGGTAACCCGGCATTTCGGACAACACATGGGCAGCCGCGGTCATAGAACCAACGTTGGCGTTATAGGTGTCATCCAGCAGCAGTTGGTTTTCACCCAACTGCACCGGGAATAAGCGCCCCGGTACGGCTTTCAGGTTTGCCAGCCCGCGTTTTACCGCGTCCAGGCTTGCGCCAACCGCCATTGCCAGCGCCGTTGCTGCCAGCGAATTGGCGATGTTGTGGCGACCCGGCAGTGGCAGAGTGACATCCACATTGCCGGTTGGGGTTTGCAGCGTGAACTCGGTGCCATGTGAAGTCACATGTACATTCGTCGCGGTAAAATCGCTGTTCGCTGCGTTGGGGGAGAAGCGCCAGACTTTGCGATCGCCAATGATGCTCTGCCAGTTCAGCCAGTCATTATTGTCGGCATTCATAATGGCGATACCGTTAGCGGGCAGACCGGTGTAGATTTCGCCTTTCGCTTTCGCCACACCGGCAAGCGAGCCAAAGCCTTCCAGATGCGCTGCCGCCAGGTTATTGACCAGCGCCGCTTCCGGGCGCGTCAAGCTAACAGTCCAGGCGATTTCGCCCTGGTGGTTCGCCCCCAGTTCAATCACCGCAAACTGGTGCTCTTTGGTCAGGCGCAACAAGGTCATTGGCACGCCGATATCATTGTTAAGATTGCCGGCGGTGTAGAGCGTATTGCCGCATTCACTCAGAATGGCAGCAGTCATCTCTTTCACTGACGTCTTGCCGGAAGAACCGGTCAGCGCCACCACGCGCGTTGGTACTTGCTGGCGAACCCAGGCAGCCAGTTCGCCAAAGGCCTGGCGGGTGTCCTGCACCACTAACTGCGGCAGGTCGATATCCAGTTTTCGGCTCACCAGCAGCGCGCCCGCGCCCCCTTCTTTCGCTTTGTCAGCGAAGTCGTGAGCATCAAAACGCTCGCCTTTCAGCGCAACAAACAGGCAGCCCGGCGTCAGTTTACGTGTGTCGCTGGTTACCGCCTCAATCACCACATCCTGGCCGTGCAGTTCTGCGTGCAGCGTGCTGGTAAGTTGACTCAGCGTTACGCTAATCATGCTACTACCCCCAGCAAACGCGCCGCGGTGACGCGGTCGGAGTAATCCAGACGGCGTGTACCCACAATCTGATAATCTTCGTGGCCTTTACCGGCCAGCAGCACGACATCGTTCTCTTTGGCTTGCATGATGGCATTGGTCACCGCTTCTGCCCGGCCTTCCACCACGCGAGCCTGACCCGCATCCAGCATGCCCGCGAGGATGTCATTAATAATGGCGCGCGGCTCCTCGGTACGCGGATTGTCGTCCGTCACCACCGGTACATCAGAGAGCTGCTCAGCAATCGCGCCCATTAACGGACGTTTGCCTTTATCGCGATCGCCGCCGCAGCCAAACACGCACCACAGCTTGCCAGTGCAGTGCAGACGCGCCGCCTGCAGCGCTTTTTCCAGCGCATCCGGCGTATGGGCATAATCCACCACCACGGTCGGTTTACCCGGCGCGCTGAACACTTCCATACGACCGCAAACTGGTTGCAGACGTGATGCGGTTTTCAGCAGTTCACTCAGCGGGTAACCCAGCGCCAGCAACGTCGCCAGCGCCAGCAGCAGGTTGCTGACGTTAAACGCCCCCATCAGGCGGCTTTCAATTTCACCTTCGCCCCATGAGGAGTCGAAATGGATCGTCGCACCGCTGTCGTGATAATCAACGCTTACGGCTTTCAACCAGCGACCATGACAGTCCGGATTGATATTGTCTTCCATCGATACCGCAACGGCGTCCGGTAATTTGGCCAGCCAGCGACGGCCAACTTCGTCGTCGGCATTAATGATCGCCTGACCATAATGATGAGAAGAGAACAACAGCCATTTCGCGGCTTCGTAGTTCGCCATATCACCGTGATAATCCAGGTGATCGCGACTTAAATTGGTGAACACGCTGGCGGCAAATTTCAGTGCCGCCACGCGATGCTGTACCAGACCATGGGAAGAGACTTCCATCGCCGCAAAGGTCGCGTTTTGCGCCGCCAGTCCGGCAATGACATGCTGAACGTCGACAGCAGATCCGGTGGTATTTTCCGTCGGTACGACGTTACCCAACAGACCGTTGCCCACTGTGCCCATCACCGCGCTGGTTTCGCCAAGCAGTTGGCTCCACTGCGCCAGTAACTGTGTGGTGGTGGTCTTACCGTTAGTACCGGTTACGCCGATAAGACGTAATTGCCCGGAAGGCTCACCATAAAAACGGCCTGCCAGCGCGGAAAGGCGCTCATTCAACTGGCTGAGGTAAATGACCGGAACGCCGTGCATTTCACGAACTTCACCGTCATTCGCTTCATCTTTCGCTTCAGCAATAATGGCAGCAACACCTTGCGCAATCGCCTGCGGGATATATCGACGCCCGTCCGCCTGATGACCGACCACTGCCACAAAAAGATCGCCCGAGGCAGCCACACGGCTGTCGAGTGTCATCTCTCGTAGCGCTCGCGCAGGTAGCATTGGCACCCACGGAGCGAGAAGGTCGCGCAAATTACGATCTGCCACCTGATCCCTCGCCTTGATTAATTACAAATTCACTTTTTTCGCCCGTGGTCAGCGCATCCGGCTCAATGTTCATGGTGCGCAGAACGCCACCCATGATGGCACCAAAGACCGGCGCGGACACGGCGCCACCGTAGTATTTACCCGCTTGCGGATCGTTGATGACCACCACCAGCGCAAAGCGCGGGCGGCTGGCAGGCGCGACGCCAGCGGTGTAAGCAATGTATTTATTGATATAGCGGCCATCGGGGCCGACTTTTTTCGCCGTACCGGTTTTAATCGCGATGCGATAACCCTTGATGGCGGCTTTCACACCGCCACCGCCTGGCAGCGCCACGCTCTCCATCATGTGCACCACGGTACGGACAATGGATTCGTTGAAGATGCGTTCGCCCGGAACTGGCGGATCAACTTTGGTGATCGACAGCGGACGGTAGATGCCGTAGCTGCCAATGGTTGCGTAGACTCGCGCTAACTGTAACGGCGTTACCATTAGCCCGTAGCCGAAAGAGAAGGTGGCCCTCTCTATGTCAGACCACCGTTGTTTTTGAGGAAATAAGCCACTGCGTTCCCCGACCATCCCCAAATTGGTCGTTTTTCCCAGGCCAAAACGTGAGTAAGTATCTACTAACGCTGAGGAGGGCATCGCTAACGCCAGCTTAGAAACACCGACGTTACTCGACTTCTGTAAGACCCCGGTGAGGGTTAATTCGCTGTATCGCGCCACGTCTTTGATTTCATGGCCGTTAATACGATAAGGCACCGTGTTCAGCACCGTATTTGGCGTCACCACGCCGCGCTGTAACGCGGTCATAACCACCATCGGTTTCACGGTGGAACCCGGCTCAAATACGTCGGTAATAGCGCGGTTACGCATCGCGTCTTTCGATGTGCCGGTGAAGTTGTTTGGGTTATAGGAAGGACTGTTGGCCATTGCCAGCACTTCGCCGGTGTTCACATCCACCAGCACGGCGCTGCCCGACTCTGCTTTGTTAAACGCTACGGCGTTATTTAGCTCACGATAGACCAGCGCCTGCAAACGTTCATCAATACTTAATGCGAGATTGTGCGCCGCCTGGCTATCGGTAGACGAAATATCTTCTATCACGCGCCCGTAGCGGTCTTTACGCACAATGCGTTCGCCCGGCTGACCGGTGAGCCATTTATCAAAGCTCTTCTCAACGCCTTCAATGCCTTGGCTGTCGACGTTGGTAAAACCGATGAGGTGAGCAGTCACTTCTCCGGATGGATAGTAACGGCGAGACTCTTCACGCAGATGAATCCCGGGTAATTTCAGCTTTTTAATGTAATCACCGAGATCCGGGTTAACCTGACGCGCAAGATAAATAAAGCGCATCTTCGGGTTGGCATTGATGCGTGAAGCAAGCTGGTCGAGCGGCATATTCAGCGCGTCAGAGAGCGCCTTCCAGCGATTATCGAGCGTCACACCCCCCGCATCGTGCAGCTCTTTCGGATCCGCCCAGATGGCTTTCACCGGGACACTCACCGCCAGCGGGCGGCCAGAACGGTCGGTTATCATCCCGCGCGACGTCGCCACTTCTTGTACACGCAGGGAACGCATATCCCCTTCACGCACCAGCATGTCCGGATTGACGACTTGCAGGTAGGCAACGCGTCCGAGCAGAAACATCAGTGCCAGCAGAATACAACCGCAAAGCAACGCAAAACGCCAACTGACAAAGTTGGCCTGTTCTTCCTGGCGTTTCGGTTTAAGCGTTTTCGCCGCTGCTTTCATGCGTTGCGTGATTCCTTATTCATCTCTATTTCTGCACCACAATATTTTCCTGTGAGGGATCGACATGCTGCATTTGCAGCTTTTCTGTGGCGATCCGTTCAACCCGGCTGTGATCGCCGAGCGCATTCTCTTCAAGGATCAGGTTGCGCCATTCGATATCCAGCGCGTCGCGCTCAATAACCAGTTGTTCACGCTGTGCGGTTAATAAACGCGTGTGATGGGCGGTAGTGACCACCGTCACTGCCGTCATAATGATGCAAATGAACAAGCAGAGTGGCAGTTTCCCAAATCGCAAAAGATCGTCGCCGATCACGCCAGGCAAAGCATGGCGCTCGTTGCTTCCTAACGATCCCTTCACTTTGCTCAGGGTCTCTGTCACTCTGCCGATCATGCGTTCGTCCTCTCTGCAATACGCAGAACTGAACTACGGGCACGTGGGTTTTCAGCCACTTCTTCTTCGCCCGGCATCAACTTTCCTAAGGCTCGCAGCTGACGGCCACCCAGTTTCCTGAGTTGCTCTTCGGTCATCGGCAACCCGGCAGGAACCTGCGGGCCACGGCTTTGCTCACGCATAAAGCGTTTCACAATGCGATCTTCCAGTGAATGGAAGCTGATAATCGAAAGCCGCCCTCCCGGGGCAAGCACGCCGAGCGAGTTTTTTAGCGCCAGCTCTATCTCCTCCAGTTCACTATTCACCCAAATGCGCACCGCCTGGAAGGTACGGGTCGCGGGATGTTTGAATTTGTCTTTCACCGGCGTTGCCGCCGCCACCACTTCCGCCAGCTCTTTGGTGCGGGTCATGGGATCGAGACGGTTGCGCTCGACGATGGCGCGGGCAATACGTTTGGCAAAGCGTTCCTCACCAAAGGTTTTTAAAACCCAGGCGATGTCGGCTTCATCAGCGGTTTGTAACCATTCGGCGGCAGACTGACCGCGAGTAGGATCCATACGCATGTCTAACGGGCCATCACGCATAAAGGAAAAGCCGCGTTCCGGATCGTCAAGCTGCGGTGAAGAGACGCCAAGATCGAGGAGAATGCCGTCGATCTTGCCAATAAGGTCGCGCTCGCTGACATAATCAGCAAGCGCAGAAAAGGGACCATGAATGATGGAGAAGCGGGGATCATCAATGGTTTGTGCTACAGCAATCGCCTGCGGATCGCGATCGATCGCCAGCAAGCGTCCTTCCGCTCCCAGTTGGGAGAGGATCAAGCGCGAGTGACCACCGCGACCAAAAGTGCCATCGATGTAAATGCCATCCGGACGAATATTCAGGCCGTTAACGGCCTCATCCAGCAGCACCGTCGTGTGTTTAAAATTTTCCATCATCATTACAGAGACAAATCCTGCAACCGATCCGAAAGCGCTTCGGAACCCGATTGCTCAGCGTCGATATCTTCCTTGACCTGTTGATACCAGGTCGTTTCGTCCCACAGCTCAAATTTATTGAACTGCCCGACCAGCATCACTTCTTTCGTTAATCCGGCGTGTTGCCGTAAAACAGGCGCAATCAAAATGCGCCCGGCGCTATCCATCTGGCACTCGCTGGCATGCCCCAGCAACAAACGTTGTACGCGCCGTTCGAGCGGGTTCATGCTCGACAGACGCGACAGTTTTTGCTCGATAATTTCCCATTCGGGCAAAGGGTAAAGCAGCAGGCATGAGTGACGGATGTCAATGGTGCAAACCATTTGACCGGAGGCATTCTCCTGCAGCAAATCCCGATATCGGGTGGGAACGGATAACCGCCCTTTGCTGTCGAGATTGACTAACGTCGCTCCACGGAACATTTCCGATTCACCCCCAGGTGACCCTTTTACACCACTTTATCCCACAAATCCCCACTGAGGGAGTTTACGGAGCGGAGGAAAAGCTTGTCAAGCCAGCGCAATGGCTAACCAGAACAAAAGATCCCTTATTCGCAGCGAATATCTGCGTCGGTGAAATAGTGCTCAGCTTACGAGGCAAATTAACGTCATGAATATTTGCAAGAAAAAAAACAGAATATGCGCACGCGCGTTTAAAACCATTCAATTTCTGCGCGCGAAATATAAAGTGTCAGTTTGCGACGCGGGCGGCATTTTAAGACATATTGAAGAGAGTTAACAGCACCAGTTACATCAACGCGCGCACAGCGCGGCGGCACTTCCACACTGATAAAACCTTAACGCGATAAATGAACGTTAATTCAATGCATGTGGCCTTTTTTAGATGTAACAATTCAATACAAAAACCGGGATAAGTTACTTCTCAATTACCCTTTAAAAATGTTTTTTAAGAAATGGGCAAAATAAATTAACAGCAGCCATTGGGAAATTAAGGATTTATCTTAGGAGAGTCTTAACAATAATTTGATTAAAGGTAAGAGATGAATAGTAAAAAGGCAGCTGTCGCTGCCTTTCACCCGAAACTATACCCGGCTAAGTATGCCGCGACGGTAAAGATTACGGCGAATGCGGCTAAGCCCCGCTTTCGGTTTGCGTGGCTCATCAAGGCTTGCCAGCACGATCTCCAGCACGCGTTCGGCCACATCGCGATGACGCTGCGCCACCGCGAGCACCGGGCATTGCAGGAAATCCAGCAATTCATGATCGCCGAAGGTGGCAATCGCCAAATCAGATGGCAGCTTGCCGTCGCGACGCAACGTCACATCCAGCACCCCCTGCAATAAGGCAAACGAGGTGATAAACATCGCTTGCGGCATCGGGTTGGTTTCCAGCCATTTCTCAAACAGCTGCGCAGCGGCTTCCCGCTCATAACTGTTGGCGTAGAGATACTGAACCTCGCGCGGATCGTCTTTCCACGCGGTGCGAAAGCCCTGCTCACGCAGGAAGCTCACCGATAACTCCGGTAAAGCGCCAAGGTAAAGCACACGCTCCGCCGGGAATTTACGCAGCTCTTCCGCCAACATTTCCGAATCATCCTGATCGGCACCGACGACACTGGTGAAGTGTTCACGATCCAGCGCACGATCGAGTGCGACGATCGGGAAGGAGTCATTCGCCCACCGTTGATAGAACGGATGCTCCGGCGGCAGAGAAGTGGATACAATGATCGCGTCCACTTGCCGTTGCAGCAAATGTTCAATACAACGCATTTCGTTGTCAGGCTGATCTTCAGAGCAGGCAATCAAAAGCTGATAGCCGCGCTGACGCGCCTGGCGCTCCAGATAGTTGGCAATACGCGTGTAGCTCGTGTTTTCAAGATCGGGGATAACCAACCCAATCGAGCGAGTTCGTCCTGCTCGCAGCCCAGCCGCCACCGCGTTCGGGTGGTAGTTATGCTCACGAACAACCGCCATCACTTTCTCGACGGTTTTGTCGCTGACACGATACTGCTTCGCCTTACCATTAATGACGTAGCTGGCCGTGGTTCGTGAGACGCCGGCTAGCCGGGCGATTTCATCCAGTTTCACAATTGCCCCTTAAAATAGTGCACTCCATAACCTTTTTAGGGATATAGGCTAATTTCCATAACATCTAAGCGCAGAATACTCACTGCGGCAACCGCTTTCGTATCGGGTTCCGTATGATTTCGCAAAAAAAAGCCCGGCGTAAGAGGCCGGGCAGATAAATGGAGAGAACGATCACGATCAACGCATGATTTTGTCGCCGCGCGACAACCCCACCACGCCAGACCGCGCGACTTCAACGATTTTTGCGACATCGCGGATCGTCGCCAGAAACGCATCCAGTTTGTCGCTGGTTCCGGCAAGCTGAACCGTATAAATAGAAGGGGTAACGTCAATGATCTGCCCACGGAAAATTTCCGCGTTGCGTTTCACCTCTTCGCGCCCGTAGCCGCTGGCCTGAATTTTCACCAGCATGATCTCGCGCTCAACGTACGCCCCCTGCCCCAATTCGTTGACGCGCAGAACATCAACCAGTTTGTGCAGTTGCTTTTCGATCTGTTCGAGCACTTTCTGATCGCCAACGGTCTGGATCGTCATTCTTGATAACGTCGGATCATCGGTTGGCGCAACAGTCAGGCTTTCAATGTTGTAACCCCGCTGAGAGAACAAACCAATCACGCGCGATAACGCGCCCGATTCATTTTCCAGTAATACAGACAATATCCGGCGCATAATCAGGTTCTCTCCGTTTTGCTTAACCACATCTCATCCATACCGCCACCGCGGATCTGCATCGGATAAACGTGTTCACTACCGTCAACGGTAACATCAACAAACACCAGGCGATTATTCTTCACCTGTTCCAGTGCTTCAGCGAGTTTCGCTTCCAGCTCATCCGGGCGCGTAATGCGGATCCCAACATGGCCATAGGCTTCCGCCAGGCGGGCGAAATCAGGTAGTGATTCCATATACGATTGCGAATGGCGGCCAGAATAAATCATGTCCTGCCACTGCTTCACCATGCCCAGGTAACGGTTGTTAAGATTGAGCACCAGCACCGGCAATTCATACTGTAAAGCGGTAGAAAGCTCCTGAATGTTCATCTGGATACTGCCATCGCCGGTCACGCAAATCACCGTCTCATCCGGCAACGCCATCTTCACGCCGAGCGCCGCAGGCAAACCGAATCCCATCGTCCCCAGCCCGCCTGAGTTGATCCAGCGGCGCGGCTTATCAAAGCGGTAGTAAAGCGCGGCGAACATCTGGTGTTGGCCGACATCTGATGTCACGTAAGCCTCGCCTTTCGTCAGGCGCCAGGCCGCTTCAATCACCGCCTGCGGTTTAATGCTCTCACTTTGGGTATCGTATTTCAGACACTGGCGGGCGCGCCATTGATCGATGCGCAGCCACCAGTCGCGAATCTCATCTAACGGCTGCGGATACGCTTCCTGATCCAGCAATTCCAGCATCTGTTCCAGCACCAGCCGCGCATCACCAACAATCGGAATATCTGCCTGCACGGTTTTGGAAATGGACGTAGGATCGATATCAATATGCAGCACCGTCGCATCCGGGCAATATTTCGCCAGATTGTTGGTGGTGCGATCGTCAAAACGCACGCCAACGGCAAAGATGACATCCGAATGGTGCATCGTCATATTGGCTTCGTAAGTCCCGTGCATGCCCAGCATGCCGAGCGCCTGTCGGTGGGAAGCAGGAAATGCCCCCAGCCCCATCAATGAAGAGACAACCGGTAAATTCAGTTTTTCAGCAAGCTGGCGTAGTTGTACTTCACAGGCTGAATTGATCGCGCCACCGCCAACATAGACTACCGGCTTTTTCGCCGCCGCCAGCGTTTGTAAGGCGCGCTTAATCTGGCCTTTATGTCCCTGCGTTGTCGGGTTATAGGAACGCATGCTGACGGATTCCGGCCAGACGTAAGGCAGCTTATTGGCCGGGTTCATAATGTCTTTCGGCAAATCCACCACTACCGGTCCAGGGCGACCACTGGAGGCAAGCCAGAAAGCTTTCTTTAATACACCGGGAATATCTTCCGTTTGTTTGACTAAAAAACTGTGTTTTACCACCGGGCGGGAGATCCCCACCATGTCGCACTCCTGGAAAGCATCATAGCCAATCAGCGACGTTGCAACCTGACCGGAGAGCACCACTAGCGGAATAGAATCCATATATGCCGTAGCGATGCCGGTAATGGCGTTGGTCGCGCCGGGGCCGGAAGTTACCAGGACCACGCCCACTTCACCTGTCGCCCGCGCCAGACCATCAGCCATATGTACCGCCGCCTGTTCGTGGCGAACCAGCACGTGTTCAATACCGCCGACGGTATGCAGGGCATCGTAGATATCAAGAACCGCGCCTCCGGGATAGCCGAATACTTTCTTTACGCCTTGATCGATAAGCGATCGAACGACCATCTCGGCTCCAGACAACATCTCCATGCTTTGCCTCCAGGCTTACGTTTGTCGACTGACGGCGAAAATCATTTCCGCGCTGTCGCTCTGTTCAGAACAGGAAATCCCTGCACTCTGATTATGAATGGCAGTTACCATAACCGCTCAAAATCTGGCAGGCAATTAGCAAGCCCTTGCGGTGAAGCCTGTACAAAAGTGAAAAAACGACGTCAGAAACGCAGAATTGGTGGAAACATCTGTGATAAGCAAAGACGATGACCATTCATCATCCGAATACGAAGTTGTCCAGTAATTGATCCATTTTTGCAACATCGTCTGTCATTGCGACAGACGTAAATCAGGACAAAATACTGCCAGAAAAAAACAGAGCAGAATAACCAAACGCTTTCACCGCTGGATGATTCTGCCCACTGGCTAATGGCTACACACCGACACCAGAAGCTCTTCCATCCATTGATGGCCCTTATCTCTGCCTGCGGCTTCATGCCAGGAGAGGTAACACGTGCGGCTCTTCAGATCTAACGGGAGCGGCAGCATCGCTAAATCCAGCCCTTCAGCAAATGTCTTCACTAACCAGCGCGGTGCAATCGCCACCAGATGAGTTTGCGAAACCACGCTTAATACGCTGGTCAGCGCCATCCCCTGATAAGCAATACAACTGCATTTATCTACGCTGTCATACCATGGCTGGCTAAATGACGCGTACCGGTCCAGCGAAACCACCGCATGCTGTTCTCTGAAGATGGCGTTTTCTGTGGTGAGCGCATTGAGGCGGGGATGCTGATGGCTGACGACCAGTACCATTTCATCATTAAATAGTGGGATACATGAAAATTCAGGCCGGCGAAACTCTTCGTAGCCAATCACAAACTCAATTTCCTGATAACGCAGCTGGTGCTCGGTGCTGTGATTAAGATCGGATTTAAATACTAAATTAATACCGGGGGCAATTTTCTCTACGCGATTGTAAATCGCTGACGTTAAAAGATTATCCAGCGGGCTACAAACACACAAATTAAATACACGTTCACTACTAAGCGGATCGAATCCGGAACCGGGCAGTTCATTTTGCACCAATTGCAGCGCCTGGCGGATAGAACCAAAAAGTTGATACGAGCGCGCCGTTGGCTGGATCCCACGCCCATAGCGAACAAAAAGTTCGTCATTAAACATGACCTTAAGCCGCGCAACAGCATTACTTACTGCGGGTTGCGACATTCCCAGAACATGTGCCGCGCGGGTGATATTTTGTTCCTGCATTACTGCATCAAAAACAGTCAGTAAATTGAGATCGACAGAACGTAACTGCGGTTTCCCCTCTTCATTAACATGCTGATTATAAACATCTTCACCAGGTATTTTGCAATCCGTCGTCATCATGAGCTCCCTCGACCTGCGTAATAATAATATTCAGGAAGATGATTTATCACGCATATAACATTATTAGAAGTACGGTGTGACAAATTAGGAATATATAAAGCTCCTGTTTTATTTTCCAGGCGAATGAAAATTAACTTTTTCATCTTAAATTAAGGGAGTTCTTCATATATTTTTACCTTACCAAACATTCTGTAATCACAATAAAAATATATCTCTATCGCTGTTTTCCTTTACACATCACTCGATTATTCACTTCGCTTTTACGGAAGACTTTAAATACTACGTAACGCCAGATACAACCGGTAATGCGTAAGCATGAAAAACGTATTTCCATCGTATAGGCAGAATTATTAACTAAAGCGCAACAAAATAATCGGCGCTCTTAAGCTACGCTTTTCAGACGAGGGGTTGACATTAACTTACGTATCCAGTACCACTAAAAGCATATCGCATTCACCTGGAGCATGATTCATGATTCGCAACGTCGGTTTCGCTGGTCTACTACTACTAAACGCATCTCTCGTGCGCGGTAGACCGGTGGGCGACATTCTGAGTTGAATCGTCCTTCCAGTTAAGACTAAGAACCCGCGCCTTGGCGCGGGTTTTTTTATGCTCGTAGCGAGGCGACCTAAGAGACAAGGACCTAAACCATGAGCCAGCAAGTCGTTATTTTCGATACCACATTACGTGATGGTGAACAGGCGTTACAGGCGAGCCTGAGCGTGAAAGAGAAGCTGCAAATCGCCCTGGCGCTGGAGCGTATGGGCGTTGATGTGATGGAAGTGGGTTTTCCGGTCTCTTCCCCGGGCGATTTTGAATCCGTACAAACCATTGCGCGCCAGATAAAAAACAGCCGCGTTTGCGCCCTCGCCCGCTGCGTCGAAAAAGATATTGATGTTGCAGCAGAGTCGTTAAAAGTTGCCGAAGCGTTCCGTATCCACACATTCATTGCCACCTCGCCAATGCATATCGCAACCAAGCTGCGCAGCACGCTGGATGAAGTGATTGAACGCGCCATTTACATGGTTAAACGCGCTCGCAACTATACCGACGACGTGGAATTCTCGTGTGAAGATGCAGGTCGCACCCCAATTGGCGATCTGGCGCGCGTCGTTGAAGCCGCCATCAATGCCGGTGCGAAAACCATCAACATCCCGGACACCGTGGGTTACACCATGCCGTTCGAGTTCGCCAATATCATCTCCGGTCTGTACGAACGCGTACCAAATATCGATAAAGCCATTATCTCTGTTCACACCCATGACGACTTAGGCTTGGCCGTGGGCAACGCCATCGCCGCAGTACACGCCGGCGCACGCCAGGTAGAAGGCGCAATGAACGGTATCGGCGAACGCGCCGGTAACTGCTCACTGGAAGAGGTGATCATGGCAATCAAAGTGCGCAAAGACATCATGAACGTGCACACCCAAATCAATCACCATGAAATCTGGCGCACCAGCCAGACCGTCAGCCAGATTTGCAATATGCCGATTCCGGCGAATAAAGCCATTGTTGGCACCGGCGCATTTGCCCACTCCTCCGGTATTCACCAGGACGGCGTGCTGAAAAACCGCGAAAACTACGAAATCATGACCCCGGAATCCATCGGTCTGAATCAGGTTCAGTTGAACCTGACCTCCCGTTCCGGGCGCGCTGCGGTGAAACACCGTATGGAAGAGATGGGCTACAAAGAAGCCGACTACAACCTGGATAATCTGTACGACGCTTTCCTGAAGCTGGCGGATAAAAAAGGCCAGGTCTTTGATTACGATCTGGAAGCGCTGGCATTCATTAATAAACAGCAGGAAGAGCCAGAACACTTCCGCCTGGACTACTTCAGCGTGCAGTCCGGCTCCAACGATATCGCCACCGCGTCTGTGAAGCTGGCGTGTGGCGAAGAGATCAAAGCCGAAGCCGCCAACGGCAACGGCCCGGTCGATGCGGTCTACCAGGCCATTAACCGCGTGACGGCCTATGACATCGAACTGGTGAAATACGATTTGAGCGCCAAAGGCCAGGGCAAAGACGCGTTGGGTCAGGTTGATATCGTGGTGAACTACAACGGTCGCCGCTTCCACGGCGTCGGTCTGGCGACCGATATTGTGGAATCCTCCGCCAAAGCCATGGTACACGTGCTGAACAACATCTGGCGCGCCGCCGAAGTCGAAAAAGAGTTGCAACGCCAGGCTCAGAACAAAGAAAACAACAAGGAAACCGTGTGATGTCGAAGAATTACCATATTGCTGTGTTGCCGGGTGACGGTATCGGTCCAGAAGTAATGGCACAAGCGCTGAAAGTTCTGGAAGCCGTACGTAACCGTTTTGGTATGCGTATTTCCACCAGCCATTATGATGTCGGCGGCATTGCCATCGATCGTCACGGTAACCCGCTGCCGCAGGCCACGGTTGAAGGCTGCGAACAAGCCGATGCGATTCTGTTCGGCTCTGTCGGCGGTCCGAAATGGGAAAATCTGCCTCCGGCGCAGCAGCCGGAACGCGGCGCGTTGCTGCCGCTGCGTAAACACTTCAAACTGTTCAGTAATTTGCGCCCGGCAAAACTGTATCAGGGGCTGGAAGCATTCTGTCCGCTGCGCGAAGACATCGCCGCCAACGGTTTCGACATTCTGTGCGTGCGCGAACTGACCGGCGGCATCTACTTCGGTCAACCGAAAGGCCGCGAAGGTAGCGGCCAGCATGAAAAAGCATTTGATACCGAGATCTATCACCGTTTTGAAATCGAGCGCATTGCGCGTATCGCGTTTGAATCAGCGCGCAAACGCCGCAAAAAAGTCCACTCGATTGATAAAGCCAACGTGCTGCAAACCTCGCTGCTGTGGCGCGAAATCGTCAACGAAATCGCGGGCGAATACCCCGACGTTGAACTGGCGCATATGTATATCGACAACGCCACCATGCAGTTGATTAAAGATCCGTCCCAGTTTGACGTGCTGCTGTGTTCCAACCTGTTCGGCGACATTCTTTCCGACGAATGCGCCATGATCACCGGTTCGATGGGCATGCTGCCTTCCGCCAGCCTGAACGAACAAGGTTTTGGTCTGTATGAACCGGCAGGCGGCTCCGCGCCGGATATCGCCGGGAAAAATATCGCCAACCCGATTGCGCAGATCCTGTCGCTGGCGCTGCTGCTGCGTTACAGCCTGAATGCAGGCGACGCGGCTGACGCCATCGAAGGCGCTATCAATCGTGCATTAGAAGAAGGTGTGCGCACCGGCGACTTAGCCCGTGGCGCCGCCGCTGTCAGTACCGATGAGATGGGCGACATCATCGCTCGTTATGTCGCTGAAGGGGTGTAATCATGGCTAAGAGTTTGTACGAAAAGTTATTTGACGCCCATGTGGTCTATGAAGCGCCAAACGAAACCCCACTGTTGTATATCGACCGCCATCTGGTGCATGAAGTGACATCACCGCAGGCGTTCGATGGGCTGCGTGCGCACCACCGTCCGGTGCGCCAGCCGGGTAAAACCTTCGCGACGATGGATCACAACGTCTCGACACAAACTAAAGACATCAACGCTTCCGGCGAGATGGCGCGCATTCAGATGCAGGAGTTAATCAAAAACTGCAACGAATTCGGCGTTGAGCTGTATGACCTGAACCACCCGTATCAGGGCATCGTCCACGTAATGGGGCCGGAACAGGGCATCACCCTGCCGGGCATGACCATCGTTTGTGGCGATTCCCACACTGCCACCCACGGCGCATTTGGCGCGCTGGCTTTCGGTATCGGTACATCGGAAGTGGAACACGTTCTGGCGACGCAAACCCTGAAGCAGGGTCGCGCCAAAACCATGAAAATTGAAGTCAAAGGCACGGCCGCACCGGGGATCACCGCGAAAGATATCGTGCTGGCGATCATTGGTAAAACCGGCAGCGCCGGCGGCACCGGGCACGTGGTTGAGTTCTGCGGTGACGCTATCCGTGCGCTGAGCATGGAAGGCCGTATGACGCTGTGCAATATGGCGATTGAGATGGGCGCAAAAGCCGGCCTGGTCGCCCCGGATGAAACCACCTTTAACTACGTGAAAGGTCGTTTGCATGCGCCGAAGGGCAAAGACTTCGATGATGCGGTGGCCTACTGGAAAACCCTGCATACCGACGAAGGTGCGGTTTTCGACACCGTAGTTACGTTGCAGGCCGAAGAGATCGCCCCGCAGGTAACCTGGGGCACCAACCCGGGTCAGGTTATTTCAGTGACCGATATCATTCCCGATCCGGCCTCGTTCGCCGATCCGGTTGAGCGCGCTTCCGCAGAAAAAGCGCTGGCCTACATGGGGCTGAAACCTGGTGTGCCGTTAACGGAAGTGGCTATCGATAAAGTCTTTATCGGCTCCTGCACCAACTCGCGCATTGAAGATCTGCGCGCAGCGGCGGAAATCGCCAAAGGGCGCAAAGTCGCGCCGGGCGTACAGGCGCTGGTTGTGCCTGGCTCCGGTCCGGTGAAAGCACAGGCGGAAGCCGAAGGTCTGGACAAAATCTTTATTGAAGCCGGTTTTGAATGGCGCTTGCCGGGCTGCTCCATGTGCCTGGCCATGAATAACGATCGCCTGAATCCGGGTGAACGTTGCGCATCGACCAGTAACCGTAACTTTGAAGGTCGCCAGGGCCGCGGCGGACGCACGCATCTGGTTAGCCCGGCGATGGCCGCCGCCGCCGCCGTGACCGGCCATTTCGCTGATATTCGCAGCTTGTAAGGAGAACAACCATGGCAGAGAAATTTACCCAACATACCGGCCTGGTCGTTCCGCTGGATGCCGCGAATGTGGATACCGACGCCATTATCCCAAAGCAGTTTTTGCAGAAGGTTACGCGCACCGGTTTTGGTGCCCATCTGTTTAACGACTGGCGTTTTCTGGATGACAAAGGCCAACAACCGAACCCGGAGTTCGTGCTGAATTTCCCGCAATACAAAGGCGCATCGATTTTGCTGGCGCGGGAAAACTTTGGCTGCGGTTCGTCACGTGAACACGCGCCATGGGCGTTGACCGATTACGGTTTCAAAGTGGTGATTGCGCCAAGTTTCGCCGACATCTTTTACGGCAACAGCTTTAACAACCAGCTGCTGCCGGTAACGTTGAGCGATCAAGAAGTGGATGAGCTCTTTACGCTGGTGCAGAACAACCCGGGCATTAGCTTTGAGGTGGATCTGCAAGCGCAAGTGGTGAATGCGGGCGGAAAGTCGTACAGCTTCTCGATTGACGCCTTCCGCCGCCACTGCATGCTGAACGGTCTGGACAGCATCGGTCTGACGTTACAGCACGACGATGCCATCGCCGCTTACGAAAACAAACAGCCCGCTTTTATGCGCTAGCCAACAACAGGCCCGGTTTCCGGGCCTTTTTTCGTTTATACGTCTTTAACGCGGCTGGTCAGCCACAGCGTCAGCACTGAAATCACCGCAATGCCGATATAAACCGCGCCGTGACCAAAGCTTTGCGCCAGCGCGCCCTGGATCACCCCGGCCAGGATCACGCCGGTCGAAATACTGTTGGTAAACAGCGTGGTCGCCGAACCTGCCCGCCCAGGCATCAGATCCTGAAACCACAACATGCCAATCCCGGCGATAATCCCGATAAACACCGCATTAAACAGTTGCAGGGAAAGTAACGCCGTCTGGCTGTGGAAAAAAATCAGGCCAATGTAGAACAGCACACCCGCCGCAACCGCGGTGAGCATCATGCGCCGTTTACCGATGCGTTTGACAAAAAAGCCCGCCAGGATCATCGCTGGGATCTCCAGCCCTGCCGCCGTACCCATTAAAATCCCGGCCAGTTTGTCGGGTAGCCCTAATTCCAGGCTAATCCACAGCGGCATATCAATGATGTACATGGTGTTGCAGGTCCACATCAGCGTGGAGGCAATAAACAGCATGCGTACATTTTTATCGCTCCAGCCGCTGACCTGCGTCACCGCCACGTCGGCGGGCTGTTCAACACGCGCCACCGAAGGCAGCCAGAACGCCACCAGCACCAGGCTGATAACGAAAATCCCGGCGGCGATGGAAAACATGGCGGTAAAGCCGTAATTAAGCGCCAGCATAAACGCCAGCGGCGGGCCAATCACCCACGCCAGCGAGAGTTGTGCGCGCATGACAGAACTGAACATCACCACTTCACGTGCAGAACTGTCCGCATACTCACGCGCCAGCGCGAAAAGCTGCGGCATGGCGGTATTTGCCAGCGAGGCCAGCAGCACACCGCAGGTGATAAGCGTCAGATAGTGGCGGTTAAAGGCGAATAACAGCGCATTGCCCACCGCCATCAGGCAACAAAAGAGGATCAGTTTGCGCCTGTCGCCCTGGTTGTCGGATCGTTTTGCCAGCCCAAGGCTGACCACAATCCCGGCTATGGCGTTGACGGTATAAAACAGCCCAACCCAGAACGGCTCAGCGCCCACTTCCCGGCTCAGGAACAAGCTGAGCGTCGGTGCCTGTAGCGCTCCGGCAACTCCCATCATAAAGGCGACGATCATAAAAGCGACGTAAACGCCATTAAGGCGGCGTCCCATCGTCATTAACCAGAGCATGAATATTTCCTTGTTAGCACGGCAAAAAGGGAAAGCGTAAAAAGCGGCTGTCAGCATAAACGAAAAAAGCCAGCAAAAAACATTTTGCTGGCGGGTGCATTCGCACTTAATACTCAGTCACACATGATTTCGGCGATTCAGTCTTTCGAGACCGGCGTTGTCACTTCCCACTGCATCAGCTCTTCCAGCATTTTCAGGCGCTGCCGTGCGCTCAGGCGGGCGAGCCAGCCCGCATCCTGCGTGGCGTGAAAATAGTCCAGATAAAACCGTCGTATGGATGATCTCAGCATATGACCTCCTCGCTTTCATCGCAGAGAAGTATTGGCTTAATATAGGGATTAATAAATTGCTGAGTTTTTATCAGGAGTTCCCCTTTTATGTCGTCCGGCCGCCTGCAACAACAGTTTATCCGTCTGTGGCAATGCTGCGATGGGAAGTCACAAGAAACGACGCTCAACGAGCTGGCGGAGCTGCTTAGCTGTTCGCGCCGCCATATGCGCACCCTGCTCAATACCATGCAGGAGCGCGGCTGGCTGACCTGGGATGCTGAAGCCGGCCGTGGCAAACGTTCGCGGCTCACCTTCCTTTATACCGGCCTTGCGCTCCAGCAACAGCGCGCCGAAGACCTACTGGAGCAGGATCGCATCGATCAACTGGTGCAACTCGTCGGCGATAAAAAGGCCGTGCGCCAGATGCTGGTTTCGCATCTCGGCCGGAGCTTTCGCCAGGGGCGACATATCCTGCGGGTCCTTTACTACCGGCCACTGCGTAACCTGCTGCCAGGTAGTGCATTACGTCGTTCCGAAACCCATATAGCACGGCAAATCTTCAGTGCGCTGACGCGCATAAATGAGGAAAACGGGGAACTGGAAGCGGATATCGCCCACCACTGGAAGCTGATTTCCCCGTTGCACTGGCGATTTTATTTACGCCCCGGCATTCATTTTCATCACGGCCGCGAACTGGAAATGAGTGATGTGATTGCATCGCTGGAGCGCGCCACGGCCCTGCCGCTCTACTCACATATCCGCGAAGTGATCTCGCCGACGCCCTGGACACTGGATATCCATCTCAGCCAGCCGGATAACTGGCTGCCGTGGTTGATGGGGCATGTGCCGGCAATGATTTTGCCGCGTGAATGGAACACGATAAGCAACTTCGCCAGCCAGCCGATTGGTACTGGCCCTTACGCCGTGACGCGCAATACCACTAATCAGTTAAAAATCCACGCCTTTGATGACTACTTCGGCTTTCGCGCCCTGATCGATGAAGTCAACGTCTGGGTGTTGCCGGATCTGAGCGATGAACCGACCAGCGGCCTGACGCTTGAGGGGCCAACCGACGGCGAAAAAGCGGTGGAAAGCCGCCTCGAAGAGGGCTGTTATTACCTGTTGTTTGATGCGCGATCCAGTCGTGGCGCGAACCCGGCGGTTAGGGAGTGGGTCAGCCATGTGCTCTCCCCCACTAATCTGCTGTGGCACGCCAATGAGCAGTACCAACGCTACTGGTTCCCGGCTTACGGTCTGCTGCCGCGCTGGCACCATGCCCGCCCCGGTAGTGGTGAAAAACCGGCGGGTCTGGAAACCCTGACGCTCACGTTCTATCGCGAACATAACGAGCACGAAGCGCTGTCACGTACCATGAGCACGCTGCTGGCCGAACACGGCGTGAAGCTGATTGTGCAGGAAGTGGATTACGAGGAGTGGCATCGGGGCGAAGCCGGGAGCGATATCTGGCTTAACAGCGCCAATTTCACGCTGCCGCTGGATTTCTCGGTGTTCGCCAACCTCTACGAAGTACCGCTGCTACAGCACTGTATTCCGCTCGACTGGCAGGCAGATGCGGCAAAATGGCGCAACGGGGAGATGAATCTTGCCGTCTGGTCGCAACAGTTGCTCGCCAGTAAAGCCATCGTACCGCTAATCCACCACTGGCTGAGGATTCAGGGACAGCGCACCATGCGCGGGCTGCGCATGAACACGCTGGGCTGGTTCGACTTTAAATCCGCCTGGTTTGCGCCACCGGATCCATAAGGCTTTCGCATTTTTTACCAAATCATTACAATAGCGGCGTTCTCAACGGGGTGCTGCGCCATGCGCGTGTGCTGAGAAAATACCCGTCGAACCTGATCCGGATAACGCCGGCGAAGGGATTTGAGGCTGCCTCTCAAAATCCTTTGCCACCCATTTTGAGGTGCAAAGTGTTAAAAAAATCACTGCCGTTCCTGCTGCTTATCGCAGCGCCTGTTTTTGCAAAACCCGTTCTGACCGTTTACACCTACGACTCCTTCTCTGCCGACTGGGGGCCAGGGCCTGCGGTAAAAAAAGCCTTTGAAAGCGACTGCAACTGCGAGCTGAAATTCGTGGCACTCGAAGATGGCGTTTCGCTGCTTAACCGCCTGCGCATGGAAGGCAAAAACAGCAAAGCCGACGTGGTGCTGGGGCTGGATAACAACCTGCTGGACGCCGCGACACAAACCAAACTGTTCGCCAAAAGCGGCGTCGCCACCGATGCGGTTAACGTGCCTGGCGGCTGGAAGAACGACACGTTTGTACCGTTCGACTACGGCTGGTTCGCGTTTGTCTACGATAAAAACAAACTGAAAAACCCGCCCAAAAGCCTGAAAGAGCTGGTCGAAAGCGATCAGAAATGGCGCGTTATCTACGAAGATCCGCGCACCAGCACGCCAGGCCTCGGCCTGCTACTGTGGATGCAGAAAGTCTATGGCGACAACGCCCCGCAAGCGTGGCAGAAACTGGCGGCCAAAACGGTCACCGTCACCAAAGGCTGGAGCGAAGCCTACGGCCTGTTCCTGAAAGGGGAAAGCGACCTGGTGCTGAGCTATACCACTTCTCCGGCTTACCACATTATTGCCGAGAAGAAAGATAACTACGCGGCGGCGAATTTCAGCGAAGGCCACTATTTGCAGGTAGAAGTTGCCGCCCGCACCGCTGCCAGTAAACAGCCGGAACTGGCGGAAAAATTCCTCAAGTTTATGGTTTCGCCCGCGTTCCAGAACACTATCCCGGGCGGTAACTGGATGTACCCGGTCACCAATGTGACGCTGCCTGCGGGCTTCGACCAACTGGTGAAACCGCAAACCTCGCTGGAATACTCTTCGCAGGAGGTCGCGACCCAGCGTGCAACCTGGATTAATGCATGGCAACGCGCCGTCAGCCGCTGATTGCTGGCTGGCTGCTGCCCGGCCTCACCGCTGCCACATTGATGGTGGCGGTGGCGCTGGCAGCCTTTCTTGCCCTGTGGCAAAACGCCCCGTCCAGTGGGCTGGCTGATTTTTTCCAGGACAGCTACCTGTGGCATGTGGTGCGCTTCTCCTTCTGGCAAGCGTTTCTCTCCGCGCTGCTCTCGGTCGTACCGGCGATATTTCTTGCCCGCGCGCTCTACCGGCGGCGTTTTCCTGGCCGTCTCGCCTTACTGCGCCTGTGCGCCATGACCCTGATCCTGCCGGTGCTGGTCGCCGTGTTCGGCATTCTCAGTGTGTATGGCCGCCAGGGCTGGCTGGCAACGCTCTGGCACGCGCTTGGTCTGGAGTGGGCATTCTCGCCATATGGCTTACAGGGCATTTTGCTGGCACACGTCTTTTTTAATTTGCCGATGGCCTCGCGCCTGCTGCTGCAAACGCTGGAGCAGATCCCCGGCGAGCAGCGCCAGCTTGCCGCACAACTGGGTATGCGCGGCTGGGCATTCTTCCGTTTTGTCGAGTGGCCGTGGTTACGCCGCCAGATCCCGCCGGTCGCCGCGCTGATTTTTATGCTCTGCTTCGCCAGTTTCGCCACCGTGCTGTCGCTGGGCGGCGGGCCTCAGGCCACCACCATTGAACTGGCCATCTACCAGGCGCTCAGCTTCGATTTTGATCCCGCCCGCGCAGCCATGCTGGCGCTGATCCAGATGATCTGCTGCCTCGGGCTGGTGCTGCTCAGCCAGCGGATGAGCAAAGCGATCGCCGTGGGCAGCCATCAGATTACTGGCTGGCGTAACCCGGAGGATCGGCTGTTCAGCAAGGTCGCGGATATCACATTGATTGTGCTGGCTCTGTTATTACTGCTGCCGCCGCTGCTGGCAGTGATTGTCGATGGCCTCAATCTGAGCCTGATGAAAGTGCTGGCGGAGCCAGTCCTGTGGCAAGCGGTGTGGACGTCGCTGCGCATCGCGCTGGGCGCGGGGCTGTTGTGCGTCGTGTTGACCATGATGCTGTTGTGGAGCAGCCGGGAGTTACGCGCGCGCCAGCAAATTATGGCCGGGCAAGCGCTGGAAATCAGCGGTATGTTGATCCTCGCGATGCCTGGGATCGTGCTGGCGACGGGCTTTTTTCTGCTGCTCAATAACAGCGTTGGCCTGCCCGCTTCCGCCGATGGCATCGTCATTTTTACCAATGCGCTGATGGCCATTCCTTATGCGCTGAAAGTGCTGGAAAACCCGATGCGCGATGTGACTTCCCGCTACAGCATGCTGTGCCAGTCGCTGGGAATGCAGGGTTTTCAGCGTCTGCGCGTGGTCGAATTACGCGCGCTGAAACGCCCGCTGGCCCAGGCGCTGGCATTTGCCTGCGTGCTGTCGATTGGCGATTTCGGCGTGGTGGCGTTATTTGGTAATGACGACTTTCGCACGCTGCCATTTTATCTCTATCAGCAGATTGGGTCGTACCGCAGCCAGGACGGCGCAGTGACCGCACTCATCCTGCTGCTGCTGTGCTTTTTCTTATTCACCGTGATTGAAAAACTTCCGGGCCGCCATGTTAAGACTGACTGATGTCACCTGGCTTTATCACCATCTGCCAATGCGCTTTTCCCTCTCTGTTACCCGGGGCGAGCAGATTGCCGTTCTCGGCCCAAGCGGCGCGGGAAAAAGCACGCTGCTGAACCTGGTAGCCGGGTTTCTTACTCCCGCCAGCGGCACGATAACCATCGCTGGCGAAGATCACACGCATACCACGCCCTCGCAGCGCCCGGTATCGATGCTGTTTCAGGAAAATAACCTCTTTACTCATCTTACTGTGCGGCAAAATATCGGACTGGGGTTAAACCCGGGTCTGAAGCTAAATAGCGACCAGCAGCATAAACTGGAGCAGATCGCCGAAACCATGGGGCTGGAATCACTGCTGGCACGCCTGCCGGAGCAGCTTTCCGGTGGTCAGCGTCAGCGCGTGGCGCTGGCGCGCTGCCTGGTGCGTGAGCAGCCGGTGTTATTGCTTGATGAACCCTTTTCCGCACTCGACCCGGCGCTGCGCCAGGAGATGCTCGCGCTGGTACAGTCAGTATGTCAGCGACAGCGGTTAACGCTGCTGATGGTGTCGCACAGTGTGGAGGATGCAGCGCGGATTGCCGAACGTTCGCTGGTGATTGCTGACGGGCGCATTGCGTGGGATGGCAACACGGACGCGTTGCTCAGCGGCAAATCATCCGCGTCTGGTTTGCTGGGGATTCGCGGTCAGTGACCGCGAACAACGTCGCCTAAAATGTTGAGGTAAATCGGCATCAGCGGGTGCTGCGCCAGCGCGATCGCCGCAGCGACAGCAACCACCAGCGTGCCCGGTGCCAGCCATAACAGGCGGCGACGTGGCAGGTAGTTTGTCAAACGGTCAACACCGGATTTCCCCGCGCGCCATAACCGCCAGCACAACCAGCAGGCCAGCCACAGCAGCAGCGCGGTCAGCAACAACAGCCATTTGAAGTTGCCGCTTTGCATATCGGCGGGAATATCAATTGCCGCACCGGCCAGAATACCGGGCAGGAAGTAGAACGGCGGCCATAGCAGGCAGCCAACAATATTCGGCGGCAAAAACTTGCGGATGGGCAGATCCAGCATGCCGGCAACCATCGGGATCAGCGGGCGCGTCGGCCCGACAAAACGCCCAACCAGAATGGTAAATACGCTGTGCTGATGCAGCGCGTGTTCGGTTTTATCGAGCAGCGCTTTGTTCTTTTTCATAAACGACCAGCGGTGCAGCGGCCCCTTAAAACGCCAGCCCAACCAGAAGGAGATCCAGTCGCCGAGCAGGCAGCCAACAATCCCCGCCAGCCACGCATGCCAGAAGTTCACTTCGCCGCTGCCGATCAGCGCGCCGAGCGCCGCCATCATTACCGTGCCGGGTAAAATCAGCCCGAATAACGCCAGCGACTCAAAAAACGCCACCAGCATAATCGCCGCCAGCGAATACATGGCGGATTGGGTAACAAAGTGTTCCAGCAGCGCTTCCATAAGGTGTCCTGTTCAGAATGAACGCTGGATTCTCCGGAGGTCATCCGCGAGCGTCAAGCTTTCAATTATCTGAAAATTTTACCGGTTATGTCACATTGCAGAACCTTTCATTGCCATTCTTTACTTTTTATTCACATCCCGCGCGGAATTCACTGGGGCTGGCACCGGTGCATTTTTTAAAAACCCGCGAGAAATAGAGCTGATCGTCAAAGCCAACATTGCGCCCGACGCTGGCAATCGGCATTCGCGTGGTGCTAAGCAGTAGTTTTGCCTGGCTGATACGCTGATCCTCGCGCCAGCTCAGCACACTCACGCCCAGTTGCTGACGAAAAAGGTGGGACAGGCGCGAAGGCGACAAGCAAACATGCTGAGCAACGCTTGCGATATCAAAATGGTTATCCGCCAGGTGATCGCTAATGTACTGGCAGGCGTCGCGCACGCGGTTATCCAGCGGCGGGTGCAGCGATTCGTTAATCGCTTCCATACGGCGCAGTAGCAGTTGCTCCAGCAGATTTATCGCCAGATGTTCCGCATAGCGCCCGACACTTTGCCCGGCGTCGATAATTTGCGCGAAAAGTTCACGAAAACGCGCCATATGCGCATCATCAGGACGGTAAAAACCGGTTTGCGCGAACAGTGTCGGCCAGTTCAGCCACTCGTGCCAGTAGGCGCGTGGACGGAAGTAAACCCACTGGTGATACCACTCGCTGGCGTCGGGGTGGCGGCCATAGTGGTGAATTTCTCCCGGCGGGAAAAGCAGGATATCGCCAGGGCGGCAAACAAACTGCTTACCGTGGTTCATCACCACCCCCTCGCCGCGCACGGTGAGATTCAGGATATAGCCCTTCATACCCAGCGGTCTGTCGATAAAAAAATCGAGATAACCGTCAGCTTCAATGGGGGTCAGCCCCGCCACCAGATGCGCATTAAACGAGTACCCTGGCAGCAGTGGATCGTTCTGTGATTCAGCCATAAACGCAATACTCCCGTGCCTGGTAAAGAAACCAATTGTCCATATTGAGAATCCCGTCATTCCTCAGCCGCCCGCAGGCAAAGGGCGTAAACACGCCAATTGTCTAATCCCGCCAGACAAAAGCGATTACGCCTTTTTAACGCCGCTGAACAGGGCAAAAAGGGATAACGGAAGTGTCTATAAAGGCGGCAGAAATGTCCACATCGAATTTTTGCACGGCGTCACACTTTGCGATCCCATAGCATTTTAATCCATAAGATTAGCGGATCCTGCCTGACGGTTTTTGCCGCCGCTCACTATCGTTTTTCTAACGGTTATTCTTCATGGAGCAAGATACATGGCAATCACAATTGGCCTCGATTTCGGCAGCGATTCAGTACGTGCGCTGGCGGTAGACTGCACATCCGGGGCGGAGATCGCCACCAGTGTCGAGTGGTATCCACGCTGGCAGGAGGGGCGTTATTGCGATGCGCCGCATAACCAATTTCGCCACCACCCGCGCGATTACATCGAGTCGATGGAAGCGGCACTGAAAAGTGTGCTGGCGGAGCTGACCGACGAGCAACGCGCCGGGATCAAAGGCATTGGCGTCGACAGCACCGGTTCAACACCGGCGCCGATTGATGCCGAAGGCCGCGTGCTGGCGCTGCGCCCGGAGTTTGCCGACAACCCGAACGCGATGTTTGTGTTGTGGAAAGATCACACCGCCGTCGAAGAGGCGGAAGCCATTACCCGCTTGTGCCACACCCCCGGCAAAACTGACTACTCGCGCTACATCGGCGGCATTTACTCCAGCGAATGGTTCTGGGCAAAAATCCTGCACGTTACCCGCGCGGATAGCGCCGTCGCGCAGGCTGCCGCCTCCTGGATCGAACTGTGTGACTGGATCCCCGCCCTGCTCTCCGGCACCACGCGTCCGGAAGCGATTCGTCGCGGGCGTTGCAGCGCCGGGCATAAATCCCTGTGGCATGAAAGCTGGGGTGGCCTGCCACCTGCCGCGTTCTTTGATGAACTCGATCCCATCATTAATAAACACCTGAACTGGCCGCTGTTTACCGACACGTATACCGCCGATATTCCCGTCGGCACGTTGACGTCCGAGTGGGCGCAGCGCCTTGGTTTGCCTGAATCCGTAGTGATTTCCGGCGGTGCCTTCGACTGCCATATGGGCGCAGTTGGCGCAGGCGCACAACCGAATACGCTGGTGAAAGTCATCGGTACATCTACCTGCGACATTCTGATTGCCGACAAACAGAGCGTTGGCGACCGGGCGGTAAAAGGCATTTGCGGCCAGGTTGATGGCAGCGTAGTGCCGGACTTTATCGGCCTCGAAGCCGGGCAGTCCGCCTTTGGCGATATCTATGCCTGGTTTGGTCGTGTGCTTGGCTGGCCGCTGGAACAACTCGCGCAGCAACATCCAGAGCTGAAAGCGCAGATCAAAGCCAGCCAGAAACAACTCTTACCTGCGCTGACCGATGCGTGGGTAAAAAATCCTTCGCTCGATCACCTGCCGGTGGTGCTGGACTGGTTTAACGGTCGCCGTACGCCAAATGCCAACCAGCGTCTGAAAGGGGTGATCACCGATTTGAATCTCGGCACCGACGCCCCGGCGCTGTTTGGCGGGTTGATTGCCGCAACCGCGTTCGGCGCGCGCGCCATTATGGAGTGCTTCACCGAACAGGGTATTGCCGTCGACAACGTGATGGCGCTCGGCGGTATCGCACGTAAAAACCTCGGCGTGATGCAGGCCTGCTGCGATGTGCTGAACCGCCCATTACAGGTGGTCGAATCTGAACAGTGCTGCGCACTGGGTGCGGCGATTTTCGCCGCCGTCGCCGCGCAAGTGCATGCCGATATCCCGGCGGCGCAGCTGAAAATGGCCAGCGCCATCGAAAAAACCCTGCAACCGACCGCGCAGGCGCAACAGTTTGAACGCCTCTATCGCCGCTATCAGCAGTGGGCGAAGAGCGCCGAGCAACACTATCTCCCTTCAGCCGCGACAGTCTCGCAGGCCGCGTTAACTCATTAAGGACAAGATCATGACTATTTTCGACAATTATGAAGTGTGGTTCGTCATTGGCAGCCAGCACCTGTACGGGCCGGAAGCCCTGAAACAAGTGACGAAGCACGCCGAGCAGGTGGTCAACGCCCTCAATGCGGAAGCGAAACTGCCTTGCAAACTGGTGCTTAAACCACTGGGTACCACGCCGGATGAGATTACCCACATCTGCCGCGATGCCAACTATGATGACAAATGCGCCGGGATGGTGGTGTGGCTGCACACCTTCTCACCGGCGAAAATGTGGATTAACGGCCTCGCTATCCTCAATAAGCCGCTGCTGCAGTTCCACACCCAGTTCAATGCATCCCTGCCGTGGGACAGCATCGATATGGACTTTATGAACCTCAACCAGACCGCGCACGGCGGCCGCGAGTTCGGCTTTATCGGCGCGCGTATGCGCCAGCAGCACAGTGTGGTGACAGGCCACTGGCAGGATCAACACGCCCATCAACGCATCGGCGCGTGGATGCGCCAGGCAGTGTCTAAACAGGATACCCGCCAGCTGAAAGTGGTGCGTTTCGGCGACAACATGCGCGAAGTGGCGGTGACGGACGGCGATAAAGTCGCAGCACAAATCAAGTTCGGTTTCTCGGTCAATACCTGGGGCGTGGGCGATCTGGTGCAAGTAGTGAACGCCGTGAGCGATGGCGATGTCAACGCGCTGGTTGATGAGTATGAAAGCAGCTATCGCCTGACGGCTGCCGCGCAGGTTCATGGTGACAAACGCCAGAACGTGCTTGACGCCGCCCGTATCGAACTGGGCCTGAAACGCTTCCTCGAAGAGGGCGGTTTCCATGCCTTCACCACCACCTTTGAAGATCTGCACGGCCTGAAACAGTTACCGGGCCTGGCGGTACAGCGTTTGATGCAGCAAGGCTACGGCTTCGCCGGTGAAGGCGACTGGAAGACCGCCGCGCTGCTACGCATCATGAAAGTGATGTCCGGCGGGCTGAACGGCGGCACCTCCTTTATGGAGGATTACACCTATCACTTTGAGCACGGCAACGATCTGGTGCTCGGCTCGCACATGCTGGAAGTCTGTCCTTCTATCGCCATCGACGAAAAACCGACGCTGGATGTGCAGTACCTCGGTATTGGCGGCAAAGCCGATCCGGCACGTCTGATTTTCTCCACCAAAACCGGCCCGGCGATTAACGCCAGCCTGATCGACTTAGGCGATCGTTTCCGTCTGTTGGTGAACTGCGTTGAGGCGGTGAAAACCCCGCACGATCTGCCGAAACTGCCGGTCGCCAACGCCCTGTGGAAAGCGCAGCCGGATCTGCCAACCGCCTCTGAAGCGTGGATCCTCGCCGGTGGCGCGCACCACACCGTCTTCAGCCAGGCGCTGACGCTCGACGATATGCGCCAGTTTAGCGAGCTGCACGATCTTGAACTGACGGTTATCGACAACGACACCCGCCTGCCTGCGTTTAAAGACGCGCTGCGCTGGAACGAAGTGTATTACGGTTCAAAACGTTAACAGGGAACACCCGGCCTGCTGCGGCAGGCCATCTTTCCTGGAGGAACGCATGTTAGAAGCATTGAAACAGCAGGTGCTGGAAGCCAACCTGGCGCTGCCGAAACATAACCTGGTCACGCTGACATGGGGCAACGTCAGTGCCGTTGATCGTACAAGCGGCCTGATGGTGATTAAACCTTCTGGCGTCGATTACAGCATCATGACCGCTAACGATATGGTGGTCGTCAACATCACCACCGGCGAAGTAGTTGAAGGCACGAAAAAACCCTCTTCCGATACGCCGACTCACCGACTGCTGTACCAGGCGTTTCCGACCATCGGCGGCATTGTACATACCCACTCTCGCCATGCCACCATCTGGTCGCAAGCTGGTCAGCCGATCCCGGCAACGGGCACCACCCATGCCGACTATTTTTATGGCGAGATCCCCTGTACCCGTAAGATGACCGACGAGGAGATCAACGGCGAATACGAGTGGGAAACCGGCAATGTGATCGTCGAGACTTTTGAGAAAAAAGGCATCGATCCGGCGCAAATGCCCGGCGTGCTGGTGCATTCTCATGGCCCGTTCGCGTGGGGCAAAAGCGCAGATGACGCGGTACATAACGCCATCGTGCTCGAAGAAGTGGCCTATATGGGTATTTTCTGCCGTCAGCTCGCGCCTGAGTTACCCGCCATGCAACAAACGCTGCTGGATAAACACTATTTACGTAAGCACGGCGCGAAGGCTTACTACGGCCAATGACTGTATAAAACCACAGCACCCAACAACAAACCAGGCTATAATCTCGCCTGGTTTTGTTTTATGAGAGACGGCTGTGGCGCAGGCGCAAGAAGGTTTTATTTTAACCCGACACTGGCGGGATACCCCCAGCGGAACCGAGGTCGAGTTCTGGCTGGCGACGGATAATGGCCCGCTGCGCGTCGTGCTGCCACCGCAAGAATCGGTCGCCTTTATTCCCGCCGCGCAGGTGGAAAAGGTTAAGTTGCTGCTGAGAACCGAAAAGCAGTGGCGTTTAACGCCGCTGAACCTGAGTGACTTTCACCGCCAGCCGGTATATGGCCTTTACTGCCGCGCCCATCGCCAACTGATGCGCATTGAAAAAATGCTGCGCGATGACGGTATCACCGTTTACGAAGCTGATATCCGCCCGCCGGAACGCTTTCTGATGGAGCGCTTTATTACCGCGCCGGTGTGGGTTGACGGTACGCCACAAGGTGCCGCGCTGGTTGACGCGCGGCTAAAACCCAGCCCGCACTATCGCCCGCCGCTGAAATGGGTGTCGCTGGATATCGAAACCAGCCGCCATGGCGAGCTTTACTGTATCGGCCTTGAGGGCTGCGGGCAGCGCACGGTCTATATGCTCGGCCCGGAAAACGGCAGCGCGCAGGGGCTGGATTTTGAGCTGGAGTATGTTGCCAGCCGCCCACAACTGCTGGAAAAACTCAACGCCTGGTTTGCCGCGCACGATCCGGATGTGATCATTGGCTGGAACGTCGTGCAATTCGATTTGCGCGTGCTGCAAAAAAGCGCCGAGCGCTACCGCGTACCGCTGACGATCGGGCGTAACGGCGGAGAGCTGGAGTGGCGCGAACACGGTTTTAAGAATGGCGTCTTCTTCGCACAGGCCACCGGCAGGCTGATTATTGACGGGATTGAAGCGCTGAAATCCGCGTTCTGGAACTTCTCCTCGTTCTCGCTGGAAGCCGTCTCCAGAGAGCTGCTTGGCGAAGGCAAAGCGATTGATAACCCGTGGGATCGCATGGATGAGATCGACCGGCGCTTCGCCGAAGATAAACCCGCGCTCGCCACCTATAACCTGAAAGATTGCGAACTGGTGACGCGCATCTTTCACAAGACGGAGATCATGCCGTTTTTGCTGGAGCGCGCTACGGTAAACGGTTTGCCCGTTGATCGCCACGGCGGCTCGGTGGCGGCCTTCAGCCACCTCTATTTTCCGCGTATGCACCGCGCAGGCTATGTCGCGCCAAATCTCGGTGCCGTGCCGCCGCAGGCCAGCCCCGGCGGTTATGTAATGGATTCGCGCCCCGGCCTGTATGACTCGGTGCTGGTACTGGATTACAAAAGCCTCTACCCCTCTATTATCCGCACTTTCCTGATCGATCCCGTCGGCCTGGTTGAGGGCATGGCGCAGCCGGATAACGCGCACAGTACCGAGGGGTTTCTTGGCGCATGGTTTTCGCGTGAAAAGCACTGCCTGCCGGGGATTGTCGGGCAGATCTGGCACGGGCGCGATGAGGCCAAACGTCACGGCAACAAGCCGCTGTCGCAAGCGCTGAAGATCATTATGAATGCGTTTTACGGCGTACTCGGCACCAGCGCCTGCCGCTTTTTCGATCCGCGGCTGGCATCGTCGATCACTATGCGTGGCCACGAGATCATGCGCCAGACCAAAGCGCTGATTGAAGCGCAGGGTTACGACGTTATCTATGGCGACACGGACTCCACCTTCGTCTGGCTAAAGAAAGCCCACAGCGAAGAGGATGCCGCGCGTATTGGCCGCGCGCTGGTTGAACACGTCAACGGCTGGTGGTCGGCGCATCTTAAAAGCCAGCAACTGGAAAGCGCGCTGGAACTGGAGTTTGAAACCCATTTCTGCCGGTTTCTGATGCCCACCATTCGCGGCACTGAACAGGGCAGCAAAAAGCGTTACGCCGGAATGATTCAGGAAGGCGAGAACCAGCGCATGGTGTTTAAGGGGCTGGAAACCGTGCGTACCGACTGGACACCACTGGCGCAGCAGTTCCAGCAAACGCTCTACCTGCGCGTGTTTCGCAATGAGCCTTATCAGGACTATGTGCGCGAAACCATTGCCAGCCTGATGGCGGGCGAACTCGACGATCAGCTTATTTATCGCAAGCGCCTGCGCAGAGCGCTTTCCGAATATGAACGTAATGTGCCGCCGCACGTGCGCGCAGCACGGCTGGCGGATGAAGAGAACCGCAAACGGGGTCGCCCGGCGCAGTACCAGAATCGCGGCACCATCAAGTATGTCTGGACCACCAGCGGGCCAGAGCCGGTGGATTACCAACACTCGCCACTCGATTACGATCACTACCTGAGTAAACAGTTACAGCCGGTTGCCGAGGGAATTCTGCCTTTCATTGACGACGACTTTGCTACACTACTTACAGGGCAGCTGGGACTCTTTTGAGATTTACTTATCGTGTTTCCCGGCTTGCAACACTACCGCTATACCCTGGCTATTTCAGGTTTGTGCCGCCATGCGGCGCGAAAGACGGCAGGTATAGGTAGTGACGAAAGGGATTGCTTCCTTTACCATAGCGCCCTTCCTTTTTCTGGCCCCAAATTTTATACGCCCGCCTGCCTTCAGGCGGTGACGAACTATTGCCTGCAATTTGAGATATAGAGTTCATTTATGCCCTTTACACTTGGTCAACGCTGGATTAGCGACACGGAAAGCGAACTCGGACTTGGCACAGTCGTCGCAATGGATGCGCGCACGGTCACCCTCCTTTTTCCGGCCACGGGTGAAAACCGTCTGTACGCTCGCAGCGACTCTCCGGTTACCCGCGTGATGTTCAACCCCGGTGATACGGTGACCAGCCATGATGGCTGGCAGCTCACAATTGAAGACGTAAAAGAGGAAAACGGGCTGCTCGCTTACACCGGCACACGCCTGGATACGCAGGAGAGCAATGTCACCCTGCGCGAAGTGTTACTCGACAGCAAACTGGTGTTCAGCAAACCGCAAGACCGCTTATTCGCCGGGCAGATCGACCGTATGGATCGCTTCGCGCTGCGTTTTCGCGCGCGTAAATACCAAAGTGAGCAGTACCGTATGCCGTGGAGTGGCTTGCGTGGCCAGCGCACTAACCTGATCCCGCACCAGCTGCACATTGCTCACGATGTGGGCCGTCGCCATGCGCCGCGCGTGCTGCTGGCAGATGAAGTGGGTCTTGGGAAAACCATTGAAGCCGGGATGATCCTGCATCAACAACTGCTTGCTGGCGCGGCTGAACGCGTGCTGATCGTGGTGCCGGAAACCCTGCAACATCAGTGGCTGGTTGAAATGCTGCGCCGCTTCAACCTGCGTTTTGCCCTGTTTGACGATGAGCGTTACGCCGAAGCGCAGCACGATGCCGACAACCCGTTCGATACCGAGCAACTGGTGATTTGCTCGCTCGATTTCGTGCGCCGCAACAAGCAACGCCTGGAGCACCTGTGCGACGCCGAATGGGATCTGCTGGTGGTCGACGAAGCGCATCACCTGGTGTGGAGCGAAAACGAAGCCAGCCGTGAATATCAGGCAATTGAACAACTGGCCGAGCGCGTACCGGGCATTCTGCTGCTGACCGCCACCCCGGAACAACTGGGGATGGAGAGCCACTTTGCCCGCCTGCGCTTGCTGGATCCGAACCGTTTCCATGATTTCGCCCAGTTCGTTGAAGAGCAGCAAAACTACCGTCCGGTCGCCGACGCCGTGGCCCTGCTGCTGGCGGGTGAACGCCTGAGCAACGATGACCTCAATATGTTGAGCGATCTGGTGGGCGAGCAAGATATCGAACCGCTGCTGCAAACCGCCAACAGCGATCGCGAAGGCGCGGCTGCCGCGCGTCAGGAACTGATTTCCATGCTGATGGATCGACACGGCACCAGCCGTGTGCTGTTCCGCAACACCCGTAATGGTGTAAAAGGTTTCCCGAAACGCGAATTGCACACCGTTAAGCTGCCGCTGCCGACGCAGTATCAGACGGCGATTAAAGTCTCCGGCATTATGGGCGCGCGTAAAAGCCAGGAAGAGCGTGCCCGCGATATGCTCTACCCGGAGCAGATTTATCAGGAATTTGAAGGCGATACCGGAACATGGTGGAACTTCGACCCGCGCGTTGAGTGGCTGATGGGCTACCTCACCAGCCATCGTTCGCAAAAAGTGCTGGTGATTTGCGCCAAAGCCGCCACCGCGCTGCAACTGGAGCAGGTACTGCGCGAACGCGAAGGTATCCGTGCGGCGGTGTTCCATGAAGGTATGTCGATCATTGAACGCGATCGCGCAGCGGCGTGGTTCGGCGAAGAGGACAGCGGCGCACAGGTTCTGTTGTGCTCGGAAATTGGCTCTGAAGGGCGTAACTTCCAGTTCGCCAGCCATTTAGTGATGTTCGATCTGCCGTTTAACCCGGATCTGCTGGAGCAGCGCATCGGTCGTCTGGATCGTATTGGTCAGGCGCACGATATTCAGATCCATGTGCCTTATCTGGAGAAAACCGCGCAGTCCGTGCTGGTGCGCTGGTATCACGAAGGGCTGGACGCCTTCGAGCACACCTGCCCGACCGGGCGCACTATTTACGATAGCGTTCACAATGAGCTGATTAACTACCTGGCGGCACCGGAAGATACTGATGGTTTTGATCAGTTGATCAAAACCTGCCGTGAGCAGCACGACGCGCTGAAAGCACAGCTGGAACAAGGCCGCGACCGCTTGCTGGAGATCCACTCTAACGGCGGTGAAAAAGCACAGGCGCTGGCGGAAAGTATTGCCGAGCAGGACGACGACACGGCACTTATCGCCTTCGCCATGAACCTGTTCGATATCATTGGTATTAACCAGGACGATCGCGGTGAAAACATGATCGTGCTGACGCCATCGGATCACATGCTGGTGCCGGACTTCCCGGGTCTGCCGGAAGATGGCTGCACCATCACTTTCGATCGCGACGTCGCACTTTCGCGCGAAGACGCGCAGTTTGTCACCTGGGAACATCCGATCATCCGTAACGGTCTGGATCTGATCCTTTCTGGTGATACCGGCAGCAGTACGATTTCGCTGCTGAAAAACAAAGCGCTGCCGGTCGGTACGCTGCTGCTGGAGCTGATCTACGTGGTGGAAGCGCAAGCACCGAAACAGCTGCAACTTAATCGCTTCCTGCCATCGACGCCGATCCGCCTGCTGGTGGATAAAAACGGCACCAACCTCGCGGCTCAGGTGGAGTTCGAGAGCTTCAACCGCCAGCTCAGCGCGGTGAACCGCCATACCGGCAGCAAGCTGGTAAGCGCAGTACAGCAGGAGGTTCACACTATTTTGCAAAAAGGCGAAACGCAGGTTGAAGCCGCCGCACGCGAGCTGATTGACGCCGCGCGCAGCGAAGCGGATGAAAAACTGTCGGCGGAACTGGCGCGCCTGGAAGCGTTAAAAGCGGTTAACCCCAATATCCGCGACGACGAACTGGCCGCTATTGAGAGCAACCGCCAGCAAGTGCTGGAAAGCCTGGCGCAGGCGAGCTGGCGGCTTGATGCGCTGCGTTTGATTGTTGTGACGCACCAATAACGGAGCCCCTATGGTGATGGAACCCTACAATCCACCGCAGGATCCCTGGCTGGTTATTCTTTATCAGGATCAACACATTATGGTCGTCAACAAGCCCAGCGGCTTGTTGTCGGTGCCAGGGCGTCTGGATGAGCACAAAGACAGCGTGATGACACGGATTCAGCGCGATTTCCCGCAGGCGGAATCCGTACATCGCCTGGATATGGCGACCAGCGGTGTGATTGTGGTGGCGCTTACCAAAGATGCCGAGCGTGAGTTAAAACGCCAGTTCCGCGAACGTGAGCCGAAAAAGCAGTATCTGGCACGCGTTTGGGGTCACCCGGAAAAAGCCGAAGGGCTGGTGGATTTACCGCTGATTTGCGACTGGCCGAACCGACCAAAGCAGAAAGTGTGTTTTGAAACCGGCAAAGCGGCGCAAACCGAGTATGAAGTGCTGGCGTTTGAGGAAGATGGTACCGCTCGCGTACGTCTGAAGCCGATTACCGGGCGCTCGCATCAACTGCGTGTACATATGTTAGCGCTAGGGCACCCGATCCTCGGGGACCGTTTTTACGCCACGCCAGAAGCGCTGGCAATGGCTCCGCGCTTGCAACTGCATGCTGAGACGCTAACCATCACCCATCCGGCGTTTGGCAACAGCATGACGTTTAAAGCACAGGTAGATTTTTAAATCACTCTCCCGGTCTGACGACCGGGAGAGTTTTATGGCGTTAGCGAAAACCCTTCTGCTCGCGAATCAACTCGTAAGCCTTCTGAATTTCCTGCGCTTTTTGTTTCGCCATCTCCATCATCTCCGGCGGCAGACCTTTCGCCACCAGTTTGTCCGGATGATGCTCGCCCATCAGCTTACGGTAGGCGCGCTTGATGGTGGTCGCATCGTCTGACGGTTTCACCCCCAGAACATTACAGGCATCTTCCAGCGTCGGGCCGCGTTGCGCCTGCTGCCAGCCGCCACCGCCCGCTTGCTGCTGGTGCTGATAACCACCGCCAAACTGCGCCCCGCCCTGCATCATGCGCAGAAACTGATCGAATTGCAGACGCGAAATCCCAAGCTCTTCAGCGATCACGTACAGCACTTCGCGTTCGCTGGGGTGCAAAGAGCCATCGGCGAAGGCTGCCTGGATTTGTATTTCCAGAAACATCCTAATCAAGTCGAAACGCCCGAAACAGACGCTGCGAAACTGACGCATCTTGTCGCGTAACGGGTAATTATCCGTTTTGCCGACGCGAAACGCCTGCTGCGCTGCGCTGCGCGACTCGCCGTGCAGGTTCATGCGATCCATAAACAGGCTGGCGACCTGGATATCCGCTTCGGTTACCCGGCCTTTCGATTTGGTTAGATGCCCCATCACCTCGAAGGTGGTGGCAAAAAAGAGCGTCTGACGTTCGCGCTGGTTGGCAAACCACGCCATTTTCCGGCTGCGCGCCTTGTCAAAAAAGTGCCCGATTAACAACCCAAGAACCGCGCCCCAAAAGCCGCCGCCCATGAAAAGAGCGATGACAACCCCAACCACTTTCCCCCAATACTGCATATACTCCCCAAATCGTCATGCCGTCGGCTAAAATTTGCTTTATCATACCCGTCATTCTATGCCATGCACAGGCGCAGTCTTCTCCCCCTGGTTCGAACGCGGGCAGGATTAAAACTAGCGTTGCAAAGGCGAGTAAGTTAGTCTCAGACCGTTTGCCAGCGTAAAGCCACAGATGACGGAACAACAAATACAACGTATGAAAAAACGTATCCCCACCCTCCTGGCCACCATGATTGGCTCCGCCCTTTACAGCCAGCAGGGGATGGCAGCCGATCTTGCCTCGCAGTGTATGCTTGGCGTTCCCAGCTACAACCGCCCCCTGGTACAGGGCGACACCAATAATTTGCCGGTGACGATCAATGCCGATCACGCAAAAGGCAACTACCCTGACGATGCCGTTTTTACCGGCAATGTCGATATTAATCAGGGAAATAGCCGTTTACAGGCCGATGAGGTGCAGCTTCATCAGCAGCAGCCGGAAGGTCAGACGGACCCGGTTCGCACAGTGGATGCACTCGGTAATGTGCACTATGACGATAACCAGGTCATCCTGAAAGGTCCTAAAGGTTGGTCAAACCTGAACACCAAAGATACCAACGTCTGGCAAGGTGATTACCAGATGGTGGGTCGTCAGGGTCGCGGTACCGCCGATCTGATGAAACAGCGTGGACAAAACCGCTACACCATTCTGGACAATGGGATGTTTACCTCCTGCCTGCCCGGGTCGAATACCTGGAGCGTTGTCGGCAGCGAAGTTATTCAGGATCGCCAGGAGCAGGTTGCGGAAATCTGGAATGCGCGTTTTAAGCTCGGCCCGGTGCCTGTGTTCTATAGCCCGTATCTGCAGTTACCTATCGGCGACAAACGCCGTTCAGGTTTCCTGATCCCTAACGCAAAGTACAGCACGACAAACTATTTCGAGTTCTATCTGCCGTACTACTGGAACATTGCGCCAAATATGGATGCGACGATCACGCCGCACTACATCCATAAACGGGGCAACATACAATGGGAAAACGAATTCCGTTATCTGACGCAGGCCGGTGCAGGCCTTATTGAGTTCGATTACCTGCCGTCAGACAAAGTGTTTCAGGATGAGTACCCTAGCGAAGGGGAGCGTCACCGCTGGCTGTTTTACTGGCAACATGCCGGGGTAATGGATCAGGTGTGGCGTTTTAACGTTGACTACACCAAAGTCAGCGACCCGCACTATTTTAATGATTTCACGTCAAAATATGGCTCCAGTACCGATGGTTACGCGACGCAAATTTTCAGCGCAGGCTATGGCATTGAGAACTTCAACGCCACGGTAACGACCAAGCAGTTTCAGGTATTTAACCGCCAGAGCAGCAACTCATACGCCGCGCTCCCGCAGTTGGATATTAACTGGTATCACAACGATCTGGGTCCGTTTGATTTCCGCGTATACGGCCAGGCAGTGAAATTTACCAATACCAATTCCAGCCTACCTGAAGCAACGCGTCTGCATTTAGAACCCACGCTCAGTCTGCCTGTATCAAACGCCTGGAGCAGTTTGAACACCGAAGTTAAGCTGCTGGGTACCCATTATCAGCAAGACAATATTGATACTTATCGCAACTACGCGCAGCAGCAGTACAACAGCAGCCAGAGTAGCTCCAACATGACCGCACTGGAAGCGGCGAATAAGTTGAAAGACAACGTTAGCCGCGTTATGCCGCAATTTAAAACGGACGGCAAGCTGGTGTTTGAACGCGATATGAACTGGGCGGAGGGCTACACCCAGACGCTGGAACCGCGCGCTCAATACTTGTATGTGCCGTATCGCGATCAGAGCCACATCAACAACTACGACTCCTCGCTGCTGCAATCCGACTATAGCGGGCTGTTCCGCGACCGTACTTATGGCGGTCTGGACCGTATCGCGTCAGCGAACCAGGTTACTACCGGTGTCACAACCCGCATTTATGATGAAGCGGCAGTTGAACGTTTTAACGTTTCTGTTGGTCAAATCTACTATTTCACCGAGTCCCGTACCGGGGATGACAACATTAACTGGGAGAAAGACAACAAAACTGGTTCGCTGGTGTGGGCAGGCGATACGTACTGGCGTATCTCCGATCGCTGGGGTCTGCGCGGCGGGGTGCAGTATGACACCCGTCTGAATAATATCGCTAACAGCAGCTCGTCGCTGGAGTATCGCCGCGATGAAGACCGTATGCTGCAATTGAGCTACCGTTACGCCAGCCCGGAATACGTACAAGCAACGCTGCCAAACTATGCAACTTCAGCGCAGTATAAAGATGGTATTTCGCAGGTAGGTGCCGCCGGAAGCTGGCCGATTGCGGACCGCTGGTCCATCGTCGGGGCGTACTATTACGATACCAATACCAGTAAACCTGCCGATCAGATGGTGGGTTTGCAATATAGCTCCTGCTGTTATGCGATTCGCTTTGGCTATGAGCGCAAAATCAACGGCTGGGAAAATAATCAAAGCAAATATGACAAGACCATCGGTTTCAACATTGAGCTGCGTGGCTTGAGCTCCAACTACGGCCTGGGGACGCAACAAATGCTGCGTTCGAACATTCTGCCGTACCGTAGCTCACTGTGATCTGTTTGATTTGCAACGTAATCCGCATTGCGGTTAATTGAAATGGAAAAGGTATGAAGAACTGGAAAACGCTGCTTCTCGGTATCGCTATGGTTGCGAATACCAGTTTTGCCGCGCCTCAGGTTGTTGATAAAGTCGCCGCCGTGGTCAATAACGGCGTGGTGCTGGAAAGTGATGTTGATGGTTTGATGCAATCCGTGAAGGCCAACGCAGGCCAGGCGGGTCAGCAATTACCGGACGACGCCACGCTGCGCCACCAGATCCTTGAACGTCTGATCATGGATCAAATCATTTTGCAGATGGGCACGAAAATGGGCGTCAAAGTCACTGACGAACAGCTCGACGCCGCCATCGCCGATATTGCCAAGCAAAACAATATGACGATGGATCAAATGCGTAGCCGTCTGGCCTATGACGGGGTGAATTTCAGCACCTACCGTAACCAGATCCGCAAAGAGATGATCATCTCCGAAGTGCGTAACAGCGAAGTGCGCCGTCGCGTTACGGTGCTGCCACAGGAAGTCGAAGCCCTGGCGCAGCAGGTGGGCAACCAGAATGATGCCAGCACCGAACTGAATCTGAGCCACATTCTGATCCCATTGCCGGAAAATCCGACCTCCGATCAAGTGAACGAAGCGGAAAGTCAGGCGCGTTCAATTGTGGAACAAGCTCGTAACGGCGGTGATTTTGGCAAATTGGCCATCACTTACTCTGCCGATCAGCAAGCACTGAAAGGCGGTCAGATGGGCTGGGGCCGAATTCAGGAGCTGCCGAGCATCTTTGCTCAGGCGCTGAGCACGGCGAAAAAAGGCGATGTGATTGGCCCAATCCGTTCGGGTGTTGGTTTCCATATCCTGAAAGTGAACGATCTGCGCGGTCAGACGCAGAGCATCTCTGTCACAGAAGTTCATGCCCGTCATATCCTGCTGAAACCGTCGCCGATCATGAGCGACGATCAAGCACGTGTAAAACTGGAACAGATCGCAGCCGATATTAAGAGTGGCAAAACTACTTTTGCTAACGCGGCGAAAGAGTTCTCTCAGGATCCGGGTTCTGCAAACCAGGGCGGCGATCTCGGCTGGGCGTCAGCAGATATTTATGATCCGGCCTTCCGCGATGCGCTGATGAAGCTGAAACGCGGCCAGATGAGCGGCCCGGTTCACTCCTCCTTTGGCTGGCACCTGATAGAAATGCTGGACAGCCGTAACGTCGACAAAACCGACGCGGCGCAAAAAGACAGAGCCTATCGCATGCTGATGAACCGTAAGTTCTCTGAAGAAGCGGCAACCTGGATGCAGGAACAGCGCGCCAGCGCCTATGTCAAAATTCTGAGCAACTAATGAAAACACAGCGTGTCGTTATCACTCCCGGCGAACCCGCCGGGATTGGCCCGGATCTGGTAGTGCAACTCGCCCAGCGCGACTGGCCGGTTGAACTGGTTATCTGTGCAGACGCAACGCTGCTGACCGACCGGGCCTCGCTGCTCGGTCTACCGCTTCAGCTGCGCGGTTACGATCCAACGGCCGCCGCAGTACCGCAACAAGCAGGCACATTAACGCTGTTGCCTGTTCCTCTGCATACGCCCGTCACCGCAGGCGTACTTAATACGCTTAACGGTTCTTACGTTGTAGAAACGCTTGCCCGCGCCTGCGACGGCTGCCTGAGTGGCGAATTTGCCGCGCTGATTACCGGCCCGGTGCATAAAGGGGTGATTAACGATTCAGGGACGCCGTTTACCGGACACACGGAGTTTTTCGAGGAACGCTCTCACGTCGCCAAAGTGGTGATGATGCTGGCAACCGAAGAGCTACGCGTGGCGCTGGCGACCACACACTTGCCTATCAAAGCCGTGGCCGACGCCATTACGCCTGATTTGCTGCGGGAAGTGATCGGCATTCTGCACACGGATCTGCAACAGAAGTTCGGTATCACCCAACCGCATATTCTGGTCTGCGGCCTGAACCCGCATGCCGGTGAAGGCGGTCATATGGGAACGGAAGAGATTGATACCATCATTCCGGTGCTCAATGAAATGCGCGCGCAGGGTATGAATTTAAGCGGTCCGCTGCCTGCCGACACGCTTTTTCAGCCCAAATACCTTGATAATGCCGACGCCGTACTGGCGATGTACCACGATCAGGGTCTGCCCGTGCTAAAATACCAGGGCTTTGGCCGCGGCGTGAACATTACCCTCGGTTTACCCTTTATTCGCACATCCGTCGACCACGGCACCGCGCTTGAACTCGCGGGCAAAGGCACAGCGGATGTCGGCAGTTTTATTACGGCGCTTAATCTCGCCATCAAAATGATTGTTAATACTCAATGAATACTCGCGTCCATCAGGGCCACTTAGCCCGCAAACGCTTCGGGCAAAACTTTCTCCACGACCAGTTCGTGATCGACAGCATTGTCTCGGCCATCAACCCGCAAAAGGGTCAGGCTATGGTCGAAATCGGCCCAGGCCTTGGCGCGCTCACCGAACCGGTGGGCGAACGTCTGGATAAATTAACGGTTATCGAGCTTGACCGCGATCTGGCTGCCCGCCTGCAAACACATCCGTTCCTTGCACCTAAACTGACTATTTATCAGCAAGATGCAATGACCATGGATTTTGGCGAGCTCTCAAAAACGATCGGTCAGCCGCTGCGTGTCTTCGGTAACCTGCCGTATAACATCTCCACGCCGTTGATGTTCCATCTGTTTAGCTATACTGATGCCATTGCCGATATGCACTTTATGCTGCAAAAAGAGGTGGTGAATCGCCTGGTTGCGGGGCCAAACAGTAAGGCGTATGGTCGATTAAGCGTGATGGCGCAGTACTACTGCCAGGTTATTCCGGTGCTGGAAGTACCGCCCACTGCGTTTGCGCCGCCGCCAAAAGTGGATTCTGCTGTGGTTCGTCTGGTGCCGCACGCTCAATTACCGCATCCGGTGAAAGAGATCCGCACGCTGAGCCGCATTACCACCGAAGCGTTTAACCAGCGTCGTAAAACCATTCGCAACAGCCTCGGCAACGTCTTTACCGTTGAAGTGCTGGCGTCGTTAGGTATCGATCCGGCGATGCGCGCGGAAAATATTTCTGTAGCGCAATATTGCCAGTTAGCGAACTACCTGACAGAGAATGCGCCGCCGAAGGAGAGTTAACGTATGATCAATTCGCCCCGAGTTTGTGTTCAGGTACAAAGCATCTACATCGAGTCTCAGTCCGCTCCCGACGATGAACGCTATGTTTTCGCTTACACCATTACCATCCGGAACCTGGGGCGAACCCCTGTCCAGTTGCTCAAGCGCTACTGGCTTATCACCAACGGAAATGGCCGCGCAACGGAAGTTCAGGGCGAAGGTGTGGTTGGCGTACAGCCGCACATTGAGCCAGGCGGCGAATATCAATATACCAGCGGCGCGGTAATTGAAACGCCGCTGGGCACTATGCAAGGCCATTACGAAATGATCGATGCGCAGGGAGAAACCTTCCGCATCGCTATCCCGGTCTTCCGACTCGCCGTCCCAACATTGATCCATTAATACAATGTCTACATACCTTATTGGTGACGTTCATGGTTGCTACGATGAACTCGTCGCGCTGTTAAAACAGGTTGAGTTTTCACCTGGGCAGGACACTTTATGGCTGACGGGCGATCTGGTCGCGCGCGGCCCTGGCTCGCTTGAGGTATTGCGCTTCGTCAAATCACTCGGTGACAGCGTTCGTCTGGTACTGGGTAACCACGATTTGCACCTGCTCGCCGTTTACGCTGGCATCAGCCGCAACAAGCCCAAAGACCGGCTTAATCCGCTACTCGAAGCGCACGACGCTGATGAGTTGATTAACTGGCTGCGCCGCCAGCCGCTGCTGCAAATCGACGAAGAGAAAAAACTGGTGATGGCGCACGCCGGGATCACCCCGCAGTGGGATATGGAAACCACCCGCCACTGCGCGCGCGATATTGAAGCGGTGCTGGCGAGCGACTCTTATCCACTCTTTCTCGACGCTATGTACGGCGATCTGCCGAACCACTGGACGCCTGAGCTCAGCGGTCTTGCCCGCCTGCGCTTTATCACCAATGCGTTTACGCGCATGCGCTATTGCTTCCCGAACGGGCAACTCGATATGTACTGCAAAGACATTCCCGAGCACGCCCCCGCGCCGCTAAAACCGTGGTTTTCGATTCCGGGACCGGTGGCGCAAGAATACAGCATTGCCTTTGGTCACTGGGCATCACTGGAAGGCGCAGGGACGCCTGAAGGCATCTACGCGCTGGATACGGGCTGCTGCTGGGGCGGCGTGCTGACCTGCCTGCGCTGGGAAGATAAACAGTACTTCACCCAGGCGTCGAATCGTCAGATGGATTTGGGCGATGGCGAGGCGATTGCCTCCTGAAAATAATTTCCCCGGCTTGGGCCGGGGAAAGAGAAGAAACATAACGTTGCCGTGCAACCACGGCCGTAGCGCAGTGAATTAACGGCGCTCGAGGATCTCGAAACAGTAACTGTGGGAATTCTGCGCGTCCGCGTCGTGGAACTCACTGAACACGGAATCCCAGTCGTCCGGATCGTAATCCGGGAAATGGGTATCACCTTCCACTTCCGCATCAATGTGTGTCAGGTACAAACGCTGCGCTTTCGGCAGAAACTGCTCGTAAACACGACCACCGCCAATCACCATGATCTCTTCAGCACCATCGCATTGTGCAATCGCTTCATCAACGGATTTCACCCACTGCACGCGATCGTCAGTGCCCGGCTGGCTACTGATCACGATATTCTTACGACCCGGCAGCGGACGACCGATGGATTCCCACGTCAGGCGACCCATCACTACCGGTTTGTTTAACGTATTGCGTTTAAACCAGGCGAGATCGGCAGGTAAGTTCCACGGCATCGCATTCTCCATGCCGATGACGCGATCCACTGCCAACGCCGCAATCAGACTGATCATTTATTCATTCCTGGAAGCCAAAAAATTGTCGCCACTATACGGAAAGCGCAATCTTTCGTCGACGGGGCGCGAGGTAAAGAATAAGAAAATTTTCTATTCTGCTGGCGGCACCGCACCCCGAATCTGCACCGCCAGCTTGCCAGCCGTGTTGAATCAGCAAGTTATCCGTAAGCGGTGATTTACGCTTGCGGTTTAACCGCCGGTTCGTCTGCGGGATCGCCAGTATGACGCCCCTCTTCCGTACCCTGCCAGCCATGGCGCTGGGTTAATGACAGATGCGCTCTGTCTTCCGAAATGATTTCCGTCAGCATCGCACTGGTGCGTTTAAACACCGCCGCACGCGCCTGCGTATCGTTTTCCACCTGCGCCATCTCTTCCACCATTGAGGTGTTGAAGCGGCGGAAATGATCGGCGCGTTCACGCGCTTCATATGAACCCAGTCCCAACCCTTCCAGCGCCAGCCTTCCCGTTTTCAGCGCCGCTTCGAAGGTTTCACGCTCCGGTTTCTCGACACCGGCCTGGCGCAAGCGAATGTAGTGATCGACGTCGCGGGCGCGGGCAATAATGCGCAGATCCGGGAAATGCTCTTTTGCCAGCTCCGTTAATTGTAGGCTGGCCTGCGGATCGTCGATGGCATTAATTAATACTTCTGCCCGTCCGGCACCGGCAGATTCCAGCAAATCAACGCGTGTCGCATCGCCATAAAACACCTTCATGCCGAATTTACGCAGCGTTTCAATATGATCGGGATCGTGATCCAGAACCACCATCTTCACGCCGCTGGAGAGCAACAAACGCCCGGCGATCTGCCCGAAACGTCCGAACCCGGCAATAATGACCCGCGCGTCTTCCTCGTCGATTTCATCCGCTTCGCGCTCCTGCTGACTACCGGATGCTTCAAGACGGGCCAACAGCACCAGTAACAGCGGCGTTGCGGCCATCGATAGCGCGACCGTCAGGGTTAGCGCTTTCGCCCATTCGCTATCCAGCACCTGTGCCGTTTGCGCGGTGCCAAACACCACAAAGGCGAACTCACTCCCTTGCCCCAGCAGAGCGGCAAACCACAACCGCTGCTTGCCAGGCACGCGTAACGGACGGGCAATCAGCCACAGCACCGCGCTTTTGATCACCAAAAAACCGACCAGCAGCAGTAAGATGCGCAGCGGATGCGTCACCAGCGTGCCGAAGTCGATCGACATTCCCACACCGATAAAAAACAGCCCGAGCAGCAGGCCTTTAAAGGGCTCAATATCGCTTTCCAGCGCATGACGATACTCGGAGCTGGCAAGCAACACACCGGCAAGAAACGCGCCCATCGCCATCGACAACCCCGCCTCTTCCAGCAATAAGCCGAAACCGAAGACCAGGAACAGCGCCACGGCGCAGAACACTTCCCGCAAACCGGATCGCGCCACGAAGCGCAGCGCCGGGCGAGCAACATAGCGCCCGATCAGCACCACCAGTGTCAGCGCGGCAACAACTTTCAGCGCCGAAAGCGCGAAGGCGCTGAGCGTCATCGCCCCACCGCTGGCAGCCAGCAAAGGGATCATCGCCACCAACGGGATGGCGGCGATATCCTGGAACAACAACACGGAAAAGGCGCTGCGCCCCATTTGCGATACCGTCAGGTTGCGCTCATTCATCGCCTGCATGGCAATCGCCGTTGATGACAATGCCAGCGTCAGACCAATTAACACCGCGATCGGCCACGGGAGCCCGAGCAGCGCGCAAAACCCGCCGAGTAACAATCCACAACTGGCCATTTGCAGCGCACCACCGCCAAACACCGATGCACGCAGTTTCCATAAACGCTGCGGATCGAGTTCAAGGCCTATCACAAACAGCATCAGTACGACGCCGATTTCTGCAAAATGGAGGATAGATTCCGCGTCGGTTACCAGCCGCAATCCCCATGGGCCAATAATGCCCCCGGCAATCAGATAGCCAAGCACCGATCCCAGCCCCAGGCGCATGGCGATCGGCACGATCAGCGCCGCCGATCCGAGATAGATCAGCGCCTGAATTAACGAATGGCTATCCATACTGCACCTCCTGCCACTCCAGTAAACGTTGTTTGTAATGGCGCGCCTGCGCCTGCAGCGTTTCATCGTCGCAAATAAACGTACAGTGCACAGCAAAAGGCGTCAGCCAGTTCATCCCGCAATAAAGCGCTGTCGCCTGCAGCGGCTGAGAAAGTACATCAAAACCGGGATGCGAGCCGATATCAAAATGGTTGTCGCCACCCCCCGTCGTCACCGCCCACAGCACACTTTTGCCGTGAAGCGCCGTGCCACCGTGGCCATACGCCCAGCCGTGCGCCAGCACTTTATCCAGCCAGAGTTTGAATAATGGCGGCACACTGTACCACTGCATCGGATGTTGCCAGATAACTAAATCGGCACGGGAAATCGCCTCCTGCTCGGCGGCGACGTCAATATTGAAGTCAGGATAGAGTTCGTACAGAGAACGTATTTCAACGTTTTCCAGCGTCCCTGCCTGCTCAATCATGCGCTTATTCGCATGCGAATGCTGCGGATAAGGATGGGCATAAATTATGAGGATCATTGATTAACCTGTTTTCACTACACGCTTTTTCTTGAAAGTGTAGTCAGTTAATCGTCTGGCTAAAAGCGGCAATCTGTGCGGGAATGAGGGAAAGGCATGCGGTAGCCGGAGCCACCGCAAATGAGGAAGGGATTAGTTATCCAGTTCGCTCATGTTTTTCACCTGATCGCGGTTAATCTGCTCGGTTTTTCCGGTTTCTGCATTTTTATAAGAAACCAGCCCGGTGTCTTTATCCACCTGCGGTTTGCCGTCGGTCACAATGGTGCGGCCATCAGTGGTGCGTACCGCCTGGTTGGAGGAACACCCGGCAACGGTAAACAGTGCTGCTGCAGTAAAAATCGAGGTTATCAGAAGTTTAGTTCGCATGGTTATCTCCCTGCTTTCCAGTGAATTTCATTCGTCTGTTTAGCCATTTTAGGCTAACTCACTGAACGGTGGGGAAAATGCAGAACACTCTGAAGGGGGAGTAGAGAACCCTCTCTCCGCAAGGGAGAGAGGGGGAGCGGATTATTTGCTAATCTGCGCGTGCATTTCCTGCACGGAAATCACTTTTTCTGTGGCATCGGCATTCAGCGCCATCGCGGTAGCAAAGCCGCCGTTCAGCGTGGTGTCGTAGTGCACTTTATACTGTAGTGCGCTGCGGCGAATCAGCTTGGAATCCTCAATCGCCTGACGCCCCGCCGTGGTGTTGATGATGTAGGTGTATTCGCCATTCTTGATACGATCCTGAATGTGCGGGCGACCTTCATGCACCTTATTCACCAGACGTGGGTTAATGCCCGCTTCACCCAGCACAATCGCCGTGCCGTGGGTCGCATCCAGTTCAAAGCCCTGTTTCAGCAGCTTCGCGGCGAGATCCACCACGCGCTCTTTATCCCCTTCGCGTACTGACAGCAGCGCGCGACCCTGTTTTTTCATGGTCGAGTTACTGCCCAGTTGCGCTTTGGCGAAGGCTTCGGCAAAGGTACGTCCCACACCCATCACCTCACCGGTAGAGCGCATTTCCGGCCCTAACAGTGGGTCAACGCCCGGGAACTTGTTAAACGGCAGCACCACTTCTTTTACCGAGTAGTACGGCGGGATAATCTCTTTGGTGTGGCCTTGCTGAGCCAGCGTTTTGCCAGTCATCACGCGCGCCGCCACTTTTGCCAGCGGCAAGCCGGTGGCTTTGGAGACGAACGGCACGGTACGCGCGGCACGCGGGTTGACCTCAATCAGATAAACTTCGTTATCTTTCACCGCAAACTGCACGTTCATCAGACCGCGAACCTGCAATTCAAACGCCAGTTTCTGCACTTGCTGGCGCATCACATCCTGGATTTCCTGGCTCAGGGTGTAAGCAGGCAGTGAACATGCGGAGTCACCGGAGTGCACGCCCGCCTGTTCGATATGCTCCATGATGCCGCCAATCAGCACGCTTTCTCCGTCGCAAATCGCATCGACATCAACTTCTACCGCGTCGTCGAGGAACTTGTCCAGCAGCACCGGCGCGTCGTTGGAAACGCTGACCGCGGTCATAAAGTAGCGGCGCAGGTCGATTTCATCGTAGACGATTTCCATGGCGCGACCGCCGAGGACGTAAGAAGGACGCACCACCAGCGGGTAAGTAATCTCTTTCGCTTTTTCAACCGCCTGCTCCAGCGCGGTAACCGTGGCGTTAGCTGGCTGTTTCAGTTTCAGGCGTTCAACGGCGTGCTGGAAGCGCTCGCGGTCTTCCGCACGGTCGATAGCGTCCGGGCTGGTGCCAATCACCGGCACACCGGCGGCTTCCAGCGCGCGCGCCAGTTTCAGCGGTGTCTGGCCGCCGTACTGCACGATAACGCCTTTCGGTTTTTCGATACGCACAATTTCCAGCACGTCTTCGAAAGTAACCGGTTCGAAATAGAGGCGGTCAGACGTGTCGTAATCAGTCGACACGGTTTCCGGGTTACAGTTGACCATGATGGTCTCGTAACCATCTTCGCGCAGCGCCAGCGACGCATGTACGCAGCAGTAGTCGAACTCAATGCCCTGGCCGATACGGTTTGGCCCACCGCCGAGCACCATGATTTTTTCGCGATCATGGTTCGGATTGGCTTCGCACTCTTCTTCGTACGTGGAGTACATGTAAGCGGTATCGGTCGCAAATTCCGCCGCACAGGTATCCACACGTTTATAGACCGGGTGCAGATTGTACTGATCGCGCAGCTTACGGATTTCCGCTTCGCGCACGCCGACCAGTTTTGCCAGACGCGCATCGGCAAAACCTTTACGCTTCAGGGTACGCAGGAAGTCAGCGTCGAGACCGTTGATCCCCACGCTTGCCACCTGCTCTTCCAGGCGCACCAGCTCTTCGATTTGCACCAGGAACCAGCGGTCGATGTTGGTCAGGTTGAACACGCCATCAACAGACAAGCCCGCACGGAACGCATCGGCGATATACCAGATACGCTCAGCGCCCGCGTCTTTCAGCTCGCGGCGGATTTTCGTCAGGGCTTCCGGGTCCTCAAGGCTCACTTTCGGGTCGAAGCCGGTCGCGCCCACTTCCAGGCCGCGCAGCGCTTTCTGCATCGATTCCTGCTGGGTACGACCAATCGCCATCACTTCACCAACAGATTTCATCTGCGTGGTCAGACGGTCATTCGCGCCCACAAATTTCTCGAAGTTGAAGCGCGGAATTTTGGTCACAACATAGTCGATAGACGGTTCGAACGAGGCCGGGGTACGCCCGCCGGTGATATCGTTCATCAGTTCATCCAGCGTGTAGCCCACCGCCAGTTTCGCCGCGACTTTCGCAATCGGGAAACCGGTCGCTTTCGACGCCAGCGCTGAAGAACGCGATACACGTGGGTTCATTTCGATAACAATCAGACGACCATTTTTCGGGTTTACCGCGAACTGTACGTTCGAACCGCCGGTTTCAACGCCGATTTCACGCAGCACCGCCATCGAGGCGTTACGCATGATTTGGTACTCTTTGTCGGTCAGCGTTTGCGCAGGAGCTACGGTGATGGAGTCACCGGTATGAATGCCCATGGCGTCGAAGTTTTCAATCGAGCAGACAATGATGCAGTTGTCGTTTTTATCGCGCACCACTTCCATCTCGTACTCTTTCCAGCCAATCAGCGACTCATCAATCAGCAGCTCATTGGTCGGCGAGAGATCCAGCCCGCGGGCGCAAATCTCTTCAAACTCTTCGCGGTTATACGCGATACCGCCACCGGTGCCGCCCATGGTAAAGGAGGGGCGAATAATGCACGGATAGCCGACATCAGCCGCCACCGCCAGCGCTTCATCCATGGTATGCGCGATACCGGAACGCGCCGTGTCGAGGCCGATTTTTTTCATCGCAATGTCGAAGCGACGGCGGTCTTCCGCTTTATCAATCGCATCGGCAGTCGCGCCAATCATGGTGACGCCGAACTCTTCCAGCACGCCCTGGCGTTCCAGTTCCAGCGCGCAGTTCAGCGCGGTCTGGCCGCCCATGGTCGGCAGAACGGCATCCGGACGCTCTTTTTCGATAATTTTGCGTACCACTTCCCAGTGGATCGGCTCGATATAGGTCGCATCGGCCATCTCCGGGTCGGTCATAATGGTCGCCGGGTTGGAGTTCACCAGAATGACGCGGTAACCCTCTTCACGCAGCGCTTTACACGCTTGTGCGCCAGAGTAGTCAAATTCACATGCCTGGCCGATAACAATCGGGCCAGCGCCAAGGATCAGGATGCTTTTTAGGTCTGTACGTTTTGGCATTGCTCTTTTCTCCTGATTATTTGGCGGTATTACGATACTGCTCGATTAACTCAATAAAGTGGTCAAACAGCGGCGCGGCGTCGTGCGGGCCAGGACTTGCTTCCGGGTGTCCCTGGAAACTAAACGCCGGTTTATCGGTGCGATGAATGCCTTGTAGCGTGCCATCGAACAGGGATTTGTGCGTTACGCGCAGATTTGCAGGCATTGACGCTTCATCAACCGCGAAACCGTGGTTCTGCGCAGTGATCATCACGGTATTGTTATCAATATCTTTTACCGGATGGTTACCGCCGTGGTGGCCAAACTTCATTTTCACCGTCTTCGCACCGCTCGCCAGCGCCAGCAGCTGATGGCCTAGGCAGATACCGAACACCGGAATATCCGTTTCAAGGAAAGTTTTAATCGCCTCGATAGCATAATCGCACGGTGCCGGGTCGCCAGGGCCGTTAGACAGGAAAATGCCGTCCGGATTGAGTTTCAGAACATCCGCCGCCGGGGTTTTCGCCGGAACCACCGTCAGTCTGCAACCTCTGTCTACCAGCATGCGCAGAATGTTGCGTTTTGCGCCGTAATCGTATGCCACAACGTGGTACGGCAACTCATTCTCGCTCTTCGCCGGCGGCAGGTCACCCGCCAGTGTCCAGCTGCCTTGCGTCCAACTGTAGGTTTCCGCCGTTGTGACTTCTTTCGCCAAGTCCATACCGTTCAGGCCCGGGAAGGCTTTCGCTTTTTCCAGCGCCAGCGCGGCATCAACATTATCACCAGCGATGATGCAGCCGTTCTGCGCGCCCTTTTCACGCAGCAGACGAGTCAACTTACGGGTATCAATATCAGCAATCGCCACAATGTTATGGCGCTTCAGATAAGAAGAGAGGTCTTCGGTACTGCGGAAGTTGCTGGCGATCAGCGGCAGGTCGCGAATGACCAGGCCTTGCGCATGTACCTGAGAGGACTCTTCGTCAGCGGAGTTGGTGCCGACATTGCCGATATGAGGATAAGTAAGAGTAACGATTTGGCGGGAATAGGAAGGATCAGTGAGGATTTCTTGATAACCGGTCATTGAAGTATTGAAAACGACTTCCCCAACCGCCGTGCCCGTTGCCCCTATGGCCCGACCGTGAAACTGGGTTCCGTCTTCCAGAACCAATAGCGCTGACTTAATCAAAACACCCTCCAGAGAATATTCACTCACTTTATTTGCATATTAATTCATATTGAGAACCTGAATCAATGCAAATTTGCTTGCCGTGGATTTTTGGCAAACGGCGGCATTCTGGAGAGATGTCGGTTAAAAGTCAACTTTTCTCCGGTATTTTTCTTATTGTTTTACGCCATTGCCTCTTATTACTGGATTTAATCGATAAAAAGGTCAGACAAACTCACAGGGAAAACGCTTGCGTGCCGAGAAAATTGCATTTTCTGGCGATGGATATCAAAAAAGTAGACCAGATGGTCAAAATTTACAATTGAGAAACATAAAAAAGAGAGATAAACAGAGATTATGGCAGGTTTGGATAAAATGAAGGATGAAAAAGGAAAAATAAAAGGGCAATAAAATATTGCCCTCTGCAATCAATTACTTATGACTGCAACAACCACATCACGATGGGTAATAAATCTTATAAATTGTTGAGATCAAGCACATCTCGCATATCAAAAAGGCCATTACTCTTTCCTTTCAGCCACAAAGCAGAACGAACCGCGCCATTGGCAAAAGTCATGCGACTGGAGGCTTTATGTGTGATTTCAACACGTTCGCCAATATCGGCGAACATCGCTGTATGTTCGCCGACGATGTCGCCTGCTCGCACCGTGGCAAAGCCAATCGTGCCGGGAACACGCTCGCCGGTATGCCCTTCACGCGCATAAACGGCACACGTTTTTAAATCTTTATTCAGTGCACCGGCAATCGCCTCGCCCATCGCCAGCGCCGTTCCCGACGGAGCATCGACTTTGTAGCGATGGTGCGCTTCGATAATTTCGATATCGGTATACTCACCCATAACTTTCGCCGCTTTCTCCAGCAGCTTCAGCATGACATTGACGCCAACGCTAAAGTTGGCAGCAAAAACAATGGCGATATCTTGTGCCGCCTCGGTAATAGCCTGCTTGCCCGCGTCATCAAAACCGGTAGTGCCAATTACCATTCCTTTACGGTGTTGCCGACAGAAAGCCAGGTGCGTCAGCGTGCCTTCCGGGCGGGTGAAATCGATAAAGACATCGAAATCCTCTTTCACCGCCTCAAGACTGCTCTGCACGGTCACACCGGTTTTCGCCGCGCCCGCCAGTTCACCTGCGTCGCTTCCCAGTAGAGAAGAACCTTCGCGCTCCAGCGCCGCGCCAAGTTCGACGCCATCCATTGCCAGTGCCGCCTGAATCAGCTGGCGGCCCATACGCCCGCCAGCGCCCGCGATGGCTACGCGGATTGGTGCATCATGCATAGTTGTGCTCTTTTGTTAAAAAAATGCGTAAGAATCGTTTCCAGATTAACCAGCCCGTGTCGGGGCCACCAGCCGAAAACGCCGATAATAAGAAATTAATGATATACAGCCGGAAATATCAGTAAAAGGCATGACGTTAAGGTGCCAGCGCCAGCACCTCGGCTACCCAATGACGAAAACCCTCTACGTCGATTTCCAGCGCCACCTGTGCATTGGGTTGTCGCCCCAGTTTGCCTTCAATATCCACCACCGTTGTTCCTGCGGTGTATTGCCCCTGAGTCTCCACGGCAACAAAACAGGGTTTCAGCGTAAACAGTTCCGGACGAGCCAGCCAGGCGATAGCGCAGAGATCGTGCATCCGCAGCCCGGTCTCCATGCTGCCGCTGCGATAGTGGCTAAACAGCGCATGTAACATTTTGCCGGTGTTGTTCAGCGCTGGCAGCGTCGCCAGATATTCCGGTGTCAACGTTGCGCGGTTGGTCACATCCAGCCCGCACATCACGATCTCCAGCCCGCTATTGAACACGCGCGCAGCGGCCTCGGGATCGATAGCGATATTAAATTCGGCATTGGGCGTAAAATTGCCGCGCCCGGCAGAGCCCCCCATCATCACCAGACGGCGAATGTTGAACTGGCACTCCGGGTAGTGCGTCAACAGTAGCGCAATGTTGGTTAACGGGCCGATAGTGACCAGCGTTACCGGTTCCGGCGAAGCCAGCAGTACGTCGCGGATTGCCTGAAAAGCAGGGACAGCCAATGGCTGGCGCTGATGCTCAATAAAATCGTAGCCATCCATGCCGGATTCGCCGTGTACGTCGGCGGCGCTGTACAACGGCCGCAGCAGAGGTGTTGCCGCGCCCTGCGCCAGCGGGATATCCGCATGCCAGAAATTCAGCAGTTGCAGCGCGTTACGGGTGGTTTTTTCCAGCGAAACATTACCGGCAACGGTGGTGATAAGTTTGAGATCGCACTGCGGCGCGAACAGCGCGGCGGCAAGGGCAACGGCATCATCGATACCGGGATCGGTGTCGAGAATCATGGGAAAACGCATCACGCCTCCAGAATTATCCATAAAAAATGCCAGACTCAGTCTGGCATCTTCGCATAAACCTTCGCGTAAAACGTTATTCGACTTCGCGAACATCCACCCGCAGCTCTTTCGGCACTTCGAAGACAATATTCTCTTCGCGCCCTTCCAGCGGGATCGCTTCGCCGCCGCCCAGTTCCTGCAAGCGGACAATAACATTTTGCACCAGGATATCCGGCGCGGAAGCCCCGGCGGTGACGCCCACGCAGTTAATGCCTTTTACCCATGCCTCCTGAATATCAGAGGCGTCGTCGATGAGATACGCCGCTTTCCCCATCCGCTGTGCCAGTTCGGCCAGACGGTTAGAGTTAGAAGAGTTTTTCGAACCGACCACCAGCACCACTTCCGCCTGCTCCGCCAGCGCACGCACAGCTTCCTGCCGGTTGGTAGTGGCGTAGCAAATATCGTCTTTGCGCGGGCCGACAATCTGCGGGAAGCGCGCGCGCAGCGCGTCAATCACATCTGACGTATCGTCCACGGAGAGCGTGGTTTGCGTCATAAACGACAGTTTACCCGCGTCTTTGATATCCAGCGTGTCAACATCTTCCGGCGATTCAACCAGGTACATTCCCCCTTTCGGGTTGCTGTACTGGCCCATGGTGCCTTCCACTTCCGGGTGACCGGCGTGACCGATCAGAATCGCTTCTTCGCCGCGGCGGCTGGCGCGTGCCACTTCCATATGCACTTTGGTGACCAGCGGGCAGGTAGCGTCAAAGACGGTCAAATCGCGGCTTTTCGCTTCGTTACGCACCGCCTGAGAGACGCCGTGGGCGGAGAAAATCAGGATCGCGCCATCCGGCACTTCGCTGATTTGCTCAATAAAGATTGCGCCACGTTCACGCAGGCTATCGACAACATAGCGGTTATGCACCACTTCATGGCGCACATAAATCGGTGCGCCGTAGAGAGCCAGCGCATTTTCAACAATGCTGATAGCGCGGTCAACGCCGGCGCAAAAACCGCGCGGGTTAGCCAACAGGATCTGCATTTGTTTCCTCCAGTGCCGGAGCAACTTCCAGCACGTCGATATCAAAATGAACGGTTCTGCCCGCCAGCGGGTGGTTGAAATCGACGGTAATCGAATCGCCGTTGACTTCACGGATCACGCCCGGCATTTCGCTGCCGTCCATTGCGGTAAAGAGCATAATTGCACCGACTTCCGGCTCACCGGCATCCATAAATTCACGGCGCGAGAAGTACTGAATCAGATCCGGGCTCGGCGTGCCGAATGCGGCGTCTGGCTCCAGAGAAAAAACTTTTTTCTCCCCGGCTTTCAGGCCAAGCAGATGTTGTTCCAGTCCTTCGGAGAGTGAACCGTCGCCAAGGCGAAACAGCGCCGGTTTGCCATTGTTGCGGGTTGACTCGGCAAGAGAGCCATCTTCGAGCTTAAGCGTGAAGTGCACCAGCACCGCGCTATCGCTCTGTACGGATTTAGACATGCAGGTTGCTCTTTATGTTTTCGGATTGTATTGCCCGGCAGCCTTAGCTTACCGGGCCTACAAAGCGGTTGGCTTATGCTTGTTTCTTCGCGACCGTTGAGGGCAGGAAACCTTCCAGCACAATCAGCGCCGCGCCAATACAAATTGCGGTATCGGCAAGGTTAAAGGTAGCAAAATGCCAGTCGCCCATATAAAAATCGATCATATCGACGACAAAGCCATGCCACAGACGATCAAACAGATTACCCAGCGCGCCGCCAATAATCAGCGCATAGGCGATATTGTTCAGTTTTTGCGAGGCTTTAGCGCGATACATCAGCACCGCCAGCACCACGCAGATACCGATAGCGATACCCGCGAAGAACCAGCGCTGCCAGCCGCCGCTGTCCGCCAGAAAACTGAATGCCGCGCCATAATTACGCGCGTAGTGCAAATTAAGCGACGGGAACAGCGACACCGTATCCCCCAGAGCAAAGTTCTGGAGGATCAGGTACTTGCTGCCCAGATCGATAATCAGCACGACCACCACCAGCCACAGCCAGCGCAGCCCTGTTGAAGAGATCGATTTACTCATCAGGCAAACTTACGTTTTTCGCCGTCACCGGCGACGTTGCTTACACAGCGTCCGCAAATATCTGCGTGTTCCGCCACCTGACCGACATCGGTGGTGTAATGCCAGCAGCGCGGGCATTTCTCACCTTCGGCTTTGCTCAATGCGACTTTCAGCCCTTTAAGCAGCTCGCTCTGCTGTGCATCCGCAGAAGCGCTGGCATAATCCGCAACTTTCGCGCCGGAGGTCAACAGGACAAATCGCAATTCCGTGCCCAGCGCCGTCAGCTTCGCTGCCAGTTCCGGCTCGGCAAACAGCGTCACCGCCGCTTCCAGCGACCCACCAACTTTCTTGTCGGCGCGCGCCTGCTCGATAACCTTGTTCACTTCGCCACGCACTTTCAGCAGCTCATCCCAGAAGGCATCGTTCATCGCTTCGCTGTCAGCCAGGCCAAACAAACCTTCATACCATTCACCGGTGAACACATATTTCTCGCGTGAACCTGGCAGATAACCCCAGATCTCATCAGCGGTGAAAGACATGATCGGCGCCATCCAGCGCACCAGTGCTTCACAGATGTGATACAGCGCGGTCTGGCAGCTACGGCGCGCCACGCTGTCCGCTTTCGCGGTGTACTGGCGGTCTTTGATGATGTCGAGATAGAACGACCCCATTTCGATAGAGCAGAATCGCATCAGGCGCTGTACTACTTCATGGAAGTCATAGGATTCGTAGGCTTTAACGATGTCTTCTTGTGCTGCTTTCGCGCAGCCAACGGCCCAGCGATCCAGCACCACCATCTCTTCCGGTTTCACCATGTCTTTTGCCGGATCGAAACCGTTCAGGTTCGCCAGCAGGAAGCGCGCGGTGTTACGGATACGGCGATAGCTGTCGGCAGCACGTTTCAGGATCTCATCGGAAACCGCCATCTCACCGGTATAGTCAGTAGAGGCCACCCACAGACGCAGAATATCCGCGCCGAGTTTGTTCATCACTTCCTGTGGTGAAACGGTGTTGCCGATGGATTTGGACATTTTGCGTCCCTGACCATCAACGGTGAAGCCGTGCGTTAATACCTGGCGGTACGGCGCTTTGCCTTTCATCGCTGTGGAGATCATCAGCGAGGACATAAACCAGCCGCGATGCTGATCCGAACCTTCCAGATACATATCTGCTGCATGGCCGGCGAATTCCGGGCGCACATCGACAACAGAGGCGTGGGTTGAGCCGGAGTCAAACCAGACGTCCAGCGTATCCGGCACTTTCACATAGTTGTCGGCATCGTCACCCATGATGTCGCGCGGGTCGAGATCCCACCATGCCTGAATACCGTCAACTTCAACGCGTTTGGCGACGGCTTCAATCAATTCCAGCGTGCGCGGGTGCAGCTCTTCGGTATCTTTATGCACGAACAGCGACATCGGCACACCCCAGGTGCGCTGGCGAGAAATACACCAGTCCGGGCGGTTAGCAACCATCGATTCGATACGCGCCTGGCCCCAGTCCGGGATCCACTGCACGCTTTTGATTTCACTCAGCGACTGCGCGCGCAGCCCTTTCTGATCCATGCTAACGAACCACTGCGGCGTCGCGCGGAAGATGATCGGCGACTTGTGACGCCAGCAGCACGGGTAGCTGTGCTGCATTTTTTCAACGTGCAGCAGCGCGCCTTTTTCAGTCAGCAGCGCCACGATGAGATCGTTCGCTTTAAAGACGTTAACGCCATCCAGCGTCGGATAAGTCCCCGGCAGATATGTACCATCCGGGCCAACCGGGTTGGCAATCTCCAGACCGTATTTCAGGCTAATGGTATAGTCATCCGGACCGTGACCACCTGCGGTATGCACCGCGCCGGTACCGGCTTCCAGCGTGACGTGATCGCCAAGGATCGCCGGAACGTCGAAGTCGAGGAACGGGTGCTTAAAGCGCATCAGTTCCAGTTCGGAACCTTTTACCGTACCCAGCACCGAATAATCAGCAACGCCGATGCGTTTCATCACGCTATCGACCAGATCTTTCGCCAGGATCAGCGCCTGACCGTCAATCTGCACCAGCGCATAGTCAAACTCCGGAGAAAGAGAAATTGCGCGGTTCGCAGGCAGCGTCCATGGCGTGGTGGTCCAGATAACCAGCGAGATTGGACCATTAACGGTAGCGGCACCAAATTTTGCTTTTAATGCGTCCTGGTCGACGGCGTGGAACGCGACATCAATAGACGGAGAGGTTTTGTCGTAGTACTCCACTTCCGCTTCCGCCAGTGCGGAACGGCAGTCGACGCACCAGTGCACCGGTTTGGCACCTTTCAGCAGATGACCGTTGCCGATGATTTTACCGAGCGCGCGAATGATATTGGCTTCGGTTTTGAAATCCATGGTCAGGTAAGGGTGCGACCAGTCGCCCAATACGCCAAGGCGGATAAAGTCTTTACGCTGGCCATCAACCTGCGTGGCGGCGTACTCGCGGCATTTAGCGCGGAATTCGGCGGCGGTAAACTTCTCACCCGGTTTGCCATATTCCTGCTCTACTTTCAGCTCGATCGGCAGACCGTGGCAATCCCACCCCGGAACATAAGGCGAGTCAAATCCTGCGAGTCCTTTGGACTTCACAATAATATCTTTGAGAATTTTGTTAACCGAGTGACCAATATGAATGCTGCCATTCGCATATGGAGGGCCATCATGCAGAATGAAGGTTTTTTTGCCTTTTTTCGCCGCACGGATGATGCCGTACAGGTCATCATCAGTCCAACGCGCCAGCATTCCCGGTTCGCGCTTGGCGAGATCGCCGCGCATCGGGAACCCTGTTTCCGGCAAATTCAGGGTAGATTTATAGTCACTCATCAGATTCTCGGTTCCGTATTTCGGTTTGATTAATACCACCAGGCCTTAAGAAGCCGGTTTAGATAGCCCAAAAAAGTCGCGGGCCGCTACCTCATCTCGGGCGATTTGCGCTTTCAGTTCGTCAAGCGAGGCAAATCGCTGTTCGTTGCGTAATTTTTTACGCAGTACTACATCTATATGGCGCCCGTAGAGGTCCATTACAACGTCAAGCAAATGCACTTCCAGCTGCTGGCGCACACCCGCGACCGTTGGGCGAGTACCAATATTGGCAACACCGGGAAGGACAGCATCGCCCAGTCCAGCCACTTCGACCGCATATACCCCTTTGACCGGGGAGACCTGACGGCGCAGCGGTAAATTCGCCGTCGGGAAACCAATGGTGCGCCCCAGTTCATCACCGTGCACAACGCGCCCGGAAATGGTAAAGGGGTGACCCAGTAAATTTGCAGCCAGTTCCAGGTTATCTTCCGCCAGCGCCTGACGCACTGCCGTGCTGCTAACACGCACGCCGCCCTGGCAGAAAGTTTGCGTGCTGGTGACGCTGAAACCGTACTTTTCACCGGCCTTCTGTAATAACAAGAAATCCCCCTGGCGACCAGCGCCAAAACGGAAATCATCGCCGACTGCGAGGAATTTCACTCCAAGGCGTTCAACCAGCAAATCGCTGACAAACGTTTGTGCGGTGAGCGCCGCAAAACGGCGATCGAAGCGCACGCAGAGTACGTAGTCCACACCGCAATCGGCCAGCAAGCGCAGCTTTTCGCGCAGGCGGGTCAGCCGCGCAGGGGCTTTTTCCCCGGCGAACAATTCCAGCGGCTGCGGCTCAAAAATCATCACTACCACCGGCAGGCCACGGGCACGCCCTTCGGCGCCAAGCCCTTGCAATAGCGCCTGATGGCCACGATGTACACCATCGAAATTACCAATAGTCAGCACACACCCATGCGGTGCCTGGCTGAGATTATGTATGCCGCGTATCAGCTTCATGTCTGGCTCAAAACAGTGAAAATCGTCGGATTATACCTTGTACAGCGGGCGACGTTAACCGACGATTGCCTTAACAACGCAGAAAGGGGAAGGATTTCATCAGGCTGTCTACCTGTGCCATGAAAATCTGCCTTAGATAACGATTTTTCTGGCGGAAAAGCTGTATTCGCGACACGCAAGCTGTTAGAATCCTGCGCCATCAATACGTAACGAGCGTTGTACTTTAACGGCGCTTATTTGCACAAATCCATTGACAAAAGAAGGCGAAAAGGGCATATTCCCCGGCCTTTGAATTGTCCATATAGATCATATTTGGGAGTTGGACCTTGGCTAATATCAAATCAGCTAAGAAGCGCGCCGTTCAGTCTGAAAAGGCTCGCAAGCACAACGCTAGCCGCCGTTCAATGATGCGTACTTTCATCAAGAAAGTATACGCAGCAATTGAAGCTGGCGACAAAGCCGCTGCGCAGAATGCATTTAACGAAATGCAACCGATCGTGGATCGTCAGGCCGCTAAAGGTCTGATCCACAAAAACAAAGCAGCGCGTCATAAGGCTAACCTGACCGCGCAGATCAACAAACTGGCTTAATCGCTACGTTGTTGGCTTTGTGAAAAAACCCGCTTCGGCGGGTTTTTTTATTTCTGCGCTGGCGTAAAAAGCGCGGCGTAATCCCGATTGCAGATGCGTTGTACCGCCGGATGCTGAATCATCCGTTCAGCAAAAATGGCGTGGTACTCCTCCATCACGTTTTCCACCCGACCGATTTCTACCATGCGATCGTCAGCATAGAAGTCATCCGCATATAACGTCGGAGCAACAAAAATGGCGTTATGCGCCGCGCCAAAGGCTTTCATCAGGGCCGCATCATCAAACTCACCCAATATTTCTACCTGCAATCCCTGCGCGTTAAACCAGTTCAGCAGCTTACGACCAAGCATTGAACGTCGCCCAGGTATTAACAGGCGTCTTTCTTCCAGGCAAGCCGGAAACGGTTTTTTGAGCGTCGAATCACTGCACCAGAAACTGACGCTGCACTCGCCAATTTTTACTGAAAACAGCCCTTCCTGCTGCGTGGAATCGATAGGACAGTCGGAGATAATCATATCAAGCTGATGCTGGCTCAACTGTTCCAGCAGCAATTCATGGGTGGATTCAAAACAGCGTAAGTGAATCTGCTCCCCTTCCTGTACAACCGCATCGAGAATACCGCTTACCAGCCTTTTCGAGAGCGCATCGGCGACGCCGACATCAAACAGCAGGTTCGACTCTTTGCGGTAGTTAATGATGTCGAGCATCTCCTGGCTCAGGGTAAACATTTTGTCGGCGTAACGGAAAACCAGCGCGCCCAGCTCTGTGGGTTCCAGTCCCCTTCCTTTACGCTTGAAAAGCTTGCCCTGTAAGCGATCTTCGAGCGCTTTGATCTGCCCGGTGATAGTTTGTGGCGTCAGGAAGAGCGCCTCCGCCGCACCAACGACGGAGCCTTCCCGATAGACATGCCAGAAGTAATAGAGATGATTGTAATTTATGTACGACATCGCCCTTTGTCCTGCTCGCCGTCAGGTACGAATAATGCGTGTACGCAGCAGACAATAACCGGTTACCGCAGAGAGAATCGAACCCGTCAGGATCCCAAGCTTGCTCCAGGCAACCATCTCCGCATGCGCGTCGCCAAAGGCCAGCGAGGAGATAAATATCGACATGGTAAAGCCGATACCGCACAGCACGCCGACCGCCATAATCTGTTTGAACACTGCGCCCTGCGGTAACCTCGCCAGCTTCAAACGCAGCGCCAGCCAGCAAAACAGCGAGATCCCAAGCGGTTTGCCAATAACAAGACCGGCAATAATGCCCAACGGCAACACATCTCCCAGCCCGGACAGCGACATTCCATGTAATGAGACACCCGCGTTCGCAAACGCGAACAACGGCAGGATCAGCCAGCCAACCCACGGGTTAATCGCGTCCACAAGTTGATGGAGAGGAGAGACACCTTTTTCTTCACGCAGTGGGACAAAGAAACCGACAACCACACCCGCGAGGGTCGCATGCACACCGGATTTCAGCACCGCTGTCCACAAGACAACGCCAACCAGCATGTAAAGGCCAATACGTCGGATATTCAACGCATTCATGATAGCAAGGACAACAATCGCGCCAGCGGCAACGCCCAGCGCCAGTGTTGAGAGGTCGCTGGTATAGAACAACGCGATAATAATAATCGCGCCCAGATCATCAATGATCGCCAGCGCCATCAAAAACACTTTTAGCACGGGCGGAACCCGGTTGCCTAATAACGCCAGCACCCCGAGAGCAAAGGCGATATCGGTTGCGGTTGGAATGGCCCAACCATGGCTCGCCAGGGGGTTATCGTGGTTAAACAGCAAAAAGATCAGCGCCGGCGCCACCATGCCGCCGAGTGCAGCAATTACCGGGAATACAGCCTGCTGGCGGCTGGCGAGCGTGCCCTGAACCAGTTCATATTTCACCTCCAGACCGACCATCAGGAAAAAGATTGCCATCAACGCATCGTTGATCCACAGCAGCATATCTTTTTTGATCTCCAGCGAGCCGACTTTTAGCTCAACAGGTGTTTGCAGAAAAGAGCTGTATAAATCCTGCGTAGCACCGAGGTTGGCGCAGAGCATCGCCAGCGCCGCCGCAATGATCAGCACAATGCCACCCGAGGCATCGCTGCTAAAGAAGCGTTGCAATAATTTCATCTTGTTCTCCGATCCCTGTAACGTCGTGGCGGCTATCTTACTCCCCTCTAATCCTCGACAAAATCAGATTATTGTTGCTGATAAACTCTCTTTTTCCGAGCAATTGAAAAGCGGATAAAAAAAGCCCGGCAGAAGCCGGGCCTGATAACGCATCATGAAGAAGGCTTAACGGGTTAAATCATCAAAGAATTTCTTCACGCCGTCGAAAAAGCTTTTGGAACGCGGGCTATTATTTTCGCCTGTCGGGCCGCCAAAGCTATCCTGCAGATCTTTCAGCAGCTGTTTCTGCTTGTCGTTCAGGCCGACCGGCGTTTCTACAACCACGCGACACAGCAAATCGCCCTGTGCGCCGCCGCGAACGGATTTCACCCCTTTGCCGCGCATACGGAACAGTTTGCCCGTCTGGGTTTCGGTCGGTACTTTCAGCTTCACACGACCATCCAGCGTCGGTACTTCGATTTCACCGCCCAGCGCCGCCATGGCAAAGTTGATCGGCACTTCGCAGTACAAGTTGTTGCCTTCACGTTCAAAGATCGGGTGCTGTTTTACTTGCACCTGAACGTACAGATCGCCTGCCGGTGCACCGTGTTCACCCGCTTCACCTTCACCACTCAGACGAATGCGATCGCCAGTATCTACGCCTGCCGGGATTTTAACGGACAGGGTTTTGGATTTTTCGACGCGGCCATGACCATGACATTTGTTGCATGGATCTTTAATCAGCGTACCCCGACCCTGACAGTGCGGACAGGTCTGCTGCACGGCAAAAAAGCCCTGGCGCATCTGTACCTGGCCAGAACCGTGACAGGTCGGACAGGTCTGCGGCTGCGTACCCGCTTTCGCGCCGCTGCCGTGGCACACGTCACACTCTTCAAGTGTAGGAATACGGATCTCTTTCGTGACGCCGCGAACGGCTTCTTCCAGCGTCAAATCCATGTTGTAGCGCAAATCCGCGCCGCGCGCCGCGCGCTGACGACCACGGCCACCGCCGAAAATATCGCCAAACACGTCGCCGAAAATATCGCTGAAGTCCGCGCCGCCGCCAAAACCGCCGCCGCCGAACCCACCACCGCCCATGCCGCCTTGTTCAAACGCCGCATGGCCGTACTGATCGTAAGCCGCACGTTTTTGGGCATCGGTCAGGACTTCGTAGGCTTCTTTAATTTCTTTGAATTTAGCTTCGGCCTCTTTATCGCCCTGGTTGCGGTCCGGGTGATATTTCATGGCCAGGCGTTTGTACGCCTTTTTGATTTCACGCTCTTCCGCTGTTTTCGGAACGCCTAAAATCTCGTAATAGTCTTGCTTCGCCATCGGTTTATCTGCCCCTTAACATACGAGCACGGGCGTGGAGAAAACCCCGACGCCCGTGCTGGTTATCTACCCTGCATCAGGGCGATTATTTTTTGTCTTTTACTTCTTCAAACTCGGCGTCAACAACATCGTCGTCTTTCGCGTTGTTCGCAGAAGCATCAGCGCCCGCCTGCTGTTGCGCGTGCTGTTGCTGTGCGATTTCCAGCAGTTTCTGGGAAGCCTGCGCCAGCGTCTGCATTTTCGCTTCGATGTCAGCCTTGTCTTCGCCTTTCAGCGCCGTTTCCAGCTCGCTCAGCGCTGCGTCGATAGCAGTTTTGTCGTCCGCCGGTAGTTTATCGCCTGCTTCTTCAACCTGCTTACGGGTGCTGTGCAGCAGATGGTCTGCCTGGTTACGGGTCTGCACCAGTTCTTCAAATTTACGGTCAGCTTCAGCGTTTGCTTCAGCATCGCGTACCATTTTCTGGATTTCATCTTCGTTCAGACCAGAAGAAGCCTTGATGGTGATCTTCTGCTCGCGGTTGGTATTTTTGTCTTTTGCAGACACGTGCAAAATACCATCGGCGTCGATGTCGAAGGTAACTTCAATCTGCGGCATACCGCGCGGTGCCGGGTTGATACCATCGAGGTTGAACTGACCCAGCGATTTGTTATCAGACGCACGTTTACGCTCACCCTGCAGCACATGGATGGTTACCGCAGACTGGTTGTCTTCCGCAGTAGAGAACACCTGGCTGTGCTTGGTCGGGATAGTGGTGTTTTTGTTGATCAGCGCAGTCATCACGCCGCCCATGGTTTCGATACCCAGCGACAGCGGGGTAACGTCCAGCAGCAGAACGTCTTTCACTTCACCAGTCAGAACACCGCCCTGCACCGCAGCACCGATAGCAACGGCTTCGTCCGGGTTAACGTCTTTACGCGGCTCTTTACCGAAGAACTCGGCCACTTTTTTCTGCACCATCGGCATACGCGTCTGGCCACCGACCAGGATCACGTCGTTGATGTCAGATACGGACAGACCCGCATCCTGCAGCGCAACTTTCAGCGGCTCGATGGAACGGTTAACCAGGTCTTCAACCAGGCTTTCCAGTTTGGCGCGAGTCACTTTGATGTTCATGTGTTTCGGACCAGTCGCATCTGCAGTGATATACGGCAGGTTCACGTCAGTCTGCTGCGCGGAAGAGAGCTCAATTTTCGCTTTTTCTGCCGCTTCTTTCAGACGCTGCATCGCCAGCGGATCGTTACGCAGATCGATACCCTGATCTTTCTTGAACTCTTCTACCAGGTAGTTGATCAGACGGCTGTCGAAGTCTTCACCACCCAGGTGGGTATCACCGTTGGTTGCCAGAACTTCGAAGGTTTTTTCGCCATCAACTTCATCGATTTCGATGATAGAGATATCGAAAGTACCGCCACCCAGGTCATATACCGCGATAGTACGGTTGCCGGTTTCTTTATCCAGACCGTACGCCAGCGCTGCCGCTGTCGGTTCGTTGATAATACGTTTAACTTCCAGACCTGCGATACGACCGGCGTCTTTGGTTGCCTGACGCTGCGCATCGTTAAAGTAAGCCGGAACGGTGATAACAGCTTCAGTTACCGGTTCACCCAGGTAATCTTCAGCGGTTTTCTTCATTTTTTTCAGCACTTCCGCAGAAATCTGCGGCGGCGCCATTTTGGTGCCTTTTACATCAATCCACGCATCGCCGTTGTCGGCTGCGATGATTTTGTACGGCATGATAGATTCGTCACGCTGGACTTCCTCGTCCTGGAAGCGACGGCCAATCAGGCGTTTGATCGCAAACAAAGTGTTTTGCGGGTTCGTCACTGCCTGACGTTTAGCCGGCTGACCTACCAGAGTTTCGCCATCCTGTGTATAAGCGATAATAGAAGGCGTGGTGCGATCGCCTTCGGCGTTCTCCAGCACACGAGCCTGAGCGCCATCCATAATGGCTACACAAGAGTTGGTTGTCCCAAGGTCGATACCAATAATTTTACCCATCTAAACGTCTCCACTAAAAATTCGTCATCATGTGGTTGTGAACCTGTAATAAGGGCGAAACGTGCGGTTTCAACTACCCTGTATTGTTTTTTTTCAGGCTCACACACTGCGGTTGACTACAAGATGGGGTCGCAAGCTCGCGCATCAAGGGGGAGCGGTAAAAAATTTTTTAATTTACACCTGTTCAGATCATAGACAGGTTCAATGGCGCTATTTATGATGCCGCGCCCCGCCTCCTCAATACCGACGCGGGGCTTTCATTTTCCCTTTTCATATTGATTTATTTTGAGGAATTATGGGCAACACTAAGTTGGCTAATCCGGCTCCGCTGGGCTTAATGGGCTTCGGCATGACCACTATTCTGCTTAACCTGCACAATATTGGTTTGTTCCCGATGGATGTCATTATCCTGGCGATGGGCATTTTCTATGGTGGTATCGCACAAATTTTTGCCGGTCTGCTTGAGTATAAAAAAGGCAACACCTTCGGTTTAACTGCGTTCACCTCCTACGGCTCTTTCTGGTTGACGCTGGTAGCGATTCTGCTGTTCCCGAAAATGGGGCTGGCAGAAGCAACCAACGGCCATTTCCTGGGCGTTTATTTAGGCATCTGGGGCGTATTCACACTGTTTATGTTCTTCGGCACGCTGAAAGGCGCACGCGCACTGCAATTCGTCTTCCTGAGCCTGACGGTGCTGTTCGCGCTGCTGGCAATTGGCCACCTGGCTGATAACGAAGGCATTGTTCACGTTGCAGGCTGGATCGGTCTGGTATGTGGTGCCAGCGCAATCTATCTGGCGATGGGCGAAGTGCTGAACGAACAGTTCGAACGCACTGTGCTGCCAATTGGCGAGAAGCACTAATTTCTATGGATAAAACAAAACGGAGCCATTTGGCTCCGTTTTTTTATGATTGCTGTACCGCGCCTTCAGTCACGTTATCCTGGTGATGAAGATCCTGACGCAGCAAAATCCCCAATCCCAGGCCAAGCAGCGACAGCGCCAGCACATACCATGCGGGAGCCATCGGCGAAACGCCCATCAGCATCGTAACGGCAATCGGCGTCAGTCCACCGAAAATGGCATACGACACGTTATACGAGAATGAAATACCGGTGAAACGCACCTCTGCCGGGAAGGCACGCACCATTACGTAGGGCACCGCGCCCACCACGCCAACGCACAGCCCCACCACGCCATACAAAAGAAACAGCTGCTCAGGGTGGCTGCCGACCAGGTGATAGAAAAACCAGCTGGAACAGGCCAGCAGAATGCTGCCAACAATAAAAGTACGACTGGCACCAAATTTGTCCACCAGCAGTCCGGCAGCAAGACAACCCAAACAGAGCATCACAGTGGCGATACTGTTCGCCTGCAACGTCAGCGCTGGCGCGAAACCATACTGTTTTTGTAACCAAACCGGCGACATCAGGATCACCACCACAATCCCGGCGGACAACAGCCAGGTCAGCAGCATCGAAACCACCACCGCTTTTTTATGTTTCATTACCACGGATTTGACCGGCAACTCCTGCGCCAACGCTTTTCGCTGCTGGAGCTCAAGGAAAATCGGCGTTTCCTGTAACCAGCGACGCAAGTACATGGCCACCAGACCAAACGCCCCGCCCAACAGGAATGGAATACGCCAGCCGCCATCGTGAATAGCCTGCTGCGTCATGCTGGTGTTTACCAGCGTGGCGACTACAGAGCCGAGCAAAATGCCTACCGTCAGCCCCGCGGTTAACGTCCCGCAGGCAATACCAATGCGGCGAGCCGGAACATGTTCGGCCACAAAAACCCAGGCGCCAGGCACTTCACCACCAATCGCCGCGCCTTGCAGCACACGCATTAACAGCAGCAGCAACGGCGCAACAATGCCCATCGAGGCATAGGTCGGCAGCAAACCAATCGCCAGCGTCGGCAGCGCCATTAGCAGGATACTGAGCGTAAACATCTTCTTGCGCCCGACCAAATCGCCAAAGTGCGCCATCACAATGCCGCCGAGCGGACGAGCCAAGTAACCTGCGGCAAAAATGCCAAAAGTCTGCACCTGGCGCAGCCATTCCGGGATATCAGCAGGGAAAAAGAGTTCACCGACAACGGCGGCAAAGAAGACGAAAATGATGAAATCATAAAACTCCAGCGCGCCACCCAGCGCGGCTAGCGTCAGCGTTTTATAGTCTTGTCTGTTCAGAGGGCGTGTATAAGTTGACATAGCAAACCGTTTGTAAAGAGGAAGTGTTAATTTAATTATTACGGATACTGTAAATTAAAAATTACTATACCGTAAATAAATTAACACTCCATAGACGGCACTGCTTATCTCAGAAAAGAATCTTTTTTAGGATAAAATTTCACGCCTCGCGCTCTTAGGCCTAAAAGATGCTACAACTTGCGGATCTGTCTCGACGTATGGCCCGTCCAGCAACTGTACACAATACGGTACACTGGCAAAAATACCTGGCACTTTCACTGTACCATCTTCATCTTTAAGCCCTTCCAGCGTCTCTTTTATGGATTTCGGCTGGCCGGGCAAATTGAGGATCAGCGCCTGCTTGCGGATCACACCGACCTGGCGGGAAAGGATCGCGGTCGGCACAAAATTGAGGCTGATTTGCCGCATCTGTTCGCCAAACCCGGGCATTTCGCGATCGGCTACCGCCAGCGTCGCATCCGGCGTTACATCGCGGCGCGCAGGCCCGGTTCCGCCAGTGGTCAGCACCAGATGGCAACTCATTTCATCCACCAGCTCGCACAGGGTTTGTTCGATAATGCTTTGCTCATCCGGGATCAGGCGAGTTTCAATCTGAAAAGGGGTTGTCAGGGCGCTCGCCAGCCACGCTTCCAGTGCGGGCAAACCTTTGTCCTGATAAACGCCGCTGGAGGCGCGATCGGAAACCGAAACTAAACCAATGCGTAGTGTGTCCATATTCATTCCGTGCAAAAAAACAATTTAACGAAATGATACACGCTGAGGGGAAAGGCAAACAGAGCAGAGAGAAGAAGCGTGACCGGGAACCCGGCCACGCCTGATGATTACAGCAGATCGCCGATCATTTTTTCCAGTTTTTCCTGGTCAACGGCAAACTTACGGATACCGTCCGCCAGTTTATCAACCGCCATCGGATCCTGGTTGTGCTGCCACAGGAATTCCGCTTCGGTGATGCGCTCAGGACGCGCTTTCACTTCGCCGGTGTAAGCGAGTTTACGTTCAATGGTGCCCGCGCTTTCAGACAGCTCTTTCAGCAGTGCCGGCGCGATGGTCAGACGGTCGCAGCCCGCCAGTTCAATAATTTCACCGGTGTTACGGAAACTTGCGCCCATTACCACGGTTTCGTAACCGTGCTGTTTGTAGTACTGGTAGATTTCCGTAACGGAAACCACACCCGGATCTTCTGCCGGTGCGTACTCTTTCTTGTCGGTATTGGCTTTGTACCAGTCGAGAATACGGCCAACGAACGGAGAGATCAGGAACACGCCCGCTTCAGCACATGCGCGCGCCTGTGCAAAGGAGAACAGCAGCGTCAGGTTACAGTTGATACCTTCTTTTTCCAGCTGTTCTGCAGCGCGGATGCCCTGCCAGGTGGACGCCAGTTTGATTAGGATACGATCGTTGCTGATACCCGCATCGTTGTACATTTTGATCAGGCGTTTTGCTTTCGCGATGGACGCGTCGGTGTCGTAAGAGAGACGCGCATCCACTTCGGTGGAGATACGGCCAGGGATCAGTTTGAGGATTTCCAGACCGATATTCACTGCCAGTCGGTCTGTTGCATCAACAACCTGCTGCGCACGATCGCTGCTCTGGCTACGCGCCCAGGTCACGGCGTCGTCAATCAGTTTGCGGTATTCAGGGATTTGGGCAGCCCCAAGAATCAGAGAAGGGTTAGTTGTTGCATCCTGCGGCTGGTACAGCTTCATTGCCGCGATATCTCCGGTATCAGCCACGACTGTGGTGTACTGACGCAGGGAGGTCAATTTATCCGTCATGATAATATTTCTCTTTAAACGATACCCTAATACTCCACGCTAAGACCGACGACGCGTTGCTGCGCCTGGCGCATTAACGCAGCCAGCGCACCTCAACGAGAAGTATGACGAGTATACTTGTTAGGGGGATGTAACCGGTCTGCCCATGATGATAACACGACGCCTTGCCAGCGCAACCGCAGACAATGCTCTGAAAATTGTATGGTAAACTCACTTAATTAGTTGCCTGCGAAGTGATGCGTACACTCCTGTAGCCACGCCCCAGGCCCCCCCGGCATCAACAAGAGGAATGTTAATGCCTGAATTTTTCTCATTCATCAGTGAAATCCTTTGGGGTTCATTGATGGTTTACCTGCTGGCTGCGGCAGGTATCTGGTTTGCGTTCCGCAGCCGGTTTGTCCCCTTCCGTTTCATTCGCGATTTTGGCCAAAGTCTGAAAAGCAGCCGAGTTGCACAGCCTGGTGCGCTCTCGTCGTATCAGGCGTTATGCCTGAGCCTTGCGACAAGGCTCGGCAGCGGTAACCTGGCGGGCGTGGCGTTTGCACTGACCACCGGCGGCCCTGGAGCGATTTTCTGGATGTGGATTTCCGCCATCATTGGCATGGTCATTAGCTTTGCCGAATGTTCGCTGGCGCAATTGTACAAAGAGCGTGATGACAATCAGCAACTACGCGGCGGCCCGGCATGGTATATGGAACGCGGGCTGGGCATGCGCTGGATGGGCGTGCTGTTCTCCATCTTTTTGTTGCTCGCCTACGGTCTGGTGTTTAACACCATTCAATCCACGGCGATGGCACAAGCCGCGCGTTATGCGTGGAACGTGCCCGGGTTTATCAGTGGGATCGTGCTTGCTGCGTGTGCTTTTCTGTTCATGCTCAAAGGGCTTAACAACGTTGCGCGCTTGATGCAGTGGATGGTGCCGGTAATGGCACTGGCCTGGATTGTCGTGAGTTTTGGCGTAAGCCTGTGGCATGCCAATCTGCTGCCTGCGGTTCTTGTGAACATTGTCAAAAGCGCTTTTGGCTGGCAGGAAGCGGCAAGCGGAACCATGGCTTACACCCTGAGCCAGGCCATCACCAGCGGTTTTCAACGTAGCATGCTCGCTAATGAAGCGGGTATGGGATCGTCCCCCAACGCCGCCGCCACTGCCGCATCATGGCCACCACACCCTGTCGCCCAGGGTTTTGTGCAGATGATTGGCGTCGTGACAGATACTTTTCTGGTCTGTACCGCCAGCGCGTTTATTCTGCTGCTCGCGGGAAATGCGCCAGCTACAGGCGCGATCGGCGGAACGCAATTGATGCAGCAGGCGATGGTGTCACTGACAGGAAGCTGGGGCGCGGGGTTCGTTGCCGCCATCGTGGCGCTGTTTGCATTTACGTCGATTGTGGCGAACTACACCTACGCGGAAAACAACCTGATCTTTTTGCGCCGTAATAGCGCAAGGAATATCTGGTTACTGCGCACAGCTGTTTTGCTGATGGTGCTAATGGGCTCGTTTTTCAGCCTGCCGCTAATCTGGCACGTCGCCGACGTGATGATGGCGTTGATGGCTATTACCAACCTGACCGCGATCCTGTTGCTTTCGCCAGTGGTGAGACTGCTGGCGCGTGATTACCAGCGCCAGCGTAAACTTGGCGTCATGCCGGTCTTTGATCCGAAGCGCTACCCGGAGATCAAACGCCAGCTGGCGCCGGGGTGCTGGGATGACATTCCCCGTTCGTAGCGCTAATCGCAACTATCGATCAAGTCTGTTGGTTTTTTTGCTAAAGTCAGCGGAAATTTCTCGCACAGCAAGGACTGAGTATGCTGATTTTGATTTCACCTGCTAAAACGCTCGATTACCAAAGCCCGCTGGCGACCACGCGCTTCACCCAGCCGGAACTGCTGGATCACGCCCAGCAATTGATTAAGACCGCCCGCAAACTCTCTGCGCCGCAAATCAAAGCGCTGATGGGCATCAGCGATAAGCTCGCCGATCTTAACGCGACCCGCTTTCACGACTGGCAGCCTGATTTCACCCCGGAAAATGCGCGCCAGGCGATTCTGGCCTTCAAAGGCGACGTCTACACCGGTCTGCAGGCGGAAACCTTCAGCGGGGCGGATTTCGACTTTGCGCAGCAGCATCTGCGCATGCTTTCCGGGTTATACGGCGTGCTGCGCCCGCTGGATCTGATGCAACCTTACCGGCTGGAGATGGGCATCCGGCTGGAGAACGCCAAAGGTAAGGATCTGTATCAATTCTGGGGCGATATCATTACCCACAAACTCAACGACGCCATTGCCGCCCAGGGCGACGATATTGTTATCAACCTGGCCTCTGACGAATATTTCCGCTCGGTCAAAACCCAGAAACTGAAAGCCAGGGTAATTAAACCTGTGTTCCTTGATGAGAAGAATGGCAAGTTTAAGGTCATAAGCTTCTACGCCAAAAAAGCGCGTGGGTTGATGAGCCGCTACATCATTGAGCAGCGTTTGACGAAACCGGAGCAGTTAGCGGGGTTTGATAGCGAAGGGTATTTTTTTGATGAAGAAGCGTCCGCGCAGGACGAAATGGTGTTTAAGCGTCACGAGCAGTAAGCGTTATGTTTCCCCTGCCAGCAGGCAGGGGAAACAGAGACATTACGCTTTGCTCATCATCAACTGACGCAGGGCGGAGAAATCCGCAGGCAACTGATGCGAAAGCAGTGGTAAGTCAGCGCGATCGGCCAGCTCTTTTGGCAGCGGCAAGGTTTCTCCCAGAATCTCCTCAACACTTTCTTTGAACTTCGCCGGATGCGCGGTACCGAGGAACAGGCCGTACTCGCCCGGTTGCAGTTGATCGCGCAGCGCACGGTAAGCGATGGCAGCATGCGGTTCAGAAATATAGCCCTTGCCTTTCAGCTCGCGGATCGTGGCTTTCGTGGTTTCGTCATCCACCGCTGCATAACCCAGCTCGTTTAAGCGCCAGATCTTACGACGGAACAACTCTTCGACACGCGGCCAGTTATTCGGCTGGCTCACATCCATCGCATTCGACAATGTCGCCTGCGTCGCTTTAGGCTGCCATTGCCCCTCTTTCAGGAAGCGCGGAACCGTGTCATTGGCGTTGGTGGCGGCGATAAAACGCTTGATCGGCAGCCCCAGAGATTTCGCCAGCAAACCGGCGGTCAGATCACCGAAGTTACCGCTCGGCACGGAAACCACCAGTTGATTGCGTGCTTCCTGCGGCAGTTGTGCAACCGCTTCAAAGTAATAACAAATCTGTGCCAGCAGACGGCTGATGTTGATCGAGTTTGCCGAGTTCAAGCCCAGTGCCGTTTTCAGCTCTTCATCATCGAATGCCTGTTTAACCAGTGCCTGGCAGGCATCGAAATCCGCATCGATAGCGACAGTTTCGATATTGCCGCCCAATGTACAGAACAGTTTTTCCTGCAGCGGGCTGATTTTGCCCTGCGGATAGAGGATCACCACACGCACGTTCTTCATTCCGTAGAAGGCATGTGCCACCGCAGCGCCCGTATCGCCAGACGTCGCCGTGAGAATGGTCACCGGTTTGTCGCCGCTGATAGCACTCAGCATCTGCGCCATAAAACGCCCGCCGAAATCTTTAAATGCCAGCGTAGGTCCGTGGAAAAGCTCCAGGCAGCCAACGTCGCTCTCCACCGGTTTTACCGGCGCAGGGAAAGCAAACGCGGCACGCACGCGGGCTTCCAGCGCATCCTCAGGAATTTCATCGCCAATAAACGCCGCAAGGATTTTCGCACTGCGGGTGACGAAATCCTGCGCCAGCATCTCATCGACCTCGGTCAGGTTAAATTCCGGCAGATCGTGCGGGAAGAACAGCCCCTGATTTTTGCCAAGCCCCTGGGTGACGGCCTGCGCAAAGCTGACCTGTTCGTTATGATCTTTTAAGTTGTAAAGTTTCATTGGTTATCCCACTACGCGAGCGCCCGCCGTGTCCAGCCGGCAAATATGAACGAAGCCTTCCTGATTTTGCAGATAGTGCTTGCCGAGCCAGTCGGCAACGCGCTGAGCGGTATCCTGCTTGTCGCACAAGGCAAACAGCGTTGGTCCGGAACCCGAGATCCCGCAGGCCAGCGCGCCAATATCCGCCACTGCTTTACGTGCTTCCGCAAACCCCGGCAGCAATTTCATGCGGTACGGTTCGGCAATCACATCTTTCATTAATTTTGCTGCCAGCGCAGGCTGACGGCTGTAGCAAGCATGGATAAAGCCCGCCAGGTGGCGACCATGAGCAATGCAATCCTGGCGGCGATATTGCGCTGGCAGGATCGCGCGCGCTTCGGCTGTCGAGACTTTAATGCCTGGATACGCCAAAATCCACAGCCACTCATCAAAGCCTGGCACCTGCTGGCTGATAATGCCGCTTTCCTCGATCATCAATTGCATGCCGCCGAGGTAGCAAGGCGCGACGTTATCGTAATGCACGCTACCGGAAATACGCCCTTCCAGCTCGCCCATCAGCGCCAGCATGCGTGTTTCGTTCAGCGGCTTACCGCAGAACTCATTCATGGCGACCAGCGCCGCGACCACCGAACAAGCGCTGGAGCCGAGCCCCGAGCCTATCGGCATGTTTTTTTCCAGCGTCATCGCGACGGGAACCTGCTTGCCGATCTCCTGACAAAACAGTTCCCAGCACTGATAAACGATATTTTCTTTCGGCTCAGTCGGTAATTTACTGGCGAAGCGGCCCACATTCTTCAGGCTGAAATGATCGGCTGCTTCCACACTGACATTATCGCCCAACAATGTGCCATCCACAGGCGTAACCGCCGCGCCAAGCACATCAAAACCCACGCTCATATTGGCACTGGAGGCCGGAGCATACACCTTCACCATCTCAGACTCCTAACTTCCAGGACAGGGTGCGCAGCAGGTCGGCGAACACGCCCGCTGCCGTCACATCATTACCCGCGCCATATCCGCGCAGCACCAGCGGTAACGGCTGGTAATAATGGCTGTAGAACGCCAGCGCGTTCTCGCCGTTTTTCACTTTGAACAGCGGATCGTTGCCATCAACAGCCGCGATTTTCACCCGGCAAGTGCCATCTTCTTCAATGTTGCCGACATAACGCAGCACCTTACCTTCATCGCGCGCTTTTGCGACTCGCGCGGCAAAATCATCATCCAGCTCCGGCAGACGCGCCATGAAACTCTCAACATCGCCTGAATCGTCAAAACTCGCCGGCAACACCGGTTCGATGACGATATCCGACAACTCCAGTTCACGACCGGTTTCGCGCGCCAGAATCAGCAGCTTACGCGCCACATCCATACCGGAGAGATCATCCCGCGGATCCGGCTCGGTGTAGCCCATTTCACGGGCAAGATGCGTTGCCGCCGACAGGCTCACCCCTTCATCGAGCTTGCCGAAAATAAACGACAAGGAACCGGAAAGAATACCGGAGAAATGCTGCAGCTCGTCCCCGGCGTTCAGCAGGTTTTGCAGGTTTTCAATCACCGGCAAGCCCGCACCAACGTTAGTGTCGTACAGGAATTTACGCCGCGATTTTTCCGCCGCGCGACGCAACTGGTGGTAATAATCCAGCGATGAGGTGTTGGCTTTTTTATTCGGCGTCACAACGTGGAAACCTTCTCGCAGGAAATCCGCATACTGGTCAGCCACCGCCTGGCTGGAAGTACAGTCAACAATTACCGGGTTCAGCAGGTGATACTCTTTCACCAGGCGAATCAGGCGGCCCAGGTTAAACGGCTCTTTGGCTTGTGCCATTTCCGCTTGCCAGTTATCCAGATTCAGGCCGTGAACATTAGTTAGCAGCGCTTTCGAGTTCGCCACACCACAAACACGCAGGTCAATATGTTTGTTTTTCAGCCATGTTTGCTGGCGCTTAAGCTGTTCCAGCAGCGCACCGCCGACACCGCCGACGCCAATCACAAACACCTCGATCACCTGGTCGGTGTTAAACAGCATCTGGTGCGTGACGCGCACGCCAGTGGTGGCATCATCGTTGCTAACGACTACGGAGATTGAGCGTTCGGAGGAGCCCTGAGCAATCGCCACAATATTAATATTTGCGCGCGCCAGCGCCGCAAAAAACTTCGCCGAAATCCCGCGCAATGTGCGCATACCGTCGCCGACAACAGAGATGATCGCCAGACGTTCCATTACCGCCAGCGGTTCCAGCAGGCCTTCTTTCAATTCCAGATAGAACTCTTCGCTCATCGCACGCTGGGCACGGGCGCAATCGGATTGCGGCACACAGAAGCTGATGCTGTATTCCGAGGACGACTGGGTGATCAACACAACGGAAATGCCGTTGCGCGACATCGCGGCAAACACACGTGCCGCCATGCCGACCATGCCCTTCATCCCCGGACCGGAGACGCTGAACATCGCCATGTTATTCAGATTCGAAATGCCTTTTACCGGCAGACCATCTTCATCAGAGGTTGCGCCAATCAGCGTACCCGGTGCTTGCGGGTTTCCGGTGTTTTTGATCAGGCAAGGAATTTGAAACTGTGCGATGGGGGTGATGGTACGGGGGTGAAGAACTTTGGCGCCGAAGTAGGAAAGCTCCATGGCTTCCTGGTACGACATCGACTTGAGCAACCTGGCGTCTGGCACCTGGCGCGGGTCGCAAGTATAAACGCCGTCGACATCGGTCCAGATCTCACAACAATCTGCGCGCAGACAGGCCGCGAGTACGGCAGCAGAATAGTCGGAACCGTTACGCCCAAGCACCACCAGTTCACCCTTTTCATTCCCGGCGGTGAAACCAGCCATCAGCACCATATGATCCGCAGGAATACGGCTGGCGGCGATACGGCGAGTAGATTCAGCGATATCGACCGTTGATTCAAGGTAATGGCCGACCGCGAGCAATTTCTCAACCGGATCGATAACGCTGACTTTATGACCGCGCGCTTCCAGTAACCCCGCCATGATGGCGATGGAGAGTTTCTCACCACGGCAAATTAACGCCGCGTTAATGCTGTCCGGGCACTGGCCGAGCAGGCTGATACCATGCAGAACGTGTTTGATCTGCGCGAACTCTTGTTCAACAAAAGCTTTTAATTGTGCGAGGGGAAAGCCCGGTTGCGCATCCGCCAGCCCTTGCAGCAGGTCGGCGAAGATACGCTCGGCGTCGCTAATGTTCGGAATCGCATCCTGGCCGCCGATCGTTTTTTCGATCATTGCCACCAGATGGTTAGTAATTTTCGCCGGGGCAGAAAGCACGGTGGCCACCTGCCCCTGCCTGGCATTACTTTCCAGGATATCGGCAACACGCAGAAAACGCTCCGCATTTGCCACTGATGTACCGCCGAACTTCAACACTCGCATGGTTTACCCCTTAATCTCCGGTCGAAAAAAAAGCCCGCACTGTTCAGGTGCGGGCTTTTTTCTGTGTTTCCTGTACGCGTCAGCCCGCACCGTTACCTGTGGTAATGGTGATGGTTGTAATTGTGGTAATGGTGCTGATGCGTTTCATGGATGTTGTGTGCTCTGTAATCATTATCTGTCTGTGCTGTATGCCTATATTGGTTAAAGTATCTGCCTGCTCAAGTCAATTTATTTTTATTTTTCGCCCTTTTGCCGTTATTCCCGGCTGCGCTGGAACAGACGTCACTTTCAACCTATTAGGATCATTCTCGTCATATATCGCAGTGACTTTAACTATAAAAAAACGTTATGTCAGCGATTTACTCGGCGAGTTTTTTTTCGATATCGTGCAGCAAACGATGCAACATTGCAGTGTCACGTTGTTCCAGCAGACCAAGACGCTGATCGAGCCAGTCGGCCATTTTAATGTCATCCGCCACGCCTAATTTTTCCAGTAATCCGCGAGTTCGCAAACGCAGCGCCTGCAACTGATTACCGTCAACCGGGGCTGCCTCTTTCGGAGTATGTTGCATTAAAGATGCTAATTGATAGCAGAAAACCATCACCGCCTGGCCGAGATTAAGTGAAGGATAATCCGCTACCATCGAAACACCCGTTAAAATATCTGCCAACGCCAGCTCTTCATTGGTAAGCCCGGAATCCTCACGGCCAAACACCAGCGCAGCGCTACTCAACCACGTGCTTTTCTCTTGTAACAAGGGAACCAGTTCCGCTGGTGTCGCGTAGTAATGGAATTTCGCCCGGCTGCGCGCCGTGGTGGCGATGGTAAAGGGAATATCCACCAGCGCATCGGCAAGGGTTGCATAAGTTTTAATATTATCAAGGATATCGCCCGAGCCGTGCGCCACGCGGCGCGCGCCTTCTTGCAAGTGCGCCTCGCTATCAACGATACGCAAATCACTAAACCCCATGGTCTTCATAGCGCGGGCAGCGGCACCGACATTTTCCGCTCGCGCGGGGGACACAAGAACAACAGCCAATTGCATTTTACTTTCTCTTCTTCCTGAGACCACGGGGAAATGTGACCTTTGTCATCATACTACGCGGTGCGAATTTACAATTATGTAACACAAATCACTGATTTAGCCCTTGTCTACGGTTAAAAAAAGCTAAACTATTTATCAGCGATATTACCTGCTAAGATGTTAACAGAAGGGACTTATCCCTATGTTTATTCATGGCATTTTAATACAGAATTTCCCACTTGTATTGGATTCGCCCTGTTTATCAATTAATATGCGCAACTAGTTGGTTTATTGAAAAATTGTAAGAAACGCTAGCATTTGGCTATCAAGATTTCTCCAAACTGTTAACGTGCTACAATTGAACTTGATATATGTCAACGAAGCGTAGTTTTATTGGGTGTCATTTACGTCTTAGCCTGTTATGTTGCTGTTAAAATGGTTAGGATGACAGCCGTTTTTGACACTGTCGGGTTCAGAGGGAAAGTGCCCACGACCAAGCTAATGATGTTGTTGACGTTGATGGAAAGTGCATCAAGAACGCAATTACGTACTTTAGTCATGTTACGCCGTCATGTTAATTTTCGACATGCACCAGGCTGGTCAGGGACTTTTGTACTTCCTGTTTCGATTTAGTTGGCAATTTAGGTAGCAAACATGCAGACCCCGCACATTCTTATTGTTGAAGACGAGTTGGTAACACGCAACACGTTAAAAAGCATTTTCGAAGCAGAAGGCTACGATGTCTTTGAAGCGACAGATGGCGCTGAAATGCATCAAATTCTTTCTGAAAATGATATCAACCTGGTGATCATGGATATCAATCTGCCGGGTAAAAACGGTCTTTTGCTGGCGCGTGAATTACGTGAGCAGGCGAATGTCGCGCTGATGTTCCTGACGGGCCGTGATAACGAAGTCGATAAGATTCTGGGCCTTGAAATTGGTGCCGACGACTACATCACCAAACCGTTTAACCCACGCGAACTGACTATTCGCGCGCGCAACCTGCTGTCCCGTACCATGAATCTGGGCACGGTCAGCGAAGAACGCCGCAGCGTTGACAGCTACAAATTCAACGGCTGGGAACTGGATATCAATAGCCGTTCACTGATTAGCCCGAACGGCGAGCAGTATAAGCTGCCGCGCAGCGAATTCCGCGCGATGCTGCACTTCTGCGAAAATCCAGGCAAAATCCAGTCTCGTGCGGAGTTGCTGAAAAAAATGACCGGCCGTGAACTGAAGCCACACGATCGTACGGTCGACGTGACTATCCGCCGTATTCGTAAACATTTCGAATCGACGCCGGATACCCCGGAAATCATCGCCACCATTCACGGTGAAGGTTACCGCTTCTGCGGTGATTTGCAGGAATAAGACAGAATAATGATAAAAAAGCGGCGCAAAGCGCCGCTTTTTTATTTCCAGATGCGTAATTCTTCGTCACGCACTGATTGCGGTATTTTCTTCACCGAACCAGAAAGCGCATACCAGTCGATCTTGCGCGTCAGCATCATCACAGCGCTCAAGGCGATAAACAGAACACCGGTGCCGAGCAACAGCGCATTATCTTCGGAGTTCAACAGGCTCCACATCACCGCATCAAGCACTAACAGCGCGATACTAAACGACAAACCCGCACGCCAGCTTTTCAATACGCCCTGTAAATAGACACCGTTCAGCAGTGCACCGAGCAGGCTGGCAACCCCCCAGGCAATGGTGAAACCGGTATGTTCAGAAAGCGCCAGCAGCACCAGGTAGAACATCACCAGCGATAACCCCACCAGCAAATATTGCATCGGATGCATCTGCCGCGCAGTTAAACTCTCAAAAACGAAAAACGCCAGATAAGTCAATACGATCAGCAAAATCGCGTATTTAACCGCTCTGTCGGTCAACTGGTACTGATCGGCAGGTGTGGCGATGTTGACGCTGAAAGCAGGCAATTCCCAACTTTTGCTGGCAGACAGCACCCCGGCAGTACGCATTTTGCTGTCCAGATTGTTGGCAAACCAGCTACTTTGCCAGTGCGCCTGAAAACCACTGGCACTCACCGTGCGTTTTTCCGGCAGAAAATCGCCCATAAAACCCGGATGCGGCCAGTCGCCATTCAGTGTCATCTCGCTATTTCGCCCCAGCGGCACCACGGAAAAATCACCGGTTCCGCTCAAACTAAACGCCATAGTCAGCTTCAGCGATTGCTGCAAATTCGCCGTCGACAACGGCATATGCACACCCTGCAGATCGCTTGCCAGCCCGGTTCCTGGTTCAACGCTGAGTGTCTCGCCATTCAACCTGGTGGTACGCAACTGGCCAATACCGCGCGAATCACTCAACGCTAAAACTAGAAATGGCTCGCCAAGGGAGGTATTTTCATCGGCTTTGATATCCAGCCGCTTTGGGTCGAATTCCGCGTTGATCTCAATGTCGTTGTGCCAGATTTGTCCATCATAAATGCCAATCTTGCGGGTTTCGACCTGCTGTTTGCCGTTAACCATCAGCGATTCTGGCAACCAAAAACGAAGATAACTTTGTTTACGCCGCACCTCTTTGGGGGCCTCGTTGTCGTTAGCTTTTTCCAGGGAAACCACCGTTTCAGTCACGGGGATGGCGATCAACGGCCCGACCAATTTTTGACGGCCAGCGCTGCTCTGGCGCAGCGTATCCGTCACATCGTTACGATAATTCGCACGTTCGCCAATTAAGCCGCTCAGCAGCGTCAGCGGGATAAGCAGAACACAAAGACAACCTGGCAGCGTTACCATTTTCCAGAACAGGGGGGATTTCAACATAGCCTTCTCCTTAGTGATACGCGCAGAGTAGTGAGACTATGTGTGAAGGATTTGAAATTATGTGAAGTGTGGGTGAAGTGTCAGCCGGGCTTCGCAACCCCCTTGCGGACGGTTCAGAACGCGAATATCACCATGATGCAGCCGCGCGACTTCCTGGACAAACGCCAGCCCCAGCCCACTGCTTTTTTGCCCGTCGGCTCGCGGCAGCGAGTAGAAGCGTTCAAAAACGCGCTGCAGTGCATAATCCGGGATACCTGAACCGCTGTCGCTGACCGTTAACACCAGCGCGTCAGCTTCCTGGCTGGCGCGTAACGCCACCACACCGCCAGGCGGCGTAAAATCAATGGCGTTATCGAGTAAATTACCCAACGCCTGGGCCAGCAGTTCGCTATCCCCTGCTGCCACAGCATCAGCAGCGTCAATCTGCAGAGTTAAGCCTTTCGCCGACAACACCACACTGCGTTGTTCCTGTAGCTGGCGAAAAAGCATACCGACATCCACTGCCGCAAACGCAATTTCCAGCCGGTTTTCCAGTTTCGCCTGGTGTAACAACTTCTCAACCAGGTTCTGCATGCGGCTATTTTGCGTAAGAATGTTGTCGGTAAAACGCGCCACGACGTCTGGCGGCGGCCCTTCGCGCAGGATCTCCGCCGCGCCGCGAATGGCTGCCAGCGGGCTTTTCAGTTCATGCGTCAGGGTGTAAACATACTGTTCGATATAATTTTTGCCTTCCAGTTTCACACGCATACTTTCCAGCGCCTGCGCCAGTTTACGCAGCTCACTGCTTCCTAAATCGGGTAAAGGAACCGGACGGTTTTCGGTAACGGAATCAGCGTAGCGCGCCAGCTTGCCAATAGAGCGATTGATCCACCAGACCATGACTGCACCAATGAGCAACGCAATGCCCAGCAGCGCGCCGCCGGCCCATAAGATGCGTCGCTCGCTGCGTTTAATCACCGGATCCATCGCGCTGTTTGGCTTACCCACGCTGATTACACCGATAATGCGGCCTTGATCGGTCACCGGGGCGGCAACATACATCACCGTACTCTGCGGGTTACTGGCATCCGCCAGCGAGCTACGTGCACCGTAATTCCCGCGCAGCGTCAGCCAGACATCATTCCAGCGTGAGTAATCCTGACCCAGCGCCTTTCCTGACGAATCAAACACCACGCGCCCGGTGCTGTCGGTCATGTAGACGTGATACTCATTGCGAACTTTATGGATCCCGCTGATATGCGCATTGATTGGCTGGTGATTTAACGTCGAGAAAGCCTGCGCCAGGCGCCCATCCTGCGCGTGACCAGAGCGTAAATCTTCGCGAGCCAGCTCCGCCAGCAGCGTCGCGGTATCAATAAGCGTACCTTCAGTGGCGCGTCGTACACCGGGTTTGATCTCTTGAACAAAGATCGACAGCACGAACCATGCGGCAACTGCCACGATCAGGAAATACCCCAGCAACAGGCGCATGCCAATGCGCATCAGCGGATCCCCAGGCTGTAGCCCATACCGCGATGCGTATTGATAGGAGTAAGTTCAGCATTGATGGCGCGTAGCTTGGCGCGCAAGGTCTTGATATGAGTATCGACGGTGCGGTCGAAACTCTCCTGAGCATCGCTCCAGACTTGATCCATCAATTGCTGGCGAGAAAAAACACGTCCTGGTGCCAACAGTAAGGTTTTCAACAACAGAAATTCGTAGCGGGTCAGCAGCAGCGTTTCGCCGCACCAGCGAATAATCGCGGCATCCTCGTCCAACTCAAACTGGCCGATTCGCCGCATTTCGTTGTGAAGAGATGCCTTTTGCAACCTGCGCAACACCGTGCGCACCCTGGCGCATACTTCACGCGGTGAGAAGGGCTTGGCAATGTAATCATCCGCCCCCATCTCCAGCCCCAGCAGCTTGTCGACCTCATCGCTGCGCGCGGTAAGAAACAGCACCGGCAACGCGGGCGCGCGCGCCAGTAGCCGACGACAAAGTTCAAAACCGCTGATATCCGGCAGGCCGACGTCCAGAATCGCCAGCTCAGGCAGACGATGCTGCGCCGCATCCAGCACCGGCAACCCCCGCTCAAACGCGGTGACGGCAAAACCGTCCTGCTGCAACATGTAAATCAACGTTTCAGCGATGCTGGCTTCATCCTCTACCAGCCAGATCTGCGGTTGCGGCGTAGACATTGGGCTTATTTACTCCAGGGAATAATGGGTACCGCGCTTAAGGCGTTTTTCGGCGATCCTTCGACTACTTTATCGGAATAAGCTAAATATGCCAGTGTGTTACGTTTCGCGTCATAGAAACGCACCACCTGCAATTTCTTGAAGACTAACGATGTTCGTTTCTGGAAAACCACATCGCCCTGCGCCTTACCGTTTTTGATTTTATCGCTCAACTCAACCGGACCAACCTGCTGGCAAGAGATAGCCGCGTCAGACGTATCTTCCGCCAGCCCCAGCCCCCCCTTGATACCACCGGTTTTCGCCCGGCTGATGTAACAGGTGACATTTTTCACATCAGGATCATCAAACGCTTCGACCACAATTTTGTGATCCGGCCCAAACATTTTAAACACGGTATCTACGGAACCAATTTGTTCTGCATGTGCAGAGCCCAGCGTGGCCAACACTAATGCAGGAAGGATTAACTTTGTATATTTCATATTGTTACCATTTTTGAATATTACGTTGAGCAACTATTCAGCTTTTAAATGAGAAACTGTTTGCAGATCACTAATTTACAAAATTTATGATGAAAATCAGTCACAATGCGTATTTGTGCACAAAAAAAACACCGAATGCTAAACACCTCAAAACCCGTTATTATCCGTTGCCTGGTATCAGGCGTTAATGCTGTTTTAAGGAAGAGGATATTGTATGGATCAGGCTGGGATCATTCGCGACTTACTTTCCTGGCTGGAAAGCCATCTGGATCAGCCGCTCGCTTTGGATAATGTGGCGGCAAAAGCGGGCTATTCCAAGTGGCACCTGCAAAGGATGTTTAAAGACGTGACCGGTCATGCCATCGGCGCTTACATTCGCGCGCGTCGTCTGTCAAAATCCGCCGTTGCTCTGCGCCTGACTGCCCGCCCCATTCTGGATATTGCACTGCAATACCGCTTTGATTCGCAACAGACCTTCACCCGCGCTTTCAAAAAACAGTTTGCTGTCACCCCTGCGCTCTATCGCCGTTCACCAGACTGGAGCGCGTTTGGCATTCGCCCGCCGATGCGTCTTGGCGAATTTACCATGCCAAAACATGATTTTGTCACCCTGCCACCAATGCATCTTATTGGCACCACCCAGAGCTACACCTGCGCGCTGGAGGAGATCTCCGATTTCCGTAATCAAATGCGCATTCAGTTCTGGCGGGAATTTTTGAGCAATTCACCGAAAATTCCACCGGAAATGTATGGCCTGCACGAGCCGCGCCCGAGTCTGGAAAAAGATGACGAACAGGAAGTGTTTTACACCACAGCGCTAACGCCGGAGATGGCGAACGGCTATCTGAGCAACGCGCAGCCGGTGTTGCTGGAAGGCGGCGACTACATCTCCTTCGCCTATGAAGGTTCACCGCACGGTTTTCAGGATTTCATCCTGACCGTTTACGGAACGTGCATGCCGATGCTTAATCTCACGCGCCGTAAAGGCCAGGATATTGAGCATTTTTACCCGCAGCATGAAGAGCCGCGCGAAGACGGCGAGCCGCCAGCGCACATCCGCTGCGAGTATCTGGTGCCCATTCGCCGTTAACGCTGCAACTCATCCAGCGCTGGGGCGTCCAGATGCGAGACGTCTCCTGCGGTTTCCACCACCCAGCCGGAAGCCAGCCACGGACTTTGTTGATAATCAATACGGGAAATGGAGCAGTTGCGCAGGCGCAGGCGGCGTTCTGCATAAGCCGGCAGCCCAAGGATCGTGCTCACCAGGCAGCCCAGCGCCATACCGTGGCTAACCAGCAACGGGCGGCTTCCTTCGGGAAGCTCCAGGCAGGTTGCCAGCGCCGCGTGCATACGGTCGCTTAACTCCTGCATCGATTCACCATCGGGAATGCGGCCATCGGCCGTGCCATTCACCAGTTGGCGACGCCAGCTCTCTTCTTCTTCGGTCAGGGAATCGATATGACGGCGTTCCAGCACGCCCATGTCCAGCTCGCGTAAACGCGGCTCAAAGGTGATATCGCAACCGCAGACTTCAGCGATGATCTCAGCCGTCCGGCGGGTTCGGCCCAGGTCGCTGGCAATAACGTGGGTAATGCCCAGCGCTTTTGCGCGCTCAGCCACCTGCCACGCCTGCTTCTCCCCTTTTTCGGTTAACGGACTGTCTGACTGGCCTTGAATACGACGCTCGGCGTTCCACTGCGTTTCACCGTGGCGAACAAGGTATACCTGTAACATGCTTTTTTATCCATTATACTGCGATGAATTTATTATCTGAGGAAGGTCTCTGTCCGGGGTAAAGAACGCGTCTCATTCCGAACATACCGTTATTGATTATGCACCATGTTGTCTCAGCTACCACCAATCCCGCGAAAATTCGGGCGATTCTGCACGCTTTTAACGAGATCTTCGGCGAAGGATCCTGCCATATAGACGCCGTTTCCGTCGATAGCGGCGTACCGGAACAGCCGTTTGGCAGTGAAGAAACGCGTACTGGCGCACGAAATCGCGTGGCCAATGCCCGCCATGTGCGCCCCGAAGCGGATTTCTGGGTAGCTATCGAAGCCGGGATCGACGAGGGCAGTACGTTTAGTTGGGTGGTTATTGAAAGCAATCATCAGAAAGGTGAAGCCCGCTCGGCAACGCTGCCGCTACCGGAGATCATTTTGCAGAAAGTGCGCGCTGGTGAAGCGCTCGGGCCAGTAATGTCGCGTTATAGCGGAATTGATGAGATCGGCCGCAAAGAGGGTGCCATCGGCGTTTTCACTGCCGGTAAACTCACGCGCGAAAGCGTTTACCACCAGGCGGTGATTCTGGCGCTCAGCCCCTTTCACAACGCGGTTTATCGCTGAGTGTTCAGCAGCGTCTGCTCCAGCCATAAACGTAAATCAGCAGGCGCGGCTTTCAGGCTGTTTGAACCACGAGTAATGGTCGCGATACCTGCCCCCAGCTCGCTTTTCAGCTCACGCTGGCTCATCTCGCCACGCAACAGTTCTTCAATGATCCGCACTCTTGTGCCCAACGACTCGCGCTCATCTGGCGTAAGCATCAGATTAAGCAATGGAATGTGCAGATCCTTTTCATAAGATTGCCGAACCAGATCAACGAAGCGTTGCCACTCCTGATCGCGCTGTTCGGCCATCGCTGCGGAATAGGGTGATTGCTGAGTCATAATTTGCCGCCATGTTAAAGGTTTACTGATGTGTACTCTTTAGCGAGTACACATCATAGCATAAACCACGGAAATCAATAACGGCGCTGCCATTCAGCATCATTAAAGACAACCGGCTTATCTCCGCTCAGGAAATAGCGGTAATAGGCATCATAAGCCAGCACGTTTTTCACATAGCTGCGCGTTTCCGAGAACGGGATGCTCTCAATAAACGCCACCGCATCCAGTTTGCCGCCGCTGTTGTTCAGCCAGCTGCGCACCCTTCCCGGCCCGGCGTTATAGGCTGCCGACGAGAAAATACGGTTATTGCCAAACTGCTGATAAACATATTGCAGATAGCTGGTACCAATGTTGATATTCGTTTCCGGATCAAACAATTGGCCCGAGTTGCTGTAGCCGGGAATATTAAACATCTTCACCGTGTGCGTGGCGGTACCCGGCATAATCTGCATTAAACCTGCCGCGCCAACCGGGGAGCGCGCCGTTGGGTTCCAGGCACTTTCCTGGCGCGATATCGCCATCGCATAGCTTTGCGAAATTCCTTTTCCACTGGTGTAGCGGGCATAAAGATCGCTATACGCCAGCGGGAAACGCTCTTCAAGTTGATCCCATAGCTTGCCGGCAATCGTGGCCTGCACACTCAGATCCCACCAGTGTTGATCGAAAGCATAACGCGCCAGCTGTGCCTGCTCTTGCTGAGTGCGGCTGGTCACCAGATTCGCCCACTCACTGCGCGCGGTGTTATCAAGCCCCCAGTACATCAGCTCACGAACGCGCGCCATTTCTGCACCCTGCGTTAGCGTTGGGGAGACATTTCCCTGCGCTTTGTCTATCTGCATCGAGTAATCTTCCCCCAACCGCTGGGCGGCGGCCATCGGGTAAAAACCGCGCTGCTTCATCAGGGCGTGGAGGATCTCTTTAGCTTCATCCTCACGTCCGCGCTCCAGCAACAAATCCGCCTGCCAGTAGCGCCACTCGTCTTTCTCTTTTGCGTCCATCGGCAAACGCGAAAGCCAGGTGTTCAGCCCACGACGATCGCCGTTACCAATCGCCATACGCACCCGGCGCTCCAGCAAAGAGACCGATTGCGAGCGCATAATTGCATCATCACGCCAGCGCGCCTGATCGCTGGTGACGTCATTGCCCATCAATCGCCATGCGACAATATCGCGCAACGTCTGGGTTTGTTCCTCATTCAACTGTTGTGCTTGCACCAGCGACGGGATCATTAAGCGAGCATTTTCGACATCCTGACGCGCAACGCTTTCAAAGGCTTCCGCGGCCATCTGACGGGTAAAATCCGTTGCGCCGGTGGTGGTGGCAAAGGACATTACGCTCAATGGATTATTGGCAAGGTTAATGATAGCCGCCGAAATGGTTTGATAATCAGGCGGCATCTGCCCGGCCAGCAGTGTCACCAGTTTGGTATTACCCGCTTTCATCGCCAGGCGAATACGCTCCAGAAACGCCAGCGGATCCTGTTTCCCGGAAGCGCGCCATGCGCCAAACAGCTGATCGCACGCGTTGGGCTGGCTTTTACCGCTTAACCACAGCTCTTTCGCACCTGCCCAGGCTTCGTCTGCCTGACCGGTATTCCACTTGGCAAAGTAGTAGTTACATTGTGCTTCGGTAGTCGCAGGTTTCTCCGGGCTGAACGCCAGCAGCCCGCGCCAGTCTTGCCGCCGGGCCAGTTCATTAACAAAGCGAGATTTCAGCGTGCGCGCCGCCGGAAGCGTCGGGTTGGCCTGCACAAAGTTGGTCACCGTAATTGCGGGTTGATTCATCAGATCGTCGGTAATCTGACGATATTGCAGATACGGGTAAAGCGGATACGTTTGTAGCGTGGGCAGTAATTGCTGCACCACGTCCATCTGTTTGTTGTCCCATGCGGTTTTTATCTGCGCGTAACGGTTACGTTGTTCATCCAGTGAATCTGCTCGCGCCACATTGCTGAGGGACAGCAAACAAACGCAGGCCGCCGCGAATCGCCAGGCGACATGTTTAGCTCTCTGCACAGCTCTTTCCTCTTATCTGTCACGTTTTTGCAGCGTCATGCCGCGTAATGCGTTAATGCTAACCGCGCAACTCGTAACGCGCCACGTTGCGCACACTTTTTTACCTTTCTGGCGTGATTTAACACACCTGGCGCGGCTGGCTGGGATTAAGCAACGAAAACGGCTACACTCCGCTGTTGAATACCACTCTCATTACAAAGAGGCGAAGTCCAACGTGGCTCAATTCGTATATACCATGCATCGTGTCGGCAAAGTTGTCCCGCCGAAACGTCATATTCTGAAAAATATCTCGCTAAGCTTCTTCCCGGGCGCAAAAATCGGCGTGCTGGGTCTTAACGGTGCCGGTAAGTCTACCCTGCTGCGCATCATGGCCGGCATCGATAAAGACATCGAAGGTGAAGCCCGCCCACAGCCTGGCATTAAGATCGGTTACCTGCCGCAGGAACCACAGTTGAACCCGGAGCAGACCGTACGTGAATCGGTTGAAGAAGCCGTATCCGAAGTGGTCGGGGCCCTGAAACGTCTGGATGAAGTGTATGCGCTGTATGCCGATCCAGAAGCGGATTTCGACAAGCTGGCGGCAGAACAAGGCAAGCTGGAAGAGATTATCCAGGCGCATGACGGTCATAACCTGAATGTGCAACTGGAACGCGCCGCCGACGCGCTGCGCCTGCCAGACTGGGACGCGAAGATTGCCAATCTTTCTGGTGGTGAACGCCGCCGCGTCGCGCTGTGCCGTCTGCTGCTGGAAAAGCCAGATATGCTGCTGCTCGACGAACCGACTAACCACCTGGACGCCGAATCCGTTGCCTGGCTGGAGCGCTTCCTGCACGACTTCGAAGGCACCGTGGTGGCGATTACCCACGACCGTTACTTCCTCGATAACGTCGCCGGTTGGATCCTCGAACTTGACCGCGGTGAAGGTATTCCGTGGGAAGGTAACTACTCTTCCTGGCTGGAACAGAAAGATCAGCGTCTGGCGCAGGAAGCCTCTCAGGAAGCGGCGCGTCGTAAATCCATTGAGAAAGAGCTGGAGTGGGTGCGTCAGGGCGCGAAAGGCCGTCAATCTAAGGGCAAAGCCCGTCTGGCGCGCTTTGAAGAGCTCAACAGCACTGAATACCAGAAACGTAACGAAACCAACGAACTGTTTATTCCACCGGGACCTCGCCTGGGCGATAAAGTGGTTGAAGTCAGCAACCTCAGCAAGTCTTACGGCGATCGCCAGCTGATTGATGGCCTGTCCTTCTCCGTGCCGAAAGGCGCGATTGTCGGCATTATCGGGCCGAACGGCGCCGGTAAATCGACGCTGTTCCGCATGATGTCTGGTCAGGAGCAGCCTGATGGCGGCACCATTACACTGGGTGAAACCGTCAAACTGGCCTCGGTTGATCAGTTCCGCGACGCGATGGATAACAGCAAAACCGTGTGGGAAGAAGTTTCCGGCGGGCTGGACATTATGCGCATCGGTAACACCGAAATGCCGAGCCGCGCGTACGTTGGCCGCTTCAACTTTAAAGGCACCGACCAGGGTAAACGCGTGGGCGAGTTGTCCGGCGGTGAGCGCGGTCGTCTGCATCTGGCAAAACTGTTACAGGTTGGCGGCAACATGCTGCTGCTTGATGAACCGACCAACGACCTGGATATCGAGACCCTGCGCGCGCTGGAAAACGCCCTGCTTGAATTCCCGGGCTGCGCGATGGTTATCTCGCACGACCGCTGGTTCCTTGACCGTATCGCCACCCATATTCTGGATTACCAGGATGAGGGCAAAGTGGAGTTTTTCGAAGGCAACTTCACCGAATACGAAGAGTATAAGAAACGCACGCTGGGCGCAGATGCGCTGGAGCCGAAGCGTATTAAGTACAAACGTATCGCCAAATAAGCCGACACAAAAGCGAATGGGGAAACCCATTCGCTTCACTCCCAAATGCTCAGTGAATTCCTCTACAATAAACGCATAAAATAGTTTTTTTGTTTTTATACTATCTTTGCCGCGATTCAGAGGCAGATGCATTCATTGCAGAAATAATCTAAAACTAAAATCCTGAATAAAAGTCACATCAAAGAATAAATCTCCAGCAATCTCATCGCCATAGATTAATGCTTTTAGCATTCGCCATTTTGTCCCTGGATTGCTTAACGCTAAGACCAGACGCTAACATGATACGCACTACCTTAGTTAATAAATGAACGCATGGTTATAATTAATGCATATCATCACGGAAGATGTTTTTCTTAAAAACGGATTACAAACATTTATTAAGCAAAAAGAAATAACACTGGATAATAACGACGTTATTTTAGACTTTGATAACAACTTTATTATCATCACGACATTATCGACACTAAACAGAATAATAAAAAGCGACAATCCATTTGAATGTTACTTATTACATTCATTTTTAAAAATTAAGAAAAACACAAAACTAACCGAAATATTCCGCATATTAAATTATAAATCCTGGCGGAAGAAGCAAGACCACGAGTGCAGAATAACGCTAACGCGAAAAGAGAGACTGCTGCTTAGCCATATCATTAGCGCAGGTAAAAAGAAAAGTATGCTAATCCACAGCGGGCTGGATATAAAAACGGTCAGTACGCATAAATATAATATGTTGAGAAAGGTGAATCAGCCATCAATCGCTACGCTGACGCAGGTACATAATCGCTGGAAAAATTTTCGCAATCAACCTGCAAACTAACCGATATACAGGCCGCGGAATATACCAGACCGGCCTGCCATTTCAGACTACGGCCCCATTAACTGTTTAACCAGTTCGACGCACTGTAAAAAACGCGAGTCATAATCTGCGGCTTCAACACGTACATACTCGATATTATTTTCCCGCAGCATCGACACCAATAAATCCTGAAACTCCTTGCGATCGACTGAACTGCCGAGGCTTCTCAGGCCATCACTCACCCACGGCGTATTATTTTCCAGCAGGATCACCAGATCAAAACGATATTCATCAATTAAAGCCTGAACAAAAGGGTGCTCGCGGCCTTCATATTTTTTGCAGAACGCCTGCGTGGTGACAAAATCCGTATCGATAAACGCCACTTTATTGGCGTACTTCACGGCAAAATCGATGTACTGCGCATGTCCGAGGGCAATTTTGTCATAATCAGAATATTGCAGCGCAATTTCGTCACCACCAAGATGAGAAAAGACGTAATCGCGGCCATATTCCCATGCGCTGGTGGTATTGAAGATATTGGCGAGCTTATTTACCAATGTTGATTTACCGCTGGATTCTCCGCCCAGAATCGCCACCGTGCGCACAAAAAAGGGCTTTACCTCAGTCGGAATATAATCCCAGTAACGGAAGGGGTTCTCGCGGATTTGCGAACCGCTGATATTCATAAAGGTGCGCTTTGGATCGACCAGCACCGCTTCAATTCCCAGATGTTGCCGATACTGCGGCGCATCAGCCTCTTCGGAGGTGTAAATCCAGTTTGGCGTGATGCCTTTTTCGGTCATAAACGCTTTGATGCCTTTACTCCAGACATCCCAGCCGTGCGGATACGGCTCCATCCCCTCTTCGTTAAAGGCATGAATACGGATATTTTTCTGGTACTTAAAGGTCTGTAGCAGCCAACGCAAGCGATCACTTACCGTCGGCTGTTGGGACATCGCGCTGTCTTCAAACAACTCACGATCGCGGGTTTCGTCATAACCAAGAATGATATGCAGTTCATCCACCTGGCTACAGGCGCGCTGGATCAAGTAGATATGACCAGTGTGCAGCGGGTAAAACTTACCGAAGACTACGCCAATGCTTTTCTGCCGACGGGGAAACTCAAGATCGAGAAAGCGGTGCAGAGCCTCAAGTTTTTGCGCGCTGGGGCTCTTAATTTTGGCATTCAGCAGCTGGCTCAAATAGCCTTTGGTCATACCGCTGGCATCGGCTACCTGCTGTAACGTGCAGCCTTTCTGGCGAATCGCGGTTTTTAAGTAGTCGAATGACGACATTGTTGCCTCCTGCAAAAAAACATTAGCCAATTATAAGTCGTCAAAGACACTTAGCGCATCCGCGAGCTTCTTCACGCCGAAAATTTGCATTCCTTCAGGCACTTTTTTCGGCACATTCGCTGCCGGAACTATCGCGCGACGGAAGCCATGCTTCGCGGCCTCCGAAATGCGCTCCTGGCCGCTGGGCACCGGGCGAATTTCGCCTGCCAGCCCGACTTCGCCAAACACCACTAAATCCTGCGGTAACGGCCGGTCACGCAGGCTGGAAACCATCGCCAGCAACAGCGCTAAATCGGCGCTGGTTTCGGTCACTTTGACCCCGCCGACCACGTTGACGAACACATCCTGATCCGCCATCTGCAAGCCGCCGTGGCGATGCAGCACCGCCAACAGAATCGCCAGACGGTTTTGCTCCAGTCCCACCGCCACACGGCGCGGGTTTGACATCATCGAATGATCCACCAGCGCCTGAATTTCAACTAACAGCGGGCGTGTGCCTTCCCACACCACCATCACCGAACTGCCGGAGGTGACTTCATCGCCGCGACTTAAGAAAATCGCCGAGGGGTTGCTGACTTCACGCAGCCCCTGCTCGGTCATGGCGAATACGCCGAGTTCGTTAACCGCGCCGAAACGGTTTTTATGGCTGCGCAAGGTGCGAAAACGCGAATCCGCATCACCGTCGAGCAGCACCGAGCAGTCAATACAGTGTTCAAGCACCTTTGGTCCCGCCAGCGAGCCATCTTTGGTGACGTGGCCGACCATCACAATCGCCACACCGCGCGTTTTCGCAAAGCGCGTCAGATAGGCCGCCGTTTCACGCACCTGCGCCACACTGCCGGGCGACGACTGAATGTCGGCCATGTGCATGACCTGAATCGAGTCGATCACCATCAGCTTCGGTTGTTCCTCTTCGGCGATCATGCAGATTTGTTCGATGCTGGTTTCCGACAGCATATTGAGATTGCCGGTCGGCAGCCCCAGACGGTGCGCGCGCATCGCCACCTGCTGTAATGACTCTTCCCCGGTGACATACAACGTTTTCATCTGCTCGGCGAGCTTACACAACGTCTGCAACAGCAATGTGGATTTCCCCGCACCGGGGTTGCCGCCAATCAGAATCGCGCTACCGGGCACAACACCGCCACCGAGCACGCGGTCAAACTCTTTAAAACCGGTGGAAAAACGCGGTAGCTCTTCGAGGCTGATATCCGCCAGCTTCTGCACTTTTGATACGCCAGCGCTCCCCGCATAGCCGGAAAGACGCTCATTACGCGCCACGGTGGGCGAAGCGGCAACACGCACTTCCGTAATGGTGTTCCATGCGTGACAGGCGCTGCACTGCCCCTGCCAGCGCGGATAATCCGCACCGCATTCATTACAGACAAACGCGCGTTTGGGAGCTTTCGCCACAATAACCTCTACTTCTTATTAATGCTGCCGGAAAGAATACAAAATACGCCCATCAGATCGGCGTGGCGAATGGTGACTTCCGCCTTCTCATTCACTTTGGGTTTGGCATGAAACGCGATGCCAAGCCCGGCGGCTTTGATCATCGGCAAATCGTTCGCGCCATCGCCAATCGCCACCGTTTGCTCCGGCGCGATTTCATATTTTTCAGCCAGTTGCTTCAGCGTGTTGGCTTTGAACTGCGCATCCACGATATCGCCCAATACCTGGCCGGTGAATTTACCGTCCATGATCTCAAGTTCGTTGGCAACTGCCGCCGTCAAATGCAGCTTGTCGCGCAGATAATCGGCAAAGAAAGTAAAGCCGCCCGAGGCGATGGCTACTTTCCAGCCCAATGTTTCCAGCTTCAACACCAGTTGCACAAGGCCTGGCATTAACGGCAGTTTTTCGCGTACTTGCAGCAGAATATTGGCGTCCGCGCCTTTCAGCGTCGCCACACGGCTGCGCAGGCTGGCGGCAAAATCGAGTTCGCCGCGCATCGCCCGCTCGGTCACTTCCGCCACCATTTCGCCGGTGCCGGCAAGTTTAGCGATTTCATCAATGCACTCGATTTGAATGGCGGTGGAGTCCATGTCCATCACCAGCAGCCCTGGCGAGCGCAGATGCGGGATTTTCCCCAGCGGGGCGACGTCCATACCTTCGTCGTGCGCCAGGCGCGTCGCGCGCGGCGTCAACGAACCCGCCAGACGAAGAACCTGATAATCGTCAACGCTCCACGCGGCAACAATCACCATTGCTGCCCCCAATTTGCGCTGATAGGTCGTCAGACGTTGCTTATCCAGATTACGTGCGTACAGTAGCCAGCCGCTGCGACCAGCGTGATAGTCCAGAGGCATTACCTCATCACCACTTAAAGAGAGCGGCAATCCCGGCCACTGAGAAACATCATCGGGCAGATCGCACCAGGTCAAACTATTAGGCATTAAAGCTCCTGTAAAAACGTTCGCGCCAGAAAGCATCGGAGGGGAAAATAACGCATGAGGCTACCTTGTAACCAGCGCTTCTGGCAACATTAAGCCTCAAATTTTCAACAGGTGGAATATGGCTCGCGCAAAACTTAAATTTCGGCTGCATCGCGCCGTAATCGTCCTCATCTGTCTGGCACTGCTGGTCGCGCTGATGCAGGGCGCATCCTGGTTCAGCCAAAGCCATCAGCGTCAGCGCAATCCGCAGTTTGAAGAGCTGGCGAGAACGCTGGCGCGCCAGGTAACGCTGAATCTCACGCCGCTGATGCGCACAGAAACCCCGGACGAAAAACGGATCAACGTCGTGCTGCGCCAGCTCACCGAAGAGAGCCGCATTCTGGATGCAGGGGTGTACGATGCGCAAGGGGATCTGATCGCGCGCTCCGGCGAAAGTATTGATGTGCGCGACAGGCTGGCGCTGGACGGCAAAAAAGCAGGCGGCTATTTCAACCAGCAAATTGTTGAGCCGATTCAGGGAAAGAGCGGTCCGTTGGGCTACCTGCGCCTTACGCTGGATACGCACACGCTGGCGACAGAAGCCAAACAGGTGGATAACACCACCAATATTCTGCGCCTGATGTTGCTGCTGTCGCTGGCCATTGGCGTAGTGCTGACGCGCACCCTGTTGCAGGGCAAACGCACGCGCTGGCAGCAGTCGCCGTTTTTGCTGACGGCCAACAAATCCGTACCGGAAGAAGAAGAGCAGCAAAAGAAAGAGTCGCTCTAACCGCTACCGGTAAAAATTACAGGTTACAGAAAGGAAATCTGCTATGTCGACGCTCCGTCTGCTTATCTCTGACTCGTACGATCCCTGGTTCAACCTGGCGGTGGAAGAGTGCATTTTCCGCCAGATGCCCGCCACGCAACGCGTACTGTTCTTATGGCGCAACGCGGACACGGTGGTGATTGGGCGGGCGCAAAACCCGTGGAAAGAGTGCAATACCCGCCGCATGGAAGAAGATAACGTGCGGCTGGCAAGGCGCAGTAGCGGCGGCGGTGCGGTGTTCCACGACCTCGGCAATACCTGTTTCACTTTCATGGCGGGAAAGCCGGAATACGACAAAACCATCTCCACGTCGATTGTGCTTAATGCTCTGAATTCACTAGGCGTTACCGCAGAAGCTTCCGGGCGCAACGACCTGGTAGTGAAAACGGCGGAAGGCGATCGTAAGGTGTCCGGTTCTGCCTACCGTGAAACCAAAGATCGTGGATTCCACCATGGCACGTTGCTGCTGAATGCCGATCTCAGCCGCCTGGCCAATTACCTCAATCCGGACAAGAAAAAGCTGCAAGCCAAAGGCATTACGTCGGTGCGTGGGCGCGTGGCGAATCTGGTGGAGTTGCTGCCGGGCATTACCCATCAGCAAATCTGTGAAGCGATCACCGAAGCCTTCTTCGCTCACTATGGCGAACGGGTTACGGCGGAGGTTATCTCGCCGGATAAAACCCCGGACTTGCCCAATTTTGCCGAAACCTTTGCCCGCCAGAGCAGCTGGGAGTGGAATTTCGGCCAGGCCCCGGCGTTCAGCCATCTGTTGGATGAACGGTTTACCTGGGGCGGCGTGGAGCTCCATTTTGATGTGGAAAAAGGGCACATCACCCGCACGCAGGTGTTTACCGACAGCCTGAACCCCGCGCCGTTAGAAGCGCTGGCGGCACGTTTGCAGGGCTGCCTCTACCGCGCGGATATGCTGGCGCAGGAGTGTGATGCACTGTTAGTCGATTTTCCGGAGCAGGAACAAGAACTTCGCGAGCTTTCCGCATGGATTGCAAGCGCAGTACGTTAGCCTCTCTGAGTGGCCGACTACGCCATCCGTTACGCTATCTGTTCCAGTTGGGCGACTTTATCACCCATTTGTCGGGCGATATGGCGAAACGCCTCACTGATGCGATCATCTGCCGCCACTGTCTGCCTGAATGTTTGCGCCGGTGGGATGGCGAAATTCCACGCTGCCTTGCTGACCGAGGTATCCAGCGCCAGTTCCATAGCGTTGCTCCCGAACTGACGGGGGCAAATGCCATCGGCAACATATCGTATGCAAGCCAAACTGACGCGCGATATTTCGTCCCCATAACCGTCCTAAAAATCCTGAGGTCGCAGATCGATGAGATACCATGGCAGACAGTCAAACCACTGCCAGCCCCCTTCTTCTAATGTGACCAGACAGCGGCCCAGGGGCCAACATGTGTGTAATTCGCCCCACTTGTAAACATGACGTTGTTCATTAATTCGGCGTAATGCAAACCGTTCAACACTGCGTACAGGGCGTAACAAGGCATAGCATGCAGCACGTGCTTTACCAAATTGCAGCACCTGTGGCTCGGTGGCAACCAGCCGTGAAAACGTGGCCTGACTAATCTTTAATGCCTTACGCAACGCCATCGCGGCTGGGGCCCTTACAGAAGATCGGTAAGCGAACTCATCAGTGAATAGATTTATGAATAGATACTTGAATAAATTTATAGGTCTATTTTTCTGAATTAAAAGGGAATAATAAAAACTATGGGCATTAAAATGAATTGATAAAAAGGGCAGAGAACCTGCCCTTAGAAAAGATACTTACGCTTTATCGCCCAGCAGGACAGATTCCAGCGCAATTTTGATCATGTCGTTGAACGTGGTCTGACGCTCAGCGGAAGTGGTCTGCTCGTGGGTACGAATATGGTCGGAAACGGTGCAGATGGTCAGCGCTTTCGCACCGAATTCCGCCGCTACGCCGTAAATGCCTGCCGCTTCCATTTCCACGCCCAGGATGCCGTATTTTTCCATCACGTCGAACATTTCACCGTCCGGGGAGTAGAACAGATCGGCGGAAAACAGATTACCCACGCGCGCGTCTACGCCCAGTGCTTTTGCCGCATCAACCGCGTTACGCACCATATCGAAATCCGCAATCGCTGCGAAATCGTGATCTTTGAAACGCATACGGTTCACTTTGGAGTCGGTGCAGGCACCCATCCCAATCACGATGTCACGCAGTTGCACGTCCATACGCACCGCGCCGCAGGAGCCGACACGAATGATTTTTTTCACGCCGAAATCGGTGATCAGCTCTTTGGTGTAGATGGAGCAGGACGGGATCCCCATACCGTGGCCCATAACAGAAATTTTGCGGCCTTTGTAGGTGCCGGTGTAACCCAGCATGCCGCGCACGTTGTTCACTTCGCGGTAGTCTTCGAGGAAAGTTTCCGCAATATGTTTTGCACGCAGCGGGTCGCCCGGCATCAACACTACGTCAGCGAAATCGCCCATTTCGGCATTAATATGTGGGGTAGCCATCGTCAATTCCTTTATGTCGTTGTCGTTGAAACAGAAAGGGCGGGAAGCTCCCGCCCAAAATCATCAGAACATGGCCTTGCCATATTCCATATCAGAGACGCCGAAGTACTTCGCAATCGTCTGACCAATATCCGCAAAGGTGTCACGGTGACCCAGCGAGCCCGGTTTCACTTTCGGGCCGTAGACCAGCACCGGAATATGCTCGCGGGTGTGGTCAGTGCCTTTCCAGGTCGGATCGCAGCCGTGATCGGCGGTAAGGATCAGGATGTCGTCTTCGCCAACCAATTCCATCAGTTCCGGCAGGCGACGGTCAAACAACTCAAGCCCGGCCGCATAACCCGCCACGTCGCGACGATGGCCCCATGATGAGTCAAAATCGACGAAGTTAGTAAAGACGATGGTCTTATCACCGGCTTCTTTCATCTCTTTGATGGTGGCGTCAAACAGCGCATCCAGGCCGGTGGCTTTCACTTTTTTGGTGATGCCGCAGTTGGCATAGATATCGGCAATTTTACCGACCGAAACCACGTGGCCATCTTTCTCTTCGACCAGCTTTTGCAGCACGGTGGCTGACGGTGGTTCAACGGCCAGGTCATGGCGGTTACCGGTACGCTGGAAATTACCTGCTTTATCGCCAACAAATGGACGCGCAATCACGCGGCCAATGTTGTAGCCGCCTTCGGTCAGCTCTTCACGCGCGATTTCGCACAGCTCATACAGCTTATCCAGACCAAAGGTCTCTTCGTGGCAGGCAATCTGGAACACCGAATCGGCAGAGGTGTAGAAAATCGGTTTGCCGGTTTTCATGTGCTCTTCGCCGAGCTGATCAAGGATCACCGTACCGGACGAGTGGCAGTTGCCAAGATAACCCGGCAGATTAGCGCGTTTCACCAGCTTATCCAGCAGTTCCTGCGGGAAGCTGTTCTCGGTGTCGCTAAAGTAGCCCCAGTCGAACAGCACCGGCACACCGGCGATTTCCCAGTGTCCTGACGGCGTATCTTTCCCGGAAGAGAGCTCATGCGCCCATGCGTAAGCACCGGTGATTTCCGCGTTAGCGTCCATCCCGGCAGGAATAAAACCTGTTGCGCCTTCGTGCGCCTTCGCCAGACCCAGACGGGTCAGATTGGGTAAATTCAGCGGGCCTTTGCGCCCGGTGTCGGCTTCACCTTTCGCGCAAACTTCAGCGATGTGACCGAGGGTATCGGAACCCACGTCGCCAAAGCGCTCCGCGTCTTCGGTCGCGCCGATGCCGAAAGAGTCCAGCACCATAATAAATGCACGTTTCATATGTTCTCCGTACCTTGTGCTTTGTAAAAAAGCGATCAGATCAGTATACCGCTATTCAGTAATGCGGCGATAGACCGTCGGTGTCTCTTTTGGTGCGCTGTCGCCCATCGCAATGGCCGCTTTCACCGCCTGCGCAGCCTCTTGCCAGCTGGCTTCGTCTTTAGCGTGGATAACCGCCAGCGGGCGCTGACCATCAACGCGTTCGCCCAGACGCACCATCTCGGTAAAGCCCACGCTGTAATCAATAGTGTCCGACGCCTGGCGACGACCACCGCCCATCGACACCACCGCCATGCCCAGCGCGCGCGTATCCATCGCCGTGATAAAGCCTTCATCATCGGCGTACACCGCTTTACTCAGCGTCGCGGTAGGCAGGTATTTGGCGTAATTTTCCACAAAATCGTGCGGCCCTTTTTGCGCCGCAACCATACGACCAAAAACCTCAGCCGCTTTACCGTTATCCAGCACCGCTTGCAGCTTCACCCGTGCGTCGGCGTCATCTTTCGCCAGTTTGCCGGAGATCAGCATCTCCACGCACAGCGCCATAGTGACGTCAAACAAGCGCGGATTGCGGTATTCACCGGTCAGGAACTGCACCGCTTCGCGCACTTCCACTGCGTTGCCCGCGCTGGAAGCCAGCACCTGGTTCATATCGGTCAGCAGCGCGGTAGTCCGCACGCCCGCGCCGTTGGCAACACCAACAATCGCTTCCGCCAGTTGTTCAGAGAGGGCGTAAGTCGGCATAAATGCCCCGCTACCCACTTTGACGTCCATCACCAGCGCATCAAGCCCCTCGGCCAGTTTTTTGGCGAGGATAGAAGCGGTGATTAACGGAATAGAGTCCACCGTCGCGGTGATATCGCGGGTGGCGTAGAAACGTTTATCCGCCGGAGCCAGCGAATTGGTCTGGCCGATAATCGCCACACCAACATCCTTAATAATCTCGCGAAAACGGTTATCTTCCGGGAAGATATCAAACCCCGGGATCGCTTCCAGTTTGTCGAGCGTGCCGCCAGTATGGCCAAGGCCACGCCCGGAAATCATCGGAATATAGCCGCCGCAGGCCGCCACCATCGGGCCAAGCATCAACGAGGTGACATCGCCCACGCCGCCGGTCGAGTGTTTGTCCACCACCGGGCCGTTAAGATCGAGCGGTTTCCAGTCCAGAACGGTGCCTGAATCTCGCATCGCCATGGTCAGCGAAACACGCTCCGGCATCGTCATGTCGTGGAAGAAAATGGTCATTGCCAGAGCAGCAATCTGCCCTTCAGAAACGGTGTTATCGCGTATTCCGTTGATAAAGAAACGGATTTCTTCATCACTCAGCGCGAGACCATCGCGTTTTTTTCGAATAATTTCTTGAGCGAGAAACAAGGTAACCCCCTGAGGAATAAAGCCGGAAAATCCATTGAGGCCGGGTAACAATACGCTACCCGGCAATGACAAATTAATAGCTGCTTGCGCTCTTACCGTCGCCGTGGCCCAGCGCTTTCAGCAGGCTTGCCAGCAGGCTGGAGGCGCCAAAACGGTAATGACGGGCATCGGCCCAATCGGCACCAAACAGGTCGTCAGCAATGGCGAGATACTGCTGCGCATCTTCCGCGCTACGTACGCCACCAGCCGGTTTAAAACCAACGGTTTTCTCAACGCCCATATCGCGAATCACTTCCATCATGATACGTGCGCTTTCCGGGGTCGCGTTTACCGGCACTTTACCGGTCGACGTTTTAATGAAATCTGCACCGGCTTTAATGGCGATTTCAGACGCTTTACGGATCAATGCTTCCGTTTTCAGCTCACCGGTTTCAATAATCACTTTCAGCAGCACGTTCGCCGCCGCGCAAGCCTCTTTACAGGCTTTCACCAGATCGAAACCTACCTGCTCGTTACCGGCGATCAGCGCACGGTACGGGAACACCACATCAACTTCATCAGCACCGTAAGCAATGGCGGCGCGCGTTTCAGCCAGCGCGATGTCGATATCGTCGTTACCATGCGGGAAGTTGGTCACTGTTGCGATACGCACATCCGGCGTACCTTGCGCGTGCAGGGTTTTGCGCGCAATCGGGATAAAACGCGGATAGATACAGATGGCGGCGGTGTTGCCCACCGGGGTTTTTGCCTGATGACACAGGGCGATGACTTTCTCGTTGGTATCATCATCATTCAGGGTGGTCAGGTCCATCAGTTTCAGCGCACGCAGGCTGCTTGCCGTTAAATCACTCATAATTCTCTCCGACGGCGTAATGCCGGTTTTCTGTTCGGGTTTGTTAGTATTTTAACATCAACCCACATTCACACTTCGACACCCATCACAGTTAATGAAAGTTAAATTCACGTTTGCAAAACCATAATGGGACATTGATCAAACTTTTAAATTCACATCAGTAATGATTGCGCTGACAGGGGACGGGATCAAAAGCGACAAACAGCTGGCTCCGTACACTCATCGCCATCACTCAAGGAAATAAGAGGAACGATGATGTCCCCGTCTGTTGATCCTTTATTGCTGTCACGCTGCCAGCAGATTGTTACCAGCCCAACACTCACACCGGAACAAAAACGCCACTTCCTGGCGCTGGAAGCGGAAAACGCCCTGCCCTATCCGGCGTTGCCGCAAGCGGCACGCGCAGCACTTGATGAGGGCGCCATCTGCGATATGTTTGAAGGCCACGCCCCTTACAAACCGCGTTATGTGCTACCGGATTACGCTAAATTTCTTGCTAACGGTTCCGCCTGGCTGGAGCTGGAAGGGGCAAAAGATCTTGATGACGCCCTCTCGTTGCTGACGATCCTCTACCACCATGTTCCATCAGTGACATCAATGCCTGTTTATCTCGGCCAGCTTGATGCCCTGCTACAACCATATGTGAGAATTCTAACACAACAGGAGATCGATATCCGCATAAAACGTTTCTGGCGCTACCTCGACAGAACGCTGCCAGACGCTTTTATGCATGCCAATATTGGCCCATTCGACACTCCGGTTACGCGTGCTATTTTACGCGCCGATGCAGAACTGAAGCAGGTTGCGCCAAACTTAACCTTTATCTATGACCCGGATATTACGCCGGATGATCTGCTACTGGAGGTGGCGCGTAATATCTGCGAGTGCAGCAAACCGCACATCGCCAACGGCCCGGTGCATGATAATATTTTCACAAAAGGCGGTTATGGCATTGTGAGTTGCTATAACTCTCTGCCGCTGGGCGGCGGCGGCAGTACGCTGGTACGCCTCAATCTGAAAGCGATCGCGGAACGCAGCGCGTCGCTGGAGGATTTCTTCACCCATCAATTGCCACACTATTGCCAGCAGCAAATGGCAATTATTGATGCCCGCTGCGATTTTCTGTATCAGCAATCCGGCTTCTTTGAGCATAGCTTCCTTGTGCAGGAAGGGCTGATTTCTGCCGACCGTTTTGTGCCCATGTTTGGTATGTATGGGCTGGCCGAAGCGGTCAATACGCTTTGTGAAAAAGCCGGTCTCGCCGCGCGCTACGGCAAAGATGAACAAGCCAACGCACTTGGTTATCGCATCAGTGAACAACTGGCGAGCTTTGTGGCAAACACGCCGGTAAAATACGGCTGGCGGCAGCGCGCCATGCTCCATGCGCAATCGGGTATTAGCTCCGACACCGACACCACGCCAGGCGCGCGGCTGCCTTATGGCAACGAGCCGGATCCGATTACCCATCTGCTCGCCGTCGCACCGCATCATGCGTGGTATCAGGCCGGGATCAGCGATATTTTGACCCTCGATGAAACGGTGAAACGCAACCCGCAAGCCGTTGTCCAGCTCTGCCTTGGTGCGTTTAAAGCCGGCATGCGCGAGTTCACCGCTAACGTAGCCGGTAACGATCTGGTTCGCGTCACCGGTTACATGGTGCGCCTGTCAGATCTCAGGAAATTCCGGGTCGAAGGCTCACGCACCAATACCACCTGGCTGGGTGAAGAGGCAGCGCGTAACACGCATATTCTGGAACGACAACCCCGCGTGGTCAGCCATGAACAGCAGATGCGCTTTCGTCAGTAAAATCCTCCCTTTCTCCTGCGTGGACGGACCAGGCAGCCGGCTGGCACTGTTTTTACAGGGCTGCAATATGCGCTGTAAAAACTGCCATAACCCGTGGACCATTGGCCACTGCAACCACTGCGGCGATTGTGTCGCTGGTTGCCCGCAGCACGCGCTCTCCATTAATGGAGGGCAAGTGGAATGGAACGCTGCGCGTTGCGAGCAGTGCGACACTTGCCTGCGCATGTGCCCGCAGCACGCCACGCCGACGGCGCAGAGCATGACGGTTGAACAGGTTGTGGCGCAGATTCGCAAAGTGGCGCTGTTTATTGAAGGCATCACCGTCAGCGGCGGCGAAGCAACGCTGCAACTGCCCTTTTTGCATGCGCTGTTCTCCGCATTACGCCATGACGCACAATTGCGCCATCTGAATTGTCTGGTGGACAGTAACGGGTTGCTCAGCGAAACCGGCTGGCGCAAGCTGTTGCCGGTCTGCGACGGCGCGATGATCGATCTCAAAGCCTGGGGCAATGCGCGGCACCGTTTTCTCACCGGACGGGATAACGTGCAGGTGAAAGCCAGCCTGCGGTTACTGGCAGCAGAGAAGAAATTAGCGGAGCTGCGCCTGCTGGTGATCCCGGAACAGAGCGATTATCTGGTACATATCGATGCGCTGGCCGCCTTTATTCATCAACTCGGCGAGGTGCCAGTGCGGCTTAATGCCTTTCATGCGCATGGCGTGTACGGTGAGGCGCAGACCTGGCGCAGCGCCACGCCGGAGGATGTGGAACCGCTGGCGCAGGCGCTACTGGAGCGCGGTGTGAAAAGCGTGCTGCGCCCGGCGCTATATCTGTAGTGCAAAGAGCCGCTGCGTGTTTTCCAGCAGTGCGTGTGCGATGACATCCGGCGCTTCGCGGCGTAGCTCGCACAACGTATCGAACACCTGCGCGGCACGCTCTGGCCGATTGGGCTGGCCCTGAAAACCATTGAGCGGCATATCCGGCGCATCCGTTTCCAGCAGTAATGCAGAAAGCGGCAACTGCGCCATTACGTCACGGGTTTTACTGGCGCGCGGGTAGGTAATGGTGCCGCCCACGCCGATGCAATAGCCCAGTTCAACAAAGCGCTGCGCCTGTTGCAGGCTACCGGCGAAACCATGCACTACGCCACGGCGAGGTAAATCATGTTTTTTTAAATGCATCGCCAGCTTGTCATGCGTGCGGCGTGAATGGAGGATCACCGGCAGATCAAAGCGTTTTGCCAATTTTAGTTGCGCGTCTAACACCTGCTGCTGGCGCTCAAACTGCGGATCGTCGCGGTAAAGATCGAGGCCAATTTCCCCTATCGCCACCACTTTCTCGGGCTTTGCCGCGAGCATCTGTTCAAGCCGTTGCAGGCTTTCCTCGCTGTGCTCTTCAATCACAATCGGGTGTAGCCCCAGCGCGGCATACAGCGCGGTATGCTGGCGTGCTAAGTGGCAAACGCGATCAAAATAACGGGCGGCGATCGCCGGAACAATAATGCGCTCCACGCCGGCGTCGCCCGCACGGGCGATACTCGCTGTTTCATCGCCGGCAAACGGCGGGAAATCGAAATGACAGTGGGTATCGGTAAAGCGGAAACTCACGCCGTATCCTCTTTATTGATGGGTAAATCGTTGGCCTGCACGACGCTGACCAGCGGCGTATCCAGCGCGTCGTTGGCCACCGCAGCCGGTGGAACAACACGCGTCGCAGGCGCGATAACTGGCGAGTGGCGCACCAGCGGCGGGGTTTCCGCCAGCAATTTGCCCACCGTCGCCAGGAAATAGCGCCCGCATAAACGCCCGATTTTATAATCCTCGCGCAGCGCCGGTAAACGGCTACCCAGCGCCATGCTCTTCAACAACTTAGGCGGATAGATTTCAAAAATACGCAGTTTACCCGGCGGTGCTTCGATAAAGCGTTGGATCGCCAGGTAACTTTTCTCATGGTGCTGCACCAGATTAATTAAGGATTGCAGGCTGCTCTCTCCCAGCCAGCGTTCCATCCGTTTGAACCACTGGGGCGTATAGTACATCTGTGACGGTACGGTACGGATCACCACAATCGTGTTCGCGCCGCGTTTTGCCGCCTCCTGCACCGGAATGGCATCGCTGACACCGCCGTCGAGATAATTAATGCCATCAAGCATCACGCCCGGACGATAAAAGCCGGGGATCGCGCTGGAAGCACGAATCAAATCAAGCCATGTCTGATGAGTAGGGGAGAAATAGGCTGCGGAGTAATCATCCTGACGACAGGCGCACATGTAAAACTCTTTGCCCGCATCGAAAATCCGCGCGGCGTAGTCCATGGCCAGCGGCATCTGGCTTGAGGTCGATTCAACCAGCCAGTCGAGATCGATAAGGTTGCCGCCGCGCACAAAGCGCACCGGATTGAAAAATTCCCGCGACGTGGTGTAGCGCATGATCACTTTGCGTGCGTAGCCAGGTTGATTGCAGACATAAGCGGAAAGGTTTTGCGCACCGGCAGAGCTGCCAAAATAGAGATCGAAAGGATTAAATTCCGCACGCATAAACTCATCCAGAACGCCAGCGGTAAAAATACCTCGCTGCCCACCGCCCTCGCATACGAGAGCGAGCCGACCCGGACGAAAGGGTTTTAACGCCAGCGGCGCGATGTTGCCGAGCGTAACGGGAATATGCTGGCCCACTCTGCTTTCCTTAATTGATGCGCTGAATATCTCAAAGTAGCGCACTTTTCCCGCAGCCGAAACAGCAAAGCCAGTCACAAGGACTGGCTTTAATGTAACCGAAATTTAAGCGTGTAATACGCTATGGACGCCGACGACCCATAAACAGGCTGACGAGGAACAGGATAATACCGACGATAAAGACAATTTTCGCGGCCCCTGCTGCCGTACCCGCAAGACCACCAAAGCCCAGTGCGGCGGCAATTAACGCGATAACCAGAAATATAATGCCCCAACGAAACATAAAACTCTCCTTTACCATAGTTAATTTCAACCGCTTAAGATGAGCGCTCAGGATGCCCACCGGCGATGTTTTTCCTGGTACGTGCTTGTCATACCCGGCTTGCGCCGGGTAGTGACGTTTTCAGGATTAGTTACTTCACTTTGAGATCGTTCTTCACGCTTTTAACGCCGTCGATTGCTTTGGCGATACTTTCAGCGCGTTCACTTTGTGCCTGTGAATCTACGGTACCGGACAACTGCACCACGCCATCGGTGGTTTCAACCTTCACCTTACGGGAAGGGACAACATCGTCGGCCAGCAGTTTTGCTTTGATTTCACTGGTGGTAGCGGTATCACCCGCATAACCTTTCATGGTCTTGTTTTTGCCGTCACGCACATGCAGCTTATCGCTCACAGAAGCCACGCCCTCGACGCCTTTTGCGACGGAGACGGCTTTTTCTGCCTGCGCCTGGCTTTCAACGAAGCCGCTCAGCGTGACCACTTTTTTGTCCGTTTTAACGGAGATGTCCGTACTTTTAATGTCTTCATGATCCACCAGCGCCGCTTTGACTTTCGCGGTGATGGTGCTGTCATCCATGAAACCACCGACTTTATTCATTGAGCTATCGATTGATTCCCCTGCACTGGAAGCAGCATTTTGCGCTTTGTCGGTGGTAGTCTCCGCAGCGAATGCGGAACCACTTGCCAGAACAGAGCCCAGCATTACGGCCAGCAGAGTTTTGGAAATAGTCAGTTTTTTCATAGTCATCGATGTTCTTCCTGTTGGTTTGCCCACTATTTGGGCCACAAGCAGCAACGTGTGCCGCTCTACTGCTGTGGTGAAAACCACCCAATTCAGCAACTGATGGCGCGTTTACAATCCTGTCGCACATCGTGCTAAAGCAGTTGTTAATATTCCTTTGTGAAGAAATGAGTGGATAAAAGACTCTACTTCACGCATTGAACAGGACTTTTATCCACCCGATTTGTCATCACTTTGTTAAATATAGATCACAATCGACAAAAATCATGGCCGGGTGGGTAAAAAACGAACAAATGGAGGCGAAATGACGGGTTTTAAGAACAATCCGCAAGGGGCTAATTAGACAGGAGAAGTGACAGAGCACGGCGTCTACCGTGCTCTGCAGAAGGATTAATGCTCGCGAGTTTTGTGGAAAGTCACTTCCGGATAGCGTTCCTGTGTCAGATTCAGGTTTACCATCGTTGGGGCGATGTAGGTCAGGTTATCACCGCCATCGAGCGCAAGCTGGATTTCGTTCTTGCGTTTGAATTCCTCGAATTTCTTCACGTCAGTGCTTTCAACCCAGCGCGCTGTCGCCACGTTCACAGACTCGTACACCGCTTCCACGTTGTATTCGCTCTTCAGACGGGAAACCACCACGTCAAACTGCAGCACACCCACTGCGCCGACAATCAGATCGTTGTTGGCGATAGGACGGAACACCTGCACCGCGCCCTCTTCTGAAAGCTGAACCAGACCTTTGAGTAACTGTTTCTGCTTCAGCGGGTCACGCAGGCGAATACGGCGGAACAGCTCCGGTGCGAAGTTCGGAATACCGGTGAACTTCATCATTTCGCCCTGGGTGAAGGTGTCACCAATCTGGATCGTCCCGTGGTTATGCAGACCAATAATGTCACCCGGGTAGGCTTCTTCTACATGCGAGCGATCGCCAGCCATAAAGGTCAGAGCATCCGAGATAATCACATCTTTGCCGGTGCGCACCTGGCGCAGCTTCATGCCCTTTTCATAACGGCCAGAAACCACGCGCATAAACGCCACGCGGTCGCGGTGTTTCGGGTCCATGTTGGCCTGAATTTTAAAGACAAAGCCAGTGAATTTGTCATCATCTGCTTTCACTTCGCGGGTGTCGGTTTTACGTGGCATTGGCGCAGGCGCCCATTCCACCAGACCATCCAGCATATGATCGACGCCGAAGTTACCCAGTGCGGTACCAAAGAAGACCGGCGTGATTTCGCCGCTCAGGAACAGCTCTTTATCGAACTCGTTCGATGCGCCCTGCACCAGCTCCAGCTCATCGCGCAGCTGCTGTGCCAGATCTTCGCCCACGGCTTTATCCAGATCCGGGTTGTTCAGGCCTTTAACGATGCGCACTTCCTGGATGGTGTGGCCCTGCCCTGTCTGATACAGGTAGGTTTCATCTTTATAAAGGTGATAAACGCCCTTGAACAACTTACCGCAGCCAATCGGCCAGGTAATCGGCGCACAGGCGATCTTCAGCTCGTTTTCCACTTCATCCAGCAGTTCCATCGGATCGCGGATGTCACGGTCGAGTTTGTTCATAAAGGTCAGGATCGGCGTATCGCGCAGACGGGTGACTTCCATCAGCTTACGGGTCCGATCTTCAACCCCTTTTGCCGCATCGATAACCATCAGGCAGCAGTCCACCGCCGTCAGTGTGCGGTAAGTATCTTCGGAGAAGTCTTCATGCCCCGGGGTATCCAGCAGATTGACCAGGCTGGTTTTATACGGGAACTGCATCACGGAGGTGGTAATAGAGATACCACGCTGCTTTTCCATCTCCATCCAGTCGGATTTTGCGTGCTGGCTGGAGCCGCGGCCTTTTACCGTGCCGGCGGTTTGAATCGCCTGTCCGAACAGCAACACCTTTTCAGTGATGGTGGTTTTACCGGCATCGGGGTGCGAGATGATAGCGAACGTGCGGCGCTTTGCTACCTCTTGTAAATAAGGAGACAACGTCATAATGAAATCTTCTGTGTAATTGCGCGGCCTGAGGCCTCGCGATGAAATACGAAAAATGCGGCTATTGTACTCAACGGCGGAGTGCAGACAATCAATGTTTACACAGGAGTTGCTCCAGTTCGTTCAGGGACGTGACGGTCCAGGTCGGGTTGATACCTTCAGGAAGCGCGCGATCGTGCGCATTCAACCAGCAGGTCGAAAGCCCGGCGTTAATGCCGCCGAGGATGTCGGATTCCGCCGTATCGCCAACCATCAACACGCGGGCGCGATCCGGATTACCCGCTTTTTGCAGCGCGTAATCAAAAATCTTCGCATCGGGCTTCGCCACACCGACTTCTTCTGAAATCACTAATAAATCAAAATAGTCGCGAAGACCGGTACGTTCCAGGCGAATTTGCTGCAAGGCGGTGAAACCGTTAGTGATGATGCCGAGTTTCGCTTTGCCTTTCAGGCTGTTCAGTAATGATACTGCGCCTGGCAGTGGTGCGCAGATTTCGGCCATCGCATTCAGAAATGCGTCGTTAAGCGAACCAGCAGGGACGTTCAGGCGTTCAGACCAGCTCTGAAAGCGCTGGGTCTGCAACTGCAATGCGCTGATAGCACCGTTCTGGTAATCCACCCATAGCGGTTTGTTAACAGCCTGATATTCTGCAAAATCCTGATCGGTGAATGTCACGCTATAGTCAAGAAACATCCGTTGTAAGCCGCCAAACGCATCAAAGGTAAACAGCGTTTCGTCAGCATCAAAGAGTATCCAGTCCCATTTCATTACATCACCTTTTTAAATTGCTAAAGCCATCACTATCGCGTCTTCACGCCCATTGGCAGTGGGGTAATAGTTACGGCGAATGGTCGCTTCGTTAAAACCTAAACTTTCGTACAGTGCGATAGCGCCAACGTTAGAGGCGCGGACTTCCAGCCACAGCGTCAGCACGTCGCGAGCTTCCAGTTCATGAATCAGATGTTCCAGCAACTGACGCCCCAACCCTTTACGCTGCCAGGCCGGATCAACGGCGATGTTAAACAGCGTGGCTTCATCAAGCACCACCTGGGTAATGGCAAATGCGGCCATTTCATTCCCGACCATCAACCGGTAGTTGAGATAGCGTTCGCCCTGATTACTGGCCAGCGTTTTTTCGCTCCAGGGGAAGGCATGCGCCCGTGTTTCTATTTGGTATGCGCGGGCTAAATCAGCCGTGCTGAGGGAAGAAATCGTGTTCATGTTCGCAGATTTGTTGCCATAACGCGGCGCGAGCCGCAGGATTTGTGCGTAGCTCATCAACCGACGGCGTCGCAACCTGAGCACCCGCCAGCGCCTGCTGCGCTTCAACACCCAACCACCAGCTGTTGCACTGGCTTTCGGGCGGTAGCATGGCGACACGATCGGGCGTCAACTGGAGGACTTGATCTTCTGTCACGGTTAGCGCGCGCAGCACATCGCTGACCAACGGATCGCTCAGCATCGGCAAAGTTGGTGAAACCATCACCAACCGGATATGCGCGGGCAGCGAAATAGCAATTTCCCCCTGCAGCGCCGCCGGGCGTCGCAAGGTCCACTGGGTAATACCCAGTTGCTGTAATTGCCAGTCGCGTCGGGAAGTCATGGTGAAACACTCCTGTATCAGGCGCGCAAATATAACAAACTCGACGAAATTGCGCCATCAACACGCAGCCAGTAAAGACGCAACGCGTAAGATAACGGGCATACACAAAATCATTCATACTACGCCGAGGCGGCAAGAATGAGGCTCCCGTGGAGATTAACCGGGGGATGAAGACGCAGCCAACAAAGAGGCAGTTTGAAGGATAACGTGTATAATCGCCGCCTGAATTTAAAGAGGAACCATTCATGTCTGCTTATACCCCGGCAAGTGAAGTCTTGCTGCGCCACAGTGATGATTTCGAACCAAGCCGTATTTTATTTGCCGGCGATTTGCAGGATGACCTGCCCGCTCGCCTGGACACCGCTGAAAGCCGTGCCTGGACGCAACAATTCCATCAGTGGCAGACCTTAAGCCCGCAGATGGGTGAACACGCCCGTTATAGCCTGGTCGCCGATAGCGAGACCGTCGGTAACAGCGACACGCTTATTTACTACTGGCCGAAAAATAAACCGGAAGCCCTGTTTCAGTTGATGAACCTGCTGTCGCTACTGCCAGTGGGCAGCGACATTTTTGTGGTGGGCGAAAACCGTAGCGGTGTGCGCAGTGCCGAACAGATGCTGGCTGAGTTTTGTCCGCTGAATAAAGTCGATAGCGCCCGTCGCTGTGGGCTGTACCACGGTCGTCTTGAGAAGCAGCCGCAGTTCGATGCGAACAGTTTCTGGGGCGAATACATGCTGGATAACCTGACGATTAAAACCCTGCCGGGCGTATTCAGTCGCGACGGTCTGGATGTCGGTAGCCAGCTTCTGCTGTCGACGCTTACGCCGCATACCAAGGGGAAAGTGTTGGATGTGGGCTGTGGCGCGGGTGTGCTCGCAACGGTCCTGGCCAGCCATTCGCCGAAAGTGCGCCTGACGCTGTGCGATGTTTCCGCCCCGGCGGTAGAAGCCAGCCGCGCAACGCTTGCGGCGAACGGTTTTGAAGGTGACGTTTTCGCCAGCAATGTCTTCTCGGAAGTCACGGGTCGCTTTGACATGATCATCTCCAATCCGCCATTCCATGATGGTTTGCAAACCAGCCAGGAAGCCGCACAAACGCTGATTCGCGGTGCGGTACGCCATCTGAACAGCGGTGGCGAGCTGCGAATTGTTGCAAACGCCTTCCTGCCTTACCCGGATGTGTTGGATCAAACGTTCGGTTTCCATGAAGTCATTGCGCAGACAGGCCGATTCAAAGTGTACCGTACGGTAATGACGCGCCAGGCGTTAAAATAACCCGCAGGCCCGGTGGAATCCTTCATCGGGCAAATTTCACCACCTCGTCACGACGCGCCCATTTTTACAGCGATCAGCCTCAGTCTGTGCAATTAACTATTGACGAAAAGTTGAAAACATCTAGAATGCGCCTCCGTGGTAACGATACTTCAAGAGTATCGATGGTATGCGAAGGTGGCGGAATTGGTAGACGCGCTAGCTTCAGGTGTTAGTGTCCTTACGGACGTGGGGGTTCAAGTCCCCCCCCTCGCACCATAAACCACGTTGATATCGCTCGCACTGTGCGAAGGTGGCGGAATTGGTAGACGCGCTAGCTTCAGGTGTTAGTGTTCTTACGGACGTGGGGGTTCAAGTCCCCCCCCTCGCACCAACGAGGCGATATCAAAAAGTAAGATGACTGTGCGAAGGTGGCGGAATTGGTAGACGCGCTAGCTTCAGGTGTTAGTGTCCTTACGGACGTGGGGGTTCAAGTCCCCCCCCTCGCACCAGATATCTTATTCTCTCCCTGTATTGCTCCCCTGTTACATCATCATCTTTAGATTCAATAGCATCAGCATCATTGCGCCAACCAGAGCAACGCCTGAAGGCAATAAAATAAAATGGCGTAAACGCTTATGGTAAAGCATGGCGGGTGTCAGTAATAAGCCCAGAACAATCACCATTCGCCACGCATTGGCTGATAAATCCGCCAGCATCAGCACAGCAACAATCACTCCAGGCACCACAATTCCCCAGCCACTTCCCAGCGCTCGCTGCAACATGGTTTCATCTCTCAAATCGATAATGATAACCAATATCATATGATATCTTTTCTCAATTGTCAGCCTGCGGTCATACGGTCGTATGAAGATTACTCATCATCTAATGACAGTCATTCAGGAAGGTGATAAATTAAGCGCTGCTTAAATCTAAATCCAAATCACTAATTTTTCGCAATGACAGTTTCATTGCGTTACTTCTTTTTTCCTTTGACTCATAGCGCAGTAGTATATTACGGATAAATAACGATTTTTAGGTATGACATTACAAACCTGGCAATCTCTATGTAATAAGAGATATCGATTGTCCCTACGACTCTTTTTACTGCTCAACGCAATCTCAGCTTTGTTCTCTATTGCTCTGCCGCTCTACAATCAGCGCGCGTTCACGTTTCCCGTGTGCGCTATCTTTGCGGCGAGCATTGTGCTGCCCGTCTGGCAAAAGTGTTATCCAAAAACAAAAATCAATATCACATTCATCTCACTTATATTTGGCTGCCTGTGGGCATGGCATGTGATAACCAAAGTCAGGTTACTTAATGACAACGCCTCTACCTACCTGCTTATAGCCTTGTTGAGCGTGCTTTTTATCGGCTCAATCGCTTTTTCAAATAACATTGTCGCCTTTTTGCTGCACTCTTTGCCGGTCTTCGTGACATGTCTGTGGTTTAGCGAAGGGGAAAGCGCAATCAGGCTTATTTACACCTTTGCGCTGCCAGTGTTGGGGATCTCTATCCAGCATGCGATCCAAAAACGTAACGATAGTTTTGCCCTTGCGCTGATGAACCGCCTGATGCAGGAGCGCAAAACGCTAAACGATCTGAGCATGCTTGACCCACTAACCGGCCTGTACAACCGTCGTGGTTTGCAACACAAACTAGATAACTTGCTGGCCGTTGATGAGAGTTCGCGTTTCGTACTGCTGCTCGATATTGACCACTTCAAAGCCTACAACGACCACTACGGACACATGATGGGTGATCAGGCGCTTATCCGTGTTTCCGCTGCTTTACGCGACGCCGTGCGTTCCCGTGATATCGTCGCGCGCTTTGGCGGCGAAGAGTTTATGATCCTGCTGAATAACGTTGATGTTGAGCAGGCTCGCCTTACCGGAGAGCGCATCCGCCAGAAAGTGTACGATTTAAAAATCCCGCATATGTTTAACGAAAGCGTCGCCACAAACGTCACGATCAGTATCGGGATCGCGCCACTTGTCGATCACGATATTGATGCGGCGCTTTCGCTCGCCGATAAAGCGTTATATGAAGCCAAACATTTAGGCCGTAATAACATTCTGGTGAGTGGCGAGCTGCGAGTCGCCTGAGGCGCGCTCAGCGCTAACTTTTCGATAAAAATGTTGCTATCGATTTTACCTCTGGCTAGGATTGGCAATCATTATCATTTAGATTTGCTATCGGCTGGCGCTATGACCTATCGCACCGCATCGATCACCGAAAACATTATCTGGCGAAGCCGACTCACCGATGAGCGTGATTCGCTGGCAAATGCCATGCGGGAAACCATCGCCAGCACCCGTGAGTATTTGCTCGATTTTATTCGTCTGAATGAACCCGCGCCGTACCAAGCAATGACACTGGCTGAGTGGGCGCGCCCTGCCGCATTACAGTCACTTATCGCCACCTACTCCGATCATATTTACCGCAACCAGTTGACGCAGCAACGTGAAAACAAACCGTTGCTATCGTTATGGGCGCAGTGGTATCTCGGGCTGCTGGTACCGCCACTATTATTGACGTTGCTGACGCAAAAAAGCGCCACTAGTCTCTCCCCGGAACATTTTCATGCCGAGTTCCATGAAACCGGCCGCGCCGCGTGTTTCTGGATTGATGTGCAACGGGATAATAAGTTGTCGTCATGCGACGACGCGCAGCGTATATGTGCATTAACGACGCAGGCGATCCTCCCGGTAGTTCAGGCGCTGGAAGCCACCGGCGATATCAACGGTAAACTTATCTGGAGCAATACCGGCTATCTGATTAACTGGTGCCTGGGGGAACTCATCCCAAAACTAGGTGAAACGCGTGTTGCCGCACTTCGCCAGCTTTGCTTTTTCGAAAAGCAGCTCGCTGACGGCAGTGATAACCCTTTGTGGCGCACAGTTGTTCTGCGCGACGGCGCTCTGGTGCGTCGCACTTGCTGCCAGCGCTATCGCCTGCCCGATGTTCAGCAGTGCGGTGACTGTACGCTGAAATAAGCAGAGGGCGATAAATCGCCCTCTTCGTTTTTATTCGACACCATCACGCAACCTGCTTATCTTCCTCTGCGCGTTGTGCCTCTTCAGCTTCCTGTTCCAGCAACTGTTTCTCATACACTTTGAAGAACGGGTAGTAAATTATCGCAGACACACAGGCCAGCAGAACGACAAGGATCGCCGCGCGGAAATCCCAACCTAACGCCCATGCACCGCCAATCGGCGCTGGCGCTGTCCAGGGTACGACCGAGATGACGCGGCCAATCAGATCCAGTTTCATTGCCGCCCAGGCAATAATTGCATTAAGAGTCGGAGCCAGCAGGAATGGGATAAAGAACACAGGGTTCATTACGATGGGGGTACCGAAAATAACCGGCTCGTTGATGTTGAACAAACTCGGTACCACGCTCAAACGCCCGATCGAACGCAAATGCACCGAGCGGCTACGCAAGTAGCAGAACACCAGTCCCATGGTCGCCCCGGATCCGCCAATCACAATAAAGAATGTCCAGAACGCTTCCATAAAGATATGCGGTAACGGCGCACCTTGCGCCAGCGCACTCTGGTTAAGCCCGAGGTTCGTTAACCAGAACATCTGCAGCATCCCGGAAACAATCGCCGCACCATGAATACCCGCAAACCACAATAAATGGCCGATGATCACCGCCAGCAAAATCGCAGGTAGCGAGTCCGCCGCCGCCACCAGTGGTTTGAATAGCGCCATAATGGCTTGCGGAATTAACATGTTGAACTGCGTCTGGATAAGCAGGCTCAGCGGATAAAGGGTAAGCACCACGACCAAAACCGGGATCAGCAAATCAAAAGAGTTTTTGATCATTGGCGGTACCTGGTCTGGCAAACGGATGCCTATATTGTGCGCTTTCAGAAAACGCATCATTTCAACGCAGTAAACAGCCACCAGGATCGCGGTAAAAATACCGGTACCGCCCAGACTATCAACTGGTAATGTGCCGTTGGTTTTCGGTGCTGCGACCAGTAAAAAAGCCATCAGCGACAACATCGCGCACATAAACGGATCCAGCTGATGCGACTTCACATAATGTTTACCGAGATTGTAAGCAATCGCCGCACAGATATAGATAGACATAATGCCCATCGTCATATCAAAAGGCGTAAGGATCCGCCCTTCATACTGCTTCGCCAGATCCAGCCATGTCCGGGCAAAACCCCAGGTCGTATCTGGCGAAAATGGAGGGTATGCAAATACCAGCAAGAATGAGCCCACTATCATAAACGGCATCGCGGAGATAAAACCGTCGCGAATCGCCATAACATGACGCTGGGAAGAGATGCGTCCGGCTACCGGACTGACATAATTTTCTATAAACCGGAAAATAAGATTAAACGCAGCATGGTTGGCAGACATAGTAGATCTCCTATCAGGCTAACAAAGTAAGCGCATCAGCAACCGTTCTGCCGTGCAGCGATCCATGTTTTTGACGTGAAACCATGCAGGTTTTCGAACCAGCATTACAGCAAAGTTGAGTAGGTTTCATAGACGGCTCTTTTTTAATTTTATGAACAGAGGGAAATGACAAAATGAGTATTAACCCGGCTTGTTAACACTGCAACCGGTTACTGTAACCGGTTTCCGCGATTGTGAAGAGGATCGAGAATCTGGCAGTAAGATGTTTGTTATGCCCGGTTATTTACACGCACAACAGGCTTATGACAGATTAATGGCGGTCATTTGCTGGAGAACATCATGAGCTTGCAGTCCGTACGGCAGTTCTTTGCCGATAACGCCCCCGACATCGATATTATTGAACTTAACCAAAGTACAGCGACCGTGGCACTCGCCGCCGCCGCGCATAATGTCGAACCAGGGCAAATCGCAAAGACACTGTCGTTAAAAGTGAAAAACGAAGTGATATTGGTCGTCGCGAAAGGTGATGCACGCCTTGATAATAAAAAACTAAAAAATACCTTTGGCGCGAAAGCCCGAATGCTAAGCAGTGATGAGGTCGTCACCATTACCGGACATCCAGTCGGTGGCGTCTGCCCGTTTGGGCTGGAAAACCCGTTGCAGGTATATTGTGACGTGTCGTTAAAACGCTATCAGGAAGTGTTACCGGCCGCGGGAGCAATTCACAGCGCAATTCGTATTTCTCCCGACAGAATGGCGGAATTAACACACGCGAAATGGATTGATGTGTGTCTGTAGTTGCCTAACAAAGCGCCAGGGATAGCCTGGCGCAGTTCCCAAAAAAACGTTTACATTAACTCCGATGCGGCCCGCGCGCAGGGCGGCTTCCATGTCAGAATATCCGCCGCATCAAGCAAACCGACATCTGATGTGACCCCCAGCTTTGCCATTGCGTTGAATTTATGCGCCCGAATAGTTTTCACATTACGATCCAGCTGTGATGCAATTTCGGCAACAGAAAACCCGCGCGTCATGTAGTCCAGAATTTCCCTTTCTGTCGGGCTGAGCATACGACACTGGCTCACATACCAATGGTTAATCATGTTTTCGTTAATGCGCCGCGTTTCCCCAAACAACGTGACCAACTCCTCCAGTAGCACAGCAAGGGGGGATGATTTACTTAATATCCCGTGCAACCGTGAGGGTGAGAGATGCCCAACCAGCCGCGCTTCACGGTTATCTCCTGCTAATACAATGCGTTGCATTCCTGGATGAGAAAGGGAGAGTAAATGCAGACACATCAGGCATTCCAGCCGTTCTTTCCGTTGACCAAAAAGGGAATAGATGACGGAAAAAAACGAAGTCTGTTTCAGCGCCTGCCGAAACGCCGAATGATCTTTAAAAAAATAAAATTGATAGTGATTAATAGCAGATTCATCAAATAAATGTCGTAGGCCCTCCCCGCTCATTATGCATTTTTCTATGATGGCAACATTTCCCTTCTTCCTGGTATTTTCCATTCATTATGCTCTCCGTCCGCCGTACCAAAATCCAGCTGTTTCATTCCCTGACTGCTATTAATCCATGTATATAAATCTGCATTACTACGTAGTGATAACCGCCGCATTGCGCTATTTTTTTGCGCACTGACTGTTTTATTACTTTTTTTAAGCAGCGTGGCAATTTGATTAATCCCCCATCCTTTTCCAAGGAGGCGTAACACTTTGCGCTCAGACAACGTTAACATTGCGTTCGAAAAAGAATTGTCGGTGTGTTTATGCCATCCTGAAGTCAATAAGGTTTGGCTTATATTCTCAACATTCTTATGCCCATTACGAATGGCGTCAATTACGCCCTCTATCGGTTCGACATCGGCCAGCAAGGTCGTTTGGGGCTGCATAAGAAGCTCAGCAGCCACAGGGTAGAGGCTGCGCGAAACGAAGAATAGCCAGCGTGCGTTATCGCATTGAGGAAACAGTGAATAATATTGCTGACAGCTTTTTCTTGCATAACGCTGCTCCCCTGATAAGTCAGTGATTATCAATCTGGCGCATTTTAATTTAAGCAGTGCAACCTCTTCCACTGATGAATAATAATTGAGTGCATATTCCGGGAAATGTCGCTCAAGAATGCCGCCAATCCCGACCCTAAGTATCGGTGTTTTGCTGATGATAATCCCCTGATTGCCGTCTCTCGATAGCATAAAACCTCCGCTTCCATTTGCGCGTTCTATCAACCTTATTTATAAGTATTTACTCAGTTAATACTCATATTGCGTAAAGTAGCAGCACCGTTTTGATGCGGCCGCCATAAAATTGGCACAATTTATGAATGGGAATAAATATAATGTACTGAATTATAATATCCACAAGTAGCGTGTCAACATTACACAATGCGCATTAAAACATCCGATACATTATTAATAATAAAATAAGAAATTTAAAACAGTCGGCACATATTGAGATAAGATAAAAGCAATCATCTTAAATAATATATAAGATCTTATTAACGCTAACTTCATCATTATTCTCAGCTAAACAGAAAAAAATCTGCTGTTTCTTTTCTGTTATTACTTCATTCTTAACATGCGATAAGCTCTCCTTTTGAACATGAACAAGCGTGATTTAATGCACAATTCTTGATCTTTCTTAGCGCCATCCAGCCGGTGTCCTGTGCTAAAAATAGGCTTTCCGCTCCACCCTTCGTGAGCGCCAGTGCAACAATACCAGGGTAATCATGCAAACAGACCAGTCATCACAGCGTGCCATTACGCGGCTGTGCATTCAGTGTGGCCTTTTTTTGTTACAGCACGGCGCAGAGAGCGCGCTAGTTGAGGAGCTTTCAACGCGTCTGGGACTGGCGCTGGGTATGGACAGTGTTGAAAGCTCGATTTCTTCCAATGCCATTGTTCTTACCACGATTAAAGACGGAATGTGCCTGACATCAACCCGTAAAAATAGCGATCGCGGCATTAATATGCACGTGGTGACGGAAGTTCAGCATATTGTCATTCTCACTGAACATAAGTTATTGGATTGCAAAGACGTCGAGAAGCGCTTCGCTCAGGTCAAACCCTTACGCTACCCGCGCTGGCTGGTCACGCTGATGGTGGGTCTCTCTTGTGCCTGCTTTTGCAAGCTCAATAACGGCGGCTGGGATGGTGCTTTTATAACTTTTTGCGCCAGTAGTGTCGCGATGTATGTCCGCCTTGTGCTGGCAGGTCGCCACTTACACCCGCAAATCAACTTTTGTATCACCGCTTTTGTTGCCACTACGGTTTCCGGCTTGATGCTGACGCTGCCCGTTTTTCTGCAATCATCCACCGTTGCGATGGCCGCCAGCGTTTTACTTCTGGTACCGGGGTTTCCGCTGATTAATTCGGTTGCCGATATGTTTAAAGGACATATCAATACGGGCCTTGCACGCTGGGCTATCGCCAGCTTATTAACGCTTGCCACCTGTATTGGTGTGGTAATGGCAATGACATTGTGGGGATTACGCGGATGGATGTGATTTTGTTCATCCTGGCGCTGGCGCAGGATATGTTACTGGCGGCCATCCCTGCCGTTGGCTTTGCCATGGTATTTAACGTGCCGCACCGCGCTCTACCGTGGTGCGCACTGCTTGGCGCGATTGGCCATGGTTCGCGCTTCGCTATGGTGCACTGGGGATTCAATATCGAATGGTCGACTTTTGCCGCCTCAATGCTGGTCGGCTCGATTGGCATCCACTGGTCACGCTGGTATCTGGCGCATCCGAAAGTCTTTACCGTGGCGGCGGTGATCCCTATGTTTCCGGGCATTTCCGCCTATACTGCAATGATTTCGGCGGTCAAGATCGGCCATTTTGGCTACAGCGAAGAATTGATGATTTTGCTGTTAACGAACTTCCTGAAAGCATCATCGATTGTCGGCGCACTCTCTATTGGCCTGTCGATTCCTGGGCTGTGGATTTATCGCAAACGCCCTCGCGTATAAGGTCAGTTCTTCCGCCACGAATTCCGCCTCTAATGAAGCGCGAATTCCGTGGTGGCAATGTTGCCACAGGGCTTACTGCTATTGCGTAACGTGCTGCGTAATTCCATGAAGCAGCTGGGATTCTTCCTCAAAACAGCGATTTACCAAACACACTAAACAATGTTCATTTTCACGTGATCGACAACATTTGCGCCTTCGCAATTTTTTGCAAAGTCCCGGCTCTGGTCGCGAAGCGCCATTATGATGCTGATACGGCAGGCAAATTTTTGTGCGCATACTTTTTCGAAAAAATAACTTGCAATAAAATCGCGTGCTATCTATATTCAATCTCATGAAGAAGACATCGACTCCAACCGTGAATGCGCAGCTCGCGTTAGATAACCAGTTTTGTTTTGCACTGTACTCAACAAATCTGGCGCTGCATAAGCTCTACCGGCAGCTCCTCGCGCCGATGAATCTCACCTACCCGCAATATCTGGTGATGCTGGTGCTGTGGGAGAAAGATGACATCACGGTGTCGGAAATCGGCGAGCGCCTGTTTCTCGACTCCGCCACGCTGACGCCGTTGCTGAAGCGTCTGGAAAGCGCCGGGCTGATTCGTCGTCAACGTTCGCGCCAGGATGAACGCCAGGTGGTGATCACCCTAAGCGAAAGCGGGCGTGACTTGCAGCAACAAGCGACGTCGATTCCAGAAGCAATCGGCTGTGCAATGGCTTGTGATAGCGCAACGCTTGCCGATATCAAGCAGCAACTGGAAAGGCTTCGCCAACAATTTCAACGGGCATAATCTCCCTTTATAGGGAGTTTATTCCCAGTAAAATATAGCACACTATTTTATAGCAAACACTTCAGATAATAAGGAACCTGCCATGTCTTTAGAAAAAGTTGTTTACACCGCCAAAGCCAAAGCAACCGGAGGCCGTGATGGTCGCGCAACCTCTTCCGACGGCGTACTGGATGTCAAACTGGGCGTGCCGAAAGAAATGGGCGGCGCTGGCGGTGAAGTTACTAACCCGGAACAGCTGTTTGCTGCGGGTTACTCTGCCTGCTTCCTCGGAGCGATGAAATTTGTCGCCGGTCGCGACAAAATCGCCATGCCGAAAGATGCGTTTATCGAAGGCGAAGTGGGTATCGGCCCTTTGCCGACCGGCTTTGGTATTGAAGCAAAACTGAATATCCATCTGCCGGGGATGGATGCCGCTGAAGCCAAAAAACTGGTCGATGCAGCACACATTGTTTGCCCCTATTCCAACGCCACGCGTGGCAACATCGACGTTACGCTGAATATCATTGCGTAACGCAAAAAAGCCAACGTTTTGGGAAAATCACAAGCCGGGGAAACCCGGCTTTTTCACGCTGTTCTGCCCTTGGCGCTCCCTGTGTTACTATGTGTGATTATGCCTGTGCGAAAAAACACAGTGCGCCGTATCCGTAGTAATCCTGTTTGAGAACGCGTTATGTCTTCCAGAATCCTGACGCCGAATGTCATTGGTATTGATGAATTTGTGCGCGATCCTGCCTGCGTGCTGGCACGCACGGAAGGCGGCGCCATCGCCGTTTTTGCCAATAATAGCCCCGCGTTTTACGCTATTACGCCGCAGCGCCTTGAACAACTTCTGGCGCTCGAAGCACAGCTTGCGCGCCCGATGAGCGACATTTCGCTCGATGCACAATTCTATGAAGAACCAGCCGCCGCGCCGGTAAATGTGCCAATGGGCAAATTCGCCATGTATGCGGGCTGGCAGCCGGATGCTGACTTTCAGCGCCTGGCGGCGATGTGGGGCATTGCGCTGGCGCATCCCGCCACGCCGGAAGAGCTGGCCTCGTTCGTGGCTTACTGGCAGGCCGAAGGCAAAGTTTTCCATCACGTCCAGTGGCAGCAAAAACTGGCGCGCAGCCTGCAAATAGGCCGTAGCAACCAGAACGGCGCGGCAAAGCGGGATATTAACGCCCTGTCCGAACCGGATAATCAAATCCCACCAGGTTTTAGAGGATAACGATGAAAAACGTCGGCGAATTGATGAAGCGACTGCAAAAAATGATGCCAGCCAACACCAAGCCTGCTTTTAAAACCGGCGAAGAGTTGATGGCGTGGCAGAAGCAACAAGGCGAAATCCGTTCGGCGGCGCTGGAGCGCGAAAATCGCGCCATGAAAATGCAGCGCACCTTCAACCGTTCCGGCATTCGTCCCCTGCACCAGAACTGCTCTTTCGATAACTATCGTGTTGAGACGGAAGGCCAGATGCGGGCGCTGAGCCAGGCACGGCAATATGTAGAAGAGTTCGACGGTAACATCGCCAGTTTTATCTTTTCAGGCAAACCCGGAACCGGCAAAAACCATCTGGCAGCGGCTATCTGTAATGAACTGCTGTTACGGGGTAAATCGGTGCTGATTATTACCGTTGCCGACATTATGTCGGCCATGAAAGAAACTTTTGGCAACAAGGAAAACAGTGAAGAGCAGTTGCTCAATGACTTAAGCAGCGTTGACCTGCTGGTGATTGATGAAATCGGTATGCAGACGGAATCCCGCTACGAAAAAGTGATTATCAACCAGATTGTCGATCGCCGCTCTTCGTCCAAACGCCCGACAGGCATGCTGACCAACAGCAACCTGGAAGAGATGAATAAGCTGTTGGGCGAACGCGTGATGGACAGGATGCGTCTCGGCAACAGCCTGTGGGTGATCTTCAACTGGGAAAGTTACCGCAGCCGCGTCACCGGTAAAGAGTATTGAGAGTTTTCCCATCCGTGGCGCGCCCGCGCCCGGGTGTATACTGGCCGCCTTTGTTGATACCAGGATCTGCTCTCGATGAAATTCCTCCAACACCTCCTTTGCAGCGCCGCACTCGGTAGCGCGCTGCTTACCGGCTTCGCACAAGCCGCCTCCTGGCAGGATACGCTTTCCAGCGCCGCCAGCGAACTCAGCCAGAAATCGACTACATCTCAATCCCAGCAAGGGGGTCTTTCACTCTCCTCCCTGACGGGTCTGCTTAATGGCGGTAACCAGGCGCTCAGCGCTGACACCATGAACAATGCGGCGGGCGTGATGAGCTGGTGTGCGAAAAATAAGCTCTCCAGCCTGACCAACACCGAAAATGTGAAAAACCAGGTGCTGGATAAACTGGGTCTGGGTGCCGCTCAGCAGAAACAGGACACCAATTATCTGGAAGGGATCCAGGGCATGCTGAACACCAAAAACGGGGAACAGCTGAATCTGAGCAACATCGGTAGTACGCCGCTGGCGGAAAAAGTGAAATCCAAAGCCTGCGATATTGTCCTCAAGCAGGGCGTTAACTTCCTCTCCTGATATCCCGCCGCGTTCAGTCAGAGCGCGGCGTTATCCTTCCCCGCTTTACCGAAACGCCGCCAGTGCGACGGCTATCACTATTACGCCTTTCTAAACCAATTCTGAATAAGTACGCCACAGAGTGACACTACAATTGCAGATATGTGACATGAACATTAAATTATACGCCCTGTTACAAAAATTAATGGCCAGCAATATGCCTGGCGTTGATGAGGAATAACGGTTGTCCGAGTTGCTCTCTATCGCGCTGTTTCTTGCCTCTGTGGCTATCTATGCCTGGAAAGCGGGCCGTAATACCTGGTGGTTTAGCGCCACCCTGCTGGTGCTGGGTCTTTTTGTCATCCTGAATATCACCCTTTACGCCAGCAATTATTTTACCGGCGACGGCATCAACGACGCGGTGTTATACACCCTGACCAACAGCCTGACAGGCGCGGGGGTCGGCAAATATATGCTTCCCGGCGCGGGGTTAGTATTAGCGCTGGTAGCGGTGTTTTGCGCGCTCGGCTGGGTGCTGCGCCGTCGTCGCCATCTGCCACACCATTTCGGCTATAGCTTACTGGCACTCGCACTGGCGCTCGGTTCGGTGGACGCCAGCCCGGCGTTCCGCCAGATAACCGAGCTGGTAAAATCCCAGACGCGTGAAGGCGACCCTGACTTCGCCACTTTTTATAAAGTACCGGCAAAACAGATCGCCAACCCCAAACTGAACCTCGTCTACATCTACGGTGAAAGTCTTGAGCGCACCTATTTTAACGAGGAGGCGTTTCCCGGCCTGACGCCGGAACTGGGCGCGCTAAAAGAAGAAGGCATTGATTTTAGCCATACCGAACAGCTACCCGGCACCGATTACACCATCGCCGGCATGGTCTCTTCGCAGTGCGGCATCCCGCTGTTCGCGCCGTTCGAAGGCAACGCGTCGGCCTCCGTTTCCAGCTTCTTTCCGCAGAATCTTTGCCTTGGCGACATCCTGAAAAATTCCGGCTACGAAAACCACTTTATTCAGGGCGCTAACCTGCGTTTCGCCGGGAAAGATGTGTTTTTAAAATCCCACGGCTTTGATTACCTGACCGGTGCAGAAGAGCTGAAAAACGAGGTCGCGGACCCGCATTACCGTAACGACTGGGGTTTTTATGACGATACGGTGCTGGATACCGTGTGGAAACAGTACGAGGAACTCTCTCGTTCCGATAAACGCTTTTCGCTGTTTGCGCTGACGGTGGATACCCACCACCCGGACGGTTTTATCTCGCGCGGCTGCGAACGTAAAAGTTATGCCTACGATGGCAAGCCGAACCAGTCATTTAGCGCGGTAACCTGCAGCCAGCAAAATATCGCCGCGCTTATCAACAAAATCAAAGCGTCGCCGTGGTTTAAAGACACGGTGATCGTGGTGTCATCGGATCATCTGGCGATGAATAACACCGCGTGGAAATACCTCAACAAGCACGATCGCAGCAACCTGTTCTTTGTACTGCGCGGCGATGAACCGCAGCAGGATATCTCCGGTATTAAGCGCAGCACCCTCGATAACGGCGCAACCGTGCTGGATATTCTCGGCGGCGATAATTTCCTCGGCCTTGGTCGCAGCAGCCTCTCCGGGCAGTCGCTGTCGGGTATTTTCCTCAATATGAAAGCGAAAATGCTGGCGTGGAAACCGGATATTATCCGGCTGTGGAATTTCCCGAAAGAGATGAAAGACTTCACCATCGATACGGATAAACAGATGGTGGCGTTCTCTGGCAGCCAGTTCCGTTTGCCGTTGCTGGTGCGGGTATCGGATAAAGTTGAACCGCTGCCGGAAAGTGAGTATTCCGCACCGCTGCGCTTCCAGCTGGCGGATTTCGCCCCGCGCGATAACTTCGTCTGGATCGACCAATGCTACAAAATGGCGCGTTTATGGTCGCCGGAACTGGCGCTTTCTACCGACTGGTGCGTCTCGCAGGGGCAACTGGGCGGCGAACAGCAGGTCCAGCGTGTCGACAACGCGCAGTGGAAAGGGAAAACCGCGTTTAAACAAACGGTGATCAGTAGCGATCGCTACCAGAAAAACGTCGATACCCTGAAGATCCTCGACGATAGCATTCGTTACAAGGCCGACAGTTTTGTCTTTAACGTGGCGGGCGCGCCGGAGGAGATAAAACAGTTCAGCGGCCTCTCTCGTCCGGAAAGCTGGGGGCGCTGGTCGAATGCCAATCTGGGCGAAGAAGTGGCGATCGAATATAACCAACCGCTGCCGGAACAGTTCGAGCTGGTGATCACCGCCAAAGCCTTTGGCCCGAATGCCAACCGGCCGATTCCGGTGCGCGTTGGCGATCAACAACAAACGCTGACGCTGGGTAATGAGCTCAGCACCACCACGCTGCACTTTAGCAATCCGTCTCACAGCAACCGGCTGGTCATTGTGCCGCCGGAACCGCAATCGACCAATGAAGGCAATATTCTTGGTCATTCGCCGCGTAAACTGGGTATTGGTCTGGTGGAAATCAAAGTGGTGAACCGTGAAGGCTGACCGCTACAGTTCCGCTTTCATCTCGTACTGGCTGATGGCCATAGTGGCGTAGCCCGCGCGCTGGAACAGGGATGAAAAACGCTCTGGCACCGCCACGGTGGTGCCAAGCGCCGAAAAGTGCTGGTTCAACGCCTGCAGCAACTCGCAGGCAAACCCTTTGCGCCGGTACTCTGACTCCACATAAATAAACCGCAGCAGGGGTTTACCACCGAGGGTGGAAACCAGCGCATAAGCATGTTTGCGGTACTCGAACGCCCGCGCCGGCAGCGATACCGCAGTGAGCGGATCCACCTGCCACGGCAGCCGGTCATGGCATTCACTTATGGAGCTGCGCACCACTTCCAGCGGATCGCGCGCCTGTAACGTGCAGTTCTCTTCAGCTACATCCTCACGGCCCTGGTAGCCAAACAGCGGCTGAACGGTGGCAAACCCCAGCGCATGATAAAGGGCGATACCGGCATGATTATCGCTCATAACTTCCAGCCACATCTGGCGAACACCTTTCGCACGCAGCCCCGCCATCAACGACGGCAATATTTGTCTGCCCACGCCCTGGCCGCGAAATGGCGGGCAAATCGCAAAGGCCGCCAGTCGGGCACAATCACCACGCCGGGCGATCAAAGCCACAGCGGCAGGCGTATCGCCCGCCAGCCAGACGCAGGAATCGACGAGGCTTAAACCTTCGGCAAGAAAGCGTTGTGCAAAAACATCGGGCGGCAGAGAAAACGGAACGCGATAGCCTTCAAAACAGGCACCGGTGATAGTGGTCAGCGCTTCGCAACTATAGTGGATGGCAGGAACAGCGACGAGGTTCATAAGGCTTCTCCGCGACATGATGCAATGAGCATAGCATGGTGAAGCGGGAGAAAATGCGCCCTGTGTGACAGGGCGCGAATAACGATTAGAAGGTTTCCCAGTTCTCGCCCGCGTCGGTCGCGGCTTTACGCGGCAGCGCGGTTGCAGGTTCCGCTTTCACAAAACTGGTTGGCGTTGCGCCAGCGTTTTTACGCTGGTCCTGCATGATGCGGAACACAGAAACGGCCTGCGTCAGGCGGCTGGCTTGTTCTTCCAGCGCTGCCGCAGCGGCGGCAGACTCTTCCACCAGCGAGGCGTTCTGCTGGGTAACGCGATCCATTTCAGCAACGGCCAGACCAACCTGGTCAATGCCGCGGCTCTGCTCATCGGAGGCAGAGGCAATTTCGCCCATGATGTCGGTAACACGCGTAACGGCGTTAACGATCTCATCCATGGTTTCACCGGCGCTTTCCACCAGCGTGGACCCCACTTCAACGCGGCCCACAGAGTCCTCAATCAGGCTCTTAATTTCGCGGGCAGCCTGGGCGCTGCGCTGTGCAAGGTTACGTACTTCACCCGCAACTACCGCAAAGCCGCGACCCTGTTCACCCGCACGCGCCGCTTCGACCGCAGCGTTAAGCGCCAGAATGTTAGTCTGGAAGGCAATGCCGTCGATAACGCTGATAATATCTGCGATTTTCTGCGAACTGGCGGTAATATCGCGCATTGTCTGCACCACGTTATCCACCACTTTACCGCCTTTTTGCGCGGTCTCGGACGCGCTCAGCGCCAGGTGGCTTGCCTGACGGGCGTTTTCGGCGTTCTGTTTCACCGTGGCGGTCAGCTCTTCCATGCTGGCTGCAGTCTCTTCCAGAGAAGCGGCCTGCTGTTCCGTACGGGACGAAAGGTCGTTGTTACCTACGGAAATTTCGCTGGCACCGCTGTAAATGGCGTTGGCACCGTTACGGACATCGCTAACGGTACGCACCAGTTCGCTTTGCATATGGCGCAGGCTGTCTGCCAGCACGCCCATTTCGTTGGAGCCGTGCACTTCAATGCGCTGCACCAGATCGCCACCGGCAATATGGCGGATATTGTCGATCAAGTGGTTGAGCGGCTTAATCAGCGCCCCTTTAATCCCCACCCAGACACAGACGATCACCGCCAGTACCACGATCAATACGGTGATAATCACCCACACCGCAGAACCGTAGGAGCTTTCGCTGTCGCGAACCGCTTGTTCATACAGGCTGTCGTTCTGCTTCAAGTAGTTAACGTATTGTTTCTCAAAACCATCCTGATAACTCTGGGTCGGCTGGTCAAAGAAGTCATTGATCTTACCGGCACCCAGCAACTGGATCAGCTCCGCCAGGGCGTTGTGGTAGATATCGTAGTTACGTTTGATCTCTGCTGCGGCTTCTTCGCTCTGGCGCGGATCGCGCGGCAGCGCCTGGTAAGCATTCCAGTTCGCTTCCGCCTGTTTCAGTGAGGTGCTGGCAATCTGCATCAGATCCGACACGGTTGCGCCGCTGCCGATATTGCTCTGATCCATCATGTAGCGGATACCCGCGCGGTTAAGGGTGTTACGGGTTTGCAGCAGCGCAACCCAGCTACCGTTCAGTGTGGATTGCTGCTGGCGAATGGTTTGTAAGACGGTGAAGTTTTCTTTGTCCTGTTTCAGCGCGTTGAAGAACAAGCCGCCGGAAGTGAGTTGTAACAAGCCAAATAAAGCCAATACCAGCAACAAACTGGTCACAAGTTTAATACGAGTCAACATGTTTTCTCTTTCCCTATAAACAGATACCAGGTTTTCGGCCTGGCATAGGAAAACTTTATGGTTTAACGTGCTATTTTTTCGCCAGTTATACATGGATTACAACCCGGCAGAATTCGCTCCCTTCCTTGCAAGACAACGACTTAGCGTGACATACATCACAGTTCAGCCAGCGTTTTCCCGCCCTCAAAACCGCTTATGACGCATCCGTTACCGCTCACCGCCTTTTTCTAACCACTCAGTCAAATCGCTGCCGATTCGCGCGCGTAATTTGCCATCATGAATGCCAGCATTTCAGCCAATTCAACATTTCAAATCCCATTCACTGTTTCTGTTAAAAACCAGGTCTGATATGGATACTAAAAAATTACTCAAGCACATACCCTGGGTCATCCTCGGGATAATCGGTGCTTTTTGTTTATCCGTTGTCGCATTACGCCGTGGCGAGCATGTCAGCGCGCTGTGGATCGTGGTTGCGTCCGTTTCCGTTTACCTTGTGGCCTACCGCTACTACAGCCTTTACATCGCCCAGAAGGTGATGAAACTCGATCCAACCCGTTCCACGCCGGCGGTAATCAATAACGACGGCCTCAACTATGTGCCGACCAACCGCTACGTGCTGTTTGGTCACCACTTTGCCGCTATCGCCGGCGCAGGCCCGCTGGTAGGTCCGGTACTGGCCGCGCAAATGGGCTACCTGCCGGGTACATTGTGGCTGCTGGCGGGCGTGGTGCTGGCCGGTGCGGTGCAGGACTTTATGGTGCTGTTTATCTCTTCACGCCGTAACGGCGCGTCTCTTGGTGAGATGGTGAAAGAAGAGATGGGCCGCGTGCCGGGCACCATCGCGCTGTTTGGCTGCTTCCTGATTATGATCATCATCCTCGCGGTACTGGCGCTGATTGTGGTGAAAGCGCTGGCGGAAAGCCCGTGGGGTGTCTTCACTGTCTGCTCCACCGTGCCGATTGCCCTGTTTATGGGTATTTATATGCGCTTCCTGCGCCCGGGACGCGTTGGTGAAGTCTCGGTTATCGGTATTGTGCTGCTGGTGGCCTCCATCTGGTTTGGCGGCGTTATCGCGCACGATCCTTACTGGGGCCCGGCGCTGACCTTTAAAGACACCACCATCACCTTTGCGCTGGTGGGTTACGCCTTTGTCTCTGCACTTTTACCGGTGTGGCTGATCCTCGCCCCGCGCGACTACCTGGCGACCTTCCTGAAAATCGGCGTGATCGTCGGTCTGGCGCTGGGCATCGTGATCCTCAACCCGGAACTGAAAATGCCTGCGGTGACGCAGTACATCGACGGTACTGGGCCACTGTGGAAAGGTGCGCTGTTCCCGTTCCTGTTTATTACCATCGCCTGCGGCGCGGTATCTGGCTTCCATGCCCTGATCGCGTCCGGTACCACGCCGAAACTGCTGGCTAACGAAACCGACGCACGCTTTATCGGTTACGGCGCAATGCTGATGGAATCCTTCGTTGCAGTGATGGCGCTGGTTGCCGCCTCCATTATCGAACCAGGCCTCTACTTCGCCATGAACACACCGCCAGCAGGGCTGGGCATTACTATGCCGAACCTGCATGAGCTGGGCGGTGATAACGCGCCGATGATTCTGGCGCAGCTGAAAGATGTCACCGCGCACGCAGCGGCGACCGTCAGCTCCTGGGGCTTTGTGATTTCGCCGGAGCAGATCCTGCAAACCGCGAAAGATATCGGCGAGCCGTCCGTACTGAACCGCGCTGGTGGCGCACCGACGCTGGCCGTTGGTATCGCGCACGTGTTCCACAAAATCATCCCGATGGCGGACATGGGCTTCTGGTACCACTTCGGTATTCTGTTTGAAGCGCTGTTCATCCTCACCGCACTGGATGCCGGTACGCGTGCGGGCCGCTTTATGCTGCAGGATCTGCTGGGTAACTTCGTGCCGTTCCTGAAAAAAACCGACTCGCTGGTAGCCGGCGTCATTGGTACTGCGGGCTGCGTGGGTCTGTGGGGTTATCTGTTGTACCAGGGCGTGGTTGATCCGCTGGGCGGCGTGAAAAGCCTGTGGCCGCTGTTCGGTATCTCTAACCAGATGCTCGCGGCCGTCGCGCTGATGCTGGGCACCGTGGTGCTGGTAAAAATGCAGCGTACCAAATACATCTGGGTCACCGTGGTTCCTGCCATGTGGCTGCTGCTGTGCACCACCTGGGCGCTGGGTCTGAAACTGTTCAGCACCAACCCACAACTGGAAGGCTTCCTGTATATGGCTAACCAGTACAAAGAGAAGATTGCCGCCGGTGGCGGAGATCTGACCGCGCAGCAGATTGCCAACATGAACCATATCGTGGTGAACAACTACACCAACGCCGGGTTGAGTATTCTGTTCCTGGTGGTGGTGTACAGCATCATCTTCTATGGCATCAAAACCTGGTTGCAGGTGCGTAACAACACCGTGCGTACCGACAAAGAAACGCCGTATGTACCGGTGCCGGAAGGCGGTGTGAAAACCTCTTCACACCACTAAACCAGTTGCCGGATGACGCTACGCATCCGGCATATAACGCGTGATGATGTAACCACTTTTGAGGGTGGTTACATCTGTTTCGCAGGCGTCATTGGCGCAGCCAGGTTGAACACTGCCCGTTCAAAATGGCAAGCAAAATAGCCTGCCTCTGCGGGCTTCACATATATCTGAGAAGAATGATGTTTGGTAACTTAGGCGAAGCCAAAAAATACCTCGGTCAGGCGGCAAAGATGCTGATTGGCATCCCGGACTATGACAACTACGTTGATCATATGAAAACCAACCATCCGGATAAGCCGTACATGACTTACGAAGAGTTCTTCCGCGAACGCCAGCAGGCGCGTTACGGTGGAGACGGTAAGGGCGGTGTCCGCTGTTGCTAAAGGAGAATCTATGACCCCGATTGCAGTAACGTTGTTGACCGGTTTTCTCGGCGCCGGCAAAACCACCCTCTTACGCCATATCCTCAATGAGCAACACGGCTACAAAATTGCCGTTATCGAAAATGAATTCGGCGAAGTGTCTGTTGACGATCAACTGATTGGCGATCGCGCCACGCAAATAAAAACCCTGACCAATGGCTGTATCTGCTGTAGCCGATCCAATGAGCTGGAAGATGCGCTGCTGGATCTGCTCGACAGCCTCGATCGTGGCGATATCGCCTTTGATCGGCTGGTAATTGAGTGCACCGGCATGGCCGATCCGGGGCCGATCATTCAAACCTTTTTCGCCCATGAGATCCTTTGCCAGCGATATCTGCTGGATGGCGTCATTGCGCTGGTCGATGCGGTACATGCCGATGAGCAGATGAATCAGTTCACGCTGGCACAGTCGCAAGTGGGTTATGCCGACCGTATTCTGCTGACCAAAACGGATGTCGCAGGCGAGTGTGAAAAACTGCGCGAACGCTTAAGCCGCATCAACGCCCGCGCCCCGATTTATACCGTGACGCATGGCGATATCGAGCTGGCGCAACTGTTTAATACCAATGGTTTTATGCTGGAAGAGAACGTGGTGGTGGCAAAACCACGCTTTCACTTTATCGCCGACAAGCAAAACGACATCAACTCAATAGTGGTCGAGCTGGATTACCCGGTGGATATCAGCGACGTCTCCCGCGTAATGGAAAACCTGTTACTGAGCTTTGCCGAAAAATTGCTGCGCTATAAAGGCATGTTGTGGATCGATGGCGAGCCAAACCGCTTACTGTTCCAGGGCGTACAGCGCCTTTACAGCGCAGACTGGGATCGCCCGTGGGGCGACGAAGCGCCGCACAGCACGCTAGTGTTTATTGGCGTACAGCTGCCGGAAGACGAGATCAGAGCAGCATTTGCAGGTTTGAAGAAATAACGCCTGCGGCTTCCCCCTCCGGCGAGGGGGAAGAAAGATTAAACATTACTGGCGTACCACCACCAGCTTCTGATTCACAAACTCTTTGATACCTAAATCAGACAGCTCGCGACCAAACCCGGAGCGTTTCACCCCGCCGAATGGCAACTCTGCAGCGGTATCCGTCAGCCAGTTGATATAGACCATGCCGGTTTCAATGCGTGACGCCATCTGTTTGGCACGCTGAATGTTGCGGCTGAAGATGGCTCCGCCAAGGCCATAGTGTGAATCGTTAGCCAGGCGTACCGCTTCTTCATCATTATTCACCACATAAATTTGCGCCACCGGGCCAAAGAACTCGTCAAAATAGGCCGGGTTGTCGCGCGTAATGTGCGTCAAAATGGTGGGTTCGAAGAAGTTGCCTTCGCTGTTCGCTGGTTTGCCGCCAAAGTGCAGTTTTGCCCCGTTTTGTACCGCTTCACTCACCTGTTTGCTCAATGTATTGAGCGCCTCTTTCGAGGAGAGCGGACCAAGTGTGGTGCTTTCATCCAGCGGGTCGCCCATTTTCACCTGCTGGAAAGCCTCGGTGAACTTACGCAGGAACTGATCGGCAATATCCTGATGAATAATAAAGCGTTTCGCGGCGGTACAGACCTGCCCGGCGTTCGCCAGACGCGCTTGCACACCAGTCTCAACCGCTTTTTCCAGATCCGCATCGTCCAGCACGATAAATACGTCGTTACCGCCAAGCTCCAGCGTCGATTTCTTGATGTGTTTCGCCGCTTGCGCCGCCACCGCGCTACCGGCTTTTTCCGATCCGGTCAACGCTGCACCTTGCACACGCGGGTCGGCAATGATTGCCGAAACCTGATCGGACGAGATAAACAGGTTCGTCCACGCACCTTCCGGTGCGCCCGCTTCGCGCACCAGCTGCGCAAAGGTTTCTGCGCACTGCGGCACGATGCTGGCATGTTTACAGATAACCGAGTTACCGGCAGCCAGATTTGGTGCCAGTACACGCATCAACTGATAGTAAGGGAAGTTCCACGGTTCCACCGCCATGATCACGCCGATCGGATGATGCTCCACCCACGCCTCTCCCAGCGCCGTTTCATACTTAACGGGCGCCAGGAATTGTTTCGCGTTATCCGCGTAGTAACGGGCTATCTGCGCGCAAATCTTCACTTCGCTGCGGCTCTGCTCAATTAACTTGCCCATCTCCCGGCTGGCGATTTTCGCCAGGTCTTCCTGCTGGTTTTCCAACAGATCGGCAAGTTTATGCAGTATCGGCAACCGCTGTTCAATATTTCCCTTAGACCAGGACGAGTGATACAGCGCATCGGCCTGGCGCAGCGCGACCTCGATATCGGCATCGCTATGATTGGGATACTCTTTAATGAGCTGGTTGTTAAAAGGATTCACTGTCTGGTAAGCCATATTTGTCTCCTTATTTACCGCTTAGGGTAATAAGGGTAGTAAAAACGACCGGGCCTGAAAGTAAAGTTGGGTATATACAGACGTTTCTGATGCAGAAAATAAAAAGTAAATAGTGCTTTTATAAATGGCACTAACATTAAAGCTGCAGAAGCATTAGTTATAATAAAAAATAAACATCCTCACTTTATTTTTCCGGACTTCATTGCATTACTTTTCAGTCTATTTACATGTGGATTTTGACTTTATTTCCTGGTGTTTGGTACCTGTTTTGAGTGTGAATGCGTTGGCGCACATCCGCACCGCTAATCACAATCTCTATTGACAAGGAATAGTGGTCATGACTGTTTTGCAATCTCTATGGTTTATGTTGAATCAGCCCTCTTTAAAAAAAATAAATTTAACAGTCGGTTAAGTGACAACTCATCCAAAAAAACATTGTAATCTCCGGCAATTCGTTTAGTGGGTGACTGGCTGGAGAAAGCGGGTTTTAAAATCGATGCGAAGGTAGGTATTAAGGTTACGAACGGCTGTATTACTATCGCCGCAAAATAATTCCCCCCGAGCATCTAATCGGGGCCCTGATTATATTGAGCAATATTATTCAAACAATCCAGTATCAGTGTCGATATCGGTAAATACCGCGACTCTCTATCTTTATTGATGCAATAAATTAAAAAAAATAACTACCACCGAAATGTTTTTCACGACTAACCAGCAAAAACACTCCACACATCTGTTCTATGCTTTAAAAAGAGCCATTAACAGGAGGGAACATGAGCATTCGCGGCATCGATCATATTGGTATCACCGTCCCGGATATTGAAGAGGCGACCCGTTTTCTGATTGACGCGCTGGGCGCGGAGCTGATTTATCAATCCGTCGCGCCAGAAGATAAGAATCTTGATAACGAGGCGCAGCAAAAAACGTTACGCCTGGTGCCGGGTACGACGATCACATCCATACGCATGCTCAAACTTCAGCATGGCCCCGGCATCGAACTCTTCGAAATGCACGGGCCAGACCAGCGCGAGCCGCTGCGGGCCAGCGATTTTGGTCTGCAACATTTTGCGGTCTACAGCGATAATATCGACGCTGCGCTGCAACGCTTTAATACAGCGGGCGGCGAGGTATTTACCACGCCGCAGCCGCTAGGTTTTCCCATGGAGGAAGGTGCAGGCAATTGTTTTTGCTATGGCCGTACGCCCTGGGGCAGCATCGTCGAGTTTATTACCTGGCCCACGCCGATGCCCTATGAACAGGAGACCACGCTGCGCCGCTGGAAGCCATAAAATCAGCCCAGCACATCCTGCACGCAGGCTTTAAACACTTTCACACCGAGCGCCAGCGCGTCGCGGTCAAAGTGCATGTCCGGGTGATGCAGACCCGGCATCAGGTTGGCACCGAGCCCCCAGAAACCGCCTTTCACCTGTGGGCGCAGGCGCAGGTAGTGGAAAAAGTCCTCGCTGCCGGGTGTCGATTTTGGCGCGGTCAGCCCGGTATCGCCAAACACGCTGCGGATGGCGCGGGAAAGCACCCCGGTTGCCTCGTCATCAATGATCGCCGCAGGCATCTCTTTCAGAATGCGGATCTCAGCCCGTGCGCCGTATGCCGCCGCACTGCTTTCAATCGCGCGCAATACCTGCGGTTTTAACGCAGTCATGGCTTCATTTTCCGCCGCACGCAAATCCCAGCACACCAGTGCTTTATCAGGAATTGAGTTGGTCACCCCGGCGTCACAGAGAAAGCGCGTCGCTTTCGCGCTCCAGGTGAGCGATGGCGCAAGATGAATGCCGTTTACCGCTTGCACTGCGTGGGCGGCGGCGTCCAGCGCGTTCACACCTAAGTGGGGCCGCGCCGCGTGCGCCGCTTTGCCGTGGAACACCACTTCCACCGTGGCAGACGCCGAGTAATACATGGCTGGCACCGCCTGGCCCATCGGGCACTCTTCCAGCGGACGCAGGTGGAAACCAAGCAGCATGTCGACATCGTCCAGCACGCCAGCCTCCGTCAGCGCAATCGCCCCGGTACCCAGTTCCTCCGCGGGCTGGAAGATGAACTTCAGCTTGCCTTTTTTTACTACTCCTTCGGCGATCACTTCCTGCGCGGTGGTCAACACCACCGTGGAATGCCCATCGTGCCCACAGGTGTGGCGCGCGACATGCTCACCGTCAATGATATGCCCGAGCGCATCCATATCGGCGCGTAGCGCCAGCACTGGCCCCGGTTTACCGCTGTCCAGCACCGCGACAATGCCGGTCGTGTTATTGACCTGGCGCATGACCTGATAGCCCGCCGCCTCCAGTACCCCGGCGATATAAGCAGAGGTTTTATACTCTTCGAACCCGAGTTCCGGGATCTGATGCAGGTAATTAAAATGCTCAAGTGTGCGTGACATGTCTTACTCCTTGGTACTCAGGCAATAACGCGCATAATCAGCATGGCGATTACGGCATTAAGAATGCTGACCGCCATCAGTAACGGCCAGTACTTCTTCGGCACATCGGCAACGCCCAACAGGCGGCCCATATACTGTAGTTGCGAACCCATTAAAAAGATGGCGGGCGCGAGAATGGTGATTTGCCCCATATCAAGCTGGCCTTTGCTCAGCAGGCTGACCGCCACGCCGGTTCCCGCAGAAGACGAAAGCCAGGCGGTGAGCAACACGGTAATCGCTTCTCCCGGCAGGCCGAACAGCCCCATTAACGGCGCGCAAAGATGGCCAATAATCTGCATCACGCCGAGTAAATTGAGCATTTCGGCGATTACGTAGGCCATTAATACATTCGGCATCAGATTATTAATGGCGATATTAAAACCTTTACGCGCACCAATAACGAAAATATCGAACGGATTACCAGAGACTTTTGCGGAATTATTCATTGTCGAAATCTCGCTTATAAACAGTATTTAATGCCAGACGAACCACGGCTGCGCCCACGAATTTAAGGACAAACATTAAAACCAGCGGAACAATAATCGGGATGGTTAATGACGCGAACATCGCTGAGCCAATCGAAAAATAGTTATTGATTAAGCCCGCGCCGGAATATTGCCACGACCCCATAATCACCACGTCTTTACGGGTAATTTTATCGCTGTCATATAACTCTTTGGTTAATGCCGCCCCGGCATCGGTACTTTGCAGGTCGGTAATCAGCGCCAGCCCCGTATAGCCCGGAATACCCAGCAGCGGTTTAAGCAAGGGTGTCAGCAATTTATGCGCCGCGCGGATCGCGCCGTAATGGGTAAAAATCTCCAGCAACCCCAGCGCCAGCATGACCGTTGGCACCAGCGACAGCGCGAACAGGAAACCGGCCTTCGCGCTGATGCCGCCGCTGCCGATAAAGGTGTTAGTTTCCGGTGTCTTCATCGTGCCGAACGTGCCGCCCAGCGTGGTGAAGTCAAACGCGCCCAGCCACGCCATCCCCTCGACTTTGAAAAAGAAGCCGGAAAAAACCAGCAGAACAATCACTAACGAAATCCAGGCGCCAGGCCCGACTTTCCACTCTTCCGCGTGCTCTTTCGCGGGTTGCTCCAGCGTTTTCGATTCACTCATAACATCTCTCTTTGAAATAATCAGATGACAATGACTTATTACTAAGCAGGATCCGTGCCTGAATAGCCCGACGCTAAAATAAAAACCTTTTACTGCGAATTATTACGCAACAAAAAACCTTCCCGTGAAATACCGAGAATTAAAAGAAAAGTAACTAAAAAATTATTTAATTAAGCATTAAGAACATCCTAATAAAATAATTTCTCACCGTTATCGGGCACCCTTTTGGTGCAAAAATGCAGATTCAGTTTTTCACTTTCTTTCACTCACAAAACAGGGCGGTTAATTTGATTATCACTATTCAATCTGGATGATAAATATCCGCTTATTGATGTTATTGTTGCTTTCAGGTCAACAGTTGAGAAGGAATGTGGCGAATGTTCCAGGACAAGCAGGTGGGTTATTTATATGAAGTGGGTAACCAGGGCGGGATCCGTCGCGCGGCGGATATCCTGGGTGTTAACCCGTCCGTGGTCAGCCGCCAGATCGCGCAACTGGAGCGTGCGCTACAACTTCCGTTGCTGGAGCGGCGCGGGCGTAACGTAGTATTAACCGAAGCGGGACGCCTGCTAGCGGAAGACTACTTTGCCAGCCGCCAGCGACGCGAAAAGCTGGAAAGCCAGTTAAAAGATCTGCGCCATATGCGCGGCGGCACCATCTCGGTGCGCATTGGCGGTGGGTTGATCACCGCCTTTATCGAAGGGGTGATGCGTGAATTTGCCAAGTCGTACCCGCAGGTTTTTGTCGATATTGTGGTGGGCAGCATGCAGGAGATGCTCAATGACATCGTCAGCGGCGAAGCGGATATGGCGCTGGCCTTTGGCCCAATCGGTTCGCCGGAACTCAAGCGCCACAGCTTTCAGTGGGGGCCGATTTGCGCCGTGGTCTCGCCACAGCACCCTATCGCGCAGCGGCAAAGCATCACCATTGAAGAGCTGGTCGACTATCCATTAATAGCCCTGACGGAAAATTTCGGCCTGCAACGCCATATGAATGCCATGTTCAAAAGCCTGGGTTTGCAATTCCACCCAGCGTATCGCTGCAACCAGTTCTCCACCGCGATGGGACTAAGCCAGGCGGGACTGGGCATCTCGTTTATGACCGCTTATGCCGCCGCCGATCCCATTCGCCTTGGTGCGCTGGTCGCTGTACCGCTCGATCATCCTGTCGCCAGTAGCGCTCAGTGCCACCTGTTGCGCAGCTCCGACCGGCGTTTTACGCCAGCCGCCCACCATATGTGGCGGCTATTGCATAATGCCTTTCGCGATAAATAAAGGGGTGTGGTATACCAGAAAGCCGACCAGACGAGGCAAAACATGTCGATGACGCGCGATATACAGCAATCATTTTGCCGCCCGCAGGCATTACCCGGCGTTGAGCTGCGCAGCACCTGGCGTAGCCGGCAAGCCTATAAGCGCCATCGCCATGCTGAGCTTTCAATCGGAGCAATTGTTGAGGGGCAAACCTGCTGCCTCTGTAACGGGCAGGAATACCTGCTCCTGCCGGGCGATCTGATGGTCATTCCACCGCACGCGCCTCACAGTTGTAACCCCTTCGCCGGGCAACCACGCAGCTACCATATGCTCTACCTGCCGCATGAAAACAGCCAGCAGCAGGTCATTCGCGACCCTGTGTTATTCCAGTTGTACATGCGTATCGTGACGTTGATTGAGCGTGACGACTCGCTGCCATTGCCCGCCGCACTCGATGCCCTGCTCAGCGCCTTACCTCGCGGTTCGCATCACTGTGCGCCGCTGCGACCCGTAAGCCAGCAGGTGCTGGCGGCGTTAACCCACGATTTGCAGCAACCACCCACGCTTGATGCGCTGGCCAGTGCTTTTTCCCTGCGCAAAGAGACGCTCATCCGCACCTTCAGGCAGGACACCGGCCTGACGCCGGGCAGCTTTTTGAATATCGCGCGCGTTGAGTTTGCCAAAAGCCGCCTGCGCGCGGGCGATACGCTGGCGGATGTCGGTTACCAGAGCGGGTTTGCCGATCAGAGCCATTTCCACCGAACCTTTGTGAACTACACCGCTGCCACACCGCGCCAGTACGCGTTTGGCCGATCAATATCCGACAATAAATAGCGCCGACGCACCGCTAAGGTGAACTTCATTTTTTTGTGGAGGTCACTATGGCGTTGTTTCCCACCGCGTTTCCGGCACTGGCACTGGCGCACTTTGTCGCCCTGCTCAGCCCCGGCCCGGATTTCTTTCTGTTAATGGGGTTTGCGATCCGTTATCACCTGCGCGGCAGCGCCGGGCTGTGCGCGGGCATCGCCGCAGGTAATGCGTTTTATATCCTGATAGTGATTATCGGGGCGAGCGCGCTGCGCCAGTTCACGGGGCTCTTTAGCGCCATTGAACTGCTGGGCGCGATCTATTTGCTGTGGATTGGCTGGCACCTGCTGCGCAGCCGCGCGCAGACGCTTAGCGTCAATGAAACCCGTCAGCTGTGTCCGAGCCTGCGGAAACAGTTTTTACTCGGGCTTGGCTCCGCACTGCTCAATCCCAAAAACGCGCTGTTTTACCTTGCGCTGATGACCGCCCTGCTCGGCCCGGACGTCACGCTGCTCCAGCAGTCGGTGAGCGGCCTGTGGATGGTGATGGTCGTATTAGTGTGGGATCTGGCCGTGGTATCGCTGATTGGCCAGCCCGCTGTGCAAAAGCGGCTGAGGCAAAATGTGTGGTGGATCGAGCGCGTCGCAGGCACGGTGTTAATGGTGTTCGGGATGTCGATTTTGTGGAGCATGCTGCGTAATCTGCTTAGGATTTAACCTTTTGCAAGAACCCGGCGTTGGGTTATATGCTTAAACCATGAATAAATTCGCAGAACTTAAGCGCGCCAAGCGTCTGGCGCTGTCGTTGTTGCTGGTTGCGGCCGCGACGTTTATCACCACACTGTTCCTGCCGCCCAACTTCTGGGTAAGCGGGGTGAAAGCCATTGCCGAAGCGGCGATGGTCGGCGCGCTGGCGGACTGGTTCGCGGTGGTCGCGCTGTTTCACCGCGTGCCGTTCCCGTTTATTGCCCGCCATACGGCGATTATCCCGCGTAATAAAGAGCGGATCGGCGACAATCTTGGCCAGTTCGTGCAGGAAAAATTTCTGGACACGCAATCGCTGGTGGCGTTAATTCATCGCCACCAGCCTGCGCAGATGATTGGCGTCTGGTTCAGCCAGCCCGAAAACGCCCAGCGCGTGGGCGTGCATCTGTTGCAGGTGATGAGCGGCTTTCTGGAGATGGCTGACGATAGCCGCATCCAGCGTCTGTTACGCCGCGCGGTGCACAAAGCCATCGACAAAGTGGATCTCACCGAAACCAGCGCGCTGCTACTGGAAAGCCTGACCCGCAATAATCGTCACCAGAAATTACTGGATACCGTCATTGCGCAATTGATCGCCCTGCTGCAACGGCAAAGTAGCCGCGATTTTATTGCCCGCCAGATTGTGCGCTGGCTGAAAACCGATCACCCGATGAAAGCGAAGATCCTGCCTACTGAATGGCTGGGCGAGCAGAGTGCCGACTGGGTTTCCGAGGCGGTCAATTCGCTGCTCGATGATGTCAATGCCGACAGCACGCATCAGATCCGCCAGGCTTTCGATCGTGCGACGATGAAGCTGATCGCCAGTCTGAAAAGCGATCCGGAAATGGCCGAGCGCGCAGAAAACATCAAAGAGTATTTGAAAAACGATGAGACGTTTAACCGCTATGTTGGTGAAATGTGGGCGGATCTGCGTAACTGGATGAAAGCGGATATGCAGTCTGACGATTCGCGTATGCAAAAACGCATCACCGACGCGGGCCTGTGGTTCGGCGAAACGCTGCTGGCGGATGGCGCGCTGCGCGCCTCGTTAAATGAACATCTGGAACAAGCCGCGCACCGCGTGGCGCCGGAGTTCGCCGCGTTTCTCACCCGCCATATCAGCGACACGGTGAAAAGCTGGGACGCGCGGGATATGTCGCAGCAAATCGAGCTGAATATCGGCAAAGATCTGCAATTTATCCGCATCAACGGCACGCTCGTCGGCGGAACGATCGGCCTTATTCTCTATTTACTGTCGCAGTTGCCCGCGCTGCTGCACGTTAGCGCTTTCTAATTTGCCAGGAGAAACGATGGCCGACATTACCCTCACCACCAGCGAACGCGAGCAGTTACGCAAAAAATTGCAGACCTATTGTGAGCAGAATTTTGAGCTGGAACTGGAGCAGTTTGACGCCGAATTCTTTATCGATTTCATTGCCGAACAGATTGGCCCGGCTTTTTATAACGCAGGCATCGACGAAGCGATTCGCACACATGCGCTCTACAGCGAGCGCATTCAGGAAGAGATGGATCTCAAAAAAATAATCTGACCTTGCTGAAAATAGTTTTTTCCCCTTTTCATCCGCCGGAGATCAATATTTCCACACTTTTTGCATGCCTATAATGCGGCCTCTTTTCAAACTCTCCCGTGTCACGGGGAAGGAAAATCATGTCGCTTATCACCGCCCTGCCAGATGTTTTTGAACAGTTTTCTGAAGCCCGCCAGAAAGGTTTTCTCACCGTGATGGATCTCAAAGAGCAAGGGATCCCGCTGGTTGGCACCTACTGCACCTTTATGCCACAAGAGATTGCCATGGCCGCCGGCGCGGTAGTGGTTTCCCTCTGTTCCACCAATGATGAAACCATTGAAGAGGCGGAAAAAGACCTGCCGCGCAACCTCTGTCCGCTGATCAAAAGCAGCTACGGCTTTGGCAAAACCGACAAATGCCCCTACTTCTACTTTTCCGATCTGGTGGTGGGTGAAACCACCTGCGACGGCAAAAAGAAAATGTATGAATACATGGCGGAATTCAAAGCCGTCCATGTCATGCAGTTGCCGAACAGCGCAGCAGACGCCGCTTCCCGCGCGTTGTGGAAAGCCGAGATCCTGCGTTTACAGCAGGCGATTGAGCAACGTTTTGGTCAGCCGATTAGCGAAGCAGCGCTGCGCGAGGCTATCGCGCTGAAAAACCGCGAGCGCCAGGCGCTGGCGAATTTCTACCGCGTCGGGCAGCTCAATCCGCCGGCGATCAGCGGCGCGGATATTCTGAAAGTGGTGTATGGCGCGACCTTCCGCTTTGATAAATCGGCGCTGATCGATGAACTGAACACCACAGCGGCGCGGATCCGCGAGGAGTGGCAAGCAGGTAAACGGCTGGATCCTCGCCCGCGTATTTTAATCACCGGTTGCCCGATTGGCGGCGCGGCGGAAAAAGTGGTGCGCGCCATTGAAGAGAGCGGCGGCTGGGTGGTGGGCTACGAAAACTGTACCGGCGCAAAAGCCACCGAGCGCTGCGTCGAGGAGAGCGGCGATGTTTACGACGCGCTGACCGACAAATATCTGGCAATCGGCTGCTCCTGTATCTCCCCTAATAATGAGCGCCTAAAACTGCTCAGCCAGATGGTCGACGAATACCAGGCCGATGGCGTTATCGATGTGATTTTGCAGGCCTGCCACACCTACGCGGTGGAGTCGCTGGCGATCAAACGCCATGTCCGCCAGCAGCACAACATTCCCTATATGGCCATTGAAACGGATTATTCGACAGCGGATATCGGGCAGCTCAGCACCCGCGTCGCCGCGTTTATCGAGATGTTATAAGGAGCGGGCGTGACGTTTACCGTTGGTATTGATTCCGGCTCGACCACCACCAAAGGCATTTTGCTCCAGGGCGAGACGATTGTGCGGCGCTTCCTGTGCCCGACCTCGTTTCGCCCGGCGACATCAATTGTCGAGGCATGGGAAACCCTGTGCGAAGGGCTGGGTGAAAAACCCTTTCTGACGCTGACCGGTTACGGGCGGCAACTGGTCGATTTCGCCGATAAACAGGTTACCGAAATCTCCTGCCACGGCCTCGGCGCACGTTTGTTGCTCGCGCAAACACGTACGGTGATCGACATCGGCGGGCAGGACAGCAAAGTGATCGCGCTGGATGAACAGGGCAATCTCACCGATTTTCTGATGAATGACAAATGCGCCGCCGGAACCGGGCGTTTTCTGGACGTTATCTCGCGCACGCTGGGTACGCAGGTGGAGCACCTGGACGCCATCACCGACGGCGTGGAGCCGCATCCGCTAACCAGCATGTGTACGGTGTTTGCCGAATCCGAAGTGATCAGCCTGCGTTCGGCAGGTATCGCACCGGAAGCGATTCTCGCCGGGGTGATCAATGCCATGGCGCGCCGCAGTGCGCATTTCATCTCGCGGCTTTCCACGCAAGGGCCATTGCTGTTTACCGGCGGCGTCAGCCACTGCGCCACTTTCCGCCGCATGCTGGCCGGGCATCTGGCCAGCGATGTTTTTACGCATAACGACGCCCAGTACGCGGGCGCGCTGGGCGCGGCGTTAATCGGCCAGCGGCAGAGGAAACGCTAATGGCGGAATACCTATTGCTGTTCCACACCACACCCGGCGTGCTGCAAACGCGCAAAGCGATGCAGTCGGCGGGGATCGCTTTTCGCGTGCAGGATATTCCGCGCCAGCTCAAAGGCGGCTGCGGATTATGCATCCGTTTTCACAGCGAAGCGGATGTGGTCAATCAGTGGCTGATACCGAATGTCACCGAGGCGGTTTACCGCTGTGACGGTGACGAATTCACGCGAGTGGGATAACGAGCGGGCGCTGCAGACGACCTGTAAAACCGAGTCTGCACAGTGCCTTAGGCCCGATAACCACCGTGTTTTCGGGCGCATTCCCGCTTACTGTTCCTCAATCACAAACCGTGTGGCGTCGAAGCGATTCAGGATCAGGTGTACCAGATAGATCATCGTTAGTGTCGCCAGCAGCGCCACCGTCACGGAAACGATGCGATAGAGATCGCTGAACACTAAATCCGTGTCCGGGTGCAGGTTCTGCCCAAACATGATGCCGATGGTGGTTACACTGGCAAAACCAACGCCCGCGCCAACTTTCTCCATCACATGCAGCCGCGCGCTGAACGCCAGCCCGAGGCCAATCAACGGCATCATCAGCAGCATATGGCTACTGTGGTTGTAGAGGATCAACTGCACCAGCAGGATATAGAGACAGGCGAGCACCACACCAACCACGCGCCACACAGAACTCATTACCGCGCCGCGATAATGCATCGGGAACAGGATCAAGATCCCGGCCATCAGCGCGGATAACGAATCGCTGAGATCGCTCAGTTGAAAAACCACAAAGATCATCGTCGCCACAGTGCCGGAAAGCAGCGATTCGTGGCGCACTCGCGCGGCGTTTTTCTCGATCATCGGCGGACGGGTGCGCGGCTCGACATCCGGGATCAGATAGTTCATCAGCGCACTCAGCGCCACCGCCATGATGCTGGCTTCAACATTGGAAAACAGCAGCGTGTGCCAGTCGCTTGAGGGGTAGCTCATAAAGTTGAGCATCGTACTCTGACAAACCACGCCCGCCGAGCCAAACAGAAACAGCGCACCTTTGCTCATAAAGCGAAAACGCATCACGTACAGCGCAAACACCACCAGTGTCATGATCACCGGCCAACGTGACAAATAGCCGATGATAAACACCATTTCGATACAATTAATCACTGCGCTGAAGATGAACTGTTTCGCCACATGCCGATTAAATACTGGCACCAGTGACAGCAACATCACCGGGTATACCACGTAAAACACGCCGTACTGGGTGTTATAAAAACTCGATACGCTGAGCGCTATCATTCCGGCAAAAACGATGCGCAGCGTCTGGCGAAAGTCATTCGCCGTGTAAACGATATTGCCGTGGGGCGTGAAAACCCGCGCCAGCGTATTAATAGACATAGTGCAACAGGCTCACGAGATGGATTTGCAGGCCCGAGAAGAAGCGCGCAAACACCCCTTCGCTGTTATACAACTGCACCGTGGCACGCGCACCGGTCGGGAGTTCTTTCGGCAACGATTCATCCAGCGCGACGTGGATGCGCATACGCTGTGCGTCACGTACCCAGCGGTTAGAGGTTTGCGGCTCTGAAAGCTCGCCGTTCACCGCCTGTTGTCCGGCCAGTACCCCGGCATCGCTGCTGGTGACATGCGCTTTGAATACATGGCCCGGCAGCGCATCAAACACCACCGCCGCATCGGTGCCAACGCGCGTATGACGCAGGCTCTTCTCACGAAAATCCGCCACGATATCGGTTTTATCATGCACCAGTGCCAGTGCGGCATTTCCGGTCGCGGCATAAAATCCGGGGCTTAATTGCAGGTTACTTACGGTGCCATCGGCTTCGGCGCGAACCTGCGTCCAGCCCTGATTCAGTTGTGCCTGTTGCAGGGCATTGCGGTATTTTTGCAGCGTCACGTTGCGGGCGTCATCGCGATCGCCGCGTTCAATATTTAGTGCATTAATCGAGGCATTCAGATTGTTCACCGACTGCACGCTGCTCTGCCAGGTGGTGCGCACTTTATCAAGATCAGACTGCGAAACATTGTGAGTAGCACTCAGGTTCTGATAGCGCTCAAAGGTCATCCGATCGTTTTGCGCGGTAAGCTGCGCCGTCTTCAGGCTGGCCTGCGCGGCAACGATTTGCGCATCCAGTTGTTGATTGGTGAGCTTTGCTTGTGCCAGCGCGATTTGCGCGGCTTCCACCTGGTTGTTAAACGGCGTGGCATCCAGTTCGAACAGCAGATCGCCCTTCTTCACCTGGCTGTTATTTTGTACGTACACTTGCGCGACATAGCCGGAAACGCGGGCGGAAACCGGCGTGACCACGCGCATCACGGTGGAATCCGGGGTCAGCGGGATCCAGATATCGGCAACGATAAAATAGACAAACATCAGCAGGAAAGAGGCAATACTCACCCTTACCCAGCGGGCAAATTTTTGTTCTGGCGTCATGATTTTCTTATTCGGTTTGGTTGTCTTCTTCGCGCATCGTACGCAAATTACAGGCGATTTGATTCAATGTGTCGCTAAAGGCGAGCAGCTCTGCTGGCGGAATATTTTCCGCAGCCCGCAACTGGCAGGCTTCGATCACTTGCGTGATTTTACCCAGCATATGCGTCCCCCCGGCGGTGAGCGCCAGCAGGCGAATGCGTTTGTCGTACGGCGATGTCGTACGCACAATCAGCCCCTGTTTTTCCAGCTGTGTCAGCGTGCGCATCAGCGGCGGCAGCTCAATGCCCTGCACTTCCGCCAGTTCGCTGACGGAGACGTTATCCCCTAACTGGTGAAGCTGCATCAGTACCGTCCAGCCCGACTGTGTGATGCCCGTGTCGCTCAATGCGTGATCGATAGTGGCACGCCACTGACGCACAACCATCGCCATGCGCATACCCAGCGGTCGGCGGGCGAACAGTTCATCTTCAGTCATCGCGATCCCCTCGTTTCACAGGCCGGGTACGATAATAGTTATCAGGGTAAGTATCAAGAAACGAGGGTGGCAAAGAGCATGGATTGCGAAAGCCTAATCAAAAAACACCATCCCCTTGTACGGTTTCTCACGGCACGCCTTCAACCGTCGGGCAAGGTTGCCGACATGTGCTTCGAGCTTGTGCCCGTCGGGATCGAGGAAATACCAGGAGTCTCCTTCGCTTTTGTTCACTTTCCAGCTCACCACGCCAGCCTGCTCAAGGCGAGTGACAAAGCGGGCGAAATCGCGCTCATCAACGCCGAACGCATAATGGGTGTAGTCACTTTGTGTTGGCGATACATACTGACGCTGCGCGTCGACAGATAAGCAAAGCCACAACTCGCCACAGGTGAGATAAGCGCCGTTATCCCAGCGCGCATGGAGTTTCAGACCAAGAAGTTGATGATAAAAATCGACGCTGCGGGCAAGGTCGCTAACCGCCAGGGTCAGGTGGTTAAGGCTGTTTAACATGCTTTGCACTCCGGCCTGAAAAAGAAAAACGCTGCACCTGGCAAAAGTGCTGAATGCAGCGTTTATCGGACTGCGAATTACTTCGCCTCTTTCACTTCCGAAACAAATTCCGGCAGATCCCATGTGCCGCCCGCACGCACATAGCGGCACATGCCGGAGGTGGATTCGCTGCTCTTGCGGAAGGTTTCACCGTCCCAGACCCACTCTGCCGAAGCCCAGCAGTCGCCAATGCCGCGACCACGCTGGCCCAACGAGATCACGCCATCGCTGTAGTCAGACGCGGAGTTAGTTATAAATTGCGGCGTTCCCTTCAGCGCTTTATCCACCACCCAGTAGCCATAACCTTCGTTGTACGCCCCGCGCCAGCAAAGAGTGGAGATCAGCACCTGTTTGCCATCCAGCGGTGTCAGGGTAATGTCGTTATCACCGTCGATAACCGGTTCCTGCGGGGAGACAAGGCGGTCACACTCGTTACCGCTGGTGAGCGCCGCCAGCAAACGCGGTTTCAGCGCTGCGGTTTCGGCTTTGGTGAGCGTGCGATCTTCGCCGCCTTTCACTTCCACCGCCTGGATCACCGGTGCAGCAACCGCAGGCGTCACCGAACTCTCCGCTTTATCGCCCTTTTTACTCAGCGCGCCAGGTGTGCCCACGCGCCCTTGCACGTCATCAAATTTCAGCAACACGGCGTATGCGCCGTCGCCGGAGAGCACAAACGGTTTCGCGCCGCCTTTGAATTCAACTTTACCGCTACCTTTCACGGCATCGATCATGCTGCGCGCCTGTGCATCAGATAAACGCCAACTATCGTTATCCTCGGTAGCGATCTCGCCCTGTGATTTACCATCGATCCACAGGCTGAGCGTTGCCTGTTGCGTGGTTTCATCGGCGTCCATTTCTGCCAGCACCACATCAACGGTCACCGGCGTGTCTGGACCGGCTTTTCGCGTAATCAACACCGAACCGCTGGACTCTTCTTCCGCGCTGTAACCTGCGGCACGGCAGGTCAGGGTGTTATCGCACACTACTTCCCAGTCTTTATGGTCAAACGAGACGCCGCTTTGCTCCGCCAGCACGGGCGCACTTAGCGTTGCTGTCATCACCAGCGCCGCTTTGATACTGCTTTTCATGCCATCACTCCGTAATGAGAAATGCGCACAGTGTGCAGAAATTATGTGTCAGGGAGAAGTGTATTTTGGCGGGCGTGAAGAGAAAAAAGGCGAGAAAAAATTCTCGCCTCAAGGTCGCTAACAAATTTAATCCAGATCCAGTTCGCCGTAGGATTTCACCACGCGGGAAACGATGCCGTAATCAATGGCTTCTTTGGTGTTCATCCAGTAGTTACGGTCGGTATCCTGCTTCACTTTGTCCACCGGCTGGCCGGTCGCTTCAGCGATCATGCGGTTAACGCGCTCCAGCGTGCGGATGATCTCCTTCGCTTCGATTTCAATGTCGCTTGCCTGACCGCGAACGCCGCCCAGCGGTTGATGGATCATAAAGCGGGTGTTCGGCAGCGAATAACGGTGCTCTTTTTTCGCCGCCAGCAGGATGGTGATCCCGGCGCTTGCCACCCAACCGGTGCCGATGATGTGCACTTCCGGGGTGATGAATTTAATCATGTCATGAATGGTATCTGCCGCTTCAACATGACCGCCCTGGCTGTTGAGATAGATCTTAATCGGCGCATCGCTGATACCCTGCAACAGCAGTAACTGAGTGACTACTTTTTCTGTCAGCGCCTGGTTGATCTCGCCAGAGATAATGATTGAGCGGGCATCCAGCAGTTTTTGCTGCATCAGCTGCGAGACGTTACCGGTCTCTTTCTCTTTTTTCTCGTCGTCTTCGTTCATAAAGTGCATGCGCTTTCTCCCCTTCAGGTTATGGAGCTAAGCATAGCCCAACGCCGGTTGGGCGGAAATAACAAGATGTTATCTCCGCGCGTTATCGCACTTATCACAGTTCACTGCGGCGTAACCCCAGGTCTTTTAGCTGCTCGTCACTTAATGCGCGCAGTAGCCGCCGCGTTTTTACGCGCTCACGCAGCCGTTGCAGTTTGCGCCAGAGTAAAACAAACCCTAAAAACGGGCGGTTGGGTCGATTTTCAAAAAATTCCATGATGCTCTCCTCGCCTGAAAAGAGCTCTATCTTCGCCGTTCTCGCCCATTACAATACAGATTCAGAAATCACTTTTCTTTAACATACAGATCGCTTAAAACAAGGTCTGAATCGCAAATTTCACCCCAATCTGTACTGGTTCTTAAATCTGTATGGTGAATTTTAAGGATACAGCATGACACGCTACCAACATCTGGCCACGCTGCTGGCAGAACGCATTGAACAGGGATTGTATCGCCACGGCGAGAAACTGCCGTCAGTGCGCAGCCTGAGTCAGGAGCACGGCGTGAGTATCAGCACCGTGCAGCAGGCTTACCAGGTGCTGGAAAGCCTGCAACTGATAACGCCTCAGCCGCGTTCCGGCTACTTTGTTGCGCCGCGAAAGGCAAAACCGCCGGTGCCCGCGATGTCGCGCCCGGTACAGCGGCCGGTGGAAGTCACGCAGTGGGATGAAGTGCTGACGCTGCTCGACGCGCGCACCGATAAAGCGATTGCTGCGTTTGGTGGCGGCGCGCCGGATATCACCCAGCCCACGCTTAAACCGCTGTGGCGCGAGATGAGCCGTATCGCCCAGCACCAGGTGATGGAGGCGTTAAGCTACGACACGCTGCCGGGTCGCCTTGAACTGCGTGAACAAATCGCCCGGCTGATGCTGGACGGCGGCGCATCGGTCAGCGCCGACGATATTGTCATCGCCAGCGGTTGCCATCCGGCGCTGGCGCTCGCCTTGCTGGCGGTGTGTCAGCCGGGGGATATTGTCGCCGTTGAATCCCCCTCGTATTACGGCACGATGCAGTTGCTGCGTGGTTTGGATATTAAAGCCATTGAAATTCCGACCGATCCCGAAACCGGCATCAGCGTGGAAGCCCTGGAGCTGGCGCTGGAACAGTGGCCCATTAAGGGCGTGATTCTGGTGCCGAACTGCAATAACCCGCTCGGCTTTATCATGCCGGACGCGCGGAAAAAGGCCGTGCTGGCGCTGGCGCAGCGCCACGACATCGTGATTTTTGAAGACGATATTTACGGCGAGCTGGCAGCCGAATACCCGCGTCCCAGCACGATAAAATCCTATGATATTGATGGCCGCGTGCTGCTGTGCAGCTCTATCACCAAAACCGTGGCGCCGGGACTGCGCGTCGGCTGGATTGCGCCAGGGCGTTATCTGGATCGGGTGCTGCATAAAAAATATGCCGCCATCGGCACCAATGTGCCGGGAACACAACTGGCGGTTGCGGCGTTTATTCGCGACGGTCATTACCATCGGCATGTGCGGCGTATGCGCCAGGTCTATCAGCAGCAACTGGAAACTTACACCTGCTGGGTGCGCCAGTATTTTCCCTGCGGTATCTGCGTGACACGCCCGCAAGGCGGTTATTTACTGTGGGTCGAGTTGCCGGAAACCGTCGATATGGTCTGTGTTTCCCGCGCGCTGTGCCGCCTGAAAATCCAGATTGCGCCCGGCTCGTTATTTTCCGCGTCTGGCAAGTACCGTAACTGCCTGCGTCTGAATTGCGCCCTGCCGCTGACCGACGCCAATCGCGAGGTGATCAAACAGTTGGGCGAGGCAATTCATAACGCGCTGGAGGCGTGAATTCAGAGCACGCGTTTGCCTGTCAGGATACGGCGCGCGCCGAGGTAGTGATCCTGCCAGTAGTCATCAAGAAAATGGCTGATACGGATATTCAATCCGCGGCGCGGCGCTTCGATAAAGCGGTTATGCCCCAGATAGACACCGACATGATCGACCGGACCGCGTAATTTGCTGCGAAAGAACAGCAAATCGCCCTGGCGCAAGTTCGCGGTTTTTACCCGCATCAAGCGCTTGTCATGGAACATGGCTTTAGTGGTGCGGGGTAATTTATTACTCAGCACTTTGTTGTAGGCATAGAACACCAGCCCACTACAGTCGAAACCGCGCGCTGGCGAGACACCGCCATAGACATAAGGTTTACCCAACTGTTTTTTAAGGTGCTGCACAACCTTGTCAACTTTTGACTTACGCGTTGCCGCCAGTGTCTCTTCATGGGTGATCTTGCGCTGTTCGGCAAGCATTGTTGGCCCCTGTGTACGGCTAACCGGTTTAGACTGCGCGCAACCGGTCAGGAACACAGAAAGCAAAATAAGAAAAAAAAGCCCCAAAAACCCGCGGAGCACGCTCTGCCTGGGGGCAACGATGGATGATACAATTAAATATTTCACAATATTAATACTAATAAAAATAAAGGGTTAAAATCTTAAATACATTTTTCATTCCTTAGCGGAAGGAGAAACGTACTTATTCGTCAAAAAACGCCCGTAACTTTTGCACTATTACTTTATTAAGCTGACAAATACGGGCTTCTGTCAGTCCAAACATTGAGGCAATCTCTTTCAGACTTAATTCATGGTGGTAATACAACCCCAGAATCGTCTGTTCACGCCGGGTCAGGCTTGCTATCGCGCTTTTTAGTGCACGGCTATTCACGACTTCCGCTTCAAGCGGGCGGCTTTCTAGCGCGTGGGAATGGAGATCGTTATCCAGGCTCTCCAGCTCACTGGCGGAGTCGAGTAATAAATAGTGCTGATACTCCTCTGGTGTAATAGAAAGCCGTTCGCTTAATTCATTAAAATTCGGCACATAGCCAAGTTCACGCGCCAGCTCACGAATGGCGTCGTTGAGCTTGTACATCTTTTGGCGCAGCCGCCGTGGACGCCAGTCCTGCTGGCGTAGCTCGTCAAGAATTGCCCCACGAATGCGCTGGATGGCGTAACCGGCAAATTGCGCATCAGGTTGTCCATAACGACGCAATGAAAAGAGCAAACCCGTCAGGGCGACTTGCCGCATATCGTCTTTATCCATGACGCTGCTGGTCTGCCAGGCGAATTGTTTCACCACTTTATGCACCAGCGGCAAATAATCGCGGACATAGCGCGCTTCATCGGGAAACGTTATCGTTTCAGAGGAAATTACACTCATCATTATTAAATGGCGCAGACTAGATTTATTACATAAAAACAGACGGATGCTGCTTTTGCATTCTTTAGGCTGACGTTTCTCATTAGTTCAATGGGTAAAAAGATTAATTAAATAAACAACAATAAATTAACATCACACAATCACAATAAGCGGGACTGCACGGCTTCCCACCTTAACTGGTGTAAAAAGATACATCACATCCCCTATTCTTAATTCCCCGAAAAGCGGCAATTAATGAATTTGCGTGTAATTCATCTATCGCACAGTAGTATTATTAATATCTCATATGGAATGATTACTGGGGCCAGAAGATTTGCTCACGCGCCTTCACGTTAATTAATTCTCAATTACAGTACATAACCTTAATAATCACTTGTTCCATGATGGAGCTACTTGAAATTCGTTATGAAAAAACATTGTTGTGCCATTAACAATTGGATAATTGATTTGCCTTCCGGCTCAATTATTCATTTAGTCACCGGAGAACATAAGCGGCTGGGCGCGTATCAGCTTAAACTGCTGGATCTGTTGCAACAGAACCCGGGTAAGGTTTTTACACGGGAAGAGCTGACCAACCAGGTCTGGGAGGGGCGGGTTATCGGTAATAACAGCCTGCCAAACGCAATTCACGCCCTGCGCGCGGCGCTGGAAGATGACGGCAAACAGCAACGCATTATTCGCACCGTGCCTAAACGGGGCTATGTACTGGATGCAGAATATTGCCAGCAGGTTGAAAGCCCACAAGAAGATATTTCATTAAATAATGAGAAATCTCTCACAGAAGTGAGCACCGCCAATACGCAGCCGCTCTCTTCTGACGTGGTTTATGAAACGCCTGAGCAATCAACACGCTATCCCCGGGGAGCCTTCGTATCGCTATTGCTGGTGGCAGTACTTTTTATCGCCTTTATCGGTTATTTGACAATCGATCGCGGTCAGACGATGAAAGCTGAAGAACTGGCAAAAAACGCGTATAGCAATATTCGTCTGTATACGCTTGTTGAACCTGGCGAACGTCTGCAGGATCAAGCCACGGTCTACAACCGGCTCAAAGACACCTATCACCTTTTAAATGAGCAGATAAAAAAGAAATCCATCAACCTGAGCATCTATTCACGAAGTAATAACCAAACGCTGAACTTTACCCTGCGCTTACACAGCACCTGTGGGCAGAATATTCTGGCGATGCAGATCTACCAGTGGCGGGCCAATTTAGCTTCGCTTAATGAATTGATACTTGAAGAAACGCGGAGAAAACTCGATGAAATGGTGCCTTGCAAGACCGCATAAGTACGGCGTAATGCTGTTGCTCACGACGCTGATTGTCGCTGCCTGTGGCTATTTTTGGCATCGTTCGCAGCCGGCATTAAAACCGGGCAGCAACATAACGCAGCAATTCGGTTTTTACGATTTGCCGCAGCAGCAAAAAGAGCTCTATGACGTCCAGTTGTCCACCGTTGGAGAGACGATCGTAAGCCATGTCAGCAGTCCGAATAACCCTCAGTTCAGGCTCAAAGGGAGTTTCGTGCAGAAAAAACAGGCGGGTGAGAAACGCTTTTTTACCTACACACCTGTTCATTTCTCCCCCTCTCCAGACACCCCGTTGCTTGCCAGCAACATTGATTTACTGATGCATTCGCAAGTGCGTATGCAGCAACTTTGGCCAGATGGCGTGCCGCTGGTCACTATGCAAAACGGAATGATCTTTCTCTACCCGCTGGACGACAAGTAGGGAAAGGCTTAGGGTTGTTATCACGCCAGCTTACCAGACCAGGATTCACCGCCAGCCAGCAATGTTTTCCCATTAGTAATGGCCAAATATCATTAAGGCTGGCGGCATGCTCTATCGCACGATGGTAAGCATTTAATAACACAGGGTAATAGCTGGCGTTAACCGCATAGGCTGCAGCGCTCACGGCGTGATGTACACGAGCGATACCAGGTAGCGTCAGCAGCGGCGATGAATGCTGATAATGCCCCCCCAACAGCAATGCATGCCAGTCCAGTCGATTAAGGCTCGCAAAGATACGATTCGCCTGCGCGAACACCCTTTCATCCTGCACCAGTTGAAAGCCGGCATCGAACAGCAGGACATTGTTCCACCCTTGCCGTTGCGCTTCGCTCAATACCATGCACTGTGTCTGTAATTCAGCCAGTCTGCCATCCCTGCCCGACGCTCTGGCAACGGGCCAGAGTTGTTCCGCGCTTATACCTGCCTGGCTTAACGCTGCACATTGCGCACCGAGCAATGCCTTATCCTGCGCATTAAAGAGCACCGCTACCTTTGCAAAACTGCGCCACTGTAAATTGCAACGCAACGACAGTTGCGGGCTCTGCCAGAGAGGGAAATTAGCGGCGTAATTCACTTTATGCATAGCATCATCCTTGCAGATAACAGGCGTCATAATGGTATTTGTGACTGACCACAGATTGATAAAGCCGGAGGGTCTTTTAACGCAGACAGGTTGAAAAGTCCCATCAATCAATGACATTAAATAATTAAGTCTTAAAAAACATACCAGTAAGTAAAATCTGTCTGCACTATTGCCGTATGAACGGCGTCACATTTCTGGCGTAATAAGCAAATAAGAATAAATTATTCTTATTAAACATTTTATGAGTAATATATTATTCCATAACAGGTGCCTGAGCCACAGTGCAGCAGGCAAATAACAGCAAAACCGAGTTGAGCGAAACGTTGATGAACATTGATCTCTCCAGACTGACTACCGAAGGCCGCAATACCGCCAGCGCTGACATTGACATGCTTGATACCGAAGCGATGTTGAGGGTTATCAACCGTGAAGATCAAAAAGTGGCGTTGGCGGTGGAAAAAACGATCCCGGCGATCGCCCAGGCGGTGGACGCGATTGTGGCGGCTTTCCAGAAAGGTGGACGCTTGATTTACTGCGGTGCCGGCACCTCCGGGCGCCTTGGGATCCTTGATGCCAGCGAATGCCCGCCGACCTATGGCACCCCGCGCGAGCAGGTGGTTGGTCTGATAGCTGGCGGCCATCGCGCCATTTTGCAGGCGGTAGAAAACGCCGAAGACAGCCTGACGCTTGGCGTTGACGATCTTAAAGCGCTTAATTTTAACGCTAACGACATCCTGGTCGGCATCGCCGCCAGCGGTCGTACGCCGTATGTCATTGCGGCGATGCAGTATGCACAAAAACTCGGTGCGACCACCGTGGCGCTGACCTGTAATGCAGGCAGTGAGATGGCGCAAATCGCCGATATCGCCATCGTTCCGGTGGTAGGTGCGGAAGTCGTTACCGGCTCGTCGCGAATGAAAGCCGGAACAGCGCAGAAACTGGTGCTGAATATGCTAACGACCGGCGCGATGATCCGCAGCGGCAAAGTCTACGGCAACTTAATGGTCGATGTGGAAGCCACCAACCAGAAGCTGGTGCAGCGGCAAATCAATATCGTGATGGAAGCGACTGATTGCGACAGCGAAACCGCAACTCAGGCGCTGAAAGCCTGCGACGGGCACTGTAAAACCGCCATCGTCATGGTGTTAGGCGGGCTGAGCGCTGATCAGGCAGCACGCCTGTTAGCCGACAACGGTGGGTTTATTCGCCAGGCGCTGGCTCACACGGGAGTCAACTAATGGCCAAAATCAGCGAGCAGTTTATTGCCACAGTCCTGCAATTGGTGGGTGGCAAAGAGAATATTAAAACCTGCGGCAACTGCATGACGCGGCTGCGTCTGACGTTAAACAACGATGCTCTCGTTGATAACGCCGGACTTAAAGCGCTGCCTGGCGTTCTTGGCGTGGTCAATAGTGAGGATCAGTTGCAAATCATCGTTGGCCCTGGCAAAGCGCAAACGGCGGCAGAAATGATGAGCGCGATGACAGGCGGTGTCAGCGCGCCTGTGGAAGCGGCGTCGCTGAAAAGTATCGCCAGCGATACCAAACAACAGATGAAAGCGAAACAGACCAGCGGCGTGCATCAGTTTCTGGCGAAGTTTTCGACCATTTTCACCCCGTTAATCCCTGGCTTTATCGCCGCCGGGATGCTGCTCGGCTTCGCTACCCTGATTGAGCAAAGCCTGATTATCAATGCCGCCGAAAAAAATGCCACGCTCGTCCATATCGTTGGTTATATGAAAGTTTTCGGCAAAGGACTGTTCACCTTCCTGCCGATTTTGATTGGCTACAACGCACAGAAAGCCTTTGGCGGCAGCGGCGTGAATGGCGCCATTATCGCCGCGCTCTTTGTGCTCGGTTACGATCCGAAAGCGACAGTGGGCTATTTTTCCGGCATCGATAACTTTTTCGGTATGGGTATTGATCCGCGCGGCAACATTATTGGCGTGCTGATCGCAGCGATCATGGGTGCCTGGATCGAGCGGCAGATCCGTAAATTCATGCCGGATAACCTCGACATGATCCTCACCTCGTTGCTCACGCTCCTGATTACCGGCGCATTAACCTTCACGGTGATCATGCCGATCGGCGTTGAGCTGTTTAAAGGCATGTCGTGGCTATTCCTGCACCTTAACGGCAACCCGTTCGGCTGCGCGGTGCTGGCCGGGCTGTTCCTGATTGCCGTCGTGTTTGGCGTGCATCAGGGTTTTATTCCGGTCTATTTCGCGCTGATGGATGCGCAGGGCTTTAACTCGCTGTTCCCGATCCTGGCGATGGCGGGCGGCGGCCAGGTGGGCGCGGCGCTGGCGCTTTATTTCCGCTCGGCGCGCGAGTCGATTCTGCGTAATCAGATCCGTGGTGCGATCATTCCCGGCCTGCTCGGGGTGGGCGAACCGTTGATTTACGCCGTCACGCTGCCGCGTGTAAAACCGTTTGTCACAGCCTGTATCGGCGGGGCCTGCGGCGGTTTCTTTATTGGCACTTTTGCCTGGTTCGGTTTGCCGGTTGGGCTCAACACCGTGTTTGGCCCTTCAGGCCTAGTGGCGCTGCCGTTAATGACCTCCGGACAGGGGATCTACACGGGAATGGCGGTCTATGCAGCAGGTGTGGTCGTCGCTTACGTGTGCGGTTTTCTCGCGACCTGGTTCTTTGGTCACAAAAACGTGGATTTGAGCTAACATCCGTTTTCACCCGGCGTAACGCCGGGTGAAATCAGGACATCAGAAGCGGTATGAGAGGCTGCCGACGATGCTGCGTTCCGCACCGAAGTAGCAGTAAGAGAGGGAGTTACACGCTGCGACATAGCGTTTGTCGGTCAGGTTGTTAACGTTAACCTGCGCACTCAGCCCTTTCAGACCCACATGGCTCAGGTCATAACCCACCGCCAGATCGACCAGCGTGTAAGACGGCAGCGTGTGCGTGTTCTGACGATCGGAGGTGATGCCATTAACATAACGCACGCCGGAACCGACGGTCAGCCCGTTCAGTACACCGTCTTTCACGTCATAGCTAAGCCACGCACTGGCCTGATTACGCGGCGCGTACACCGCGCGGTTGCCCTGCTCTTGCGCACTGCTCTTCTTGTAGCGGATGTCGTTGTAGGTGTAGGCCGCCTGCAAACGCAGGTTGTCCGTCAGTTGCCCCACAGCTTCCAGTTCCACACCTTCGGATTCGATCTCGCCAATGGAACGGTAGGGATCGGTCGGCTCCACTTTGGTGGCGATGTTCTCCTGGTTGATGCGATACACCGACGCGCTATACATGGTTTGCGAGCCTTCCGGCTGGAACTTCAGCCCCGCTTCCCACTGCTTGCCTTTCATCGGTTGCAGAATCTTGCCGTACTCGTCGGTGAAGCTGGTCGGCGTGAACGCGGTCGAGTAGCTGACATACGGCGCAAAACCGCTATCAAACAGATACATCAGCGCCGCGCGGCTGCTGAAATGGTTCTGATCCAGCGTATCGCTGGTGTCGTTGATCTTATTGACGTTCGTGATCTTCACCTGATCGTGACGACCGCCCAACGTCAGACGCCATCTGTCCAGTGACATCTGATCCTGGGCGTAGATCCCGGTCTGCTCCAGTTTGTGTTTTTCACGGCTATAGACGCTGATTGACAGCGGATCGGCACCATACACCGGGTGGAAAGCGTCGATCGCCGGGAAGCTGCCATAAGAGGCGGTGACGTTATTGCTGCGCCGCTGATAATCCACGCCAAACAACAAGCGATGGTTGATAATGCCGGTATCGATGCTGCCATCGATCTGGTTATCCAGCGTCACCGCCGAAAGCGATTCATCCGAGCCGGAGTACCCCCGGTTCAGTTCGGTATCATTCAGCCATCCGGCAGCGTACACCTGGTTAAGATCGACGGTGGTATGCAGGTAGCGCAGTTTCTGGCGCACCGACCAGCCGCTGTCAAAGGCGTGTTCAACGTTATAACCGACCATATTTTCGCGGCGATCATAGTTGTCGTAATCGTCTTCGCCTTCAAAGAAGGTATTGGAAATTTTCTTGCCCGCGTGCGGCACCACGGTGCCTTCATACGGCAAACCGGAGTGGCTGCCACCTTCGGGATCGCGATGCAGGTAAGCCATCAGCTCCAGGCGCGTGTGATCGGTAATACGCCAGGTCAGGCTCGGCGCAATGGCGTAACGCTGCTCTTTCAGGTGGTCAAACTGCGAATCGGCATAGCGCGTCATACCAGTTAAACGCACCGCCACCCGGTCGTTATCATCCACCGGGCCGGTGACATCAAACGCCGCGCCGCGCTGGTTGTTATTTCCGGCAAACAGCTTCACTTCGCCGCCGGGATCAAACGATGGTTTGCGCGAATTCAGCGCCACAATACCGCCTGGCGATGAGCGCCCGTACAGCACCGATGCCGGGCCGCGCACCACTTCCACGCTATCCAGGAACCACGGATCGATAACTAACGAGCTGTGAGAGTTGGTGTCACCCATCATTTTCAGCCCGTCGAGATAGACGTTATCCAGGCTACCGTCAGAAAAACCGCGCAGCACGATATAGTCAAAACGGTTGGATGCGCCAATCTGGTTGCTGTAGACACCCGGCGTGTAGCTCACCGCCTGGCGCACGCTGATTGCCCCCTGCTCTTCATACTGCTGGCGGGTGACAATCGATACCGCCTGCGGTGTTTCGATATCCGGCGTCTCCAGCTTGGTCGCGCCGCTTTGCATTTGTGAAGTCACCACCACGGTATCGTTGCCGGGGGGTGTCTCTTGTGCCAGCACCGTTACGCTCATCCCGCCGGTTATGCAGCCAATCATCAGCGCCAGTCGCGTTTTTGCGAACATGAAAATCTCCAGAAGCCATTATTATTGTAAATAAGAATTATTACCCTTTTGAATTCGCCAATAGCTATGCGCAGTGATGATTCACGTATGCGCGATGATAAAATCGCGCACGCATCGGCAACGCTGGTCTACACAGGAGAAAATCAGGAGGCGCGGATTTCGCTGGGTGCCATACCGTAGCGGCGGCGAAACGCGGTGGAAAAGTTGGTGGCGTGCTGATAACCGGACATCCACGCGGCCTGCTGTACGCTGTAGCCTTCCGCCAGATAGCGACGCGCCAGTTCAAGACGGCAGTCACGCAGATAATCAAACACAGAGTGGCCGTACGCCTGGCGGAACTTCACGCGCAGGCTGCTGGCGCTCATCGCCGCCAGCTGCGCCAGTGCTGCCAGGGTGTACTCTTTTTCGGGGTGCTGTTCCAGCAAACGGCGTACGTTTTCCAGCCGCTGCTGTGCACCACACTGAACCGGGCGGCGTCTCTCCTGCCCCTGCATGCGCTGCGACAGCGCGTTGCCCAGCAGTTGCAGCATCACGCCTTCCAGCATCAGTTGGCGGGAGAGCGCAGGCAGTGAGGCTTGCTGCGTTTGCTGTAAACCTGACAATAAAAAGCCCGGCACCTGCCATAAAAAGGTCGGGGCACCATGCGCTTCCCACTGTTGTAAAAGTGCGCTGAGGAGCGGTGATTGCCAGCAGCTTGCCGGATCGACGCCAAGTGATAATGTGCGCAGATGGCAATCCGCCAGATGGCTGGCGTTCATCACCTGGTGCTCGCTCAGGCGCGAGGTGAACGCCATGCCGGCGCGCACGACAAACTCTTCCCCGTTCAGGCGCAGCATCACGCTGCCTTCCAGCACCACCAGCATGTAGAGCGGGCAACTGTGCAGCGAGGTCGTTTCATAAGGTTGCAGAACGCGAATGTCAGAACGGGTAAGGTTGATACCAGAAGAGAGCGTCATCTCTTCAACGTCGCCCTGAATCACAATGCGCTGCGCCTGACTGAAAAGACCGGTTGTCAGCGACGGGAAGCGGTAATCAATCCCATAACGCTCGCCAAAACCGATAAAGTCTTCAACTGAAAAGTGTCTTTTTTGCATAGACGGCAGCCATCGCTATCTGTCGAACCCTCACCCCACGCGCGGGTGAAACGGCCTACACCTTACCATTCGCCCTGATGCGCTTCAATAATGTTGAGAATTATTCTCACATACGCATTAACGAGGGTTAATACGGTCGGCGTTTGCCAACGCAGCGAGAACCTGCTGGCGCAACCATTTATGTCCGGGATCGCGGTGCAGCCGCTCATGCCAGAGCATCAGCATGTCGAAGCCCGGCAGATCAAGAGGTGGATCAACCACCTGCAACGCGCCAGTGGTGGCGACAAGCCGCTCCGGCAGCACGGCGACCAAATCCGTGCGCGCCAGCGCATCCAGCATAAACAGGAAGTGCGGCACCGAAAGCACCACATTGCGCGTTAACCCGCGGGCCGCCAGCGCGTCGTCCGTTGCCGCCTGAAAACCACCGCCCTCCGGCGAGACAATCACATGCTCCAGCTTGCAGAACTGTTTGAGCGACGGGCGGCGTTTTAGCGCCGGATGACCTAAACGGCCGGCCAGCACATAGCGCTCAGTGAACAATAACCGCTGGTGCAGCGACGCCGGCGCGCCTTCACGCAAATGGAAGAACAGATCGATATCGCTCTGCTCGGCCTGGCGCTTAATCTGGCCAGGGTTAAGCTCAAACACTGCGAGGCGGCTGGCGGGCGCGTCGCGACGCAAAGTGCCAAGCAGCGGCAGCAGCACCGCCGATTCAGTGTAATCCGTCGCCGCAATACGCCAGGTCACACTGGCGCGGGCGGGGTCAAACGCGTTGACTGGCGACACCGCGCGCTCCAGCGCTTCCAGCGCCTGGCGTAACGGTTCGCGCAACTCGTCCGCCCGTACTGTCGGCTGCATACCGCGCGGGCCGGGCAGCAGCAGCGGATCGTCAAAGATCTCACGCAACCGCGCCAGTTGCACACTCACCGAAGGCTGGGAAAGATTCAGCCGCTGCGCCGCGCGCGTGACATTGTGTTCACGGAGCAGGACATCAAGCGTCAGCAGTAGGTTCAGATCCAGGCGGTTGAGATTAATCATGGCTATACCTGTGATATCAGCAATTAATTTCTACTATATCTGCGCTTCACCTACCCTGCAGCTTCAATCTTATTGCCGGGAGTTGTTATGAATGTCTTGATTGTTTATGCCCATCCGCAGCCGCATTCCTTGAATGGCGCGCTGAAAGAATTCGCCGTGCAGCATCTTGAAAAAGCAGGTCACCACGTCGAGGTTTCCGACCTGTACGCCATGCAGTGGAAAGCGCCGCTCGACGCAAACGACAGCCTCGATGCGCCCGTTGGCGACGTTTTCAATCCGTCGGCAGATTCGAAACACGCCTTCGAGCAGGGCCGACAATCTGCGGATATCGCCGCCGAACAGGCCAAACTGCTGTGGGCCGATGCAGTGATTTTCCAGTTTCCACTGTGGTGGTTTTCCATGCCCGCCATCATGAAAGGCTGGTTCGACCGCGTTTACGCCTGCGGTTTTGCCTACGGCGTCGGCGAGCACAGCGACACGCACTGGGGCGATCGCTACGGTGAAGGCAGCCTGGCCGGTAAGCGCGCCATGCTGCTGGTCACCGCTGGCGGTTGGGAATCGCACTACAGCCCGCGCGGCATCAACGGTCCTATCGACGACATTCTGTTTCCGATCCAGCACGGCATGCTGTTTTATCCGGGTTTCGAGGTGTTGCCGCCGCTGGTGATTTATCGCACCAGCCGCGTTGATGACGCGCGATTCGCCGCCCACCGTGAAGAACTGGCACAGCGGCTGGATACGTTATGGCAGACGCCACCGCTGCCGTTCCGTCAGCAAAACGGCGGGGATTACACCATTCCGGCGTTAACCTTGCGCCCGGAGATTGCGCCGGGCGAAAGTGGGCTGGCCATTCATCAGCAAAGAAAAGATTAAACGCATAAAAATAACCGGCGTCGATAAATGGCGCCGGTTTTCTCTATTTGCAATCCATCACAATCTCTTCAAATTAATAGCAACATTCTTCGCTATTATTTTCTGGCGCATTTCTCCATTGTTTTTCATTATTTCTTCATAATATCAAGTTTTGTAAATTCCAATAATTTGCGCAGGAAATGTTTACGCGAAAAATATAACTTCGTTTAATCTATTTGATAGTTGAGAACGATCACTCTCAAAAATCAATCAATCAAGGGTTCCCGATGCCGCCGAAAACCACGCAGGAACAACGCCATCAGCAGCGTAAAGATGAGATTATCGCCGCCGCCCGTCGGCGTTTTCGCGTGAGCGGCTTTCACGCCGCCAGCATGTCGCAAATCGCCCTTGAAGCCCAGCTGAGCGTCGGGCAGATCTACCGCTATTTCAGCAGTAAAGACGCCATTATTGAGGAGATTGTTCGCCGAATCATCGACTACCGCATCGCCGAAATGGAAAACAAAGCCGAAACCACGCACCTGCCGGAGGTGCTGGCCTGGCGGCAAACGCTCAGCCCGGATGACGACGCGTTAATGCTGGAGATGTCTGCCGAAGCGACGCGTAATCCGCAGGTTCAGGCGATGATGGTCGAAGCCGACGCCCGCATGTTTAACAATGCCTGCAACCATATGCAGAGCCGACATCCGCAGTTAAGCGCCGAACAGGTGCGCTGCTGCGTTGAACTGCTGGCTGGCCTGATGGAAGGTGCGACATTGCGTCGTTTAACGCCGCAAAAATGCGACCCGGCGCAGTTAAAAGAGCTGTATCAGGAAATTATCACCATGATATTTCTGCCAAAGAAATAATCCGACAAATATAAATCCGCGCTTATTTCCAGACCGTCGAAAATAAGCCCAACTCGCCTGCTTATTATCCCGTTTTAATAACGGGCAGGCTTCGCTTATGCCAGGAAAATAGTCATGAAGTTAATAACTACAACGTTGATGGCCGCATTCGCGCTGGTTGGATGCGATAACGCCACACCACCTGCACAACACCCCACTCAGGAAGTCGGCGTCGTCACCCTGAAAAGCCAGCCGCTCGCCGTGACCAGCCTGTTAACCGGGCGTACCACAGCGTCACTCTCCGCAGAGGTACGGCCGCAAGTTGGCGGCATTATTCAAAAACGCCTGTTTACGGAAGGCGATACGGTAAAGGCCGGGCAGGCGCTTTACCAGATCGATCCTTCCAGCTACCGCGCCACGTTTGATGAAGCTGACGCCGCGCTGAAACAGGCGCAGGCGCTGGTGACGTCCGATTGCCAGAAAGCCACCCGCTATGCGCAACTGGTGAAAGAGGATGGCGTCTCGCGCCAGGACGCTGACGATGCGCAGTCCACCTGCGCGCAGGACAAAGCCAGCGTGAGCGCGAAGAAAGCGGCGCTGGAAAGCGCGCGCATCAACCTGAACTGGACCACCGTCACTTCGCCGATCAGCGGGCGCATTGGCATCTCATCCGTCACACCTGGCGCGCTGGTCACGGCGGAACAAACCACGGCTTTGGCGACCGTGCGTGGGCTCGACACCATGTATGTCGATCTCACCCGCTCAAGCGTCGATCTGCTGCGCCTGCGCCAGCAAGCGCTGGCCAGCGACAGCAACACGCTCGCCGTCACGCTGACGCTGGAAGATGGCAGCACCTACAGCGAAAAAGGCCGCCTGGCGCTGACCGAAGTCGCCGTCGATGAATCCACCGGCTCCGTCACGCTGCGCGCGGTGTTCCCAAACCCACATCAGCAACTGCTGCCGGGGATGTTTGTGCGCGCCCGTGTGGAAGAAGGGGTGATGGCAAACGCGATCCTCGCGCCGCAGCAAGGCGTCACGCGTGATGCGAAAGGCAATGCCACTGCGCTGGTGGTCAATGCGCAGAATCAGGTTGAGCAGCGCAACATCGAAACCGGCGATACCTATGGCGATAAATGGTTAGTCCTGAAAGGTCTGGAAAATGGCGACAAGCTGATCGTCGAAGGCACCGATAAAGTCGCTGCGGGATCGACTGTGAAAGCCGTTGAGATCCCGCAAGACAATGGAGGAAAGGCCTGATGTTCTCCAGCTTCTTTGTGCGCCGCCCGGTTTTCGCCTGGGTGATCGCCATCCTTATCATGATGGCCGGTATTCTGGCGATCCGCACCTTGCCGATCGCGCAGTATCCGGATGTTGCGCCGCCTGCAATCAAAATTAGCGCCACCTATACCGGCGCATCGGCACAGACGCTGGAAAACAGCGTCACCCAGGTTATCGAACAACAGCTTACCGGGCTGGATAACCTGCTCTATTTCACCTCTACCAGCAGCTCCGATGGTCAGGTGGATATTACCGTCACCTTTGAGCAGGGCACCGACCCGGATACCGCGCAGGTGCAGGTGCAAAACAAAGTGCAGCAGGCGGAATCCCGCTTACCGACGGAAGTCACCCAATCCGGCGTGACGGTGGTGAAATCCCAGAGCAACTTCCTGTTGATCATGGGGCTGTACGATAAAACCGACCGCGCCACCAGCTCCGACATTGCCGACTGGCTGGTGAGTAACATGCAGGATCCGCTGGCGCGCGTGAACGGTGTCGGTAGCTTACAGGTGTTCGGCGCGGAATACGCGATGCGAATCTGGCTGGATCCTGACAAACTCGCCTCGTACTCGCTGATGCCATCCGATGTACAGAGCGCGATTGAAGCGCAAAACGTACAGGTTTCTGCCGGTAAAATCGGTGCGCTACCCTCTTCCGGTCAGCAGCAGCTCACCGCCACGGTGCGCGCCCAGTCGCGCCTGCAAACTGTGGCGCAGTTCCAGGACATTATCATCAAAAGCGAGAGCAGCGGCGCTGTCGTGCGGGTGAAAGATGTCGCGCGTGTTGAAATGGGCAGCGAAGATTATGTCGCTTCAGCGAAGCTGAACGGCCACCCGGCTGCCGGTCTGGCGGTAATGCTGGCGCCCGGCGCGAACGCGCTGGATACCGCGACACGCGTGAAAGATAAAATCGCCGAATACCGCCACAGCATGCCGCAGGGTTACGATGTGGCGTACCCGAAAGACAGCACCGAATTTATTAAGATCTCGATTGAAGACGTGGTGCAAACGCTGATTGAAGCCATCATTCTGGTGGTCTGCGTGATGTACCTGTTTTTGCAAAATATCCGCGCCACGCTTATTCCTGCGCTGGCAGTGCCGGTGGTGTTGCTGGGGACGTTTGGCGTGCTGGCGCTGTTTGGCTACTCGATCAACACCCTGACGCTGTTCGCTATGGTGCTGGCAATCGGCCTGCTGGTGGATGACGCCATTGTGGTGGTGGAGAACGTCGAGCGCATCATGCGCGACGAAGGCCTGCCCGCCCGCGAAGCCACCATCAAATCGATGGGTGAAATCTCCGGGGCGCTGATCGCGATTGCGCTGGTGCTCTCCGCCGTCTTCCTGCCGATGGCTTTCTTTGGGGGTTCCACCGGGGTAATTTACCGCCAGTTCTCCGTCACCATTATCTCGGCAATGACGCTGTCGGTCATCGTTGCGCTGACCTTAACGCCAGCGCTCTGCGGCTCGATAATGCAACACAGCACGCCGCATAAAAAAGGGTTCTTCGGCGCGTTTAACCGCTTCTACAACAACACTGAGCGCAAGTATCAACACGGTGTGTTACGCGTGCTGCGCCGCACGGTTACCGTGGTCGGCACGTACGCCGTGCTTTGCGCAGCCATGACCTTCGTGATGTGGCGTCTGCCTGGCAGTTTCCTGCCGACAGAAGACCAGGGCGAAATCATGGTGCAGTTCACCCTGCCCGCCGGGGCGACTGCCACGCGTACCGACGCGGTGGCCAGCAAAGTGACCGACTGGTTCCTCAACACGGAGAAAGCCAACACCGAAGCCATCTTCACCGTGACCGGTTTTAGCTTTAGCGGCAGCGGGCAAAATGCCGGGATGGCCTTCGTTTCACTGAAAAACTGGTCGCAACGTAAAGGGGCGGAAAATACCGCACAGGCGATAGCCCAACGCGCCAGCCGCGAGTTAAGCAGCATCCGCGACGCCAGAATCTTCGCCATGACGCCGCCTTCGGTGGACGGCCTCGGTCAAAGCAACGGTTTCACCTTTGAATTGCTCGCCAGCGGCAGCACCGATCGCGACCAGTTGCTGAAACTGCGCAATCAGTTGCTGGCGAACGCTAATCAGAGCAGCGAACTTACCGCCGTGCGCGCCAACGCGCTGCCGGAAACGCCGCAGTTACAGGTCGATATCGACAGCAACAAAGCGGTGGCGCTGGGACTGTCACTGAGCGATGTCAGCAACACACTCTCCAGCGCCTGGGGTGGCACGTATGTGAATGACTTTATCGATCGCGGACGCGTGAAAAAGGTCTATATCCAGGGGGAAAGCGATTCCCGCGCCTCACCTTCGGATTTGGATAAATGGTTTGTGCGCGGCAGCAATAACGACATGACCCCGTTTTCAGCCTTCGCCACCACGCACTGGGAATATGGCCCGGAAACGCTGGTGCGTTACAACGGTTCCGCCGCGTATGAGATTCAGGGCGAGAATGCCAGTGGCTTCAGCTCCGGCGTGGCGATGACCAAAATGGAAAACCTCGCTAATGCCTTACCCGCCGGGACAACCTGGGCATGGAGCGGCTTGTCATTGCAGGAAAAACTCGCCAGCGGCCAGGCCATGAGCCTGTACGCCATCTCAATTATGGTGGTGTTCCTGTGCCTTGCGGCGCTGTATGAGAGCTGGTCCGTACCGCTTTCGGTGATCCTCGTTATCCCGCTGGGCTTGCTGGGCGCGGCGCTGGCGGCGTGGATGCGCGGGTTAAGTAATGACGTTTACTTCCAGGTCGCACTGCTGACCACTATTGGCCTGTCGTCGAAAAACGCCATCCTGATTGTTGAATTCGCCGAAGCGGCAGTACACCAGGGCAACTCTTTGTCACGCGCGGCGCTGCGTGCCGCGCGAACTCGCCTGCGCCCGATCATGATGACGTCACTGGCGTTTATCGCCGGGGTCACACCGTTGGCCATCGCCACCGGGGCAGGCGCGAACAGCCGCATCGCTATTGGCACCGGCATCATCGGCGGGACGCTCACCGCGACGCTGCTGGCTGTCTTCTTTGTCCCTCTGTTCTTTGTACTGGTGAAAAAATTGTTCACCGGTAAACGCGCACGTCAGGAGTAATCATGTTGCGTATCAGTGTTCTTTTCTTCGCCCTGCTGAGTGCCGGTTGTGTCTCTCTCGACCCGACTTACCAGCGCCCGCAGGCCCCCGTTCCCGCGACGTTACCGGGCGCGCAAGGCCAGGCAAAAGCCGTGGCCGCCGACTGGCAGCAGATCGTTAACGACAGCCGACTGAAACAGGTCGTCAGCAATGCGCTGACCCATAACCGCGATGTGCAAAAAGCGATTGCCGACATCGATGCCGCGCGCGCGTTGTATGCTGAAGACCGCGCCGCGCTGTTCCCGACGCTAAACGCTGAGCTCAGCAGCACCCGCAGCCGCACCGTTGCCACAGGCTTAAGCAGCAGCGCCGAAGCCGATGGCGCGGTTTCCAGCTTCGAACTGGATCTGTTTGGCCGTAACCAGAGTCTGACCCGCGCAGAGCGTGAAACCTGGCTTGCCAGCGAGTACACCGCGCAAAACACGCGCCTGAGCATGGTGGCGGAAATCACCACCGCCTGGGTGACGCTGGCGGCGGATAACAGCAATCTTGAACTTGCGAAGCAGACGATGGAGAGCGCGCAAAACTCGCTGAACATTGTTAAACGCAAACAGCAGATCGGCGTGGCCGCCGCCGGTGATACCGCCGATGCCATGGCGGTGTTCCAGCAGGCGCGCGCCAGCGTCGCCAGCTATCAAACGCAGGTGGCACAGGATAAAAACGCGCTCAATTTACTGGCGGGCGACACGGTACCGGAGTCGCTGCTGCCGGGTACGCTGGAGAGTCTTGCCGACAACAGCATTACGCTGACACCGGCGGGCGTGTCTTCTTCCGTGCTGCTGCGCCGCCCGGATATTCAGGAAGCGGAGCATAACCTGAAAAGCGCGAACGCTAACATCGGCGCGGCGCGGGCGAACTTCTTCCCGACCATTTCGCTGACCGCCAGCGCCGGGGTAGGCAGCGATTCGCTCTCCTCTTTGTTTAGCCACGGTCTGCAAGTGTGGTCTTTCGCGCCGTCCATTTCGCTGCCGCTGTTTGCCGGGGGTAAAAATGTTGCGCAGTTGCGTTACGCCGAAGCAGAGAAAAAAGGGCTGATCGCGACCTATGAGAAAACCATTCAGAGCGCGTTTAAAGATGTTGCCGATGCGCTGGCGCGGCGCGAAACACTCAACGAACAACTCGACGCGCAGCGTGAATATGTCGCCGCCGAGCAGAAAGCGCTGGATATCGCCCAGCGCCAGTACAGCGCCGGAACCGGCGATTACTTGTCGGTGCTGACCGCGCAGCGCGCGCTGTGGACGGCGAAATCGTCGCTGATTTCGCTGCAACAAACCGATCTGCAAAACCGCGTCACGCTCTGGCAATCGCTGGGCGGCGGCGTCAGTTAACCCTTTTGCGCCGGGCTGACCGGCGCGTTTTTTGGAGCGGTTAAGCCACGGATTTCTCCCGCCGTTGCTATCGTGTTGGGTATGCTGATGTTTGTCTTTGACGGCATCGGCGATGAAGCGATGTGGAAAATGAGCCTCGCGATTGTGATGGCTTCCAGCGCCGCGCTGGTTATTGATCGGTATGGGCGTCGCCAGGGTTGAAGAAAAGCAAAACAATGCAACTAGATCGCCCGCCGGATGACTGGGCTGCACTGCTAAAAGCCTGCCAGGCTTAACCCTTCTTCCCGCCCGGTTTTAACCCACGGTGAAACTCATTAATGCGTTTCACCGTTTTAATTGCCCGCTGCGACGTGGCGGACGCCACCGACAAGATGATCATCTCCAGACACAGCAGCACGGTGCCGTGTAGCGGGATTTTGCCCTTCTCGCCGCCGCGCGGAACGTGGATCACCACATCGGCTTGCTGGCTAAAACGTGAATCAACAGCGTTGGTCAACAAAATCACCGGGATCCCCAGCCGCCGCGTCTCTTTCAGCGTGGTCAGCCCTTCCCGGTGCGCCGATTTCTGCGCCATCATCACCAGCACATCGCCGCGCTGCAAATTGATAAGCTGCTCCGACAGGGCAATGCCAGTGCGGTTAAGCGGGGATGTGGGTAACCCGATGCGGCTGAACAACCGCGCGGCGTACTCGGCGAGGATCCCCGATGCGCCGATGCCGAAAATCGCCACCTGCCGCGCCTCGACCAGCAGCGCCACCGCCTGAGCAATCGCGTAGCGGTTATCCGGCGCGGAGAGGATTTCGCAGGTATGCTGGTGCCCTTCGATCACGAAATCGATGCCGGAATTGACGTCGCACGAGAGCGCATTCACCGTGGTGCTCATCTTTTCCGCCGAGGAGACCGACGGGCCGAACCAGTGCTCAAGCGTCTGCTTCAAATCGCGAAGCCCGGCGAAACCGAGCGCCTGAATCGCACGCACTACCGTGGCATCGGAGGTTTGCGTCGCGGCGGCGATCTCCATTGCCGTTTGCTCCAGCACCCCTTCGCGGTTTTCATTGATATACCGCGCCACCGCCTGCAAACGCGGCGACAGCGTATGCGCCCGCGCCCGAAAGCGTTCCCCATACACATCCACACGAGTTTTCGCTTTTTTGGTGTTCAGCATCGTGCGCCCTTATCTGGCCGCCGGTAACGGTCGACCGGCAATGTGTGACTGCACCTGGGCCACCATCAGGCTCAGTGAGGCAAACGAGTTGGAGATCGCCTCTTCGCGCGAAATCAGCACGTAATGCCCGCGGCGACAGGCAGTGAGGAAATCACACCAGCCCGGCATCACCGCATCCATGGCCGCCATTTCATCCTGTGGTTTACCGCCGGTATCGCCGCGCCAGGTGGCAAAAACGAAATCGGCATCCAGTTCCGGCAACCGCTCGGCGCTGACGTCGATGCGCCCGCCGTCAGGGATGCTGTCGATAAGCGGCGGAAAACGAAAACCGGCATCACGCAGCACGCGACCCAGCGAGTGATAACTGTGCAGTGCGTTGATTTTCCCGTTGTTAGCCTGAATAACCGACACGGTTATCTTGCTGGTATCAATGGTTTTTTTCAGCGCAGCGATCTGCTCATGATAACGGCGCTCAAGGATCGCAAAGCGCGCCTGCGTACCGGTCAATTTCGCCAGCTTGCGATAGATCTCCGGCGCACCGCCTTCCAGATGATCGATGCTGACGGTGGGCGCGATTTTCGCTAACTGCTCAACCGGCGTGTTGCGACTGGGCTCGGTGATGATCAAATCCGGTTTTGCCGCCGCTACCGCTTCAATGTCGATATCCGCTGAACCAATAAATGTCATCGCCGAATTGTCAAAATCGACACCGGTCAACATGCCGCTGGAGCGCAGCACATGCGTGCCGTCCGGGCGCGTCCGTCCGTGGCTGGCGACCGGCGGTACGCCAAGCTCAATCAGCGGAATAGTGATATCGAGATCGTGTAACGACACAATGCGTTTCGGGTGCAATGGTACCGTCACCACGCGCCCGAGATCGTCCGTGAAAACCTGTGTCGGTTCCGCGGCGCTGGCACTCAGACCAACCAGCACTAGCAGCGAAAAAAGTAAGCGCATACAAGACCTTTAAGCGTTATAAACGATCGCGCCGCTGCCACAGCAGCAGCAAGAAAAACGGCCCGCCAATCAGCGAGATAACAATTCCGGCGGGGATTTGCAGCGGCGCAAAAGCTAGCCGTCCGAGCGAATCCGCCAGCAACACCAGTAACCCGCCCAGCATTGCGCTTCCCCACAGCAGCGCACGTTGGCCGCCGCGCAGCAGAAAGCGCGCCATATGCGGGGCAATCAGGCCAACAAAACCGATACTGCCCACGCAAGAAACGCTGGCGGCGGTGAGCAACACCGGCGCGATAAAGCGCAGCAGTTGAAGGTGCGCAAGACGCACACCCAGACCGGTCGCCGCCTGATTACCGAGCAACGCCACATCCGCCGCGCGCGCGGTTACCAGTAAAATCAATGTTGCCGGAACCGCCCAGCACAGCGCCACCATCAACAACGGCCAGGTGGCAGCATGCAGACTGCCCGCCAGCCACATCATCGCGGTTTGCACATCGCGCACATCGGCGGTGGTCATAAACGCGCCAATGCCGGCGGCGAAGGTCCAGGAAACGCCAATGCCGAGCAGCACAAAGCGCGGACGGGAAACATCGCGCGCCAGCGCCATCACCAGCCCGGCAGCGAGCAGTCCCCCCGCCATGCCGGCCAGCGGTCGCCAGACTACACCAACGGCCGGAAAGCACAGCACCAGCGTGAGCACGACTACGCTCGCCCCCTCTTTCACGCCAATCAAGCCAGGATCCGCCAGCCCGTTACGGGTGATCGACTGCATCGCCGCCCCCGCCATGCCGAGCATCGCCCCGCACATTAGCGCCATCAGCACGCGCGGCAGTCGAATGTCCCACACCACGTATTGCTGCTCGCCGCTCAGCGCCTGAGGGAAAAATAACGCACGGCCAATGGAAGATGCCGGAACCGGCAACGAACCTTGTGTCACGCCCGTCAGCAGTAACGCCAGCGCCACGATGGCGAGCCCCAAAAGCCACATCAGCGCATGCGGGCGCAGCAGGCGCGAAAAAGCACCAACCCGCAAGCTGCGCAATCCGGCGCGCTGCAACAGGCTGCTCATTTGAAAAACCTCGCCGCCAGCGCGATAAACAGCGGCGCCCCTACCAGCGCGGTCATCACGCCGGTTGCCAGTTCCTGCGGCGCCAGCAGCGTGCGGGCGGCGATATCTGCCACCAGTAACAACAGCGCGCCGCCCAGCGCCGAAAGTGGCACAACCACACGTAAATCATCCCCGGCGAGACGGCGCACCATATGCGGCACCACCAGGCCAATAAAACCAATCGGCCCGGCGACCGACACCGCCGCACCGCACAGCAGCGCAATCGCCACCAGCGCCAATGCACGCGTTCGCATCAGCGACACACCTAAACCCCGCGCCATGTTGTCGCCCAGCGCCAGCATGTTCAGTGCCGGAGCCAGCCATAACGCCATCGTAAAACCGATAACAGCGGCCATTGCCGCATGCTGGATCTGTGCCCAATTCAACCCGGCGAGATCGCCCGCCAGCCAGGTGCGCATAGTGAGCAGCGTTTGCTCATCAAGGATCAGGATCGCGGCGGTAATTGAGGAGGCAAACGCCGACAGCGCCACGCCGCACAGCGTCACCTTCATCGGCGTAAAACCCGAACGCCCGGCAGCCGAAAGCGCCATCACCAGCGAAAAGAGCAATGCAGCGCCGCCTGCGGCAATCAACGGTCGGCTGAATGCGGCATCGCCGGAGCTAATGCCCAGCGCCGTGCAGGCCACAACCGCCAGCGCGGCACCGGAATTCAGCCCCAGAATATGCGGCTCGCCTAAAGGGTTGCGGATGACCGATTGCAGCAGCGCCCCGGCCACGCCAAGCGCGGCACCGATGAACAGTGCCGCCACCAGGCGCAGCAAACGCAGGCTGATAATGACGCGATGATCAAAGTTGCGCGGATCGAAATCCAGCAGCGCCTGGATGACCGTCGGCGGCGCGATATAGCGCGCGCCAAGGCCAAGATGCGCGACCGATGCCGCCAGCACTACCAGTGTCAGCAGCAGTGAGGCCACACCCACGCGCCCGGCACGACGGCGGGCAGAAAACGCGACGCTACTCATGCGCTTGTTCCGTCCGGTTTACGAAACGGCATAAAAAAGGGCTTACCGGTCAGCGGGTTAATCGACATCTGCACATCAACATCAAATACGCGTTTGATCAGCTCAGGGGGACAGGCATCGCCTTCGTGAATCACCCCTTGTAAGCGCCCCTGTTTCAGGAACACCAGCGTGTCGGCGTAGTTGACCGCAAAATTGAGATCGTGCAATACCGCAACCACGGTGCGTCCATGATCGCGGGTCAGGGAATGCAGCAGTTCGAGGATCTCCACCTGGTAGCGCAGATCGAGAAACGTTGTCGGCTCATCGAGCAGGATCACCGGCGTTTGCTGCGCCAGCGCCATTGCTATCCAGCAGCGCTGACGCTGCCCGCCGGAGAGGCTGTCTACCCTTTGATGGGCGAATTCTGCAGTGCCGGTCAGATTTAGTGCGTCAACGACTGCCTGTTCGTCTTCTTCAGACCACTGGCGCATAAAGCTCTGCCACGGAAAACGCCCGCGCGACACCAGTTCAAAGACGGTGAGCCCTTCCGGCACAATCGGCGATTGCGGCAAAATACCTAACTGGCGGGAAACGGCTTTAGTGGGTTGGTGATGAATGGCTTTGCCATCAAGCAGCACGCTGCCGCCGAGCGGTTTGAGCATCCGGGCGATGGTGCCGAGCAGTGTGGATTTGCCGGAGCCGTTCGCGCCGACCAGCACGGTCATTTTCCCCGTAGGGATCGAAAGCGTAATGTCGTTGACAATCACCTTGCTGTGGTAGCCCGCCGACAGGCTTTCCAGCACGATCCCTTGCCCCGCGGCTTGATTTTCCACTTGCTGTGGCATGTTGACTCCTGCGCCGCAAGCTCTTGAAAATAGCCGCGCACTAAACCATCAAACAAAAATAAATCTCATTCTCTTTTCGATATTGCCGTTTGCCGCTGTAGTAGTCAAGTGCCGTAGAAAGCGAAACCAACACCCCTTTATTTTGTGTTACTACAGAAAAACCGCCCCACAAGAATTAAAAATAATTATTTTATTTTCAATAAATTAATAAAAATTCATCACAACTTATCGAGTTGCATTTCACGCCTGAAACCGCTGTAGCAAATTTCTTTCATTTTACGTTTACTACTACAAAGCCTCATGATTGAATGATTCTCAATTACATATCCGACGCTGTAGATTGCAGCAAACGGGTAGATTCGCGCAATCGGGCAATAAAGATAAAAACGTTCACTCCTGCGTTGTTCAGGGTTTTTCGGGAAAAGTAGAATAAATGGCTGAGTTAACTCGTTGTATTTCCGCGCTGAAAGGGCGCGCGCTGTTTTCAGCGCTCTTTTTAGGGTCGGCTTTCACTCCTTTGACACATGCGGCAGATAAGCCGGAACAAAGCAAAGACGGCGATACCATTACCGTGCTGGCGGGCGCCTCTTCCGCCGATAAACAGGCGACTTCCGGCTACCAGCCGCTCAGCTCGTCCGCCGCCACGCTGACGTCCATGCCGCTGCTGGATATTCCGCAGGTGGTCAACACTGTGAGCGATAAAGTGCTGGAAGATCAACACGCCACCAGCCTTGACGAAGCGCTGTACAACGTCAGCAATGTGGTACAAACCAACACGCTCGGCGGCACACAGGATGCGTTTGTGCGCCGGGGATTTGGTGCCAACCGTGATGGTTCAATCATGACCAACGGCCTGCGCACCGTGGTGCCGCGCAGTTTTAATGCCGACGTATCTCGCGTTGAAGTGCTGAAAGGCCCGGCGTCCACGCTGTACGGCATTCTCGATCCCGGCGGGCTTATCAATGTGGTCACGAAACGCCCGGAAACCCAATTCGGCGGCTCCGTTTCCGCCACTTCTTCAAGTTTTGGCGGCGGAACCGGCCAGTTTGATGTTACCGGGCCGATTGAGGGCACGCGGCTGGCGTATCGCCTGATTGGCGAGTATCAAAATGAAGATTACTGGCGCAATTTTGGTAAAGAGAAAAGCACCTTTATTTCGCCCTCGCTGACGTGGTTTGGCGATAACGCCACCGTCAACGTGCTCTACTCGCACCGCGATTACCAGACACCGTTCGATCGCGGCACGATCTTCGATCTCTCCACCAAACAGGCGGTGAACGTCGACAGAAAAACCCGTTTCGATGAGCCGTTTAACATCACCGACGGTGAATCCGACATCGCACAGTTGAACGCCGAGTACCGCTTTAACAGCGAATGGACCGGGAAAGTGGAGTACGGCTTCAGCCAGGATAAATACAGCGATAATCAGTCACGCGTGATGGCTTACGATGCCGCCACCGGTAATCTGACGCGCCGTGTAGATGCCACGCAAGGATCCACGCAGCGTATGCACACCACACGGGCTGACCTGCAGGGTAATGTGAACATTGGCGGTTTTTATAATGAGATCCTCACCGGCGTTTCGTATGAATATTACGATCTGCTGCGTACCGACATGATCCGCTGTAAAAACGTCAAAGATTTCAATATTTACAACCCAGACTATGGCAATGCCCGCAAGTGTACGTCCGTTTCCGCATCCGACAGCGATCAAACTATCAAGCAGGAGAGCTACTCGGTTTATGCGCAGGATGCGTTATACCTGACCGACAAATGGATCGCCGTCGCCGGGATGCGCTACCAGTATTACACCCAGTACGCCGGGAAAGGCCGTCCGTTTAACGTCAATACCGACAGCAGCGACGAAAAATGGACACCGAAATTTGGCCTGGTCTACAAACTCACGCCATCGGTTTCGCTGTTCGGTAACGTAGCGAAAGCCTTTATGCCGCAGTCGTCCATCGCCAGCTATATCGGTGACTTACCGCCAGAAACCTCCACCTCTTACGAAGTGGGTGCAAAATTCGATCTGTTCGACGGCGTTACCGCCAATATTACGGCGTTTGATATCCATAAGCGTAACGTGCTGTACAACGAGATCATCGCCGGTGATACCGTGGCGAAAACCGCCGGTCGCGTGCGCTCGCAAGGTGTGGAAATGGATCTCGCCGGTGCATTGACGCCGAACATGAATGTCATTGCCAGCTACAGCTACACGGCGGCGAAAGTGCTGGAAGATCCCGATTACGCCGGTAAACCATTGCCGAACGTGCCGCGCCACACCGGTTCACTGTTCCTGACCTATGACATTCATAATGTCTTTGCCGGAAATACGCTGACTCTCGGCGGCGGCGGTCATGGCGTTAGCCGCCGATCTGCTACCAACGGCGCAGATTACTATCTGCCGGGCTACGCGGTTGCCGATGCGTTTGCCGCATACAAAATGAAACTGCAATACCCGGTAACGTTGCAGGTCAACCTGAAAAATATCTTCGACAAGACGTACTACACCTCGTCAATTGCCACCAACAACCTGGGCAACCAGATTGGCAATCCACGCGAAGTGCAGTTCACCGTCAAAATGGATTTCTGATCTCCTCCCGTGAACCGGTGAGAAAGATGCCCCGCAGGATGCGGGGCTTTTTTGCCCATAACACTCACCTTCCCGCCAGCGCCTCACAGTGAACACCTGTTCACTAAACAGTCATTTGCGCGCCATCCTATTGCAGCATTTTTTTCACAGACTCTCTGGCTTTCGAACCCCGTAAATTCGTTTTCAGAAACTTATGAGAAAATACTGGCTTCCCTGGCTGATCCTGTCGCCGTCACTGCTGTTTCTGGCGCTGTTTACCTACTTTCCGCTATTTCGCTCGGTGTACGACAGCCTGTTCGATACCCGCATGGCAACGCAGGATGCGCCGTATGTCGGGCTGGGAAATTTCGCCCGCCTGCTGGATGACAGTGTGTTCTGGCAATCGCTGTTCAATAACCTGATTTATCTGCTGCTGACGGTGATCCCGGGCGTCGCGCTGGCGCTGCTACTGGCGGTGGCCTTGTGGGAAAACCACCGCATCAACCGCTGGCTGCGCACCGCCTTCTTCTTCCCGATGATTATCCCGATGGTCAGCGCCGCCGCGCTGTGGCTGTTTATCTTTATGCCCGGCCTCGGCATGCTCGATCATTACCTGGCGCAACTGTTTGGCCCGATGAACAACAACTGGCTGGGGCGCAGCAACAGCGCGCTGTTTGCGCTGGCGCTGATTGGCGTCTGGAAGTTTGCCGGTTATTACATGCTGTTCTTTCTGGCCGGGTTACAGGGCATTCCCGCGTCCACGCGTGAAGCGGCAGTTATGGAAGGGGCAACCTCAACGCAGGTGTTCTTCAGGGTGACGCTACCGCTGCTGCGCCCGACTATCAGCTTTGTTGTTACCACCGCACTCATCTATTCGATTACTCAGATCGATCACGTCGCGGTGATGACGCGCGGCGGGCCGGACAACGCCACCACCGTGCTGCTCTATTACATCCAAAACCTCGCCTGGGATACCCACGATCTGGGCAAAGCCTCCGCCGCCACGTTTTTGACGCTGGTCGGACTGTTCATCTTCTCGCTGGTTAATCTGAAACTGCTGGAAAGAGGAGCGCATTATGAGCGTTGAAATCACGCCTGCCATCAATCGCAGCACGACCGTAGCGCGACCGTTGTGGCTGCGCCTGCGCTACTCCCGTCCGGTAACGCTTGCGGTGCTGATGGTGTGCCTGGCGCTGTTGTGGGTGAGCCCCTTTATCTGGATGCTTTCGTCTGCTTTCAGCGCCACCACCTTTGGTGAAGGAATGGCGTCGATTCTGCCGCGCTTTCCGCTCACGCTGGATAACTTCCGCGACGCGTGGAACAGCGCCAACTGGCTGAGCCTCTACGCCAATACGCTGATTTTCGCCTTCGGCACCTTCTTCGTGCAGCTATTCACCATCACCACCGCCGGTTACGTCTTTGCCTGCCACGAATTTCGCGGCAAGAAAACACTGTTCATTCTGTTTCTGGTGCAACTGATGATCATGCCGGTGGTGATGATGATCCCCAACATGCTGACACTCAAAACCTTCGGCCTGCTCAACACCCTGACCGGCGTGATGATGCCCTATTTCACCTCGGCGTTTGGCGTGTTCCTGATGCGCCAGGCGTTTCTCGCTATCCCGAAAGAGATCGAAGAAGCGGCACTGATGGAGGGCTGCCGCTGGTGGCAGGTGCTGTTCCGCGTGATGTTGCCAATGTCGTGGCCGTCGGTGATGGCCTTCGCCACCGTCAGCATTACCTACCACTGGAACGAGTATTTATGGCCGCTGATGATGCTCAACGATCCTGACAAACAGGTGCTGACGGTCGGCCTGGTGTCATTCGCCATGGGCGCGGAGTCCGGCGGCCAGTGGGGGATGATCAGCGCCGGGACGCTGATGGTCTGCCTGCCGCTGATGGTCGCGTTTATCGCTTTTCAAAAGCAGTTTCTCCGGAGCTTTGGCTTTTCCGGGATTAAATAAGGAGTTGAGTGATGTTTTTAGCGCAAATTTCAGATACCCACTTCCGCAGCCAGAACGAGAAGCTGTACGGCTTTATTGATATCAACGCCGGAAATGCCGATGTGGTATGCCAGCTTAACGCGCTGCGCGAACGCCCGGATGCGGTCGTGGTCAGCGGCGATATTGTTAACTGCGGCCGTCCGGAAGAGTACCGCGTGGCGCGCCAGATCCTCGGTAGCCTCGATTATCCGCTGTTTGTTATTCCTGGCAACCACGATGACAAAGCCCACTTTCTCGAATATCTGCATCCGCTGTGCCCGCATCTGGGCAGCGATCCGCAAAACATGCGCTATGTGATTGATGATTTCGCTACCCGCCTGCTGTTCATTGATTCAAGCCTCGCCGGGGAATCGAAAGGCTGGCTGACCAATGAAACATTGAACTGGCTGGAAGCGCAGCTTAGCCAAAGTCAGGACAAACCCACCGCTATCTTTATGCACCACCCGCCTCTGCCGCTCGGTAACGCGCAGATGGATCGCATCGCCTGCGAAAATGGCCATCAATTACTGAAATTAGTGGAGCGCTTCCCGGTGCTGACGCGCATTTTCTGCGGCCACAACCACAGCCTGACCATGACTCAGTATCGCCAGGCGACGATTGCCACCATCCCGGCCACGGTGCACCAGGTGCCGTACTGCCACGAAGACACGCGCCCGTATTACGACATGTCGCCGCCGTCGTGCCTGATGCACCGCCAGATTGGCGAACAGTGGGTCAGCTACCTGCATCCGTTGTCGCATTACGCTGGCCCGTGGTTATACAACGAAAGCATCAGCTGCCCGGTGGATGAGCGTTAAGCCCATGTTAAGACTGCAAAACATCAGTAAACAGTTCGATGGCAAAGCAGCGCTCAGCGCGCTGACGCTGGATATACACGACGGTGAATTCGTGGTGCTGGTTGGCCCTTCCGGCTGTGGGAAAAGTACGTTGCTGCGGCTGATTGCCGGGCTGGAGAGCGTCAGCGACGGCGCGATCCTGCTCGACAATGACGACATCACCACGCGTTCACCGCGCGAGCGCAACTTCGCGATGATCTTCCAGAACTACGCGCTGTTTCCACACCTTTCCGTGCGCGACAACATCACCTTCGGCATGAAAGTGCGCAAGGAAGAGAAAGCGAGCTGGCAACCGCGCCTCGATCGCGTGGCGCAGATGCTGCAGCTCGACACGCTGCTGGACAGAAAACCGGCCAAACTCTCCGGCGGCCAGCGCCAGCGCGTGGCGATGGCACGCGCAATTGTGCGTAACCCAAAGCTGTTTTTGATGGACGAGCCGCTCTCCAACCTTGATGCGCGCCTGCGCACCGAGGTTCGCGACAGCATAATGGCGATGCACCAGCAGCTCAAAACCAGCACCATTTATGTCACGCATGATCAGACCGAAGCCATGTCGATGGCCGATCGCATTGTGGTAATGAATGGCGGCCACGTGCAGCAAGTAGGTCGCCCGGAGCACCTGTATGCGCACCCGGCAAACCTGTTTGTCGCCGGGTTTATCGGCTCACCGGCGATGAATCTGCTCTCGCTGCCGTGCGCCAGTGGCAACGTGCTGCTGGACGAGCAACACCTGCCGTTACCGCCTCACGCGCGCGATGCCGCCGATGTGTGGCTGGGCATTCGCCCGGAACACATTACCGATACGCCGGAAGCGGGCCAGTTGGTGCTGCCCGCCACGGTGATTCAGCGGGAACTGATGGGAGCCGATTATCAGCTCCACGTCAGCACGCCAATTGGCACCCTGCGCTATATCCGCCGTCACAGAGGCGATGTGCCCAATAAAGGGGACACACTCCGCGTCGGTTTTTCACCCCTTGATAGCCATCTTTTTGATGCGCAAACCTTGCTTAACTTACACCAGGAGAAAGACCATGCCTAAGCCTCTGCCAAAGACACTGCGAGTGCTTACTTACGCTATTACCCTTGCCATTAGTGGCACTGCTATCGCGCAGGAGAAGATTGATTTCATGTTTCCGGCCCCGGTGGACGGCAAACTGACGATGGAGATGACGCGCATCATCAAGGCGTTTAACGATTCGCAAAAAGACGTGGAAGTACGCGGGATTTTCACCGGCAATTACGACACCACCAAAATGAAAGCCGAATCCGCGCAGAAAGCGGGCCAGCCCCCTGCGCTGGTGATCATGTCCGCCAACTTCACCACCGATCTGGCGCTGAAAGATGAAATTCTGCCGATGGACGAACTGTTCAAATACGGCGACAAAAAAGCGGGCGATTTCCTGCAAAATGCGTTCTGGCCAGCCATGCACAAAAACGCGCAGGTAATGGGCGTGACCTACGCCATCCCGTTCCACAACTCGACGCCGATTCTGTACTACAACAAAACGATGTTTGACCAGGCGGGCATCAAACAGCCGCCGCAGAACTGGAAGGAACTGCTGGACGACGCGAAGAAACTCACCGACCAGAGCAAAGGCCAGTGGGGCATTATGCTGCCCTCCACCAACGACGATTACGGCGGCTGGATTTTCTCCTCGCTGGTGCGCGCCAACGGCGGTAACTACTTCAACGAAAACTATCCTGGCGAAGTCTATTACAACGCACCGACCACCATTGGCGCGCTGCGCTTCTGGCAGGATCTGATCTACAAAGACAAAGTAATGCCCTCCGGCGTGCTGAACTCCAAGCAGATCAGCGCTGCGTTTTTCTCCGGCAAGCTGGGAATGGCAATGCTGAGCACTGGTGCGCTGGGCTTTATGCGTGAGAACACCAAAGATTTCGAGCTGGGTGTGGCGATGATGCCCGCGCAGGAGCAGCGCGCGGTGCCGATTGGCGGCGCCAGCCTGGTGAGCTTTAAGGGCATTAATGACGCGCAGAAAAAAGCGGCTTATCAGTTCCTGACCTACCTCGTCAGCCCGGAAGTCAACGGGGCCTGGAGCCGTTTCACTGGTTACTTCTCACCACTGAAAGCCTCTTACGACACCGCCGAGATGAAGGAGTATCTGAAGCAGGATCCGCGTGCGGCGATTGCGCTGGAGCAGTTGCAATATGCGCATCCGTGGTACTCCACTTACGAGACGGTCGCGGTGCGTAAAGCGATGGAAAACCAGCTCGCCGCCGTGGTGAACGACGAGAAAGTTACCCCGGAAGCCGCCGCCGAAGCTGCGCAGAAAGAAGCCGATACCTTGATGAAGCCATACGTCGAGAAAACGGCACTGCAAGCCGTGAAATAAGCCATTCAACCCCGCAAGGACGCGGGGTAAATATCCTGATACGTTATTCTTCCGCCCCTTTTGAGAATTATCTGAACACAACTAATAGACCTCGTATTTTTTACGGGTATATGATTACCGCAAAAAAAGCGGAGTTTAAAAAATGGATGTTGTTCGATTAGATTTACAGGCAAGGCTTAAGATTGTCCTCACCAAAGCAGCGTCATTATTACCCACAGACGTGGGGCAGCAGCTATTAGCATTAGTTACACCGCAAGCGCTAGCGACCATGGCCGGAATTGTTGTTTTATGGGCCGGGGCGCACTTCTTTGGCATTGGCGAAATTGCGGATGTCATATTGCTGGTGGTGGGTTGGGCGGCCATTGGTGGCGTAGCGGTTGAGGCGGGGAAAAAGCTCTATGACTTTGCCGTCAAAACCAATAACGCTCAGACAGAATCCGATCTGGAGCAGGCAGCCAGCGACCTCGCCGAAGCGATTACCTTAATTGGCGTTAATACGGTCTTTGCACTTCTTTTGCGTAAAAAACCGGATGATGTTTTTAATACTCATCTAAATGGTGCAAGGCTTCCGAGATATACCAAAAAATTGGCAGCCCGCTTAAATATGCCAAGAAATAGTGAATCCAGATGGCGTTACAGACCTAAAATCAAGTTTACAAAGAGAATGGGGATAGGGAATGGAGAAACTTCCATATATGGCGATATCACTATTGGGCGAAACTTTGATCGCACAAAAATGACAGCAGAAGAGGCTGCTCATGCAGTTCTGGAAACCATTTATCATGAAAGAGTCCATCAATTTATAGCCGCCAAATTCTATTTATTTAGGGAATTACGGGCGTATATCCATCATAGTGGCTACTACAAGTCTTATATTCTTCGTTATCTTGAAGAGGCTCTCGCAGAAACTATTGCCCAGTTAAGAGCCAACGGAGTTTCCGCACAATATATTTTGCAAGGTTTCCGATTTCCTCTCGGTAATGGCTACCAAATAACCTATACCGCACTGCGCCACGAAACCGCAGGTATTTTACTTGGTCCGGTCACTGTAGGTGGGGCGATGTATAACGTTTACTATGGTGTTCAACAATGATTGATGAGAAACAAGCAATAGAAGCCGCCAAAGCCTACGCACTTAAAAAATTCAAAAATTGCTGGGACTATAACTTTCATTTAGCAGAACTTGTGGAAATAGAGGGGGCGCAATATTGGCAAATTAGCACCAACCATGCTCCTTCTCCGGATGCTCCATTCCATGAATTATTTCTCCCGACGCCGGTTCAGTACTATGTCGATCCTGAAACTGGCAAGTGCGTGGGTTTTAAAAATCATCGTAGTAAGTGTATTCAAAACCCGGGGGGCTAATGCCCCCAGTAAGCATTTACTCACACGCCAGCCCCTGTGAATACTAAAACGGCTGGCGTTTCCGCCTTACTCTTCCCGCACCAGAATTTTGTCTAAATATGCCGCTAACTGGTGACGCTGCAAATAGCTGGTGACGTCGCGTTCCCAGCCTTTGCCATCGCCGAGTACCGCGCGGCTGTGTGTCGGAGCGTAAAGATAACGGGTGTCATACAGGTTCAGCAGCGACTGGTTCATTGCATCAATATTGGCACCGGTTTTTTTGCACTTCTCCTGCTGGATAGCCAGCGCGCGCAGCACCCGCTCCCGCGTCTCTTCATCGGGCGTATAACGCTGTTCGCTGAGTTCACTGAGCACCAGAAACTGCGGCTGAATGCCTTCTGCCAGCGCCGCCTGCAAACGATCGTGCCCATCGAGAATGACAAACGACGCCAGCCCGGCGATAAACCACACCAGAATCGGCGGCAGCTCGCCTTCGCGGCATTTCTTGCGCCACCACTTCACGCGCCCGCTGTCTGGCTCCACCGGGTAACGCGCCAGCAGCAGATGGCCGTTCCACCACCAGTCGACAAACGTCACCTTTTCCAGGTTTTGCAGATCGGGGAAATCCTCACTCCACAGCGACCAGTTGACGCTGATTTGCGCGCTGCTGGCAGGCGTATGAAACCGCCACTGCGCAAACGGTAGCGGCTTATTCAGCACATACGGTGCTGTCGGTTTGACTTGTTCCATTGGGCGCAGCAACCAGCGGCGCGGTGCCAGCAGCGGTGTGGGTGCCTCCATCAACTGGCGGGCAAAATAACGACACCAGTGGCTTGTCCAGTTCGTTTCGCCTGCGCGTTTGGCACTTTCCACATCGGCAGAAGAGATGGCAGGCAACAGCAGTTGCTGAGCCGGATGATCGGCATTAAACACCAGCCAGACACCGGAGTGATCGTTGAGCATGGTGGCCCAGAACAGCGTCTTGCCGTTGACCTGTAACGCCATGCGCCCGTTGTGCCCGCTTTGCATCTCCATTGCCTGACCGTCGCCTTCACGCACCATCAGTTCCAGCCCCTGCCAGCTCTCATTGCGATCGCGAAGATCCTTCCACCAGTAATCTGTCATGCCATTCTCCCTGCCAAGTGAACGAAAAGTGTAAAACACCATGCCGTCCACCATAACCCTAAAAATAATCTGCCTTTATGAGCAGTTGAACAGTTTCTCGCCACCCGTTTCTGTATCTTTATCGCTCAACTCACTGACAAGGAGCACACCATGTCTCACACCGAATCTCACTGCCACTCCTGCGGAATGCCGCTATCCGCACCGGAAGCCCGTGGCCCCAGCGATAAATATTGTGTCTGGTGTACCGACAGCGAAGGCCAGCTGAAATCCTGGGAAGAGGCCGTTTCCGGCCTTGCGCAGTACCTGGATTCCTGGCAGCACGTCGGCAACGAAGAAGCACGTAAACGCGCCGTTCGTTACCTGACGTCAATGCCCGCCTGGGCTGACAGGGCCTGATAACTCTCCCTTACTTTGCCGGGTCTGTTGCCCCGGCAAATGCCGCCGGATAAGGATCGACCGGTTTCAGGTCGGCCTGCGGTTTGCGCAGCGCCGCCTCCCAACCGCCGGTTTCGTCGTTGAGATTGATCTCGCGGCTGAACTGATCAAAGTCGCAGGCATCGAGCTTCGCTTCAAAGTTACGTTTGTGCTGGATGAATGCAGCGAGCTGATCCTGATCCAGCGACTGTGCGAGATAAGGGTAGTGAATGCGCAGTTCGGTGGTGCCGTGCTCTTTTAGCAGATGGTTGACGCGGCCAAACAGCCGATCGACGCGCCCTACGCGCTGCTCGTTGTCGCCGGGTGTCCAGGCAATCCCGTAATGATGTACCTGGTTGCACTGCAAATGCAGGTTCACCCCTTCCTGGAACACGGACGTTGCCACCAGCACGTTGGGATAAAAGGGGCTGTTGAACCCGAGGATCAAGCGTTGCCGGTTATCGGTTTGACCGCTGGCGTACCACGCCGGGCTTGAGAGGCTGGTCAGTTCCCGCCACGGTGTCTTCCAGTCGGCCAGCGGGTGATCGGTGATTTTTTCACACATCGCCTCGAAGGTTTCAATGCCATTGGTGAAATAGCGCAGCAGTAACGATCCCGGCAGTTTATCGGCAATGCTGGCGGTAAAATCACGGTAACGCTTTTGCACATCCGACGTGGTGCTCTGGCGACTAAAGCGGATAAACCAGCAGTAGAGTTCAATGATTACCGGGCTGGCGAAGATGTAGCCCGTTTTAAGATAGTTGGCGAGGTTTTCCACGATCGCCGGATTGCTTGCCTGCCAGTGGCGAAGCTGCTGCTGACAATGCGCGGGTAACAACGGAAACATCATCCCCCAGGCCGTTTGCAGCGGTTGCTCATAACGGTTTTCTTGCACCTTTTCGCTACGCGCAAGGGGCTGCGCGGTGGGCCACGTTTGCAGGCGAACATCGCGCGCCGCATCGCCAAAGTTATCGCGCTGGCGATCGGTAAGCCGGTAATAGGTGGCATATTGCGCACAGCAATAATCCGCCGCAGGCTCCAGAAACAGGGAGAACAGGCTTTCGGCCCGGCGAAAACGCTGGCTCACGTTGGTGCAATCGGTTCGTTTCTCACCGCTTTTTTTCACGACAAACAGATCGGCGATTTTCGATGAGAGCTTCAGCTCATTTTGCTTGCGCTCGTTGAGCTCCTCGTCGTCGTCACTACTTTCCGCATCGTCATCAAGGAATTCTGACGCCTCCTGCAGCACGTGCGCCGCCTGCGTTAAGCGATTGAAATATTTACGTGACCAGCCGCTTTTGCGCCATGCTTTTAGCGTCTCATCCGGCGATTCAACGCCCCAGGCAGCGATTATCTCCTGCGCCATCAGCTCGTCATATTCGGCATTAACGCGCTGGGTGATTTCACGCACCGAGGGGATGCGGCGCACAAACACCAGGTGTTTATCGCGATACAGCGGGCGTGGTGCAGTAAACAACTGTTCAGGCACGCACTGTTTAACCAGCGCGCCATATTTCGGGTGATCCGGAAAGCGGTGGTAGATATCCTGAAACGCTTGCGTCAGCTCTGCCAGCAAGCGTGAGTCCGGTGCCTGGTGAAAGGCGTCTTTCGCCATATCGTCCGAATTCTCTTCACCACTTTCGCTGTCCTCTTTTGCCACAATGCCCGTCGACTCAAACCCTTCGAGATAGCCATACTGGAACTGGCGGCGCTCACCTTTTGCGCCCAGCGTCTTTACCAGTTCGCGCTGGTAGAGGGCGAAAAAGAGCTCCGCATCCGGGTTGTCGGTAAAATCCGCCGCCGTCGCCTGTTCATGGCGATAGTTATATTTGTTGTTGGTTACGCCCTTTCCCTGCATTTGTCGCAGGCGGCGAATGGCAAAGGTTTTTAACAGCGTTTTGGCGTCGCCGTCGGGGCTAATCGCGTCCGGATCGACGAAGTAACGCAAAATATCGGCGACATTACGCGATGAAGAGTGATTCGGCGTCGCGGTGAGTAACAATGTTCGCTGCCCTAAGCGGTTATCGTCCTCGCCAAAAAAGCGCTTCGCCGCCGCCGCGCGCTGGGATTTGCCATCGCGGTTACGAAAGTAGTGCGCCTCATCAATGATGATGAGATCAAATCCCTGTTCGCCCAGCGTGGCTTTAATCTGCGCATGGATTTTCCCGGCCTGGCGCGCGGCGCGCTCCTGCACGTTCTGCTCTTTTTTCTCCCACTCCGGCACCAGCCCGCTGAGCGAGTGAATGGTGGTCAGGTAAAAATTGCCCCGTGATTCGCGGATATCCTGCTCCAGCTCGGGCAACCTTGTGAAAATACGCGCCTCGTGCACCGGCTCCCTTTGGGCATTACAAATTTTCGAATTTTTAGCGCGATAGTGATGCAGCAAAAAGGTTTTGTATTCCCGTTTCCAGTGCAGGCAAATGTCTTTATTGGGCGCGAGGATGAGGATTTTCGCATCGGGCTTTTTATGCCAGAGCTGGAGCATCACACCAATCGCCTGAAAGGTTTTGCCCATCCCCACTTCATCTGCCAGCAACGCCAGCTTGCGTTTCGCCAGAATGTTCCACAGCCCGGCGACACCTTCAGCCTGACGCGCGGCCATTGAAGACTCCTGCGCATCGTATTGCCAGTTGTCCTGCGAGGCGTCAAAACTCATCTTTTCCGCCACCGCCTGCGGCGTGATGGCTTTCCAGTTATCAGACTTCATATCCACACCTTTGCTTTATTGCGTCAAGGTACTGCTGGCGCTGTTTTCCTTTCACCGGTAATGGCGGAATGTCGATGACAAGCTTCGGCCACGCGTGGGCGGCGAGGCTCTTTTTGCGGTAGCGCTTTTTCGCCAGCTGACAGAGGCTCTGCACCTCGTTGGCCATAAACCAACCAAACAGCGTTCCCGGTTGCGCGGCGAGATGTTCGCGGACTTTCTCCACCAGCTCGAGCAAACAGCCAGGACAGGTAAACAGCCAGTAGTGCAGCGAGGCATCATCGTTCAGGGTTTCGAGTTGTTCGCGGCGTTTTTCCAGAGCATAGAAAAGACGGAAATAGCTGGTGGCGCTGGTCTGCACCTGCGGCTTTTCCTCCGGTGGCGCATCCTCTGCCGAATCACCATCGCGCAGCGATTCCCGCAGGTGCACCGCGTCGTTGTCCTGCGGATCGACATCGCTGATATAGCTGTTCAGAAGATCGTGCAGCGTGTCAAAACCGTTCACCCGGCGAAACGCCTGCCCCACTTCATGAATAATGCCCTGCCAGTCCGCCTCGCCGGGGCGGATGACGGTATAAAAATGCTGGGTTAACACCTCATCCGGCTGATCGGCGACAAGATCGCGCAGCGCAATCAGCGATTTACCGCGCCAGCCCAGCGGAATCACCTGCGCGATACCCGGCAAGCGAAGCGCATACTGCGCGATGGGTTTGCCGTCAAACCATGCGCCGGATACGGTGTACTTGCCCGATCGCCAGTCAAATTGCACCTGCAAATCAAAGGGTAACTGATCGGGAATTTGCAAAGCCTCGGCTTCCAGCAACTCGGCACTGGCGAAATCGAACGCCTTTTCAGCCAGTACATCACCGACGATGCTTGTTTTCGGCGAGACGCGATGCACAATGCCCGCTTCAATGTTCCGGTGCGCCTCGTCTGTACTGATGCTGCTACAGCCCGGCGCGGTGAAATTCCACGAACCGATCGCCAGTCTTGCTGAGCTTTTCCCCGTCGCCAGCCAGATTTTGGCGTGAGTGAGTTCTGAGCGCTCGTCACGCGCGATCGGGTTTTCGCAAAGAAGTAGCCGTTTCGACGCTCGTAATGCCTCAACGTTTTCGCCGCCTGGCGTGCGCAAAAACCGCCCGTGCGCCAGGTCGGGTACCAGATCGACGCTCAGCGCCGGGTTACCAAAAGCATGGGATAAAGAGCCGATAAAACCCGCTAAATCTGCGGCCAGGTAAGGCGACCAGACGGAGAGTTTTTTAATGGTGTCGCCATTTGCCAACGCTTTTAGCAACGAGGGACCGGAGAGGGAATGAATAAAATCCCAGTCAGGATCGTCATGGGAAAATTTCCGCCGCACCGGGAACGCGTCGTCGACAACAATATTCGGGTCTACCAGCGTAAAAAAGGACTTAATCTGCTGGTACTGCTTGTTGGTACTGACACGGCGAAAATCGACCGCTTCCTGATTGCGCCCCCAACCACTGAGTGTCAGGTTCGCGCTGCCCGCCCCGAGGATAATATCGCCGTGGATATCCTCGATATAGAGCACTTTGGGGTGAAAGAGGCTGTTGCGGGCATCCAGATGCGGCGCAATCTGTCGCACGGACACTGGCAGCACCGCGATGGAGGTGCGCTTATGCTGCTCCTGGGTTATCAGACGCTTATCGCAATAGATGCGAAAATCGATCTTTTTACGGGTGAGATCGAATTGCAGACGTTCAAACTCGCTGCGGTTTTTCGGTGGCTCTTCCAGGCCCAGCACCGCCGGCAGCAGGTGCGTTTCAATAAAACTGATATTGATATTAAAGCTGGTCAGCCAAACCCGTTTGATCTCGCCAAGCGTCGCCAGTTGCGCTTTCAGTTCGTTGATTAATTTCACTTTTCTTCTCCACGCAACCCTTTCAGCATATAGCGGAACTGCGGGATGTAATACCCATTCACCCAGTCATCATTCTTGCGATCCTCATGCATCGGACGCGCAGGAACCTGCAACGTTAGCGTTTCGCCAGTAAGCGTTATCCATGGTAGCTGGCCGCGGCTTTGCATCACATACTCATGATATTTGAGTAATTCAATGGTTTGCGCAGCAACAGAAGGTGCCTGCGCAACATGCAACAAACGTTCAAGGCGGGTATGCGCCGTGCCGGAAAGTGCGGGCAGCAGCGTCTTATCGTTTATCACCTGTTCAGCTCGTTTCGGTAACGTATGATCATCCAGCCCCATTGCCACCCAGAGCTGGCTAATCTCCGCGAGCGTCTGTTTTTTTTGCCGTAACATCCCGGAAAATAACAGATCAATGCCAGCCAAAAGGGGCTCGACATGTATGATATGGCGCAACAGTTGGCGATCGGCTTCATCCTTGCTAAGACGTAGCGCCCGCTGATAAATATCTGCCGCAGGCAGTTTTTCCGACGCCTGTTCAAGGGCGTGATACAGCGCACCGCTAGCGCCTTCGCGTAAGCGTGTCATCTCAAACCAGAAATCCCTGGCGTAGTTACCCACATATTCCGACGAGCGAAAAGCCTGGACATACGCCTGAGTAAGTTTTTTATCAATATCGGCAAAGTGAAACGTCAGATCCCGTTTGAGGCGCACGCCAAGCTGCATTTGCAATGCATCGCATAACAGGCGAAAAAGCGTTTTTAGCTGCGGTGTTTGCAAAATAAATTGCCCGGCCTGTTCCCATGCGGATATGCCTTCTGCCAACTGATAATGATATTTTTGATCGAAGAAGTGCATATTCATCATCGGCGTTTTATAACGCCCGTTGGTGCCGAGAAATAATTGCTGGGTCAGCAGTTGGCTATCCGATCCGTGGCCGAAAATAAGCGGGGGATTATTAAAATCTGCGAATAGTTTGCGGGCTTTAACGATGCCCAGCACGCCGGTGGTGACAACACCTTTTTTGCTCTGGCTATCGCACATCGCCAAGGTGTAAATATTCTCTAAGGAAATCAAACAGGCGTGCGTCAGTTTTACATCGTTTTTGCCGCCATAGATTTTTTGTAATGCGTCGCCGAGCTGCGTTTTATCGTCGCCGAGAACGCTGCGAATAACATAATGGTGAAGCAGATTGAGTGTGTAGTGACGAACATCATTGGCGACTGAACTAATACGGTTGCGAAAAATCTGCTGCCCGAAAGAGGACCAGACAATCAATTGACCAAGAGGATCAATATTCAATTCACCGCTGAGTGATTCGTCATATTCCGTAATAAAACGCTGAAGATTCATTAAAATTTTATTTAAGGAAAAACAGGCAGTTATTATCCTCTTTTTACCTGCTCCATGACATCCTCATCTTTGGTACTTTACAGGCAGGCGGGCGATCTACAGCTTCTTACGCCGATCTTCCTGCAAATTTAATCTTTTAAAAATCAATCAGTAAAACGTTGTCGCGTATTAATTTTATAAATTTAGCTTGCAATCAAATAGCGCACTATTTAAATTGCACTCCACAGCCGGACACAACGGCACCTAACACAACCAACTAAATAGCACGCGATACAATCGCAAGGGAGATAAGATGTCACGTTCATTACTGATTGCCATGAGTTTAGTTGCCTCCAGCGTTTCCACCGCCTGGGCCGCCGATGCGCCAACACCGACCGCGGGGGTGGCGAAATTTCTTTCCGCGCTGAACAGCAGCGGCGGCAAACCGATTGAACAACTTTCCCCGCACGATGCCCGCCAGGTGCTGATTGGCGCCCAGCAGGGCGCGAAACTGCCGCCAGCCGATGTCTCGGAGAAAACCATCACCGTTAACGGCCAACCGCTTAAACTGACCATCGTTAAACCACAAGGCGCAACCGGAACCTTGCCGGTGTTTATGTTCTTCCACGGCGGTGGCTGGGTACTGGGCGACTATCCAACTCATGAACGTTTAGTTCGCGATCTGGTGACTGAATCCGGCGCGGCGGCAGTGTTTGTTAACTACACACCATCACCGGAAGCGCACTTCCCGGTAGCGATTAATCAGGCGTATGAAGCGACCCGCTGGGTTGCCGAGCATGGCAAAGAGATTGGCGTTGATGGTTCACGCCTGGCGCTGGCTGGTAACAGCGTGGGCGGCAATATGGTCGCTGCCGTTGCTTTGCAGGCCAAAGAACATCACACACCAGCGATTCGTTACCAGGTGATGTTCTGGCCGGTTACCGACGCGCGCTTTGAAACCGGCTCCTATAACCAGTTTTCCAGCGGCTATTTCCTTAGCAAAAACATGATGAAATGGTTCTGGGATAACTACACCACCAAAGAGAGCGACCGCCGCAACATCCTCGCTTCCCCGCTGGAAGCCAGCAGCGCGCAGTTGAAAGGCCTGCCGCCGACGCTGATTCAGACCGCCGAACTGGACGTGCTGCGTGATGAAGGTGAAGCATTTGGTCGTAAGCTGGATGCCGCAGGCGTGCCGGTGACGGTCACCCGCTATAACGGCATGATCCACGACTACGGCTTGCTGAACGCACTCAGCGAAGAACCCACCGTGCGCACCGCCTTATCACAGGCCGCACACGAACTGCGCACCCACCTGCAATAAGCCCCACGAACCCACTTTACGCGGTGGGTTCTTTTATTTTGGCCGGGTTCGCCTCGTCATACGCCGCCTGCGCGGCCAGCACCGCATCCATATTGTGCTCCACCCAGTGCGCCAGCACGGAGACGGTTTCCGTCAGCGTGCGGCCTAGTGGCGTCAGGCTGTACTCCACCGACACCGGCACGGTGTAAAACACCTGGCGGGCGATAATGCCATCGCGCTCAAGTTTCCGCAGCGTCTGGGTTAGCACCTTTTGGGTGATCATGCGGATATCCCGCTTCAGGCGGTTAAAACGCATCGGGCCATTTTCCAGCCGCGCCAGCACCAGTAGCGCCCATTTATCCGCCAGGCGTGCCAGCATATCGCGCGTCGGGCAGCGGTTATCGTAGATATCGTAAGGAATGGACGGCTTAATCATAACGACAAACTCTCGTAGTAGGTTTCCTCGAGGAAACGTAGTGCCCCTGGAGTGCCTTCTTCCGCAACCGGAACCGGATGTGTATAACTCAAAGCCTAAGTTTCTATTTGATACTAAGGTGCCAGAAATGGCAAAAGTTCTCCTGCGCAATAGTGAGGAATAAAAGGATGATTACCCGGCTGAACAAGGCGTTTCTCAGTCTCACCACGCACCCGGAATTTGGCAAGCTGCTGTTGCGTCTGACATTTGGTGTGTTGATGCTGTTCCACGGCGTGGCCAAAGTGCAACATGGCATCGGCTGGATTTCCGACATGCTGGTGGCGCAGGGCTTGCCGGGTTTTATTGCTTACGGCGTATTTATTGGCGAAATCATTACGCCAGTGCTGATTATTATTGGTCTGTTTACTCGCCAGGCGGCGTTTATTTACGCCTTCAATATTCTGGTCGCCACATTACTGGTCGGCATGGGGAAATTCTTTACCCTGACCAATGTTGGCGCATGGGGTCTGGAAAGCGAGGCGCTCTATTTCCTGGGTGGTTTAAGCATTATGTTTTTGGGCGCGGGGAAATACACCCTGTTTGCCGGGAAAGAAAAATGATGGTGGTCGTGCAAACTGGTTTGTACGACATCTCTCTTCGATAGGGGAAAATTATGTCTACGGTTGTGATCTATTATTCCGGCTACGGCCACACCAAAGCAGTGGCGGAGAAAGTGGCAGAAGGCGCCAACGCACAGCTTATTGTTATTGATAATAACGGCGATATTCAGGAAAGCGACTGGCAATTGCTGAATGACGCAAAAGCGATCATTTTCGGCGCGCCAACCTATATGGGCGGCGTACCGTGGCAATTTAAAAAATTCGCCGACGCCAGTTCAAAAGCATGGTTCACCCGCGCCTGGCAGGATAAAGTTTTCGCCGGTTTTAGCAACAGCGCCAGCCTGAACGGCGACAAACAAGTGTCGTTGCAATACCTGCAAACGCTGGCCTCACAGCATGGCGGCATCTGGGTAAGCCTGGGCTTGCTGCCCGCGAATACGCTGGCCGCAACACGCCAGGACATCAACAACCTCGGCGGCTCCGTTGGCTTGCTGGTGCAGTCTCCCTCCGATGCCGGCGCAGACCAAATCGCCTCCGGCGATCTGGATACCGCAGTGAAATTCGGCCAACGCGTCGCGGATATCGCTCGCCGGTTTAACTGAGTTTTCGGTAATTAATAAGAGAAAGCCAGGGAAACCTGGCTTTTTTGTAGTTTGGCAAAACACTGGGTTTAAGAAAAATCTTATTTCACAAAGATAACTATGCAGTAAGCATCTACGTGCTCTTCTCAATATCGGTTATTTTGCTTTTGGAAAATTTCACCGATATTAAAGAGTGGAAAACATTTAATGCGATGGGTTGCAGGATCGCGAATTCTCTTACTTGAATGCAGGGATATATTTAATGGAAAAAGAAGGGAAACTACGTTTACTGACATCAGGCGAAGTAAGAATGGCCAGAGCTGTATTCGGTGACTCAATCGAATATCACAAAGTCTGGGTACACCATGACAGCTATTTTCCATTCGGCCTTCAGCCCGAAAATGCGGGGATGGCACCGAATGGAGAACTCTACTTCCGCGCATGGTACACAAATGATTTTTCAGTATCTGACCTTCCTCATCGGCACATCTTTATCCATGAAATGTGTCATGTATGGCAACGAGGCAGAGGCATGAACGTGCGATTGAATGGATTAATAAGCAAACTGGTCAGTTATCACTATACGCTTAATGGCCGCCCGTTAAGAAGGTATCCGATGGAACAACAAGCGCAAATAATTACCGACTGGCACATACTACATACTTACGGCTATATCGCGTGGTGCACACTGAGAGAACGGGGCGATATCACACTTGATGGTGATATTTCAGAAAATGTCATTCGTCCTCAATATCAAAAAACGCTACAAAACTTCCCATGGTGCTGATCATGAAAAAAAGTATCCTTTTTATACTCCTGTTCCCTTGTGCGTTTATATTGACAGGCTGTCCCGGTCAAGGAGATAGGCTGCAACCAGATGAAATAACAACAGTACAAAAATCAGGAAATAATATTTGTTTTCTGGTCCCTGATGCGGAGGGGTATCAACCTACCATAGTGACGATTGGTCCACGCGATCAGCCAGCAGAAAAAATGTGGCGTGGTGATAACCCAGCCTTGAAAGTACAAAATGGTCAGCTATGTGTGCCCCCGGCACTTTATACTTTTGTTGAGAATGGCCAGTATGTTGTCCGTTATGTCCTCAAATCCAGCCAGCAAAATAAACCAGTCAGAAGCGTCGTTGCCGCCATTGAAGTATCAAAAACCGGTGTTCGTAACCTTCCCCTTCAAAGCAATGAAGGCGTGAGATCTTATCAATAGCATGATTACAGGGCTCGCCCAATTTTGGTGAGCTCTGAGCTGAACACTTGTATTCCATTCATCAACCTTTCAAGTGTCTTCTTTTATCAATATTAATAATATTTATAGTGAAATCATTTCCACCATAAATGGCTTCGTGTAACGATAGCGCATAATGCCAGCGATTTATTGGAGAGAGTATGAGTACGCCAGCAGAGCAGCTACTGGAGGTTGCATGGTATATGTCGAAGTATGGTCTGGACAATCCACCGCCAGTATTTGGTGTTGATCAATGGAACGAAGCCTACGCTCTTTTCTATCCTCGCTTTGGTGCCGGAAAAACTTCAGAAGAGTTTTATAACAGCCTTAAAAACTGCCGAGACCGCTTTGATTCATGGATGCCAAACCCACGCAGAGGCTGGCGTAATAGTGATGGCACGCCGAAAAAGTTACCTGCCGCTTCACAACGCGTTATGGAGCGAATGAATGCACTAGCAGAGCACATCGCAAAACAACACGTTTTGTCGTTAATTGCAGCGAATCCCTTTGAGCAAGCACAGCAGGATGTACAACATATCTGGAAGGATAAAAATCTCGACGAAACCACACGGGAGCGGTTGGTTGCAGCCCGCCTGGGCCAGGGGGATTTCAGGAAGGAGTGTTTAATACTTTACCCTGTATGCCCGATAACCGGGATCGCTTTTCTGCCCATGTTAAGGGCCAGCCACATAAAACCCTGGTCAGCGTGTAGTACCGGAAAAGAGCGTCTCGATCCTTATAACGGACTCATGCTGGCAGCACATATTGATGTGCTTTTCGACCAGGGTTGGATGTCATTCGAAGACGACGGCCGGCTCTTATTTAGCAAGGAACTGAGCAATGAGGTAATTAAACAACTCCAGCTTCCTTCAAAAATCCCTCCCTTTACAGAACAGTCAAAAATTTATCTCAAATGGCATCGCGAAAATGTACTGAGAGTTGCTGGTAAAAAGAGAGCAAAAAAAGCTGCAGCGCTATCATGAAAATAATGAATGAGATTATCGAGATAGCCAGGTTGCCAGTAAGTTATTCCGCCACTGCCTCAAACTCCCCCTGTACCCACTGTTTAAACTGCTGCACATCTTGCCGCTGCGCTTTCTCGCGGCTGGTCACAAAGTAATAATTCCCGCCGGGTAATTTGCCGGGCAACGCGATGCGCAGCAGCTTTTGTGTCAGCGCATTCTGGATCAGTAACTCGCTGGCGAGCAGCACGCCCTGCCCGGCGATGGCCGCCTGAATCGCGTGCGTCTCATCATCAAATCGAATGCCGGACTGCACCGGTAAATCTGCCGGACCAAACGCCGCTTGCCAGTGTTGCCAGTCCGGCTCCGGCGTCGGGACATGGCGGTTTTCGATATGAAACAGCGTTAAGCCCACCAGATCTTGCGGGCGCTTGAGCGCCAGTTGCGGGCTGGCGACCAGCACAAAGCGATCGCGATATAACAATGTATTATCCAGCGTCTCGTCGGCCTGCATACTGTATCGGATCGCGCAGTCAGCCATTGCGCCGCGCACATCCACCAGATCGGTGCTGCTGTGCAGACGCAGCTCCAGTTCAGGGTGTCGCTGATGCAGCGAAGGAAGTCGCGGCACCAGCCAGTTGGTCAGGAAGTTGGAGGTGGTGCTTAGCGTTAACGCCCCCGGCAGACTGGCACTGTCGATGGCATCAACCGCTTCGCGCAGCGTGGCAAACATATTCCCTGAAGCACGAAACAGGATCTCTCCGGCAGCCGTTAAGGTGACAGCGCGCGCCGAACGGTTAAAAAGCCGTTGGTTCAGAGACGCCTCCAGCACGCGGATCTGATGGCTAATTGCCGTTGGCGTCACGCCAATCTCCTCCGCCGCCGCTTTAAAACTGGCATGGCGGGCAACGGCATCAAAAGCGCGTATAGCGGAAAGCGGCGGTAAACGGCGTGTGCGCATAGCTGAATTTAACTCATCTTTTGCTGAGAAATATGACTTTGCCTTGCCCGCAAAGCAAGGCGTAGCCTGTTATGCATCTGAAGTAATCATGAAGATTACTCACCCTTTGCAGATTAACAGGAAAAACCCATGACGCAACTCAACGCACTGGCTGCGCCCACCTCAACACGCTATTTTGCGCTGCTGGCTCCCGGCATCGCCCAGGCGCTGATCGCGCTGGATTACGCCATCGTCTACGTTGCGCTGCCAACGCTGGCGCACGATTTACAGCTCTCGCTTAGCGCTATGCAGTGGGTGGTGTTGCTCTACGGCCTGACCTTCGCCGCGCTGCTGTTGCTCGGCGGAAATTTGTGCGATCGCTTTGGCGCTCGGCGCATTTACAGCGCCGGCATGGCGCTGTTTTTACTGGCGTCCGCCCTCGGCGGACTGGCATACAGTAGCGAACTGTTGCTGGTTGCCCGCGCCGGGCAAGGCATCGCCGCCGCGCTACTACAACCAGCGGTTCTGGCGCTGATCGGGCAACGCTTTCACGGAGAGTCGCACCGCCGCGCACTGGCAATCTGGAGTGCGATTGGCGCACTCGGGCTGGTGGCGGGCGTGGTGCTCGGCGGCGTACTGACAACGCTAAGCTGGCGGGCGATCTTTTTTATCAACCTGCCGCCAGGCTTGCTGGCGCTGTGGCGGGTGAAGCGCGATTTTCAACACCTGATCCCACAACGTGAAACGCCACGCTCCGGCGTTGGTGCGCTGGTTGGCTGCGCGGCCGCTGGCGCGCTGGTATGGGCGTTAATGCGCTATGGCGAAACGGGCGCGGCAGATTTTCTCGCCAACCGGCTGGCGGCAGCGATGTTGTTGCTGTTTATTTTGCATGAACGCTTTGCCCCGAAGCCGCTGTTATCACGTACCTTGCGTAATCTGCCAGGCTTACAAAGTGGCTGGCTGAGCAGCGCCTGTTATATGGCGAGCGTCGGTAGCCAGTTCTACGCCATGACACTGTTGTGGCAACAGACATTACAGCTCGATGCCGTCACCACCGGTCTGCTGTTTACGCCACTGGCGCTGCTGATTGTGGCGGGCAACGCGCTTTACACCCGGCTAACGGCGCGTTATGCCAGCGCAAAAGTGCTAATGGCAGGATTTGCCAGTGCCGCGCTCGGCCTGTGGCTGCTGGCCATTTCGCTGCAAGCCCCCCTCTCACCCGCGTTTATGCTCGGCATTGCGCTGAGTGGTATTGGCCACGGATTGGTTTACCCGGCAATGTTCGCCGTGGGGTTAACGGCAGTGCCAGCGCACCAGCAGGGTCGCGCCAGTGCGCTGATGATTACCAGCCAGTACATCGCCGGAGCGATGATGCTCGCGATCATTTCCGTGCTGCTGGGCGCGAAGCCGGATTTAACCGCGTGGTCGACCGTGTTTCATCTGCTGTGCGGCACAGCAGTGGCGGGAATGGTGATCGCACTCTGCGCACGAGAGCACCACTAGCGCGGTTACGACTTATTCCACTTATCGCAAAACGCGTCGATACGTTCATCCTGAAAATCAGCCAGCCGCTCAATGATGGTCTCCAGCGGCCAGTCCCACCAGGCAATCTGCTGCAACTGATGGCCGATGTGCGGCGCGAAGCGTAAGCGGATCGTTTTTGCCGGGACACCGCCGACGATGGTGTAAGGGGCGACATTTTTACTCACTACCGCACCGGCGGCGATCACTGCGCCGTCACCCACGGTGACGCCAGGCAACACAATGGCCGCATGGCCGATCCAAACATCATTGCCGATGGTGACGCTGTCGCCACGGCGACGCGCAAAAAAGTCGTGATCGCGCGTGGCGCTGGCAGAGTAGTACTCGGGGCAGTAGGTGATGCGATGCTGCGACGGGCGTTCCATCGGATGATTGGGCGCACCGATACGCACGTTGTTGGCGATCGCCACAAATTTACCGATCTGCGCATCGGCGACGGTGCAGTATTCCCCCAGGTAGGAGAAATCCCCCAGCGTGGCGTATTCCATCAGGCTGTTGGCCAGCACTTCACACTGCTGACCAATTTTGCATTCGCGTATGCGCACGCTGGGGTCTATCCAGGTTTCAGCGAGTTTTACGTGCTTCATTGGTGGTTTCCCTCATGACAGATCGCGCTACTGTACGCCGGTTCTGTGTAGGGAAAATGACGGGGGAGAACCGGGTGCATTTAACGGTGTTGGTGATGTGGTGGTAGTTAAGTGGTGTGAGGAAAGCCGACACAGAATGCCTGTTATAGAATGCCTTTACTGGACATTCCGGACGGAAATACTGGATTTAGCTCTGTTCAGATATCGTTGAATGTCGTTGGGCCATTTATCCTTCAGAAGCCTGTAACGATGCGGCTGAGAGCCAAAAGACTCAGACCGTTCAAATTAACTGTCTGAGTCTATTTTTTATTTAAACAAGAGGTTAACCATTTTTCTTATATTTATCAGGCAAATACTCAGGCCTTTCAACCATCTTAATCAATTTAACCAGTTCATCCTTGTAAAAAGTCAACTCGTCTTTATCACAACAGCCAGTAATACGAAAAATCTCTTCATCTGAACAATGCCTAAGGATGTGATCGATACATCCTTCATACACCATTAATTCTCCTTCAGAAGCTCTGACATGAAATAACGTAACACTGGCAATGCATTCTTTCTGTAACAAGTCCATCATCTTACCACCTGATGTAATCAGAGAATTTCTGCCTAAACTGCTCTAATTGATCATTTGAGGGATAATTCCATTCTCCCCGATTTACACGGGAATCTGTGTTAGCTTTTGGATTATAGAAAGAAGTAACAACCTCTCCATTTGGCTCAATAATATGGATCTTTCCTCCGTTACCTTTTATAACCCAATGCCCATCATCCTGCACCAGTATATCTGCTTGTCTGGATTTCTGGACATCGTTAATGACGGCTCCTACAGGACGGCCTTCTTTATTTCGGATTGTGACCTGCTCCCCGTTGATTAATACACCGCGATGTTAGTAATGTCTTCATAAGTCACATGAGGACATCCCCATGAAGAAGCGTTTTTCCGACGAACAGATCATCAGTATTCCCCGCGAGGCTGAAGCCGGGGTTTCTGCCCGTGAGCTCTGCCGTAAGCACGCCATTTCCGACGCCACCTTTTACACCTGGCGTAAGAAGTATGGCGGTATGGAGGTGCCCGAGGTTAAGCGCCTGAAGTCGCTTGAGGAAGAGAACGCCAGGCTCAGGAAGCTGCCTGCCGAAGCCATGCTGGATAAGGAGGCGCTTCAGGTGGCTCTGGGGCGAAAGTACTGACGACAGGCCAGGAGCGGGAAGCCGTGGTGTTGATGTGTGATGCGACCGGTCTGTCGCAACGTCGTGCCTGCCGGCTTACAGGTTTGTCCCTGTCGACCTGCCGTTATGATGCTCAGCGTCCGGTTGCTGATGCACATTTATCAGGGCGTATTACTGAGCTGGCGCCTGAACGCAGACGTTTTGGTTATCGGCGCATCTGGCAGTTGCTGCGTAGGGAGGGCCTTCACGTCAATCACAAGCGGGTATACCGTATTTACCACCTCAATGGACTGAGCGTAAAACGCAGACGGC
>NZ_JBCIVK010000007.1:0-328928 GCF_039409795.1 Kosakonia sp. PSU_27 | reverse complement strand
CGAAGATACCAGCTGGCTGCAACTGTTTATTAAAAACACAGCACTGTGCAAACACGAAAGTGGACGTATACGGTGTGACGCCTGCCCGGTGCCGGAAGGTTAATTGATGGGGTCATCCGTAAGGAGAAGCTCTTGATCGAAGCCCCGGTAAACGGCGGCCGTAACTATAACGGTCCTAAGGTAGCGAAATTCCTTGTCGGGTAAGTTCCGACCTGCACGAATGGCGTAATGATGGCCAGGCTGTCTCCACCCGAGACTCAGTGAAATTGAACTCGCTGTGAAGATGCAGTGTACCCGCGGCAAGACGGAAAGACCCCGTGAACCTTTACTATAGCTTGACACTGAACACTGGTCCTTGATGTGTAGGATAGGTGGGAGGCTTTGAAGCGTGGACGCCAGTCTGCGTGGAGCCGCCCTTGAAATACCACCCTTTAATGGCTGGTGTTCTAACGTGGACCCGTGATCCGGGTTGCGGACAGTGTCTGGTGGGTAGTTTGACTGGGGCGGTCTCCTCCTAAAGCGTAACGGAGGAGCACGAAGGTCAGCTAATCCTGGTCGGACATCAGGAGGTTAGTGCAATGGCATAAGCTGGCTTGACTGCGAGCGTGACGGCGCGAGCAGGTGCGAAAGCAGGTCATAGTGATCCGGTGGTTCTGAATGGAAGGGCCATCGCTCAACGGATAAAAGGTACTCCGGGGATAACAGGCTGATACCGCCCAAGAGTTCATATCGACGGCGGTGTTTGGCACCTCGATGTCGGCTCATCACATCCTGGGGCTGAAGTAGGTCCCAAGGGTATGGCTGTTCGCCATTTAAAGTGGTACGCGAGCTGGGTTTAGAACGTCGTGAGACAGTTCGGTCCCTATCTGCCGTGGGCGCTGGAGAATTGAGGGGGGCTGCTCCTAGTACGAGAGGACCGGAGTGGACGCATCACTGGTGTTCGGGTTGTCATGCCAATGGCACTGCCCGGTAGCTAAATGCGGAAGAGATAAGTGCTGAAAGCATCTAAGCACGAAACTTGCCCCGAGATGAGTTCTCCCTGAGACTTTAAGTCTCCTGAAGGAACGTTGAAGACGACGACGTTGATAGGCCGGGTGTGTAAGCGCAGCGATGCGTTGAGCTAACCGGTACTAATGAACCGTGAGGCTTAACCTTACAACGCCGAAGGTGTTTTGGCGTGAGAAACAGAGAAGATTTTCAGCCTGATACAGATTATGTCGGGGCGTGAGAACGGTCTGACAACAGAATTTGCCTGGCGGCAGTAGCGCGGTGGTCCCACCTGACCCCATGCCGAACTCAGAAGTGAAACGCCGTAGCGCCGATGGTAGTGTGGGGTCTCCCCATGCGAGAGTAGGGAACTGCCAGGCATCAAACAAGTGAAGAGGCCATCCTGACGGATGGCCTTTTTGCGTTTCTGCGCTGTGAACCCACACCCTGCGATGCTGGATGCTGGATGCTGGATGCTGGATGCTGGATGCTGGATGCTGGATGCTGGATGCTGGATGCTGGATGCTGGATGCTGGATGCCGGATGCTGATTGCCGGTCACCGGTTTTCAGCAGTCCCTCTGTGCGTGGCGGAAAAAGCAGCCCGCCTCCGGATCCAGCGCACAACAGGCGTGACTGCCTGTCCGGAACAAAGCCTCATGCGAAAGCGCGGGGCTTTTTTGCTATTGTTTCAGCTCCATTTATCGCTGAAGGACATCTCAATGATCGTTCTGTACGTCCAGCTTTATAAAAATCGCATGGTTGTGCGTAACCTCCAGACTCAGCAGCAGGTATCGGGTAGCCAAACCTTCAGTAACCAGCGAATACTCATCGCAGACTTTTTCCCGGCGGAAAAGCTATTACAAGATTTGATTCTGCAAGTTGCACCGCGCGCATTCTGGCACGCACTTCCGGGCATGGGGCGTTTAGCTATCCTCGCGCATGCGCTGGAAATGAATGAAGGCGGCTTATCGCCCGTCGAAGAGCGTGCCATTCTTGAAATGACTTTTGGCGCTTCGCAAGGCCGATGCCGTTACCCGCAGGTCGTTGCCAGTCAGACACCGCTTAGCGATCAACACGTACTGGCAGCACTGAGCCAATCGAAAATGCCTCCCTCTCAGCGCGATAACAAACCGAAAATCATTAGCTAATATCAATGCTACACAGGCCGCGACGTGAAACTTTCTCACCTTTCACTTGCGGACTCGACATTTTGCCGATTCCTGGGTATCTTCGGCTATCTGGATGTCTAAACGTTTAAACGTATGCAGTGAGGGTATAAGATATGCCGATTCGGGTGCAGGACGAGCTGCCAGCCGTCAATTTCTTGCGTGATGAGAATGTCTTTGTGATGACGACATCGCGCGCAACAGTGCAGGAAATTCGCCCACTGAAGGTGCTGATCCTCAATCTGATGCCAAAGAAGATTGAGACGGAAAACCAGTTCCTGCGCTTGCTGTCAAACTCACCGCTACAAGTTGATGTGCGCCTGCTGCGTATTGACTCGCGTGAATCACGCAACACACCGGCCGAGCACCTCAATACCTTTTACTGTAATTTCGATGACATCCGTGATGAAAACTACGATGGCCTGATCGTCACCGGTGCGCCATTAGGCTTAGTTGAATTTAACGACGTGGCCTACTGGCCGCAAATCGAGCAAGTTCTGGAGTGGGCAAAAGATCATGTCACCTCCACCCTGTTTGTCTGTTGGGCGGTACAAGCCGCGTTAAATATCCTTTATGGCATCCCCAAACAGACCCGCACCGAAAAACTCTCCGGCGTATACGAACACCACATCCTTCATCCTCACGCATTGCTGACGCGTGGTTTTGATGATGTTTTTCTGGCGCCGCATTCGCGTTACGCCGATTTCCCGGCTGCATTGATCCGCGACTACACCGATTTAGAGATCCTCGCCCAGACGGAAGAGGGCGACGCCTACCTGTTCGCCAGCAAAGACAAACGTATCGCCTTCGTTACCGGCCATCCGGAATATGATGCCAACACACTGGCAGACGAGTTCTTCCGCGATGTGGATGCCGGGCTAAGTCCGGCGCTACCGCACAACTATTTTCCTCATGACGATCCGCAGAATAAACCACGAGCATCCTGGCGCAGCCATGGCAATTTGCTGTTTATCAACTGGCTCAATTACTACGTCTACCAGATCACGCCATACGATCTGAGCCATATGAATCCGACGCTGGATTAAGCGTTTCAGCCCCTTATTACAGGCACCTTCGGGTGCCTTTTTTATTTGCGAAAATCACTTCTCAACACAATAAAACTATAACCTCTTTTTTATCAAATGGTTATTTCCATTTTAATTTAAAAATGGAAATTGTTTTTGATTTTGGAAAAATTATTAGCCAGGATTGATCCTGCTGAACGAAAACTGCACACCCGATCTTCGTTGGCATTGGGAAATGTCTTTGCTGCAAAAAAGAGGAATCGCACCATGACACAACAGGCGACAACAACCGATGAACTGGCCTTTACGCGACCGCACGGTGAACAAGAGAAGCAGATTCTCACCCCGGCAGCCGTGGAATTCCTGAGCGAGCTGGTCACCCGCTTTACGCCAAAGCGCAATCAACTGCTGGCCGCGCGCGTGCATCAGCAGCAACAGATCGATGCCGGTACGTTGCCTGATTTTATTTCGGAAACAGCTTCCATTCGCGAAGGTGCCTGGACGATCCGGGGAATTCCCGACGATCTGCTGGACCGCCGCGTTGAAATTACCGGGCCGGTTGAACGCAAAATGGTGATCAACGCGCTGAATGCCAATGTGAAGGTGTTCATGGCGGATTTTGAAGATTCGCTGGCACCAAACTGGGACAAAGTGATCGACGGGCAGATCAACCTGCGCGATGCCGTCAACGGCACCATCAGCTACACCAACGAAGCGGGCAAAATCTACCAACTGAAGCCAAACCCGGCGGTGCTGATTTGCCGTGTGCGTGGTTTACACCTGCCGGAAAAACACGTCACCTGGCGCGACGAGGCCATTCCGGGCAGCCTGTTCGATTTCGCGCTCTACTTTTTCCACAACCACAAAAATCTGCTCGCCAAAGGCAGCGGCCCCTATTTCTACCTGCCGAAAACGCAGTCATGGCAAGAAGCTGCATGGTGGAGCGAAGTCTTCAGCTTTACCGAGGATCGTTTCAATTTGCCGCGCGGCACCATCAAAGCCACGCTGCTGATTGAAACCTTGCCCGCGGTATTCCAGATGGATGAGATCCTGCACGCGCTGCGCGACCATATTGTTGGCCTGAACTGCGGACGCTGGGATTACATCTTCAGCTACATCAAGACGCTGAAAAACTACCCGGATCGCGTGTTGCCTGACCGCCAGGTGGTGACGATGGATAAACCGTTCCTCAGTGCCTATTCACGTCTGCTGATCAAAACCTGCCATCGTCGCGGCGCTTTCGCGATGGGCGGTATGGCGGCGTTCATCCCCAGTAAAGACACCGAACGTAACAACTGGGTGCTGAACAAAGTGAAAGCCGATAAACAGCTCGAAGCGAATAACGGCCACGATGGCACTTGGATTGCGCATCCGGGTCTTGGCGACACGGTCATGGAGGTATTCAACGCGGCGCTGGGCGAACACAAAAACCAACTCTTTGTCAGCCGTGAAGACGATGCGCCGATCACCGCAGAAGATCTGCTGGCACCTTGTGAAGGCGAGCGCACCGAAGAGGGCATGCGCGCCAATATCCGCGTCGCGGTGCAGTACATCGAAGCGTGGATCTCCGGCAATGGCTGCGTGCCGATCTACGGGCTGATGGAAGATGCTGCCACGGCGGAAATCTCCCGTACCTCAATCTGGCAGTGGATCCACCACGAAAAAACGCTGAGCAACGGCAAGCCGGTCACTAAAGCGCTGTTCCGCCAGATGCTGGCCGAAGAGATGCTGGTTATTCAGGAAGAGCTGGGTGAGCACCGTTTCAGCAGCGGGCGTTTTAACGATGCCGCGCGCCTGATGGAGCAGATCACCACCTCTGATGAGCTGATCGACTTCTTAACGTTGCCTGGCTACCGCCTGCTGGCGTAATCGCCCGGACTATTTTGTTCGCCAATTTGGCCCTGGACAGTGCTCAACATCCTTACGTATCACCAGCACGTTTCGGTTTTCGTGCGCTGGTCGTGGCCAAACTGCCTTCACCAATAACGCCTGGCGAGCCAGGAGAAGAATATGGAGCATCTGTATATGAAAACCCGTACCCAACAAATCGAAGAATTACAAAAAGAGTGGACGCAGCCGCGCTGGGAAGGCATTCGCCGCCCTTATAGCGCGGAAGATGTGGTGAAGTTACGCGGCTCGGTCAACCCGGAATGCACGCTGGCGCAACTGGGCGCGGCGAAAATGTGGCGCTTGCTGCATGGCGAATCGAAAAAAGGGTACATCAACAGCCTTGGCGCACTGACGGGTGGGCAGGCGCTGCAGCAGGCGAAAGCGGGAATCGAAGCGGTGTATCTCTCCGGCTGGCAGGTGGCGGCAGATGCTAACCTCGCCGCCAGCATGTACCCGGACCAGTCGCTCTATCCGGCAAACTCCGTGCCGTCAGTGGTTGAACGCATCAATAATACGTTTCGTCGCGCCGATCAAATTCAGTGGTCTTCCGGTATTGAGCCAGGTGACCCGCGCTTTGTCGACTACTTCCTGCCGATCGTCGCAGATGCCGAAGCGGGTTTTGGTGGCGTACTGAACGCGTTTGAGCTGATGAAATCGATGATTGAAGCCGGTGCGGCGGCAGTACATTTCGAAGATCAGCTCGCGTCGGTGAAAAAATGCGGCCATATGGGTGGCAAAGTGTTAGTGCCAACGCAAGAAGCGGTGCAGAAACTGGTGGCGGCGCGTCTGGCGGCGGATGTAATGGGTGTTCCGACGCTGTTGGTGGCGCGCACCGATGCCGATGCCGCCGATCTGATTACCTCAGATTGCGACCCGTATGACAGCGCGTTTATCACCGGCGAACGCACCAGCGAAGGCTTTTACCGCACCCATGCGGGCATTGAGCAGGCGATCAGCCGCGGTCTGGCTTACGCGCCGTATGCCGATCTGGTGTGGTGTGAAACCTCCACGCCAGACCTGAACCTGGCGCGCCGTTTCGCCGATGCGATCCACGCGAAATACCCTGGTAAGCTGCTGGCGTACAACTGCTCGCCGTCGTTTAACTGGAAAAAGAACCTTGATGACAACACCATCTCCCGCTTCCAGCAGGAGCTGTCAGATATGGGGTACAAGTTCCAGTTCATCACCCTCGCGGGCATCCACAGCATGTGGTTCAACATGTTCGATTTAGCCCACGCGTACGCGCAGGGCGAAGGGATGAAGCACTACGTCGAAAAAGTGCAGCAGCCAGAGTTCGCCGCAGGCAAAGAGGGCTACACCTTCGTTTCTCACCAGCAGGAAGTGGGTACCGGTTACTTCGACAAAGTCACCACCATTATTCAGGGCGGCGCCTCGTCGGTAACGGCGTTGACGGGTTCAACGGAAGAAGCTCAGTTCTAATCGTCAATCTGCCCGGTAGCAATTTGCCTGCCGGGCTAATGCCTGGGGAATACGATGTCGCGTGGTCTGGAACTGTTGATTGCCCAAACCATCCTGCAAGGCTTTGATGCCCAGTATGGTCGTTTTCTGGAAGTGACCTCCGGCGCGCAACAGCGCTTTGAACAAGCCGACTGGCATGCTGTTCAGCAGGCGATGAAACAGCGCATTCACCTTTATGATCACCATGTTGGCCTGGTCGTCGAGCAACTGCGTTGCATCACCGACAGCCAAAGTCCGGACGCCGCGTTTTTGCTGCGCGTCAAAGAGCACTACACGCAACTGCTGCCGGATTATCCCCGCTTTGAAATCGCCGAAAGTTTCTTTAATTCAGTCTATTGCCGGCTGTTCGATCACCGCTCTCTCACGCCCGAACGGTTGTTTATCTTTAGCTCGCAACCGGAACGCCGCTTTCGCACCATCCCGCGCCCGTTAGCCAAAGCATTCTGGCCGGAACGCGGCTGGGAAGCGCTGTTGACCAAAGTGCTGTCGGATTTGCCGCTGCGCCTGCCGTGGCAGGATAAAGCGCGTGACGTGAGTTATATCACCGCACATTTGCAGGAAGCGTTTGGCAGCGAAACCCTTGCTCACTCTCACTTGCAGGTGGCGAACGAGTTGTTTTACCGCAACAAGGCCGCCTGGCTGGTGGGCAAGCTTATTACCCCGTCGGCTACGCTGCCGTTCTTGTTGCCGCTTCACCGCAGCGATGACGGTGAGCTGTTTGTCGATACCTGTCTGACCACATCGGCGGAAGCCAGCATCGTGTTTGGTTTTGCCCGCTCCTATTTTATGGTTTACGCCCCGCTGCCCGCCGCGACAGTCGAGTGGCTGCGCGAGATCCTGCCCGGTAAAACCACTGCTGAACTGTATATGGCAATTGGTTGCCAGAAACACGGCAAAACGGAAAGTTACCGCGAATATTTAAATTACATCAACGCCAGCAATGAGCAGTTTATTGAAGCGCCAGGCATTCGCGGCATGGTGATGCTGGTGTTTACGTTGCCCGGTTTTGACCGGGTATTTAAGGTGATCAAAGATGTCTTTCCCCCGCAAAAAGAGATGAGCGCCGCGCACGTTCGTGCCTGCTATCAACTGGTCAAAGAGCATGACCGCGTGGGGCGTATGGCTGATACACAAGAGTTTGAAAACTTTGTGCTGGAAAAACGGCAGATTGCCCCGGCGCTCATGGCGCTTTTGCTGGAACAAGCGCCAGGCAAAATCACCGATCTCGGCGATCGCATCGTCATCAGCCATCTCTATATTGAGCGGCGTATGGTGCCGCTCAATCTGTGGTTCGAGCAGGTTAAAGGTCAGCAATTGCGCGACGCGGTAGAGGAGTATGGCAACGCCATTCGCCAGCTTGCCGCCGCCAATATTTTCCCCGGCGACATGCTGTTTAAGAACTTCGGCGTCACCCGTCACGGGCGCGTGGTGTTCTACGATTACGACGAAATTTGTTACATGACCGAAGTGAATTTCCGCGACATTCCCGCGCCGCGTTACCCGGAAGATGAGCTTAGCGCCGAACCGTGGTACAGCGTGTCGCCAGGCGATGTCTTCCCGCAGGAGTTTCGCCACTGGTTGTGTGCCGATCCGGAAATCGGTCCGCTATTCGAAGAGATGCATGCCGATCTACTGCGTGCCGATTACTGGCGCGGATTGCAGGCGCGCATCCGCGAAGGGCATGTCGAAGATGTTTATGCCTACCGCAAACGCCAGCGTTTCAGCGTACGCTTTGGCGCAGGCGCGCTGCGGCAGGCGGGGTAAATCAGGTGAAGTAATATCTCACCACATGGAAGAAGATCGGGGCGGCAAAGCAGAGAGAATCAATCCTGTCCATCATGCCGCCGTGCCCTTCGAGCATTGCACCGAAATCCTTCACGCCGCGATCGCGTTTAATCGCCGACATACACAAACCGCCGAGGAAGCCGAGCAGCGTAATCAGCAGGGAAATAACAAAAGCCTGCCACGGGTTAAACGGTGTGATCCACCACAGCCCCGCGCCGACCAGACTGGCGCTGAGGATACCGCCCACAAAGCCTTCTACCGTTTTGTTCGGGCTGAGTTTCGGCACAATAGGGCGCTTGCCGCACAGCTTACCGAAGACGTATTGCAGCACGTCGGAAATCTGCACAACAATCATCATAAACAGCACCAGCTTGATATTTTCACCACTGTAGCCCGGAATGGACAACATCAGCAGCGCAGGCGCATGGCTAACACAGTAGACCGCCATCATCAGGCTCCACTGGATTTTTGCGCTGCGTTCAAGAAAGTGCTGTGTATCACCCGCGATAGCCACTCGTGCCGGAATAAACAAGAAGGCGTAGACCGGGATAAAAATCACAAACACCGAATACCACTGGATGCCAACCAGCACGTATTGCACCGGAAGAATGATAAAGAAACACCAAAACAGTGCTTCATGATCGCCCCGGCGAGTGGGCATTAGAGTGATACATTCGCGTAGCGCGAAGAACGACATCAACGCAAACAGCACAACTGAACCGATGGGGCCAACCAGCATGGCGATGACTGAAACGGTACACATCAACCACCAGGCGCGGATCCGCGCGTTAAGGTTAGCTATCGTGGCGTTTTGATAGCGGCGCGATAGCAAAAAACCAATAACACTGGCGACGGTCAGCAGACCGAAAAGCCCGCTCAGTAGCAGGCGCAGATCGGAATCGACATTAATCATGGGCAAGTGCCTCCAGCGCACACCTGGCGCGGTCTAAAAATTCCTTTTTCGTTTCGTCGTCCGTAACCGCTGGCAATGGCTCGCCAAACGTTGCCGTGCAGATAATCGGTACCACCAGACGTGAACCTTTCGGCAGTACACGATTCATATTTTCCAGCCACACCGGGATCAGCTGCACTGCTGGCAGGCGCTGTGTTAAGTGATAAAGCCCGCTTTTAAAACTGGCGACTTCATCACCGGAGCCGCGCGTACCTTCAGGAAAGAAGATCAACGAATGGCCTTGTTCCAGCTTTTCCATCAGTGGTTGTAGCGGATCGCGCTGCTTTACCGTCTCTTTGGCGGCTGAAGCCGGGCTACTCCGTTCAACCAGAATGGCGTTAAAAATGCGCGTAGCAAGGTAGCGACGAAGCGCTGTTTTGTTCCAGTAATCCGCCGCGGCGACCGGATGTACGCTATTGCGCAACGCACGTGGAAAGCTCGCCCAAATAACCAGACCATCGAGGTGGCTGCTATGGTTGGCGTAATAAATGGTGGCGCGATCCGGCTGTGGCAAGGTGCGCCAAAAAGCTTTCACGCCGGTTAACAGGCGGCAAAGCATAACGAAAAAGGCTCTGACAATGGTCTTATCGACAGAAAAATGCAGCTTCATGATGCCTTCTCCTGCTTCAATGTAGAGATGATTCGACGGGTACGGCGAACTGTCGTCCAGGCTGCACCAAGGGCAATTAACGCCAGTGTGCAGAGCAGCAGCAGCTCCCCCCACTGCGGCAGGATGATGGCGATAACCGTCGCAGCAGTCAGCAGCGCCATTCGGTGTTGTTTGGCCATTGGGCCGCTAAATTGTTGCGCCAGGCCGCAGGTGCCGCCAAGCAAGCGTACATAAGCGGTAAAAAGCGCAAATAAAGACGCCGCCCAGCCCAGCTCAACCCCTCCAGTCACTTGCACCAGACCGTAGCCAGCGCCAAGGAACAGTACGCTGTCAGAAATGCGATCCGGTAGTTCGTTAAAGACAGCACCCGCCGGGCTGCGCAGACCGCCCTCTACGGCTACCATGCCATCGAGCAAATTACAGATAAGCCGCCCCTGAATACCGACAATAGCTAATAGCAGCAGGCCGCGTTGCAGCAGCGTATTGTCACTGTGCCAGACGGTAAAAAAACAGAGACCAGCGAGAAGTGCAAAAAAAATACTGAATACGGAAATGGTGTTGGGCGTGTAGCCTTTTTGGCGCAGGTAACGGGCAGCCGAAGCCGCCCAGGCGGAATTGCGCGTCTTTACTGGACGGCGATCGTGAACATCCTTGGTCATATATGTCATTCCGGTGAGTGGATAAAAATTGGACGTCCACTATATAACCTTTTGGAAGTTAACGCATTCCCCCGTACGCCAGTGTCACTTCTTTCGCGCCACGGATCACCATCGCGCCCAGCTCGGTCACGCGGTCATCGGTGATGCGTGAGATAGGCCCGGAGATGGAAATCGCGGCGAAGGGTTCGCCGTGTTCGTCAAAAATGCACGCCGCTACGCAGCGCAGCCCCAGCGCGTGCTCTTCGTCGTCAAAGGAGTAGCCGCGTTTACGCGTCTGGGCGAGATCTTCTTTCAGGTGTACCGGCGATATCAGCGTGGCATGGGTGTACGCATGCAGCCCCTGGCGGTGCAGCAAACTGCCTACTTGCTCATCGCTCAGGCGCGACAAAAACGCTTTTCCCGCGCCGGAAGCATGCATCGGCAGTTTGCCGCCAATCGGCGCGGACATGCGCATCAACTGCGTACACTGCACCTGATCGATAATGATGGCCTGATGGTCGCTCTTATCCAGCACCGCGAGATTCACGGTTTCGCCGGACTCTTCCATTAAGTTGCGCAGAATGGGGTGAACAATCGCCATCAGGTTGCGGCTTTGCAGGAAACTGCTGCCGACGATAAACGCATGTGCGCCTACCGACCAGTGGCCCAGCTCGCCCACCTGGCGAACGAATCCTAGCTGTTGCATGGTGGTGAGTAAGCGATGGGTGGTCGAGTTGGGCAAACCGGCCTGTTGCGCCAGTTCGGTAAGGGCGACGCTGCCATGAGACTCGGCAATCCATTCCAGCAGTTTCAGGCCGCGGGTCAATGACTGGACTTGCCCGCCCGCCGGAGCGGCCGGGGCTGTGGCTTTTCTGCCTCGTTTAGCGGGAACGGAAGTGGCCATGACTGGCTCCTTTTTCTGTATCGTGGAAATCATTTTCGTTTTGATTGAGTATAACGCAACTCCCTGGCAGACTGATCGGATGAGTTCGCGCAAAACAGAACGAAAATGCCGGATACAGCTTCTTTATTGGCGCACGTGTTTCGCCAACTGTATATGTTGAGCACAAAGCGCAATGGTTCGTCTTACCTGGCTCAGTGGATGCTCCGGAAACATCTCATCATATTGACGATCGTCGCTCGGCAGGCAACGCAGCTCACTTTCCCGCAATTTGGCGAAGAGCGCGTCGGCAGAGTCGAGAAGTTCGGGTTCGTCGGTAGTGGGCGGTATGTTGCCCTGCTTAAGTTGTAAATCCATTACCACCGCTTCGCGAAAGCCGGTGTTCCCTTTTTCTACCGCTTCAGCATTGATCTGGAAAAGACCTTGTTTTACAGGGAGCCAGATAATCGCGACAAAATACATCCCGAGTGAACCCGGTGTGGGATCGCGATATTTAAACGTGCCCTGCAACGCCGCCATTCCCTCTATATTGAGCGCCGTTAGCTCCAGTAATGCGCCGCCAATCTTTGCAGTTTCTTGCTGCCAATACTGTGTGGCGGCGGCAATATCATGCAATGCAAAAGGCCACTGCACAGGGGCGTGGAGCTGAAGGCGCACCGCGCTTTGTTCTGGTGTGGACCATGCCATGCTGGTGTCACCGCTCTCATACAATTGCCACCCGGCAATGTTGAGTTGCAGGTCGGTGAGGCGAGGTTTCTTATGGCCAAAAAGAGACGTCAAAAACGACATAATAGGTTCCGTAAGTCGGTGTGCCTGTAAGAGGGCAGAAGGTTTTAGCATACATCGGCAATCTGGCCTGAAAACTTGAACCGTCATCGCACTGAAAAGGTTATGGGCTGGTGCAGCCATCAGGCTTAGTGGCGTTACGTGAGCATCTCTCATGTTCACCCCGCGTCGCTTTTCCGCTCTGCCACTTTATGCCAGTATGTCCTGCTGGCCTTTTGGCCTGGTTGAGCATTGTCGGGAGCACGTGTGAGCAGCAAAGTTGAGCAACTGAAGCAGCAGTTAAGCAAAAGAATTCTGGTTCTGGATGGGGGCATGGGCACCATGATCCAGAGCTATCGTCTGAGTGAGCAGGATTTTCGCGGCGAGCGTTTCGCCGACTGGCCCTGCGATCTTAAAGGTAACAACGACTTGCTGGTGCTCAGCAAGCCGGAGGTGATAAGCGCGATCCATGACGCCTACTTTGCGGCGGGCGCGGATATCATCGAAACCAACACTTTTAACTCAACGACAATCGCCATGGCGGATTACCAGATGGAATCCCTGTCGGCGGAAATCAACTTCGCTGCTGCCAAACTGGCACGTGCCAGCGCCGACAAATGGACGGCGCAAACGCCGGATAAACCGCGTTATGTCGCGGGTGTGCTCGGCCCGACTAACCGCACTGCCTCAATCTCACCGGACGTTAACGACCCGGCGTTTCGCAATATCACTTTCGATCAGCTGGTCACCGCTTATCGCGAATCCACCAAAGCGCTGGTGGAAGGGGGATCGGATCTGATCCTGATCGAAACCGTGTTCGATACGCTTAACGCCAAAGCGGCGATCTTTGCAGTAAAAGCGGAGTTTGACGCGCTGGGCGTTGAGCTGCCGATCATGATTTCCGGCACCATTACCGACGCCTCCGGGCGTACGCTCTCCGGCCAGACCACCGAAGCGTTTTACAACTCTCTGCGCCACGCCGATGCGCTCACCTTCGGCCTGAACTGCGCGCTGGGGCCGGATGAACTGCGCCAGTATGTGCAGGAACTTTCCCGTATCGCCGAATGCTATGTCACCGCGCACCCGAACGCTGGCCTGCCTAACGCCTTTGGTGAATATGATCTCGATGCCGACACCATGGCGGTGCAAATCGGCGAGTGGGCGCAAGCCGGTTTTCTGAACATTGTCGGCGGCTGCTGCGGTACCACACCAGAGCATATCGCCGCCATGAGCCGCGCGGTCGAAGGCGTGCCGCCGCGTCAGCTACCGGAGGTGCCGGTTGCTTGCCGCCTCGCGGGTCTGGAGCCGCTCAACATTGGCGACGACAGCCTGTTTGTGAACGTTGGCGAACGTACCAACGTCACTGGTTCCGCCAAATTTAAGCGCCTGATCAAAGAAGAGAAATACGCCGAAGCGCTGGATGTGGCCCGCCAGCAGGTGGAAAGCGGCGCGCAGATCATCGACATCAATATGGATGAAGGAATGCTCGACGCCGAAGCGGCGATGGTGCGTTTCCTCAACCTGATTGCCGGTGAGCCGGACATTGCCCGCGTGCCGATCATGATCGACTCCTCAAAATGGGAGGTGATCGAAAAAGGGCTGAAATGTATCCAGGGCAAGGGCATCGTTAACTCAATTTCGATGAAAGAGGGCGTTGAGCCATTTATTCACCACGCAAAACTGGTGCGGCGTTATGGCGCCGCCGTGGTGGTAATGGCCTTTGACGAAATCGGTCAGGCGGATACGCGCGCGCGGAAAATCGAAATTTGCCGTCGCGCCTATAAAATTCTGACCGAAGAGGTGGGTTTCCCGCCGGAAGACATTATCTTCGATCCGAATATCTTCGCCGTGGCAACGGGTATTGAAGAGCACAACAACTACGCGCAGGACTTTATCGGCGCGTGTGAAGATATCAAACGCGAACTGCCGCATGCGCTGATTTCCGGCGGTGTTTCCAACGTTTCGTTCTCGTTTCGCGGCAACGACCCGGTGCGTGAAGCGATCCATGCCGTGTTCCTGTATTACGCCATTCGTAACGGCATGGACATGGGCATCGTCAACGCCGGACAACTGGCGATTTACGATGATTTGCCTGCCGAGCTGCGCGACGGCGTTGAGGATGTGATCCTTAACCGCCGCGATGATGCGACCGAGCGCATGCTGGATCTGGCGGAAAAATACCGCGGCAGCAAAGCCGCCGATGAAGGGGCGAACGCGCAGCAGGCGGAGTGGCGCAACTGGGATGTGAAAAAACGTCTCGAATATTCACTGGTAAAAGGCATCACCGAATTTATCGAGTTCGATACCGAAGAGGCGCGTCAGCAGGCCGCTCGCCCGATCGAGGTGATCGAAGGGCCGTTAATGGACGGCATGAACGTGGTGGGCGATCTGTTCGGCGAGGGCAAAATGTTCCTGCCGCAGGTGGTGAAATCCGCCCGCGTGATGAAACAGGCCGTGGCGTATCTGGAACCGTATATCGAAGCCAGCAAAGAGAAGGGCAGCAGCAACGGCAAAATGGTGATCGCCACTGTGAAAGGCGATGTCCACGACATCGGCAAAAATATCGTGGGCGTCGTGCTGCAATGCAACAACTACGAAATTATCGACCTCGGCGTGATGGTGCCCGCCGATAAAATCCTGAAAACTGCCCGCGAAGAGAAGGCTGACCTGATTGGTCTTTCCGGATTGATTACGCCGTCGCTCGATGAAATGGTCAACGTGGCGAAAGAGATGGAACGCCAGGGGTTCACCATTCCGTTGCTGATTGGCGGTGCGACCACATCGAAAGCGCACACGGCAGTGAAAATCGAACAGAACTATAGTGGGCCGACGGTGTATGTGCAAAACGCCTCGCGTACCGTAGGTGTGGTGTCTGCTCTGCTTTCGGATACGCAGCACGATGAGTTTGTTGCCCGTACCCGCAAAGAGTATGAAACCGTACGTATCCAGCATGCGCGGAAAAAACCGCGTACGCCGCCAGTCACGTTGCAGGCCGCACGGGAGAACGATCTCGCGTTTGACTGGGAAAGTTATACTCCGCCGGTCGCGCATCGCCTGGGCGTGCAGGAAGTTACTGCCAGCATCGAGACGCTGCGCAATTACATCGACTGGACGCCATTCTTTATGACCTGGTCGCTGGCCGGGAAATATCCGCGCATCCTTGAAGATGAGGTGGTGGGGGAAGAGGCGAAACGTCTGTTTGCCGATGCCAACGAGATGCTCGATAAACTGAGTGCGGAAAAGCTGCTCAACCCGCGCGGCGTGGTCGGGCTTTTCCCGGCTAACCGCGTTGGCGACGATGTCGAAATCTACCGTGACGAAACCCGCACGCAGATACTGACAGTAGGTTGCCATCTGCGCCAGCAAACGGAAAAAGTCGGTTTTGCGAACTACTGCCTGGCGGATTTTGTCGCTCCCAAACAGAGCGGCAAAGCGGACTACATTGGCGCATTCGCAGTGACGGGCGGTCTTGAAGAGGACGCGTTAGCACAAGCGTATGACGCCGCGCACGATGATTACAATAAAATCATGGTGAAAGCGGTGGCCGATCGCCTGGCGGAAGCCTTTGCGGAATACCTGCATGAGCGGGTGCGCAAAGTGTACTGGGGCTACGCGCCGAACGAAAACCTCAGCAACGATGAGTTGATCCGTGAAAATTATCAGGGTATTCGCCCGGCACCGGGCTATCCGGCTTGTCCGGAGCACACGGAAAAAGGCACCATCTGGCAGTTGCTGGACGTTGAAAAACATACCGGGATGAAACTGACCGAATCCTACGCGATGTGGCCAGGGGCATCGGTTTCCGGCTGGTATTTCAGCCACCCGGACAGTAAATATTTCGCGGTAGCGCAGATTCAGCGTGACCAGGTGGAAGATTACGCGCGGCGTAAAGGCATGTCGGTGGCGGAAATTGAGCGCTGGCTGGCGTCTAATTTAGGTTACGACGCGGATTAATCACAACAGGGCATTTTTTAAATGCCCTGGTTTTTCACCATTTCATTTTCGCGAAACTATCGTGAAGCAAACATAATACAGATTGAAACTAAGAACATTCTTAAAAATGGATATTTTCTTAGACCCTTCTTCCCCTTCATGCGTATGATGGAGGCGGACTACACGGCAAGATTGCTTCCTCTTTTGCGGTTCATTTAATTGTCATAAATTTAACTTAGGTATTATGAAATGGATATTTATGATATTAGAAAAAGAAATCTTTTGCCGAAGGATTACGAGAATATCCTGGCGCCAGATATCGCGAAGAATATTATTAAAAAGGAATATTTCATCGAGAATAGCCCGAATAATATTTTGGGCAGTATCGATGGTTATACGATTAAGCGGCATCACGGTTTTAAATATGGCTTACCGCACGACCCGCTTGGTCATCAAAAAGAAAAACATATTGATAGCCTGGTGGATAAAGGCGTGGTGGTGGTTGTGCGCCCGAACGTCAGCACGCGTAACCGCTTCTATTACCCGTTCTTTATCGCGGAAAACGCCGAACTGTTTTGCGTCCAAGACTTGTCGTTTAACGCGGTGTTTATCAGAACCATTTTGAACGGATTTAAAGACAGTGTGGCGATGCATGGTCGACCCGCCCCGACCCGAAGTACCTTTGTACCGGTGACCCCGGAGTTTGGCCCAGGTTACTGGAAAACCAGCGAAACAGACTTCCACGGCGTCAAAAATGCCGCAGTAATGATGCTCAACCGGGCGACCAGTATGGGCGATCAAGGGCGCGTATTTGGCTCCGACGGTAAAGATTATATGAACACTTCGCGAGACAAAATTCAGCTATGGACACCAATACCGGAGAGCGTCTCGTCGGATACCCGAGAAATCCTCTATAATCGCTCGGTGATCCGGCGTTATGGTGAAAAGCGTACCGTTTATCAGAAATACCTTGAGGGTGATGATGCCTGGACGCAATCGGGGAAATCATGGCAATGGATTCCAGGCGTAAGGGATGAAGATTATGAATTTAAGAAATAAGATTTTTGCTTTTTGGGGTATTATGGACGTGCTGGCACTGGCCAGTTATTTGTTTTTTTCGCTGCAAGGCGGTAACGTTCCTTTTTATTCCGATATTAGCGGCTTCTATACCAATTATTCACAGCTGGGTGTGAATGGATTGATGGGCATAATTATCCAGGCGATGTTCTTTATTAATATCGCGCTGATTATCTCGCTGGTTTTTTCTGCCTGGTCTTTTTTTGTTAAAAAAGACATCCAGACTATTTTCTTTATCATGCAGGAAATAGCCCGCGTGTTGTCGCTAAAATGCTCAGTGGCGTTGATTCCACTGTTTATGCATTTTGCCGGTTTTACCGCTGCGTGGGGGGCAATTTTGCTGTTTGTCCTCTCGGAAGTGCTCAAAATTGCTTCGGTTGTGTGGGCTAAACGCCAGGGCAACCCGCAAACGGCGCCTGCCGTTTCCCGCTAACCGATAAACCCTCGCTTCTGTCACAAAACCGTCATTTTTGTTTACAACTCTCAGGGGGCTTAACCGGCACCCTGCGCTTTTCTTCGCATTGACGCCTTATACTTACTTCATAATGTTGACGTTATCTTCCCGGTAACGAGCAACGCATAACGATAAGGAGAACCTGATTCTGTGCTGACTTTGCTTCATCTGCTTTCTGCCGTGGCTCTGCTGGTGTGGGGCACACATATTGTACGTACCGGTGTGATGCGCGTTTTTGGCGCCCGTTTGCGTACCGTTCTTAGCCGTAGCGTCGAAAGGAAACCGCTCGCCTTCTGCGCGGGTATCGGCGTGACTGCGCTGGTGCAGAGCAGTAACGCCACCACCATGCTGGTGACCTCGTTTGTCGCCCAGGATTTAGTGGCGCTCACCCCGGCGCTGGTGATTGTGCTGGGCGCTGATGTCGGGACAGCACTGATGGCGCGCATTCTGACGTTCGATCTCTCCTGGTTATCACCGCTGTTGATTTTTCTTGGCGTCATTTTCTTCCTCGGGCGTAAACAGACGCGCGAAGGCCAGCTTGGGCGCGTCAGCATCGGCCTTGGGTTGATTCTTCTGGCGCTGGAGCTGATTGTGCAGGCGGTTACGCCGATCACCCAGGCCAATGGCGTGCAGGTGATTTTCGCCTCGCTGACCGGCGATATTATGCTTGATGCGCTGATTGGCGCGGTGTTCGCCATTATCAGTTACTCCAGCCTGGCGGCGGTGCTGCTGACAGCAACGCTGGTGACAGCGGGGATTATCTCTTTCCCGGTGGCGCTATGTCTGGTGATTGGTGCCAACCTCGGCTCCGGCCTGCTGGCGATGCTCAATAACAGCGCCGCTAACGCTGCCGCCCGTCGTGTGGCGCTTGGCAGTTTGCTGTTCAAGCTGGTGGGTAGCCTGATTATCCTGCCGTTTGTGCATGTGCTTGCCACGTCAATGCAGAAACTTCCCTTGCCGGAAGCGGAACTGGTGATCTATTTCCATGTGTTCTACAACCTGATCCGCTGCCTGGCGATGGTACCTTTCGCCGGGCCAATGGCGCAGTTTTGTAAGCGGATCATTCGTGAAGAGCCAGAGCTGGATACACGCCTTAAGCCAAAGCACCTCGACAGTTCCGCACTCGATACGCCAACGCTGGCGCTGGCCAATGCTGCGCGGGAAACCTTGCGCATGGGCGATGCGATGGAGTTGATGCTCGAAGGGTTGCATAAAATCATGCACGGTCAGCCTCGTCAGGAGAAGGAGCTGCGCAAGCAAGCCGATGACATTAACGTGCTGTACACCGCAATTAAGCTCTATCTGGCGCGTATGCCGAAAGAGGAGCTGGCGGAAGAGGAGTCGAAACGCTGGGCGGAGATTATCGAGATGTCGCTGAACCTTGAGCAGGCCTCCGATATTGTCGAGCGCATGGGCAGCGAAATCGCCGACAAATCGCTGGCCGCGCGGCGCGCTTTCTCTGTTGAAGGCTTGCAGGAACTCGATGCGCTGCATGAACGGCTGGTGGGAAATCTGAAGCTGGCGATGTCGGTATTTTTCTCCAGTGACGTGACCAGCGCCCGGCGTTTACGTCGCAGCAAACACCGTTTTCGCATTATGAACCGCCGTTATTCGCATGCGCACGTTGACCGCCTGCATCAACAAAACGTGCAAAGTATTGAAACCAGCTCGCTGCACCTCGGTTTGCTGGGCGATATGAAACGTCTTAACTCCCTGTTCTGCTCGGTAGCCTACAGCGTGCTGGAGCAGCCGGATGAAGACGACGAGCGCGACGACGCTTAACCCATACCGTGCCTGCGGGCACGGTAGCTAAAACCCACACTTTTACTGCGTAACTGCACAAATTTGATTTGGCGCGGCGAAAATCCGGTTTTCTCTCCCGGCGAAGCCAGTTATATTCCGCTTTTACAGGAGAATTTATGCTGCCAACCCAATCAACACGTTTAAACAAATACATCAGCGAAAGCGGAATTTGCTCACGCCGCGAGGCTGACCGTTATATTGAGCAAGGCAATGTCTTTATTAATGGCAAACGCGCCGGGATCGGCGATCAGGTGGTTGCCGGAGACGTTGTGAAAGTGAACGGTCAACTTATCGAGCCGAGAAACGACGAAGATCTGGTGTTTATCGCGTTGAATAAACCCGTTGGTATTGTCAGTACCACCGAAGATGGCGAAAAAGACAATATTGTTGATTTCGTTAATCACAGCAGCCGTATCTTCCCCATCGGCCGTCTGGACAAAGATTCGCAGGGGCTGATTTTCCTCACTAATCACGGCGATTTAGTGAACAAAATCCTGCGCGCCGGTAACGATCACGAGAAAGAGTATCTGGTGACCGTCAATAAGCCCGTCACTGACGAATTTGTGCAGGGTATGAGCGCCGGCGTGCCGATCCTCGGCACCAAAACCAAAAAGTGCAAGGTAAAAAGGGAAGCGCCATTTACCTTCCGCATTACGCTGGTTCAGGGGCTGAACCGCCAAATCCGCCGCATGTGTGAATACTTTGGCTATGAAGTCACCAAACTTGAACGCACGCGCATTATGAACGTCAGTCTCACTGGCTTGCCGCCGGGGGAGTGGCGTGATCTGACCGACGACGAGCTGATTGCGCTGTTTAAGCTGATTGAGAACTCATCGTCAGAAGCGAAGCCGAAAGCAAAAGCGAAACCGCAGGCAGCGAAAAAGCCCGCAGTAAAAGTGGCGAAGCCCGAAGAGAAAAGCCGGGCGAAACCGGCGGGGAAACGCTTTACCCAGCCGGGCAGGAAAAAGAAAGGGCGCTAGTTAGCGCTTGCCACGCGTTGAGGTGTTTGCCGACCAGGAAAATGTGGCATTCTCATCCGGTTTATAAGCCTGCTGTTTCTTCATCTGGCGGGCTTTTTTCGCTGCCGCTTCGCGCTGCGCCATCAGTTTATCGATGTACTCCTTCTTCACATGATTAGCTTCAGCGTTGCTGAGCGGGCGTCCGTGCGCGATACGGGCGCGATCCAGCAGCGTTTTCAGCTCCCGCTGTTCACTCTCCGTCATCTCTTTTTGCGTCAGTCTGGTCAGGGCCATAAAGCGTTCTCCTTGGGAAGTGCATCGAGTCTACGCGATGTAAAGGGGCATGTCTGCGTGGTGATGCATAAACCCCGGAAGGCGCTTCGCAGATTTGTTTTTGAGCGGGTGACTTTCCTGTACTGCCCTGTAGGGTGACGCACTTACGGTAAGAGGTTTAAGTCGGTAAATACGGCTAATGTTTCCATCTTGTCAACACATTCAAGGGCAGTTATGATGTTTCCATAATGGAACGTGTGAGGGAGCGATGCACGTTATATCAAGGAGGCCGTTCGATAACGCGGCTAAAGATTTTCCAAACCACACGCTTGCGCTGGACGCAGTTTACAAAATCCTGAAAAGCACTGTTTACCAGAATCCAGACGCGTTGCGAGAAGAGTTCCCAAGCCTGGACAAGATGAAATACAGGGATAAATGGTGGGTTATCAATGTCGGTGGCAACCATTTGAGGGTGCTGTTTTTCGCAGGCTTTGAATCAGCAAAATATTTGTCAAACATATCGTGACCCATGCCGAATATGACAAATTGATAAGACATTATCGGGAGACCAAAGAATGATTGAGGATGCAATCAAGGCTGCTGACGAGCTGGTGAAACTAGTGCCTTTTTTGGGAAATAACCCCGGCAAAGAGGAGTATGAGCAAGCGCTGGAGATGGTTGAACGGTTGCTCATGCATTCGCCGGATAGCTCCCTGGCCGCGCTGCTTACCGCAAAAATAGAGCACTATGAAAATAACGACCCGGAGCTGGCGGCGTTTAACGCGCGTATCGCGGCACTGCCACGCGGTGTTGCCGCTTTACGGGTTTTGATGGATCAGCACGGATTAAATCAGTCTTCGTTTCGGGATGAAATCGGCCAGCGCTCCCTGGTAAGCCGCATTCTTAATGGCGAGCGCAATCTGACAGTCGACCATATCCGAGCGCTGGCGAAACGCTTTAATGTGTCGACCGACGTATTTATTGAGCCAGTCCATCACATCGCGGGGTGAGTGAAATGGCTGTGGCGGCAGCCATTTCTTGTAAAGTTAACCCTCTTTCACCGCTTCCGTTTTACGACCGTCGACCGGTTTGCCCGACCAGTAGCCTGCCAGCAGCGAACCGGAAAGGTTATGCCACACGGAGAACAGTGCGCCAGGCAGCGCGGCGAGCGGTGAGAAGTAGATTTTACCCAACGCCGCAGCGAGGCCGGAGTTCTGCATACCCACTTCAATCGCCAGCGTGCGACAAGTGGATTCATCAAAGCCGAACAGACGACCGCCCCAGTAGCCACCGAGCAGACCAATGCTGTTGTGCAGGATCACCGCGACAATCACCACCAGGCCAACAGAGGCGATATAGTTCGCGGAACCGGCGACCACGGCGCTAATGATCGCCAGAATACAGACCATGGAAAACGCGGGCAGCCAGGGCTCCAGCGCGTTAACCACGCGCGGGAACAGGTGGTGCACAACCAGCCCCAACGCAATCGGGATCACCACAATTTGCAGGATGCTTAACAGCATGCCCATCACATCGACCTGAATATGCGCATCGACATACAGACGCGTCAGCAGCGGCGTGGCGACAACACCCACCAGCGTAGAAACCGAAGAGATGGTGACCGACAGCGCGACATCACCTTTTGCCAGATAAATCATCACGTTTGATGCCGTTCCACTGGCGACACTACCGACCAGTACCATCCCGGCGGAGAGATCCGGCGGCATCTTAAAAATCAGCGCCAGTAGCCATGCCGCCAGCGGCATCACCAGGTAGTGCAGGAAAATACCGGCGGCAACCGGAGCCGGGCGTGACAGGACGCGTTTGAAGTCATCAATTTTTAAGTGCACGCCCATGCCAAACATAACCAGCATCAGCAGCGTGGCAACCCACGGGCCAATGGCGATAAACATTGGCGGGAAATAATAGGCGAATACCGAGAGCAGCAGCGCCCATAACGGGAACAGCCGCGTGAAAGTTGCGAGCATATGGGGATTCCTTGCGATTGTTGTGTTGTGTTTTTATTACCCTTCACTCTTCAGGCTACAGGTGCGCTGGCGAAGCCAATAGCGTCCGTGATTTCTGCGCCGGTAACCCGGCAGTTTCACCCCGGGGATGAGCGCTGTTCGCAACGGTTCTGCAACCCGAATGAATGAGGGTATTTAAGGAGGGGATCGAGCCCGACCATTGGTATTGTTTATCGCGCTAAGGAATATTATTCAAACAAATTATGATGAAGATCTTTTATGTTGCGCCGCGTACGCTTTCCCAGCTCAGCCCGAAGCGGGCCAGGTATTTGCGCAGGCGATCCGCATCATTCGGGTTGGCCTTTTTCTGCCGGGAAATGGCGAACAATTCACGTCCTGCTTCTGAAAGCGTCTGGCTGCGCCGACAGACGGCAATCACTGTTTCTAACTGGCGTTGATCGAACAGATCCAGCTTGCTGATATCCACCGGCAGGTCAGGCAATGCTGATTCCCCACGCCAGTGATGCGCTAAACGCTGCACCTCCTCTTCGACTAACGCGTCGTTAATCCGCCCCTGTTCCGCCAGCGTTGCCATTCGCGCGATTGACGTGCTCAGTTCGCGAAAGTTGCCGCGCCACGCCGCGTGGGGAGAACAGGCGAAGGCCAGATAGCGCTCGCGTGCGCCCTTATCAAAGCGGATTTGCGTCTGCTGCTGCTGTGAAAAACGCTGGAGTTCATACTCAATGTTCGGGGCGATATCTTCCCGCCGCTCCGCCAGACCCGGCAGCGCGAACGTCCACATATTGATACGCGCAAAGAGATCTTCCCTGAAACGTCCTTCCGCCACCCACTGCTGCATATTCCGGTGCGTGCCCGCAATCAGTTGAAAATCACTGTGCACTTCTTTATCGGAGCCAAAGGGGAAAAAAGTCTTCTCTTCAATCGCTTTCAGCAGCATCGCCTGCTCATCCAGCCCCAGCTCGGCTATCTCATCGAGGAACAGTACGCCGCCATCGGCTTCGCGCAGCAGGCCGGTACGCGCCTGTTGCGCGCCGGTGAATGCACCTTTCACATGGCCAAATAGCGTCGACATGGCATTATCACCGCGCAGCGTGGCGCAGTTCACCGCCACCAGACGCCCCTGCACCAGATGTCGGGACTGGCGTAACTGAAAGATGCGTTTTGCCAGAAACGATTTTCCCGCACCGGTTGGCCCGGTCAGCAGAATGGGCGCAGTCGAGCGCAGCGATACGCGTTCGATTTGCTCGATTAAGCGGTTAAAGGTGGCATTACGCGTATCAATGCCGGATTTCAGAAACGACACCGACTGCTGCTGTTCGCGCTGAAAACGGCTGGTCAGCGTGGCGTAACGGCTTAAATCCAGATCGATAACCGAACAGACGCCGGCAGCTATTGCTTCGTCAGCAGCGCCTTTCGGCGCCGGGCCGGTCTGCAACAGGCTGGCGGGCAGATAACGGGCTTCGGTCAGCAGGAACCAGCAGATCTGCGCGACGTGCGTCCCGGTGGTGATATGCACCAGGTACTCTTCATTTTCCGTATCGAACGGGTAACGGGTAGCGAAATCGAGAAACGCGGCATACACCTCTTCAAAATCCCACGGATCTTTAATCATCACCGCATGTTTGCGTACCTCGGTATGTGGCGAGATGAGGGCAATGTCCTCTGCCGTCTGTTGCGCCAGCCCCTCATCGCGCGGCTGGTGCAGCAGCTCAAGCCTGTCGACAGCGAAATCTGGCTGCTGGCATAAGCCCACGGTGGGTCGCCATTTGCGAAAGCGGTTTTGCCGTTTGCCACGTTTATCCAGCACCGTTCCCAGTACACCAATTACCACCCGACGCTTCATGCTTATCCCACAAGATAAAAATCGATATTTAAAGATAAAAAATAATTATCGCTGCCGCAATGCCAGTAAACCATGTAAAAAATAAAAGCATTGTTTTTCAGGTGGATAAAAGATTTATTTGCTTTTTTCAGATTCTGGCACGCTTCTGGCAATAACTATTACGTCAGCACGCTGAGGTAGCAGGGGTTACGCACCCCGCCGGCGCACCAGGAACGGCACGAGACGTTTTCCGGGGGGCGTTCCGTCAGTGGAAAGACACTTGCGAAAAGTCGGTTCTTTTTCGGGTTCGAATCCCGGATTCGCCACCTTATCTGTGGAGATAAACAGGCAGTATCCCGGTAGTCGGGCTGTTGACGATTACCCCCAGCGACCGCCGGTAACGGCGCCGGACGGCAGGCAAAACGTTGTTTCCCCTGCGGTTTCGCCCCTGCATCCGCGGTCGTTAAGGCTAACTATTTAAGGAGATCGTTATGACCAACAAAATCACAATACGTAAAGGTCAATTAGGTTTACTGGCAAAAGAGGGTGACTACATCCAGATTCTGGAAACCGGTGAGCACCGCCTGCCGTGGTTCAACAAACCCGACGTGCTGGTGGTGAATACTGATGGCAGCGAAGTGGCTGCTGGTCTGGCGGAGTATTTGCGCCGCTTCCAGCCGCAGTGGGTGGAGCGTTACTGCCTGGTGGCCGATATGACAGATAACGAGGCCGGTGCGCTTTATCTCAACGGCATGCTGCTGGAGATCCTGCCGCCTTCAACGCGCCGTCTTTACTGGCAAGCGGATGACGCGCTGAACCTGGTACGCATCGATACCCGTGACGTACGGGTTCCCACGGAGATCCTTAACGCCGTGGCGCAACCCAAACGCAGCGTGACGGTAAAAGGTCGCGACGCGATCCTGGCGGTGCAGGTTCCGGCCTGGCACGCGGGCGTTTTAAAAGTCGATGGCGTGACGCAGGCGCTGTTACCGGCGGGATTGAGCGGCTACTGGAAAGTAAACCATCTGGTGGAAGCCGAAGTGGTGGACTTACGCCTGCAAGTGCTGGAAGTGAGCGGCCAGGAGATCCTGACCAAAGATAAAGTCACCTTACGGCTGAACCTGGCGGCGAACTGGCGTTACACCGATGTATTAAGCGCTTTTGCCCAACTGAGCAAACCGCTGGATCACCTCTACCGCGAATTGCAGTTTGCCCTGCGTGAAGCGGTGGGCACGCGCACGCTGGATGAGTTGCTGGAAGATAAGCAGGTAATCGATGAGTTAGTGAGCGTGCAGGTGGCAAATCGCATGGCGGCATTTGGTATTGAAGTGGCGTCGCTGGGGGTGAAAGACATCATCCTGCCGGGTGAGATGAAAACGATCCTGTCGCGCTTAGTGGAAGCGGAGAAATCAGCGCAGGCCAATGTTATCCGCCGTCGTGAAGAGACCGCAGCGACCCGTTCGTTGCTGAACACGGCAAAAGTGATGGAGAGCAACCCGGTGGCGTTGCGACTTAAAGAGTTAGAAACGCTGGAGCGTGTGGCGGAGCGCATCGATAAGATCTCGGTCTTCGGTGGCTTAGACCAGGTATTGCACGGCCTTGTTAACATCAAAGGAAGTCATGATGCAGCATAACGACTATCAACTGCTGGCACAGGAGAACAGCGCGCCGGTGAAAATGTGGACGCACGGCGTGCCGGTGGAACCCGAAGCGCGTGAGCAGTTGCTGAATACGGCAAAAATGCCGTTTATCTTCAAACACCTGGCCGTGATGCCGGATGTCCATCTGGGGAAAGGTTCAACCATCGGCAGCGTTATCCCGACTAAAGGGGCGATTATCCCGGCGGCGGTTGGCGTGGATATCGGCTGCGGCATGATTGCCGTGCGCACCTCGCTGCTGGCGGCGGATCTGCCGGATAATCTCGGCGGGCTGCGCAGCGCCATTGAGCAGGCGGTGCCGCACGGACGTTCGGTGAACCGGTCGAAACGTGATAAAGGAGCGTGGGAAAAACCGCCGCAAGAGGTGGATAGCCACTGGGCGTTGCTTGCGCCGCGCTTTAAGCGCCTGACGGATAAATACCCGCGCTTGTTGCAAACCAACAACCATCAACATTTGGGAACGTTGGGAACCGGTAACCACTTTATCGAAGTGTGTCTGGATGAGCAGCAGCGCGTGTGGGTGATGTTGCACAGCGGCTCGCGCGGCGTGGGTAACGCCATCGGTAACGTGTTTATCACGCTCGCGCAGCAGGATATGCAGCAGCATATCGCCAATTTGCCGGACCGAAACCTGGCCTATTTCCAGGAAGGCAGCAAGCACTACGACGACTATCTGGAAGCGGTCGAGTGGGCGCAGGATTTTGCCCGCCATAACCGTGAAGTGATGATGTCGCGCGTACTGGCGGCGCTGTCGCGCATTGTGACCAAACCGTTTATCACCCGGCAGGAAGCGGTGAATTGCCACCATAACTATGTGCAAAAAGAGACGCACTTTGGTGAAGAGGTGCTGGTGACGCGTAAAGGCGCGGTTTCCGCGCAAAAAGGGCAGATGGGGATTATTCCCGGCTCGATGGGCGCGAAAAGTTTTATCGTGCGTGGGCTGGGAAATGAAGAGAGCTTCTGCTCATGCAGCCACGGAGCAGGGCGCACCATGAGCCGTACAGCGGCCAAAAAACGCTTCACCGTGGAAGATCAAATACGCGCCACTGCGCATGTAGAGTGCCGTAAAGACAGCGAGGTGATCGATGAGATCCCGATGGCTTACAAAGATATCGACGCGGTGATGGCCGCGCAGGACTCGCTGGTGGAAGTGGTACATACCCTGCGGCAGGTGGTGTGTGTGAAAGGATAAGAAGGAGAGTAATCATGGAATCTTTAGGCGTTGATGTCGCCATGCGTGGGCGCGTGCGGCAGGTGTTACACGATGTAGAACACACCTACGGCGTGAAAGTGCTCTACGCCTGCGAATCCGGTAGCCGCGGCTGGGGTTTCGCTTCGCCGGACAGCGATTACGATGTGCGCTTTCTGTATGTGCATCAACCGGACTGGTATCTGCGCGTCGAGCCGCAGCGTGATGTGATAGAACTGCCGATAGACGATGAGCTGGACGTTTGCGGGTGGGAGTGGCGCAAAGCGCTGGGGTTGCTGAAAAGCGCTAACCCGGCCTTAATCGAATGGCTAGATTCCCCGATCGTTTACCAGCAGGATGACGCCACGCTCGCCGCGTTGCGTGTGCAGGTGCCGCACTGGTTTTCGCCGGTCAGAGCGCGCTGGCACTACTATTCGATGGCGAAAAAGAACTTTCGCGGCTATTTGCAGGGTGAACAGGTACGGCTGAAAAAGTACTTTTACGTGCTGCGTCCGCTGCTGGCGGTGCGCTGGATAGAAGCGGGTAAAGGCATGCCGCCAATGCGTTTCGCTTCGTTGCTGGCAGGCAGCGATCTTGACGCGCCATTACGGGCGGAAATTGATGAGCTGCTGGCGTTAAAGCAACGGGCAGGTGAAGCGCAATACGGTGCGCAACGTCCGCTGCTGCACGCGTTTATCGGCGATGAGCTGGCGCGCGGCGAAATCGCAGATGCGCTGCCGGAAAGCCGCAGCGGCAAAGTCAGCGATCTCGACGCGTTGCTGTACCAGACGGTGATGGCATAAGAAAAAGCCCGGTGATTCGCCGGGCTTTTTGCTCTCATCCGCAAACGGGGAGATGTTACTCAAACAAGTTATGATGCAGTTTTTGCACCACTTGCTCGGCCTCTTTTCCGGGTACAAGGAAGCAGAGGTTATGGCTGGATGCGCCATAGCAAATCATGCGGATATTAAACGGGTCCAGCACGCCAAACACCTCTTTACCCACGCCGCAGGCTTTCGACAAATCGTTGCCGATAATTGCCACCAGCGCTAAATCTTCTTCCACTTCCACCCGGCACAGAGAAGAAAGCTCGGTCAGCAGCGCCTGGGTTAATAAGGTGTCGCCGGTCGACGTTGAACCGGTGGTGTCCAGCGTCAGCGCCACGCTCACTTCCGAGGTGGTGATCAAATCAACCGAGATATTGTGACGCGCCAGGATGCCAAACACTTCGGCAAGAAAACCGCGTGAGTGTAGCATGTTCAGGCTGTGCAGCGTGAGCAGGGTCTGCTTGCGGCGCAGCGCCAGTGCGCGGAACAGCGGCGGGTTGCTGGTGTTGTTGCACACCAGCGTGCCACCGGCTTTCGGATCTCTGCTGGAGCCGACAAAAACCGGAATGTCGCTGCGTACTGCGGGCAACAGCGTGGCGGGGTGCAGCACTTTCGCGCCGAAAGTCGCCATTTCTGCCGCTTCTTCAAAGGCGATCTCGTCAATGCGTTTCGCGGCGGGCACCACGCGCGGGTCGGTGGTGTAAATGCCCGGAACATCGGTCCAGATATCCACGCGGGAAGCGTGCAGCGCTTCGCCCAGCAGCGCGGCAGTATAATCGCTGCCGCCGCGACCGAGCGTGGTGGTACGGCCTTTGGCTTCGCTACCGATAAAGCCCTGGGTGATCACCAGCCCTTCATTCAGACGCGGCGCGAGTTGCTGCCCGGCAAGTTCCGCCAGTGCGGCGACATCCGGTTCAGCGCGGCCAAAACGGTCGCTGGTGCGCATCACTTTGCGTACATCAAACCACTGTGCCTGTACGTTGCGTTCGCGCAGCACTTCCACAAACAGCAGTGTCGACATCAGCTCACCATGACTGACCAGTTCGTCGGTCAGCGCGGTGGATGTCGCCAGCGATGCGGCTTCGGCAAGCGTGGTGATATTTTCCAGCAGGCGCTCGATCTCTTCGCGGATCACCGCCGGGTTCGCCAGGCGTTCCAGAATATCGAACTGAATTTTGCGGATAGCGTCGAGCTTGACGAAACGCTCGCTGGCTTCCAGCCCTTCGGCCAGCGCAACCAGCAGATTGGTTACCCCTGCGGAAGCGGAAAGCACCACCAGACGGACGCTGGTATCGGAAAGCACCACGTCCGCACTGCGGTTCATGGCATCAAAATCGGCAACGCTGGTGCCGCCAAATTTGGCGACAACGAAACTAGTCATAACAACCTCGTGTCAGGGGATTCTCTATTCAGCCATGGCACAAGGAAAGAGCGAAAAACGGGGTGGGCGCAGAGCGATAAACAGCTACGATTTCCCCAGAAGTGCTCCACCTTGTCTGCCCGCTTTCCGTAACGTCTGCGGACATGAAACGTTCGACTGCGAACGCTTCTGGTGACAACCCAGGGGATTCAGCCCCTGTAGCCGATAACGCACGCTGCCAGGCGTTTTGTTATCTCGGCGTTACTCCCCCTCAGGTGTTTTCATCAGCCTGGCGCTTCGAACACCGTGTGCCTGGGTAACGCGCCTCTTCTGGCAATGTTTACCTTCGCCTTTCACGCCGCAGCGGTGTTGGCTGCCTTCACTTACCCCGGTCACTTACTTGTGTAAGCTCCCGGGGATGCGCTCAGTTGCCGCCTTGCTGCAACGTGAAATGCTTTGGTAAGGATTACCTTCGCCTTCACGCCGCAGCGGTGCTGGCTGCTTTCACTTACCCCGGTCACTGACTTTTGTAAGCTCCCGGGGATGTGCTCAGTTGCCGCCTTGCTGCAACGTGAAATGCTTTGGTAAGGATTACCTTCGCCTTCACGCCGCAGCGGTGTTGGCTGCTTTCACTTACCCCGTCACTGACTTATGTAAGTTCCCGGGGATGTGCTCAGTTGCCGCCTTGCTGCAACGTGAAATGCTTTGGTAATGCAAACCCGCGCATGCGCGGGTAGTGCGTTTATAAATAAAGGGTTAGCGGGCATGCTGTCAACGCCGGGATTATGCGGATTTTTCATGCTGCATTGGTCGTCAGTAAAATGACTTATGTTGTGCTCAAATTCGGCGATTTTTGGTCGTTATTCGCCCGCGTGTACGGCGAGCCGGCACAAAAACCATCACAATTTTCCCCGGCAGGCGCTACAATCGACGGCAGTCACAATTCTCAAATCAGAAGAGTATTGCTATGAAAAACATCAATCCAACGCAGACATCTGCCTGGCAGGCATTACAGAAACACTACGCTGACATGAAGGACGTCACTATCGCGGATCTGTTCGCGAAAGAGGGCGACCGCTTTAGCAAATTCTCCGCAACGTTTAACGACCTGATGCTGGTGGATTTCTCCAAAAACCGCATCACGCAAGAGACGCTGGACAAACTGCTGGCACTGGCCAAAGAGACCGATCTGGCGGGTGCGATCAAATCCATGTTCTCCGGTGAAAAAATTAACCGCACCGAAGATCGCGCCGTGCTGCATGTCGCGCTGCGTAACCGTAGCAATACGCCGATTGTGGTGGATGGCAAAGATGTAATGCCGGAAGTCAACGCGGTGCTGGAGAAGATGAAAGCCTTCTCTGAAGCGATCATTTCAGGTAGCTGGAAAGGTTACACCGGTAAACCGATCACCGACGTGGTGAACATCGGTATCGGCGGTTCCGACCTCGGCCCTTTCATGGTGACCGAAGCGCTGCGCCCATACAAAAACCACCTGAACATGCATTTTGTCTCTAACGTCGATGGTACACACATCGCCGAAGTGCTGAAAAAAGTGAACCCGGAAACCACTCTGTTCCTCGTGGCGTCCAAAACCTTTACCACCCAGGAAACCATGACCAACGCCCACAGCGCGCGCGACTGGTTCCTGAAAACCGCCGGTGACAACAAACACGTGGCGAAACACTTCGCGGCGCTCTCCACCAACGCGAAAGCGGTGGGTGAGTTCGGCATCGACACCGCGAACATGTTTGAATTCTGGGACTGGGTTGGTGGCCGCTACTCTCTGTGGTCGGCGATTGGCCTGTCTATCATCCTCTCCGTCGGTTACGACAACTTTGTTGAGCTGCTCTCCGGCGCGCACGCGATGGACAAGCACTTCTCCACCACTGAGCTTGATAAAAACCTGCCGGTGCTGCTGGCGCTGATTGGTATCTGGTACAACAACTTCTTCGGCGCTGAAACCGAAGCGATTCTGCCGTACGACCAGTACATGCACCGTTTTGCCGCTTACTTCCAGCAGGGCAATATGGAGTCCAACGGTAAATACGTTGACCGTAACGGCAACGCGGTGGATTACCAGACTGGCCCGATCATCTGGGGTGAGCCGGGCACCAACGGTCAGCACGCGTTCTATCAGCTGATTCACCAGGGCACCAAAATGGTTCCGTGTGATTTCATCGCGCCGGCTATCACCCATAACGCGCTTTCCGATCACCACCAGAAACTGCTGTCGAACTTCTTTGCGCAGACCGAAGCGCTGGCGTTCGGTAAATCCCGCGAGGTGGTCGAGCAGGAATATCGCGATCAGGGTAAAGATCCGGCAACGCTTAACCACGTTGTGCCGTTCAAAGTGTTTGAAGGCAACCGCCCGACTAACTCTATTCTGCTGCGCGAAATCACCCCGTTTAGCCTGGGCGCGCTGATTGCGCTGTACGAGCACAAAATCTTCACCCAGGGCGCAATCCTCAATATCTTCACTTTTGACCAGTGGGGTGTGGAGCTGGGTAAACAGCTGGCGAACCGCATTCTGCCGGAGCTGGGCGATGACAAATCCATCTCCAGCCACGACAGCTCAACCAATGGTCTGATTAACCGCTACAAATCCTGGCGCGGTTAAGCCACATAAGCGTCGCTTCGGCGGCGCTTTTTTTACCGATTATATTTATTCCTGCAAGGTTATATTGCGCGAGGATTTCGCCCGATATATATAAGCAATTCCGATATCGATATTTTAAAGCTAAATTACGGGGATTATTCCTGGTTCGCTGTTTCTATATCTATCATCAGGTTTATCTGAAAAACGCTACAGGCGGATAAGCGGCGGCTATAAATTTTAGGACTAGCCTTATTGTGTCAATATTTTGTCATTATTTAATTGATTGAAATATATGCGATTTTTGATTTTTGTCTTCTCTTTTTAAATGCCTGATACCAATTTTCCGAAAACGTTCCCCGCTATTTCCCGATGCGTAAACCCTCTGCTGTAGTTGTGTATACTCGATATCGCCTGAATTCTTTCAGGTAAATCTCCATTCATTCAATGAAGGGAAATTGATATGAAAAAAGTCCTGTATGGCATTTTTGCCATATCCGCGCTTGCGGCGACTTCTGCTTTTGCAGCACCGGTGCAAATCGGTGAAGCGGCAGGGTCGGCAGCGACCTCTGTTTCTGCGGGTAGCTCCGCAGCAACGAGCGTTAGCACCGTAGGGTCTGCGGTGGGTGTCGCGCTGGCGGCAACCGGTGGCGGTGATGGCTCCAACACGGGAACCACGACCACCACGACCACAAGTACCCAGTAATAGCGGGTACATTAACTATAACCACACTTCGGTGTGGTTATTCCGCCCCTTTCGGAGAAGAGTCGTGAAGCGACCTGGTATCATCTTGATTTGCCTGCTCCTTCAGGCATGTTCAGGCCCCATCAAAGGCCTCGGGAATTCACTCTGGAATAGCGTATTTGGTATGCCGGGCGTGCAGCTCACGGATGAAGAAATCCTCAATATGCCGTATGCCAGCCAGTACATGCAGCTCAACAACGGCCCACAACTGTTTGTGGTGCTCGCTTTCGCCGAAAACGGGCAGCAGAAATGGGTGACGCAGGATCAGTCCACCATCGTCACGCAAAACTATCGCATCGTGAAAACGCATCTGCCTGGCGACAACCTGCTGGATGTTAATAACCTGGCGGCAGATCCGCTGGCGAAACCGAACCAGATTGTCGATGGCGCGAGCTGGACGCGCTTAATGGGCTGGACGGAAAACAAGCAGGTGCGCTACGCCACCGCCCGTTCTGTCTTCCGCTGGAATGGCACCGACACGGTGAAGCTGGCGAGCGACGTCACCGCAGTACGCATCCTTGATGAAGAGGTGACGACCGACCAGAAACGCTGGCGCAACCGCTATTGGGTGGATGAACAAGGGGTTATCCGGCAATCCGAGCAGTACCTTGGCGCGGACTGGTTCCCGGTGAAAACCACCCTGATTAAGGCGGCGAAATAATGAAAAAACGCGCTCTTCTTCCGCTGTTAGCCAGCCTCGCTTCCCCGCTGGCGTTCGCTGTCGGCACTGTTGATGTCTATACCGAGGGCGATAGCAAGCCGAAAACCTTAACCAACGCCGCACACCTGGTGGATCTGGTCGGGCAGCCTCGTCTGGCGAATAGCTGGTGGCCTGGTGCTGTGGTCAGCGAACGGCAGGCGACGATTGCCGAACAGGCTCGCCATCAGGCGCTTCTTGCGCGGCTTAGCGCACTTGCCGCCGATGAGAGCGGCAACAGCGCCGCAGCGATCAACGCGCTGCGTCAGCAGCTGCAGGCGATGAAGGTCACCGGTCGACAAATCGTTGAGCTGGATCCAGATTACCTGCGTACCCACCGCCTCGCCAACCGGCCATTAGAAGGGCAGTACACCTTATGGGTTGGCTCGCAGCCGACCACTATCACCGTGGTTGGGCTTATCAGCAGCCCGGGCAAAAAAGTGTTCACGCCGGGACGCGATGTGGTGAGCTATCTGGATGAGATGAGCCTGCTGAGCGGCGCGGAACGCAGCTATGCCTGGGTGATTTACCCCAACGGCAAAACGCAAAAGGTACCGGTTGGCTACTGGAACCGACGCCACGTGGAGCCGATGCCCGGCAGCGTGATTTTTGTCGGTTTCGCACCGGGTTTGTGGAGCAACGAGTATGACGAGCTGAATGCCGACATTCTTCAGTCCCTGACGCATCGGATACCGGAATAATAATGAAAAAATCGTTTGTCATTAGCCTGTTGGCGCTGGGGATTAGCGCCGCCTGTCACGCAGAATCGTACCCGGAACCGATTGGCCCATCGCAGTCGGACTTCGGCGGCGTCGGCCTGCTGCAAACGCCCACCGCGCGGATGTCGCGCGAGGGTGAACTGAGCTTTAACTACCGCGATAACAATCAGTACCGTTACTACTCCGGTTCGGTGCAGCTCTTCCCGTGGCTGGAAACAACGCTGCGCTACACCGATGTGCGGACGCGGAAATACAGTTCGGTAGAAGCCTTCTCGGGCAATCAGTCCTACAAAGATAAAGCCTTCGATTTAAAACTGCGCCTGTGGCAAGAAGGCTACTGGCTGCCGGAAGTTTCCGTGGGCGCGCGCGATATTGGCGGTACCGGGCTGTTCGACGGCGAATATCTGGTGGCGAACAAAGCCTGGGGGCCGTTCGATTTCTCGCTGGGTATCGGTTGGGGCTACCTTGGCACCAGCGGTAATATCAAAAACCCGCTCTGCTCCTACGACGAGAAATATTGTACGCGCGACACCCGTTACAAAGCCGCTGGCTCCACGGATACCAGCCAGATGTTCCGTGGTCCGACCGCGCTATTTGGCGGGGTGGAGTACCAGACGCCGTGGAACCCGCTGCGCCTGAAACTGGAGTATGAAGGGAACAACTACCAGCAGGACTTCGCCGGTAAACTGCCGCAGCGCAGCAAGGTCAACGTCGGCGCGATTTACCGCGTTACCGACTGGGCGGACATCAACCTGAGCTATGAGCGCGGGAATACCTGGATGTTCGGCTTTACCCTGCGTAACAACTTCAGCGATCTGCGCCCATCGTATATCGACAACGCGCGGCCAAAATATCAGCCACAGCCGCAAGATGCGATCCTCCAGCATTCGGTGGTGGCGAATCAGCTGACCTTACTGAAATACAACGCCGGGCTTACCGATCCGCAAATTCAGGTGAAAGGTGACACGCTGTATGTCACCGGCGAGCAGGTGAAATACCGCAATACCCAGGAAGGGGTTGAGCGCGCGAATCGCATCATCATGAATGATCTGCCGGATGGCATTCGCACTATTCGCGTGACGGAAAACCGCCTCAATATGCCGGTTGTCACCACCGAAACGGATGTTGCCAGCCTGAAGCGCCATCTTGAAGGCGAACCGCTGGGGCAGGATACGGAACTGGTGCAAAAACGCGAAACGCCTATCGTGCCGGATAAACCGGAGCAGGGCTGGTATATCGATAAATCCTCGTTCGATTTCCACATCGATCCGGTGCTTAACCAGTCATTCGGCGGGCCGGAAGCTTTCTACATGTACCAGCTTGGCGTGATGGCCACTGCCGACTGGTGGCTCACGGATCACCTGCTGACCACCGGTAGTCTGTTTGGCAACCTGACCAATAACTACGACAAGTTTAACTACACCAACCCGCCGAGAGACTCCGCCCTGCCGCGTGTACGTACCCGCGTGCGTGAATATGTGCAGAACGATATTTACGTCAACAACATGCAGGCGAACTACTTCCAGTACCTGGGCAATAATTTCTATGGCCAGGTGTATGCTGGGTATCTGGAAACCATGTACGGCGGTGCCGGTGCCGAACTGTTGTGGCGTCCGGTTGATAGTCACTGGGCGTTTGGTATTGACGGCAACTACGTGAAACAGCGTGACTGGCGCAGTGCGCAGGACATGATGAAATTCACCGATTACAGCGTCAAAACCGGCCACTTCACTGCTTACTGGACGCCGTGGTTCGCCGAAAATGTGCTGGTGAAAGCCAGCGTCGGTCAATATCTGGCGGGCGATAAAGGCGTCACGCTGGATGTGTCGAAGCACTTCGACAGCGGGATTGTGGTGGGCGCGTATGCCACCAAAACCAACGTTTCAGCCGCGCAGTACGGGGAAGGGGACTTCACCAAAGGGGTCTACATTTCGGTTCCGCTGGATCTGTTTAGCACCGGTCCGACCCGCAGCCGCGCTGGCGTTGGCTGGACGCCGTTGACGCGTGACGGTGGTCAGATGCTGGGCCGTAAGTTTGAGCTTTACAACATGACCAACGATAAGACGGTCAACTTCCAGTAAGCCTTCTCTCTCCCCGTCCGGGGAGAGAGTGGCCGCAAGGTCTGTCTTTCCCCATCTTCAACCCTATTTCTCTCCCCGTATGGGGAGAGAGTGGCCGCAAGGCCTGTCTTTCCCCATCTTCAACCCTGTTTCTCTCCCCGTGTGGGGAGAGAATGGCCGCAAGGCCTGTCTTTCCCCATCTTCAACCCTGTTTCTCTCCCCGTGTGGGGAGAGAATGGCCGCAAGGTCTGTCTTTCTCCATCTTCAACCCTGTTTCTCTCCCAGGATGGGGAGAGAATGGCCGTAAGGTCTGCCTTCCTTCATCGCCCGGCACATTTCTCTCCCCATCCGGGGAGGGAAAGGTGCATTTATAACCGGCGCAACAGCCGCGCCGGATTTCCCGCATACACCCCTTTCTCGCTGATCGATTTGGTCACCACGCTGCCCGCGCCTATCACACAGCCATCGGCAATAGTCACTGCCAGAATCGTCGCTCCGCTGCCAATCGACACGTCATTACCAATCACGATGCGCCCCCAGTTGTTGCTGTCGGGGTCCGGTTTGCCGTCGCGAAACATATCGTTGGCAAACATCACGCCGTGACCGATAAAGCAGCGCTCACCAATGGTGACATATTCGCAAATAAAGCTGTGCGACTGGATCTTCGAACCTTTACCGATCTGGGTATGCCCCTGGATTTCGACAAACGGGCCGACAAACACATCGTCCGCCAGCGTGCAGTCGTATAAATTCGCGGGTTCATAAATCACCACGTTTTCGCCGCAGGTCACATTGCGTACGGCGGTTTGGCGCAAAGCGGCGCTTGCCATCCTCCCTCCTTAAAGCGGTTTGCCCAGAATATGCAGCGTACTTTGCTGCGAGGCGGTACTGAATAGTGTGTCTTTGAGATGCGTGAATCCCAGCCGGAGGTAAAAGCGCCGCGCGTTCGGGTTGGCGTCCAGCACTTCCAGCCAGATAAACCGCTCACCACGCTGTTGCGCCAGGCGTTCTATTTCTGCCAGCAGTTGCTCGCCGTAGCCTTTACGCGTTTCGCCCGGAAGAAGATAGAGTTTGTGCAGCAGCGTACCCGCCGGGCCGTGCTCGTCGACCGCGTGATGCCAGGAGACTTTAGCGAAACCGACAGGCGCCGCATTCTGCGCGATAAACCAGCTGCCCGCTTCGCTTTGCAGGCTCTGCTCGATTACTGCCGGGGAATACTCCTGGCGGAGAAATGCCTCCAGCTCGGCCGGTTCGCGCCACAGAGGGGCAAAATGATGGCGATAACTGGCGTAGCCCATTTCACTCAGTAACGCGGCGTCCGCGATTTCAGCTTTACGTACGGTAAGCATGCTCTTTTTCGTCTCCTGCGTGGACATGTCTGTGCAACATGTCATCACGTGGTGTCACAAAATATAAGCAAATAATGTAGATCCAGATCACATTTTTGCGATATACAAAGCGTTGTTCACCAGTAATGAGGTGCCGCTATGACATCGCTAACTCGTCCACGCGTTGAATTTATTTCGACCATATTGCAGACCGTGCTGAATCTTGGTTTGCTCAGCCTCGGTCTGATTTTGATTGTCTTTCTGGGCAAAGAGACACTGCATCTGGCGGATGTGCTGTTCGCGCCGGTGCAAACCAGCAAATATGAGCTGGTAGAAGGGCTGGTGGTTTATTTTCTCTATTTCGAATTTATCGCCCTGATTGTGAAGTACTTTCAGTCCGGGTTTCACTTCCCGCTGCGCTATTTTATCTACATTGGTATTACCGCGATTGTGCGGTTGATCATCGTCGATCACCAGTCGCCAATGGATGTGTTGATCTACTCGGCGGCGATCCTGTTGCTGGTGATCACGCTGTGGTTGTGTAACTCGAAGCGGCTGAGGCGTGAATAAAAAAAGGGCGATCCGGGGATCGCCAATGACTTCACAAGTTACTCGTCATTCTTCAGTCTGCAGGGGCGTTGGCTGCGTTCGTTCACCCCAGTGACTTACTGATGTAAGCTCCTGGGGATTCGCTCACTTGCCGCCTTCCTGCAACCTGAATTATTTAGAGTTTCGGGTGATACAAGTTGAGGGTGCAGTGGCAACGCCGGTCATCTTTCGGGTGATAGCTGCGTTGGCTTCCTTTACTCACCCCGGTCACTGACTTCAGTCAGCTGCCGGGGATTCATGCAGTCGCCGCCTTGCTCTAACCCGAACTATTTAAGGCGCAATAACAACAATGAAAATTAACCTTTCACACCGCCTGCGGTCAGGCCGTTAACCAGCCAGCGCTGCGCAAGCAGGAAGACAACCGTAATTGGGATAGCGGACAGCACCGCCGCCGCGGCAAAATCGCCCCACAGATAGTTTTGCGGGTTGAGATATTGCTGCATCCCGACCGCCAGCGTGTAGCTGTTAACATCGCGCAGCAGCAGCGAGGCAACCGGTACTTCGGTAATGGCGGCGATAAACGACAGAATAAACACCACCGCCAGGATCGGTACCGACAGCGGCAGCAGCACCAGGCGGAACGCCTGCCACGGTGTTGCGCCATCCAGCGAGGCGGCTTCTTCCAGCGAACCGTCGATCGTTTCGAAATAACCTTTGATCGTCCAAACATGCAGCGCGATCCCGCCCATATAAGCGAAGATCACCCCGCCATGGGTATTCAGGCCGATAAACGGCACGTACTGGCCGAGCCGGTCAAACAACGCGTACAGCGCCACCAGCGACAGCACCGCCGGGAACATCTGGAAAATCAGCATCCCTTTCAGCAATGTCGCTTTGCCGCGAAAGTGCATGCGGGCAAAGGCGTACGCAGAAGTGGTGGAGAGCGCCACAATGCCAATCGCGGTGATCATGGCGATTTTTACCGAGTTCCACAGCCACAGCAGCACCGGGAACGGCGGCGGCGTGACGCGGCCATCGGCGTGTTCGACGCTAAAGCCCAGCGCGAGGCGCCAGTGCTCCCACGAGATATTTTCCGGAATTAAACTGCCGGTGGCGAAGTTACCTTCACGCAGCGAAATGGCGACCACCATCAGCAGCGGGAACATAATCGCGGCAATAAACACCAGCAATAACAAATGGGTGATAAACAGCCGTAGCTTTTGCGATTTCGCCTGCACCATAGCCATAATTTTCGTCCTCCTTAATCGAATTTCATGCGCGTAGCTTTCAGGTTGACGATAGCCAACGCACCTACCAGCAGGAAAATCAGCGTGGCAATAGCGGCAGCGAGCCCAAAGTCCTGACCACCGCCGCCTTCAAAGGCGATGCGATAGGTGTAGCTCACCAGCAAGTCGGTATAACCGGCTGGCGTGGTGGTGCCGATGCGATCCGGCCCGCCGTTGGTCAGCAGTTGGATCAGCACGAAGTTGTTAAAGTTAAACGCGAAGCTGGCGATCATCAGCGGCGTCAGCGGCTTGATCAGCAGCGGGAAGGTGATGCGGAAAAAGTTTTGCAGCGGTCCGGCACCGTCCATGGCTGAGGCTTCATACAGATCGTCAGGGATCGCTTTCAACAGCCCCATGCACAGGATCATCATGTACGGATAACCGAGCCAGGTGTTGACGATCACGATCATTGAACGTGCGGTGGTGGGATCGCTAAACCAGGCCGGTTTAATGCCAAACAGCGCGCTCAGCATCATGTTGATCTCGCCAAAGCTTTGGTTAAACAGCCCTTTGAAGATCAAAATGGAGATAAACGACGGTACGGCATACGGCAGAATTAACAACACGCGATAAATCGCTTTGCCTTTCAGGGATTCCCACTGCACGACGCAGGCCAGCACCATGCCCACGGCAACGGTCAGAACCACGGTCAGCACCGAGAACACCACCGTCCAGATAAAGATCTCAATAAACGGTTTTTGAATGCCTTCATCGGTAAAGACGCGCGTGAAGTTATCCCAGCCGATGGTCACGGTATAGCCGGGGCTGAGCTTTTCTCTGCCCCAACTGCCATCGGCGTTAATCACCTGGAAGTAGCCGATTTCATTGTTCGGGCGGTATTTCGCGCCGCTCTGGTTGTTGAGCAGCGTGCCATCCTGTTCAAGCTGATACAGCGGTCGCGTACCGGAGAACTGGCGCAGCGAACTCATCGCCACTTTGCTGCCATCCGGCAGGAGGGCGGTCAGCTGGTTCAGCGCCTGGCGATTTTGCGTGATGATGCGCAGGTTGGCGCGCTCGCCAGCGGGCAGGGCGTCAGCCTCTTTTAACGTCAGTTGCTGCTCACCGCCGGGTTTGAACGCATCGGAAACGTAGTTTTTACCGCTGTCGCCGTCGGTCAGTGCCAGTTGCCACGCATCTCCCGCCGGGTAGAGCCCAAAGTTATACGCTTTGCCTGCCTGGTAGGAACGATCGAGCAGCACCTGCTGCGCGCGCTCCTGAGTGAGCTGGTTAGTGCTGCTGTAGTTGGTAAACGCGATGGCGATGGTACAAACCAGCGGGAACAGGACAAACAGCCCCATACCTGCCACGCCGGGGTAAACATAGCGCCAGGCATAAGCTTTACGGTTGGCGAAAATATAGAGGCCCGCCGAGCTGAGGACGAGCGTGGTAATGGCGAAAAGGTATTCCCCCTGGGCATACATCATAACGACAAGGTAAGCCACCAACAGGCCAACAACGGTGATGGCCGCCCATGCGAGTTGCGGGCTTTGCCACCAGTGGCGTTTTCTTCTTACATCCATGGGGATTTCCTCTCTACTCAACACCCTTCACGCTGCCGCGTTGTTGGCTGCGGTTGCGCACGCTGGTAGCTTACTTTTGTAAGCGCGCCGGGATACTCAACGTTGCCGCCATGATGCGCGTGAAGGATGCCGCGTATACAACATGTCCAATTCGCCTTATCCCCGTGCGGGGATAAGGCATTCACATTTTTACTTGGTAATACGACCCTGGGCGTCTTTCAGCGCGGCGTCGACGGTCTGGCGATCGCTAACGGCGTTGATAACCGCGGTGCGTGTGGCGTACCAGAAGGCGGCCATTTGCGGGATGTTCGGCATAATTTCACCGGTTTTCGCGTTATCCATGGTCGCGGCGATGCGTTGGTCTTTCGCTAACTGATCCTGATAGGATTTCAGCGCGACCGCACCCAGCGGTTTGTCCTTGTTAACGTCTGCCAGGCCTTGATCGGTCAGCAGATAGTTTTCGAGGAACTCTTTCGCCAGCTCTTTGTTCGGGCTGGCGGCGTTGATGCCTGCGCTCAGCACGCCAACGAACGGTTTAGAAGGCTTACCTTTAAAGGTTGGCAGCAGCGCGACGCCGTAGTTGACTTTGCTCTTATCAATGTTGGCCCACGCCCACGGACCATTGATGGTCATCGCGGTTTCACCTTTGTTAAACGCCGCTTCTGCAATCGAGTAATCCGTGTCGGCATTCATGTGTTTGTCTTTAATCAGCTTCACGAGGAAGCTAAGACCCGCTTTCGCGCCTGCGTTGTCGACGCCGACATCTTTCACGTCGTATTTGCCGTTTTCAAACTTGAAGGCGTAACCGCCATCGGCAGCAATCAGCGGCCAGGTGAAGTACGGTTCTTGCAGGTTGAACATCAACGCGTTCTTACCTTTCGCTTTCAGCTGTTTATCCAGCGCCGGGATCTCTTCCCAGGTTTTCGGCGGGTTTGGCACGAGGTCTTTGTTGTAAATCAGCGATAAGGATTCGACAGCAATCGGGTAGGCAATCAGCTTACCGTTGTAACGCACCGCGTCCCAGGTGAAGGGGTACAGCTTGTCCTGGAAGGCTTTATCCGGGGTGACTTCTGCCAGCAGACCGGATTGCGCATAGCCACCAAAGCGGTCGTGTGCCCAGAAAATAATGTCCGGGCCGTCGCCGGTTGCAGCAACCTGCGGGAATTTCTCTTCCAGTTTATCCGGGTGTTCTACGGTGACTTTAATGCCGGTGTCTTTCTCAAATTTCTTACCCACTTCGGCAAGGCCGTTATAGCCTTTGTCGCCGTTGATCCAAATGACCAGCTTACCTTCTTCGATTTTGGCGAGGGCAGAGGCGGAAAACATCATCGTCGCCACTGCGGACAAAGCGAGGATGCGTGCGCCTGTTTTGATTTTCATATATCCCGTCCTTTAGGTGATGTGCTCGTGGATACGCTCAAGGTAGTTCGACGGGATTAGTCTCCTTTTTTGACAAGCGCTTCTCATCCTCCTTAACCCTACGCCCCTGGGGCGATTTGTGTGATCTCTGTTACAGAGATTTGCATTATGTGTGTTAGCGCACATAAAAAAGCGCCGATTTTTGCAGAGCCCATCACGAAAATGCCCGCAGCCCGCCTGTCCAGGGGGCAGAGACATTGTTCTCATCCTCCCGCCTCCTCCCCCACAAAAAACCAGGGGGGTGGAGGATTCGCCCGCTGAATCGATGCTCCATAGTCAGCCCACGTTGAATGTTTCTGTTGGTGACAGGTTGTAACGAAGGGAGAAGGGCATGGCGAGCGTACAGCTGCGTAATGTAACGAAAGCCTGGGGCGATGTGGTGGTGTCGAAAGACATCAGTCTCGACATCCACGAAGGAGAATTCGTGGTGTTTGTCGGTCCGTCAGGCTGTGGTAAATCGACGCTGCTGCGCATGATTGCCGGGCTGGAAACCATTACCAGCGGGGATTTGCTGATTGGCGATACCCGCATGAATGAGGTTCCTCCCGCAGAACGCGGCGTTGGCATGGTGTTTCAGTCCTACGCGCTCTATCCGCATTTGTCAGTTGCGGAAAATATGTCTTTCGGCCTGAAGTTAGCGGGCGCGAAAAAAGAGATGATCAAATCGCGCGTCACGCAAGTAGCGGAAGTGCTGCAACTGGCGCATTTACTGGATCGCAAACCGAAAGCGCTTTCTGGCGGTCAGCGTCAGCGTGTGGCGATCGGTCGTACGCTGGTGGCTGAACCCAGCGTCTTCTTGCTTGATGAACCTCTCTCCAACCTTGATGCCGCCCTGCGTGTGCAGATGCGTATTGAAATCTCCCGTCTGCACAAACGTCTTGGCCGCACGATGATTTACGTCACCCACGATCAGGTGGAAGCGATGACGCTGGCCGACAAAATCGTGGTGCTCGATGCCGGGCGCGTGGCGCAAGTGGGTAAACCGCTGGAGCTGTATCACTACCCGGCAGACCGTTTTGTCGCCGGTTTTATCGGCTCGCCGAAGATGAATTTCCTGCCGGTAAAAGTGACCTCTACCGCCATTGAACAGGTTCAGGTTGAGCTGCCTAACCGCCAGCGCGTGTGGCTGCCGGTGGACAGCGCCAATGTGCAGGTCGGCGCAAATATGTCTTTGGGCATCCGCCCGGAGCATCTGCTGCCCAGCGACATCGCCGATGTCACGCTGGAGGGCGAAGTTCAGGTCGTCGAACAGCTTGGCCACGAAACACAAATTCATATCCAGATCCCTGCAATACGTCAGAACCTGGTCTACCGCCAGAACGACGTGGTGCTGGTAGAAGAGGGTGCCACATTCGCCATCGGCTTACCGCCGGAGCGTTGCCATCTGTTCCGTGAAGATGGCACCGCCTGCCGCCGGTTACATAAAGAACCGGGCGTTTAAGCGTACCCCACAAAGCGTTTACACAAAGCCATTCGCATTATGTCGAGGCGGCAACGTGATGACTCTCCGGCAACGTACAACCGTACCAGGCCGGGATTCATGACGGCAGCCAATAAAGAGATAGCGCGAAGGGGGATGTGTAAAAAAAAGAAAAGCAAGCTCAGGAGATAGAACGATGATTACTCTGCGCAAACTTCCACTGGCTCTCGCCATCGCGGCAGGCATACTGTCTGCACAGGCGGGTGCTGTTGATTTCAAAGGTTACGCCCGTTCGGGGATTGGCTGGACCGGCAGCGGCGGCGAGCAGCAATGCTTCCAGGCCACCGGTGCGGATGCCAAATACCGTCTCGGTAACGAATGCGAAACCTATGCGGAAATTAAATTAGGTCAGGAAGTCTGGAAAGAAGCGGATAAAAGCTTCTATTTCGACTCCAACATTGCCTATAAAACCGCACAGCTGAACGACTGGGAAAACGACAACGTACCAGCGGTTCGCGAATTTAACGTAGTGGGTAAAAACCTGATCGACTCCCTGCCAGGCGCCAACATCTGGGCCGGTAAGCGTTTCTATCAGCGCCACGACGTCCACATGATCGACTTCTACTACTGGGATATCTCCGGCCCGGGTGCAGGTCTTGAAAATATCGACGTTGGTATCGGTAAACTCTCTCTCGCCGCAACGCGTTCTTCTGAGCTGGGTGGTTCTTCTGCCTTTGGCGATCGCGATCCAAACACCGGCCTGCGCACGTATAACAACAAAGTGCCAAACGATGTCTTCGATGTGCGTTTAGCACAGTTGGCTACCAACCCGAATGGTGTGCTGGAACTGGGCGTTGACTACGGTCACACCAACATTCCTGACGACTATTACCTGGAGCCAGGCGCATCGAAAGATGGCTGGATGTTCACCGCTGAACATACCCAGAGCATGATGAAGGGCTACAACAAGTTCGTGGTGCAGTACGCCACCGACGCAATGATCTCGCAGGGTAAAGGCCAGGCTCGCGGCGGCGCTGTGGATAACGATGGTCACCTGATCCGCGTACTCGATCATGGTGCAATCAACCTCGCTGAGAAGTGGGACCTGATGTATGTCGGTATGTACCAGGATACCGATCGCGATAACAAACGCGGCAACACCTGGTACACCGTGGGCGTACGTCCGATGTACAAATGGACGCCGATCATGAGCACGTTGATGGAAGTGGGCTACGACAACGTCAAATCACAGCAAACGGGCGATCGCAACAGTCAGTACAAAATCACCCTGGCGCAACAGTGGCAGGCGGGCGACAGCATCTGGTCTCGTCCGGCAATCCGCGTTTTCGCTACCTACGCCAAGTGGGATGAGAAATGGGGTTACGTGAAAACGGACGCCGATGGCAACACCTCTTCCCTGGCTGCGAGCAATGGCGCGACTACACCGTTTGGCTTTGGCACCAATAGCCGTGGCAATGACGACGAGTGGACCTTCGGCGCCCAGATGGAAATCTGGTGGTAATGCTTAAACACCCGCTGTAATGACCAAATGAGGGGCGCAAGCCCCTCAATCTTAGGTGACGCGCGCTATTGCCTGGCCAACGCTCACCGCGCAATCAAGGTGATCATAATGAAAATGAAAAAAAGTCTCGTCGCACTCTGCTTATCCGCAGGGCTGCTGGCTGCGGCTCCCGCTGTGAGCTTGGCTGCTATAAATATCGTGCCGCAGGATGTCTCTGCAGCACCGTCTATCCCTGCTTCAACGTTGCAACAACTGCACTGGACGCCAGTGTCACCTTCGCAAACGCTGACCAGCGATATCGCTGCTGCCGGACAGACGCTGAATGCCGGTGATATTACTGGCCCGGTAATGGCCTATAGCGTTCCGGCGAATATTGGCGAATTGAACATTACATTGACCAGCAAAGTGAACAACGAGAGCGTTTATGCGCCAAACGTGCTGGTACTTGATCAGAACTTCACACCTGCAGCATTTTTCCCGTCCAGCTTCTTTGCGTACCAGGAGCCGGGCGTGATGTCTGATAACCGTTTAGAAGGTACGATGAAACTGACCCCGGCGTTGGGTCAGCAGAAACTTTATCTGCTGGTATTTACCACGCAAAAAGATCTGCAAAAAACCACGCAGATGGTAGATCCGGCTAAAGCCTATGCTAAAGGTAACGGTAACGCCGTACCGGATATTCCCGATCCGATTGCCCGCCATGGCGTGGCAGGTTCACTGGCGCTGAAAGCCAGCACCTCCTCCTCTTCCAGCATATTAGTCGGCCCGCTGTTTGGCTCTTCTGGCCCGGCTTCCGTTACCGTGGGCAATACCGCTGCACCGGCTTACAACACGCAACCGGCTCCTGCCGCCGCGCCCGCTGCGGCTCCTGCGCCAGTGGCGAAAAGCGAGCCGATGCTCAACGATACAGAGAGCTACTTTAACCAGGCCATCAAACAAGCCGCTGCCAAAGGTGATATTGATAAGGCGCTGAAATTATTGAATGAAGCAGAACGCCTCGGGTCGAAATCCGCCCGTGCCACTTTTATCAGCAGTGTAAAAGGCAAGGGGTAATCTCTCCCCACAATGCTGATATTTGCAGCAACTGGTGCGTCGCCTGACGCACCTTTTTTTCCGGCGCAGATGCGCGCTGTTGCGCATCTGTTGCGCTGATGAAAACTGAATGAAGTTTCCCCGCCCCGTGCGCCGGTTCTGCGATACAATAACGCTACGTTATGTACCGGAGAGTAAGGCATGTCACACCCTGCGCTTACGCAACTGCGAGCGCTGCGCTACGTAGACGCAATTCCCGCGCTTGAACCGCAACTGCTCGAGTGGCTGTTGCTGGAAGATTCAATGACCAAACGTTTTGAGCAACAAGGCAAGACGGTCAGCGTTACGCTGATTCGGGAAGGCTTTGTGACGGTGGATGAGATCGCCGAAGAACGCGACAGTCTGCCGAAGGAGGATCGTTACTGGTTGCGGGAAATTATTCTCTGCGCCGACGGGGAACCCTGGCTCGCCGGACGCACCGTGGTGCCGGAATCTACGCTGAGCGGTCCGGAACTGGCGCTGCAAACCCTGGGTAAAACGCCGCTTGGGCGATATCTCTTTACCTCATCTACGCTTACGCGTGACTTTATTGAAATTGGTCGTCATGAGCAGCTCTGGGGACGCCGTTCCCGTCTGCGTCTGGGCGGGAAACCGCTGATGCTGACCGAACTGTTTTTGCCTGCATCGCCGCTGTACTAAGAGGAAAAGAAAATGGAGTGGAGTCTCACGCAGAATAAGCTGTTGGCCTTTCACAGGCTTATGCGTACGGACAAACCAATTGGCGCTTTGTTGCTGCTGTGGCCAACGCTGTGGGCGCTGTGGGTGGCGACGCCGGGCGTGCCGCCGCTGTGGATTTTGCTGGTTTTTGTCGCGGGCGTCTGGCTGATGCGCGCTGCCGGTTGTGTCGTCAATGACTATGCGGATCGTAAATTCGACGGTCATGTTAAACGCACGGCAAATCGCCCGTTGCCAAGCGGCGCGGTAACGGAAAATGAAGCGCGCGTGCTGTTTGTGGTGCTGGTGCTGCTGGCCTTCGCGCTGGTGCTGACGCTAAATGTCATGACCATTTTGCTCTCCGTCGCGGCGCTGGCGCTGGCGTGGGTTTACCCGTTTATGAAGCGCTATACGCATCTGCCGCAGGTGGTGCTTGGGGCGGCTTTCGGCTGGTCGATTCCGATGGCGTTTGCAGCCGTGAGTGAATCTGTACCGCTGAGCTGCTGGATTATGTTTCTCGCCAATATCCTGTGGGCGGTCGCGTATGACACGCAGTATGCGATGGTTGACCGTGACGATGATGTGAAGATTGGCATCAAGTCGACGGCAATTCTGTTTGGTCGTTTCGACAAGCTGATTATCGGCATTTTGCAGGTGGCAGTGCTGGTGCTGATGGCGTCGATTGGCTGGCTGAATGGGCTGGGCTCGACCTACTACGTGACGGTGCTGATCGCCGGTGCGCTGTTTGTTTATCAGCAAAAGTTGATTGCCGGGCGTGACCGTGATGCCTGTTTTAAAGCGTTTATGAACAATAACTTTGTGGGGCTGGTGCTGTTTTTAGGGCTGGCGTTAAGTTACCTGCATTTGCCTTGAGTTTTTTCCCCTCTCCGGCAAGAGAGGGGAACATTTACCCTCACGCTTCCGCTTGCGTCGCGCTCTCAATCGTCAGACGCACATCCGACGTTATCAAGTCCGCCAGCATCTGGTACACGTTTAAGGTACGCGCCGGATCCGCATCGCCGGTATCGCTGATATAACCTTCATCGCGTAGCGTCAGCACCAGCGTACTGAACACCGCTTTATCGAAGAACTCCGGTGCGTTGATACCGTGCAGCACCGACAGGCGCTGCGCCAGCGTACGGCTCTCTTTTTCCAGCGTACTGCGGTTCATCGCCGGGTTGGCGCTCAGCAGCCAGAAAGTGATGGCATAACGCTGTAAGGTTTCTCGCGCGCCTGCCGCCAGCAGTTGCAAGGTGCGGGAGTGCGCCGGATTGATGCTCAGACGATCGTCTTTCACCGTCAACAAGCCCTGGCGCAGCAGCTCCTGCGTCAGGTTCTCCAGCACTTGCGCCAGCTCCGCTTTTTCCCAGCGCAGGAACAGCTCGGCTTTCAGCATCGGGTAAAGTAACTCGACGTGGCGCAGGATCTCGCTACGGGAGATAGCGCGGTGCTGGGTGACAATCGCCGCCAGCAGCGACGGCAGCATCAGCATATGCGCAATGTTGTTGCGGTAGTACGTCATCAACACCGCCTGCTCACGCGGCAGAATGATGATATCGCCGATGGTGTCTTTCTCGACTTCGAACTTGTTCATCTGCAGCGCGTGGTCGATAAGCTCGCTGGCGCTGGCCGACGGCGTGGTCGAATCCGGCGAATAAGGCACGTTGCGCATCAGCTCAAGATAGCAGCTTAACTGCTCGGTCAGTTGCTCGCGGGTCAGCGAACGCTGGCGGGAAGCCAGCAGCGCCGTACAGCACAGGTTCATGGCGTTAGCCGCACCGGCGTTGTTGATGCGCACCATCAGATCAGCGGCAATGGTGTTCACCGTTGGTGTTAACCACGCCGGACGGATGGATTCAATGGGATCGATGGCTTCGCGCCACTCCGGAACATGGTGGTTCAGGTAGTTCATCAGCGGAATGGGTTCGCCGAAGTTCACATAGCCCTGACCGAGGTTACGCAGCTTGCTTAAACCACGCAGCATCTGCAACAGGCTCTCTTTCTCTTTTGTCGCGCCACGCAGCTCTTTGGCGTAAGTGCCCACTTCCATCACGTGTTCATACCCGATGTAAATCGGCACCAGCGTGATGGGGCGCGTACCGCCGCGCAGCATCGCCTGAATGGTCATCGACAGCGTACCGGTTTTCGGATCCAGCAAACGCCCGGTGCGCGAACGCCCGCCCTCAACGAAGTACTCTACCGAATAACCGCGGCTGAACAGCTCACCCAGATATTCGCGGAACACGGTGGAATAGAGCTTGTTGCCTTTAAAGGTGCGGCGAATGAAGAAAGCGCCCAGGCGGCGGAAAATCGGCCCGGCGGGCCAGAAATTCAGGTTGATACCGGCAGCGATATGCGGCGGCACCAGCCCCTGGTGATAGAGCACATAGGAGAGCAGCAGGTAGTCCATATGGCTACGATGGCAGGGCACATAGACAATTTCGTGACCGTCGTGCGCCAGCTGGCGTACGCGCTCTGCATTATGCACATTGATGCCCTGATAGAGACGGTTCCAGGTAAAACCCAGAATGCGGTCGGTCAGGCGGATCATCTCGTAGGAGAAGTTCGCGGCGATCTCTTCCATCAGCGCGATGGCGTTTTGCTGCGCTTTATCATGGGAGATTTTTTTGCTGCGCGCTTCATCTTCGACCGCGCGGGCAATCGCTTTGGAAGAGAGCAATTTGTTAAACAAATCCTGACGCGCCGGCAGACGTGGGCCTACTGCGGCCAGACGCTGGCGGGCAAAGTGCATACGCGCCACGCGCGCCAGTTTTTGCGCGATAATTTTATCGGTGCCGTGCTCCGTCGCCATACGGCGCAGCGAAACTGGCGGTGAAAAACGCACAAAGCTGTCGCGGCCAAGCCAGGAAACAGCAAAGAATTTCTGGATGCCGTTCAGCATGCGCAGCGGCGGATTAATTTCGCCTTTTTCACGTCCGGGCGAACGGCCAAACATCACCGATACCGGCACCATTTGCACATCCAAATCGGGATGGCTGCGGTGTAAATCCAGGTAGTCGTGGAACAGCTTGATCGACTCTTCTTTTGGCGCGTAATAAGTGAACACGCGCGGCCCACCGTGGATAAACACGAAACGCGGCAGCAACGCGCCGTCGATTTCCAGCGGTTCCAGCGGGTCGGGCAACTCATGCGCCAGACACTGCGCGCGTAAAGTCAGTAAATCTGCCTTTGAGTTATAAGGCAGCACGTACATGATGGGGCGTGATGTATCGAGACCCAGTTCCTGTGCAGGTTCTGCGGGAATCGATTTACTTTTTACCAGCACGCTTAATGGTAAATTCAGTAATTTGTAGTAAATTCGTGGCCAGCCGGACATAAAGGATGTAAAGCCTCTGGTTAATAGTGCCATTGCGCCGCAAGAATATCAGAAAGCGCACATAATTTCTGTTGTACCGCTGCGCGCTTGCTGAGACATTGACGCCAATTTAATAAAAAGGTTCTTTTAAATGGCTAATAATACCACCGGTTTCACCCGGATCATTAAAGCCGCTGGATACTCCTGGAAAGGCGTTCGCGCTGCCTGGATTAATGAAGCGGCATTTCGTCAGGAGTCCGTTGCGGTTATCCTGGCAATTATAATCGCTAGCTGGCTCGATATTGACACAATGACGCGCGTACTGCTGATTGGTTCTGTGACGCTGGTAATGATTGTCGAAATTCTGAACAGTGCCATCGAAGCCGTGGTAGATCGAATTGGTTCGGAATTCCATGAACTTTCCGGGCGGGCGAAGGATATGGGGTCGGCGGCGGTGCTGATGTCCATCCTGCTGGCGCTGTTTACCTGGATCGCATTACTGTGGTCACATTTTCGATAACGCTTCCAGAATTCGATAACGCCCTGGTTTTTTGCTTAAATTTGGTTCCAAAATCGCCTTTAGCTGTATATACTCACAGCATAACTGTATATACACCCAGGGGGCGGGATGAAAGCATTAACGGCCAGGCAGCAAGAGGTGTTCGATCTTATTCGCGATCGCATCACTCAAACCGGTATGCCACCAACGCGTGCGGAAATCGCACAGCAATTGGGGTTCCGTTCCCCAAATGCGGCGGAAGAACACCTCAAAGCGCTGGCGCGCAAAGGGGTTATCGAAATCGTATCTGGCGCATCACGCGGCCTTCGTCTGCTGCTTGAAGAAGAAGAGGACGATATCGGTTTACCGCTGATTGGTCGCGTCGCTGCGGGTGAGCCGCTGCTGGCTCAGCAGCATATCGAAGGCCATTACCAGGTCGATCCGAGTCTCTTTAAACCTCATGCGGATTTCCTGCTGCGCGTTAGCGGTATGTCGATGCGTGATATTGGCATTATGGATGGCGATCTGCTGGCGGTGCATAAAACGCAGGATGTGCGTAACGGCCAGGTCGTTGTAGCGCGCATTGAAGACGAAGTGACCGTCAAGCGTTTGAAAAAGCAGGGTAACACCGTCGAACTGTTGCCGGAAAACAGCGAGTTTTCCCCGATCGTTGTCGATCTGCGCGATCAAAACTTCACCATCGAAGGGCTGGCGGTCGGTGTTATTCGTAATGGCGCGTGGTTGTAACGCACATTCGCTTTGCTGCGGGGCGGGTTCAGGTTCCGCAGCGATCTCCTCTTTTGCCTCATTAAATTTCACATTCAAACCATGCCACTGCTAACCGCATCTGACAAAGCGCTCTGGCGGCTTGCGCTGCCGATGATCTTCTCGAATATCACTGTCCCATTACTGGGGCTGGTGGATACGGCGGTAGTGGGGCATCTGGACAGCCCGGTTTACCTGGGTGGTGTGGCGATTGGCGCAACGGCGACCAGTTTTCTCTTTATGCTGCTGCTCTTTTTGCGCATGAGCACCACCGGCCTGACAGCTCAGGCGTTCGGCGCGAAAAATGCGTCCGCGCTGGCACGTGCGTTAGTCCAGCCTTTGCTGCTGGCGCTTGGGGCCGGTGTGTTGATTACCCTGCTGCGCACGCCGCTTATCGACCTGGCGCTGCATATCACTGGCGGTAGCGAGGCGGTGCTGGAACAGGCGCGACGGTTTCTGGATATTCGCTGGTTGAGTGCGCCCGCTTCGCTGGGCAATCTGGTGTTGCTCGGTTGGTTGCTCGGCGTGCAGTATGCGCGTGCACCGGTGATATTGCTGGTGGTGGGGAATCTGCTCAACATCGTGCTCGATGTGTGGCTGGTCATGGGGCTGCATATGAATGTGCAAGGTGCGGCACTTGCCACGGTCATTGCAGAATACGCCACCTTCGCTATTGGTTTATGGATGGTGCGACACGTACTCGTAATGCGCGGCATTTCATTGCTGACGCTGAAAAATGCATGGCGCGGCGGCGTACGGCGTTTGCTGGCGCTGAACCGCGATATCATGTTGCGTTCGCTGCTGCTGCAACTCTGCTTTGGTTCGATAACGGTGTTTGGTGCCCGGCTCGGGGATGAGACGGTGGCGGCAAATGCGGTGCTGATGATGTTTTTAACCTTTACCGCCTATGCGCTGGATGGTTTCGCGTATGCGGTTGAGGCGCACTCCGGGCAGGCTTACGGTGCCAGAGACGGCAGTCAATTGATGCATATCTGGCGGGCTGCCTGCCGGCAGGCCGGTCTGGTGGCGCTGTTCTTTGCCGTTGTGTATGCAGTGGCGGGTCAGCAAATTATCGGGCTGTTAACATCGTTACCCGCGCTGCAACAGCTTGCCGGACATTATCTGATTTGGCAGGTTATCTTACCGTTAGTGGGGGTGTGGTGTTATCTGCTGGACGGTATGTTTGTCGGTGCCACGCGCGCGGCCGAAATGCGTAACAGTATGGCAGTGGCGGCGGCGGGGTTTGCCGCTACGCTACTCACCGTGCCTGTTTTGGGCAATCACGGTTTGTGGCTGTCACTTGCTGTATTCCTTGCTCTGCGTGGGCTGACGCTGGCGCTAATATGGCGTCGTCACTGGCGTAACAACAGTTGGTTTGCTGCCAGCGATCCTTCCTGATAGCGCTTTATTTTCTAAGGTAGTGCTCCGATTTTCTCGTCTCGTTTACGCTGCTTTTATCTTGTTAGATGGTTAAAGATTCCGAATAAAATTCATAATGCCGAATCCCTGACTACAATAATCAGTACGTTCAGCACGGTGAGAACGTCATTTTAACCGAACGATAAGGAGTCCATGATGAATAAAGACGAAGTCGGCGGTAACTGGAAACAGTTTAAAGGCACAGTGAAAGAGAAATGGGGCAAACTCACCGACGATGATATGACTATCATTGAAGGTAAACGTGATCAGTTGGTGGGTAAAATCCAGGAACGTTACGGTTACGCAAAAGATCAGGCGGAAAAAGAAGTGACGGACTGGGAAACGCGTAATGATTACCGTTGGTAGCCAGCACATCCCCTCAAATGTGTTAACCCTCTAAAGGCTACCCTGCCCGAAGGTACAAGGATGTACCACCCCTCCAGATTCCATATTTATTAACTCTAACTACATTGTTTTGCGCACAAACTTCCTGATTTTGTGCTCTTATCGCATCCCTCTGTCTGCCTCGTTTTACCAACAGTTCGCCCGATCCACGGCTCCCGCAGCATGCGCTTGCTCGCCGCCATTAAAATGCGAAACCTGGCGGGTTGTGTTGCAGGTAATAAAGAGCTGATAAAAGACGGGAAACAATTATCGCGGTTTTTTCTTTAGCGGGACGCTATGGTCATGGTGGCAGTGATCGTGATGGCGGCAGGCTTCCACTTCCACGCAGGCGGCACACAGGCCATGGGCTTCAATCACATTATGACGCAGGGCAAAACCCATCTTCGCCGCCAGCGCATGCATAATATCTTCCACGCCTTCGGCCTGCTCTTCTTTCACCGAACCGCAGCGGTCGCAAATAAACATCGCAGAAGTATGCGTCGGCTGATCAAAAAGGTGGCACAGCACGTAACTGTTGGTGGACTCAACCTTGTGGACAAAGCCTTGCTCCAGCAGGAAATCAAGCGCGCGATAAACTGTCGGCGGTTTTGCTTGCGGTTCGCTCTCGCGCAGCAGGTCGAGCAAATCATACGCGCTGATCGCCCCTTGTTGCAGGCTCAGTAACCGCAATACTTCAAGGCGCTGGGGAGTCAGGCGCACATTGCGCTGCGCGCACAGCTTTTCAGCCTGCACTAACATCTCTTGCGAAGTGGTCTTATCCATTGGCGCCCTCGGGTTGGTGGGAACAGAAACCCACACTTTACCATGTCCTGCCCAAAACGCCGAGATCGCCGCCCGTAAACTCCTTTTCTCACTTTCCTTCCCGAAACGAATTTCCTCTTCTATAAATATTGAGAGTTTCCTCAATAACTATAACGTTCATATATATCCTGTACGTTCACATGATTTAGCTTCTTTTTTGGTCGTTGTTCGCAGCAATAGTGAATTCCTGTTTCTTTTAAAATAAACAGGCTTAAAAAAACTCATCTGGCTACGAGACACATATTGTGAATAAAAAACGTAAACTTTCAGTGGTCGCTATCGCTGTCTCCTTCTTTGCAGCAAATCAGGCAGGAGCAGCCAATACCTGGGCAGAAGCACGTAACGATGCAATGGGAGGAACCGGTGTTGCATCGGCAAATTATGGTAGTGGGGCACTCATCAACCCGGCGCTGCTGGCGAAAGCCAAACCGGAAGATGACGTCACGATTATCCTGCCGAGCGTGCAGGCGCAAATTACCGACAAAGATAACCTTCGCGATGAAATCGATAACATCAATGACAAAATTGATGGTTACAAGGATGTGGTCGATAACCTGACCGCCGCACAGATCATTGCTAACCCGATTGGTACATTAAATCAGTTCCAGGGGGCGGCGAAAGATCTGGCTGACGAACTGGTGTTCCTGAAAGGCAAAACCGCGCAGGCCAAAGCCGCTGCCGGGCTTGCCGTTAGTATTCCCAATGATGTGCTTTCGCTGGCCTTTGTTACCAAAGCCTACGCCCACGCCCGTGTCAGCTCGAATATCGATCAACAAGATATTGATTACCTGCGCGGCATTCAGAACAACGACGGCATTGCTTTGAGCGAAGCGCTGCGGGCGGTTGTCTCGCCAAACGGTAGCGAAGAGATCACCAAAAACCTTAACTCTACCGCTGCCGGTCGTGCGGCAATCGTCTCTGACTTTGGTATTGCCATGGCGCGCCAGTTTGAAGTTGCTGGCGTGCCGTTATCCCTTGGCGTGACGCCGAAACTGCAAAAAACGTGGGTCTACAACTACACCGCGTCTATTTATGACTATAAGAGCAGCGACCTGAGAGACAGCCGTTATCGTACCGATGACACAGGCTTTAACATCGATGTCGGTGCTGCGGCAGATCTTAGTGAAAACATCACTGTGGGCTTAACCGGCACCAACCTTATCTCGCGCGATATCGATACACAGAATATTCGAATTCGCAATGGTAGAACCGGTGTGGTCACCAATTACAAAGACACCTACCAGATTAGCCCGGTAGTGACGGCTGGCGCGGCCTGGCATAATGAGCTGGTGACATTAAGCGCCGACGGGGATTTAACCGAAACCAAAGGCTTTAAGAGCGAGAAAAACTCCCAGTACGTGGGCGTTGGTGCGGAAGTTCGCCCGCTTAGCTGGCTGGCGGTGCGGGCCGGTTACCGTGCGGATGTGAAAGGTGATGATAAAAACGTCTTCACAGGCGGTGTCGGTTTTGCACCGTTTAACCGTGTCCATGTCGATTTGATGGGGCTGGTTGGTGAAGATGAAACCTGGGGCGCAGGCGCACAGTTAAGCGTCACATTCTAAGATGTTCTGGCCGGAGGCTTGATGCCTCCGGTTTTTTATGACTTATAAATCAGATGATTAAGCCAGGAAGTGGAATTAAATGTTGCTCATCCTGGCATAGCTGGTCATCAAATTGCCGTAATCAGGAATATGAGTACAGAAAAGATTGCCCAACCCTTCAATATCGTTACGCCAGTCGCGGTGCAACTCGCAGGCAACACCAAACCAGGTCATCAACTGCGCCCCGGCCTGCGACATACGGTTCCATGCTGAATGACGGGTAATTTCATTAAATGTACCTGACGCATCGGTGACGACAAACACCTCGAAGCCCTCTTCCAGGGCAGATAACGCCGGAAATGCCACGCAAACTTCGGTCACGATTCCCGCAATAATCAACTGTTTCTTACCCGTTGCTTTCACTGCTTTCACAAAATCTTCGTTATCCCAGGCGTTGATATTACCAGGACGAGCAATGTAGGGCGCCGCGGGCAATTGTGTTTGCAGTTCCGGCATGAGAGGGCCATTCGGGCCAGTTTCGAAGCTGGTTGTCAGAATGGTGGGTAGCTTAAAATATGTAGCGAGGTCGGCCAGCGCCAGCACGTTGTTTTTGAATTTATCCGGATCGAGATCCCGGACCAGTGATAGCAAGCCCGTTTGATGATCGACGAGCAACACAGCGGCATTGTTTTTATCAAGACGTACATACGGTTTAGTCATTTTCCTTAACTCCCTTTGACCTGTTACGGTTATAAATAGCTTTCGCTATTAATGAACATTTCCTATGCCTACCAAAAATGTTAGGTAGTGGTTCCGTTTTGTACAAGGCTACCCCGGGCATATATCCATAACAGATGCTGACCATGCATTGTGTCAGCGGGTTTACGTGCTTCCTCTATGCTAGAATAATGCCCCGCTATTTCAGACGCTGGCGATTGCCGGACCTGAGTGGAAATCAGATACGACAAACCTTTTTAACTGTCCAAAATGCACGGTAACCCTGAAATGACAAACCCCCATCAAACCAACGCAACGACGCTCAATTCCACTCAACACTGGAATGGCCGGTTTAGCGTGGCGCCGATGCTCGACTGGACGGACAGACATTGCCGCTACTTTTTGCGTTTGCTGTCGCGCCAGACGTTGCTCTACACCGAAATGGTCACCACCGGTGCCATCATTCATGGCAAGGGGGATTACCTGGCGTACAGCGAAGAAGAACATCCGGTCGCGTTGCAGCTCGGCGGCAGCGATCCGGCGCAGCTTGCCCATTGTGCAAAGCTGGCCGAAGCGCGCGGGTATGATGAAATTAACCTCAACGTCGGGTGTCCGTCCGATCGTGTGCAGAATGGTCGTTTCGGCGCGTGTCTGATGGGCGAAGCGCAACTGGTGGCGGATTGCATTAAAGCGATGCGTGATGTGGTGTCGATTCCGGTCACCGTCAAAACGCGTATTGGCATTGACGATCACGACAGCTACGAATTTCTCTGCGATTTTATTGGCACCGTGGCCGGAAAAGGCGAGTGCGAAAGCTTTATCATCCATGCGCGCAAAGCGTGGCTTTCGGGGTTAAGCCCAAAAGAGAACCGGGAAATCCCGCCGCTGGATTACCCGCGTGTGTATCAGTTGAAACGTGATTTTCCGCACCTGAAAATGGCCATTAACGGCGGTATCAAATCGCTGGAAGAAGCCAAAGCGCATCTGGAACATATGGATGGCGTGATGGTCGGTCGTGAAGCGTATCAGAACCCTGGCATACTGGCGTCTGTTGACCGCGAGATCTTTGGCGCAGACGTGGCGGATGCCGATCCGATCGCCGTGGTGCGCGCGATGTATCCCTACATTGAGCGCGAGCTGAGCCAGGGCGCGTATCTCGGGCATATCACACGGCATATGCTGGGGCTGTTTCAGGGCGTTCCCGGCGCGCGTCAGTGGCGTCGTTATCTGAGTGAAAATGCGCATAAAGCCGGTGCGGATATCGCGGTAGTGGAACACGCGCTCAACCTGGTGGCCTCAAAGCGTTAAAGTTTCACTAAAAGGTAGTCAAATTCACTAAGCTCCGCCTTCTGCTGCGGAGCTTTTTTATTGATAAATAAGCTAATTTTTCCTGGCATGGTTCTTGTAATAACCGGGGAGTTACCTCTTTGGGAGATCCATCATGCTGGAATTACTGTTTATCGTGGGCTTTTTTATCATGTTGCTGGTGACCGGCGTTTCGCTGCTGGGCATCATCGCGGCGCTGCTGGTGGCAACGGCTGTTATGTTCCTCGGCGGGCTTTTCGCGTTGATGATCAAGCTATTGCCATGGCTGCTGCTGGCCGTCGCCGTTGTCTGGATTATCCGTGCCGTGAAAGAACCGAAGATCCCACGTTATCAACGCAATAACCGTTGGCGTTACTAAAGTATTGCGTGGTTCGTCACATACCGAAGACTTTTCCCGGTACATTGCTTAGAACCGAATAGGATTTACTTATTAAATCTGTCACTATCGCGACGTTAACGAATTCATCGCGCTGTACCCTACAATGCAGCCGAACTAAAAAAGAAAGGGCTTCCCACGGGAAGCCCTAATTCTTTCAGGCGATTAGCTTAAGGGATCAACAGACTGGAGCCCTGCGTCGCCCGACTCTCCAGCACTTCATGCGCCCGCTGTGCATCGTGCAGCGCGAACTTCTGGCTTTCGGTCACATCCACTTTGATAACCCCGCTGGCAATCAGCGAAAACAGCTCATTACTGGCTTCCTGCAACTCTTCCCGGTTAGTGACATAGCCATTGAGGGAAGGGCGCGTGGCGTAGAGCGAGCCTTTCTGGTTAAGAATACCCAGATTCACGCCGGTCACCGGGCCGGAAGCGTTACCGAAACTGACCATCAGCCCGCGACGGCGCAGACAATCAAGCGACGTCTCCCAGGTGTCTTTCCCCACCGAGTCGTACACCACCGCCACCTTTTTACCGCCGGTGAGTTCTTTGACACGTTCCACCACATTCTCTTCGCTGTAGTTGATCACCTGCCAGGCACCGGCCTGTAACGCGCGCTGCGCTTTTTGCGCGGAACCCACGGTGCCAATCAGTTTCGCGCCAAGAGCTTTTGCCCACTGGCAGGCAATCAACCCGACACCACCGGCGGCGGCATGGAACAGGAACATTTCATCTGGCTTGATTTCGTAGGTTTTGCGCAGCAGATAAAACACCGTCAGACCCTTCAGGAATGACGCCGCCGCTTGTTCGAAGGAGATCGCGTTCGGCAGCACCGCGACTTTATCCGCCAAAACGTTATGCACCGAGCTATACGCACCCAGGCCCGATTGCGCATATACCACGCGATCGCCCACTTTCACCTGCGTGACGCCGCTGCCCACTTTGCTTACCACGCCTGCCGCTTCGGTGCCCAGCCCGCTTGGTAACGCTGGCGGCGGATATAACCCGCTACGGATATAGGTATCGATATAGTTGATGCCAATGGCTTTATTTTCTACCTGCACTTCGTTTTCCGCTGGCGCTGCGGGGGTGAACTCAACCGCTTTAAGCACCTCAGGCCCACCATGCTTTTGAAATTCTATTCTCGTCGCCATGCTTCCTCCTGATGTGATAATCTCTCAACCCATTCATTACCCGGATAGCTCCATTCACTATGGCAGGAAATAAACCCTTCAACAAACAGACTGAAACCCGCGACGTACAGCTCGAGGGGATGAAAGTGCCTCCGCATTCTATTGAAGCGGAGCAGTCGGTGTTGGGCGGTTTAATGCTGGATAACGAGCGTTGGGATGATGTCGCCGAACGCGTCGTGGCGGATGATTTTTATACGCGCCCGCACCGCCATATTTTTACCGAGATGCACCGCCTGCAGGAGATGGGCAAACCCATCGATCTGATAACGCTTGCGGAATCGCTGGAACTGCAGGGGCAACTGGATATTGTCGGCGGCTTTGCTTACCTGGCTGAGCTCTCCAAAAATACGCCAAGTGCAGCGAACATCAGTGCCTATGCCGATATCGTGCGTGAGCGTGCGGTAGTTCGTGAAATGATTTCGGTGGCGAATGAAATCGCCAACGCCGGTTTTGATCCGCAGGGGCGCAGCAGCGAAGATCTGCTCGACCTTGCCGAATCCCGCGTTTTCAAAATCGCCGAAAGCCGCGCAAATAAAGACGAAGGCCCGAAAAACATCGCCGATGTGCTTGAAGCGACCGTTTCGCGCATTGAACAGCTTTTCCAGCAGCCGCACGACGGTGTCACCGGTGTTAACACAGGTTATGACGATCTTAATAAGAAAACGGCAGGTTTACAGCCGTCGGATTTGATTATCGTTGCCGCGCGTCCGTCGATGGGTAAAACGACATTTGCGATGAACCTCGTCGAAAACGCGGCGATGTTGCAGGATAAACCGGTATTAATCTTCAGTCTTGAGATGCCCTCCGAACAGATCATGATGCGTTCGCTGGCCTCCCTTTCGCGTGTCGATCAGACGCGTATTCGTACCGGCCAACTGGACGATGAAGACTGGGCGCGCATCTCCGGCACCATGGGTATCCTGCTGGAAAAACGCAATATCTATATTGATGACTCTTCCGGCCTGACGCCGACGGAAGTCCGTTCCCGTGCGCGGCGCATCGCTCGCGAGCATGGCGGCATTGGGCTTATCATGATCGACTACCTGCAACTGATGCGTGTGCCGTCGTTGTCGGATAATCGTACGCTGGAAATTGCTGAAATCTCCCGCTCGCTAAAAGCGCTGGCGAAAGAGTTACAGGTGCCGGTGGTGGCGCTGTCGCAGCTTAACCGCTCGCTGGAGCAGCGCGCCGACAAACGTCCGGTAAACTCCGACTTGCGTGAATCCGGCTCCATCGAGCAGGACGCCGACTTGATCATGTTTATTTATCGTGACGAGGTTTATCACGAAAACAGTGACTTAAAAGGCATTGCAGAAATTATTATTGGTAAACAGCGTAACGGCCCAATTGGTACCGTGCGTCTGACATTTAACGGGCAGTGGTCGCGCTTTGATAATTATGCAGGGCCACAATACGACGACGAATAAATCCTCTTCATCCTTCGCATTACAGGGACGTTGACCGCGTCCGCGGATCCCGGTCGCCTGGTTTATACCAAACCGCCGGTATCGACGGACTTGTCGTCTTCCTGTAGACGAATGATGTTGACGATTGCTTGATAGGGTAATGTAAATGCAAGCGGCACCCGTAGTAGTTAACCGCCGCGCTCTGCGACACAATCTGCAACGCCTGCGTGAACTGGCTCCCGCCAGCCGCGTGGTTGCGGTCGTGAAAGCGAACGCCTATGGACACGGTCTTCTCGAGACCGCGCGAACGCTCCCCGATGCCGATGCTTTCGGTGTCTCCCGTCTTGAAGAAGCCCTGCAATTACGCGCGGGCGGCATCACACAACCGATTTTGCTGCTGGAAGGTTTCTTCGCCGCCAGCGATCTGCCATTGGTCGCTGAACACCAGCTTCACACGGTTATTCATAGCCTTGAACAGCTGGAAGCGCTGGAAACCGCAACGCTGAAAGCGCCGGTGACCGTGTGGATGAAGCTCGATACCGGTATGCACCGCCTGGGCGTACATCCGCACGAGGCTGAGGCGTTTTATGCGCGCTTGTCACAGTGCAAAAATGTGCGCCAGCCAGTTAACGTTGCCAGCCATTTTGCCCGCGCCGACGAACCGGAATGCGGCGCAACAGAGCGCCAGCTTGATATCTTCACCACCTTTACTGACGGCAAACCTGGTCTGCGTTCCATAGCCGCTTCTGGCGGTACGCTGCTGTGGCCGCAATCGCACTTCGACTGGGTTCGCCCTGGCATTATTTTGTACGGTGTTTCGCCGCTCGATCATAAACCGTGGGGTGCCGATTTCGGTTTTCAGCCAGTCATGACGCTGACTTCGCAACTGATCGCCGTGCGCGAGCATAAAGCTGGCGATGCGGTGGGCTATGGCGGCACGTGGGAAAGTACGCGCGACACGCGTTTAGGCGTGGTGGCGATGGGCTATGGCGATGGCTATCCGCGCGCTGCGCCTTCCGGCACGCCGGTGCTGGTTAATGGTCGCGAAGTGCCGATTGTTGGTCGTGTGGCGATGGATATGATTTGCGTTGATCTCGGCCCGGATGCGCAAGACAAAGCCGGTGATGAAGTGGTGCTGTGGGGAGAGGGTTTGCCCGTTGAACGTATTGCTGAAGCAACAAAAGTGAGTGCTTACGAACTTATCACGCGCCTGACTTCGCGGGCGACTTTAAAATACATCGACTAAAAGGATTGCGCCTTGTCGCCAATGGAAATCGCCGCCTGCCTGGCTTATGCCCTCTCTGTATGGCTTGCCGCACGCAACAATATGCACACCTGGTGGACGGGGATTATTGGCTGCGTGCTGTATGGCTGGGTGTTCTACTCCGTACAGCTCTACGCCGATGTCACGCTGCAACTGTTCTTTATCGCCAGCAGTATTGCCGGGTGGATCAACTGGCTGAAAGGCAACCACGGCAGCGAACTGGCGGTACGCAAAACGCCGCTTAACCATTTGTTGCTGATGTTAGCGGGCGCGCTGGTTGTCGCCGGGTGTTACGCCTGGCTGTTGCACCGCTTTACCAACGCGTGGTCGCCGTGGCTGGACTCCACCATTATGGTTTTCAGCGTGCTCGCGCAATTTATGCTGATGGGGCGCAGGCTCGAAAGCTGGTATTTCTGGCTGCTGGTTAACACCATTGCCGTGCCGCTGTATGCCGCCCGCGATCTCTGGCTCACCGCCGGGTTATATCTTGTTTTCTGGTGTAACGCCTGGCATGGTCTGTATCAATGGCGCAAAGCGATGGCCGCGCGATGAAACGCTTTGCCAGCGGGTTGATCGTCGGTAAATTTGCGCCGTTACACTGCGGCCACGAACGATTGATTAACGCTGCGCTGGAACAGTGCGAACGCCTGTGGATCGTCAGCTACTCTGTGCCAGAGTTGCCTGGATGCGAGCCGGAAAAGCGTGAACGCTGGCTTCGTGCGCGTTTTCCGCAATGCGACATTCTGGTTCTCACCCCCCAGCGTCTTGCTGATTATGGCTTGAGTGCGCCACCGCATAACGAGGCCGACGGCGATCTGCATCGCCACTATATGGCCGATATCTGTTTGCTGGTACTGCACTGCCAACCGCAGGCGGTTTTTACCGCCGAAGAGTACGGCGACGGCTTTGCCCGCGTACTCAGCGAACGCTTCGCCAGCCCCGTCGTACATGTCCGTTTGCAGCGTGAGCAAGGAGAGCAGGCACCTTCCGGCACACTGATTCGTAGTGATGTTCACCGCTGGCGGCAGATGTTAGCGCCTGTTGTTTACCGGGATTTCGTTCAGCGCATCTGCCTGCTGGGTGGCGAATCGACCGGCAAAAGCACGCTGAGCATCGCACTGGCGCAGGCACTGGAGACGGCGTATGTGGCGGAATATGGCCGCGAGCGCTGGGACGAAAAGGGCGGTGAACTGGTTTATGACGATATGCTGGCGATTGCACAAACGCAGGTACAGCGTGAAGAAGCCGCCGATGCCCGGCAGTGGCTGGTATGTGACACCTCGCCGCTAACAACGTTGTTTTATACGTTGGCGATGTTTGGTCACGCGCCGGATGCGCTCTATGCACTGGCGCAGCGGCATTATCACCTCGTGGTGCTGTGCGACGACGATTTCCCGTTTGTGCAGGACGGCACCCGCCAGGATGAAACCTTCCGCCAGCGTCAGCAGGCCTGGTACAACGAACAGCTGACGCAACGCGGCATTCCCTTTCTGCGTGTACGTGGTTCGGTAAGCGAGCGTGTGGCGCAAATACTGGCCGCGCTGCGCGGCTAAAGCGCTTATTTTTTAACACCGCTATTACTGCTCTCGATCTTCCTCTGCTTCCGGTTTATTGTGGTGGTTCTTGCCTACTGTAAACCTGGAGAGTACACGCGTGTTTCAGAAAGTTGACGCCTACGCCGGCGACCCGATTCTGTCGTTAATGGAGCGCTTTAAAGAAGATCCCCGCAGCGACAAGGTCAATCTCAGTATCGGGCTTTACTACAACGAAGATGGCATTATTCCGCGTTTGCAGGCGGTCGCCGAAGCCGAAGCGCGCCTGAATGCGCAGCCGCACGGTGCGTCAGTTTATCTGCCGATGGAAGGGCTCAATAGCTATCGCAACGCGATCGCTCCGCTGCTGTTCGGTGCAGAACACCCGGTACTGGCGCAAAACCGCGTTGCCACCATCCAGACATTAGGCGGCTCCGGTGCGCTGAAAGTCGGCGCAGATTTTCTGAAACGTTACTTTCCAGATTCCGGCGTGTGGGTCAGTGACCCGACCTGGGAAAACCATGTCGCTATTTTTGAAGGCGCTGGCTTCGTAGTGAGTACTTACCCCTGGTACGATAGCGCGACTAACGGCGTGCGTTTTGAAGCATTTCTGGAAAAACTGAACACCCTGGACGCCCAGAGCATTGTGCTGCTGCATCCCTGCTGTCATAACCCAACCGGAGCGGATCTGACTCACGCGCAGTGGGACCAGGTGGTTGAGGTGTTGCAAGCGCGCAATCTGATCCCGTTCCTCGACATCGCCTATCAGGGCTTTGGTGCCGGAATGGAAGACGATGCTTATGCCATCCGCGCGGTTGCCCGCGCCGGGCTGCCTGCGCTGGTCAGCAACTCATTTTCGAAAATTTTCTCGCTGTATGGCGAGCGCGTTGGCGGGCTTTCCGTGGTGTGTGACGATGCGGACGCCGCCAGCCGCGTGCTGGGGCAGCTCAAAGCCACCGTGCGCCGTAACTACTCCAGCCCGCCGAATTTTGGCGCACAACTGGTCGCAACAGTACTTGGCGACGCCGGTCTGAAAGCCTCCTGGCTGGCGGAAGTGGAAGCCATGCGTACGCGCATTCTGGCGATGCGCCAGGAGCTGGTCACCGTGCTGAAAGAGGCGGTACCGGGCGGTAATTTCGATTATCTGCTTAAACAGCGCGGCATGTTCAGTTATACCGGCCTGAGCGCGGCGCAGGTCGATCGTCTGCGTGAAGAGTTTGGCGTTTATCTCATCGCCAGCGGGCGGATGTGCGTTGCCGGCTTGAATAGCCGTAACGTGCACCGCGTGGCGCAAGCATTTGCCGCAGTAATGTAAGCACCCACTTACTTTTTCCCGTCCCCTGCGTTCTGGCAGGGGATTATTTATGCCTCAATATTCGCTTATTCTCTGAATAATCTGCAAAAAATCCTTTTTTTCATCGGCTTCACAGGGTATGGTCTGGTAACATTTTGACCATTCGCACCATTTATAAAATATAACGAACTGATAATTTAGGGATAAATATGCGAAAGTTCATACGCGCGCTCGGCGCGGTCTGCCTGTGGATGACGTTTGGCAGCGCGGTTTACGCTTCGGCGCCCACGCCGGTATCTGAAGGCACCAATGTTGCCAGACTCGCCGAACAGGCGCCCGTTCACTGGGTTTCCGTGGCGCAAATCGAAAATTCTCTGATCGAACGCCCGCCAATGGCGGTCGGGTTTGATATTGACGACACGGTGCTGTTTTCCAGCCCCGGTTTCTGGCGCGGTAAAAAAACCTGGTCGCCGGATAGCGATGCCTATCTGCAAAACCCGGCGTTTTGGGAAAAGATGAACAACGGCTGGGACGACTTCAGTATTCCGAAAGAAGTGGCCCGCCATCTGATTGCGATGCATGTAAAGCGCGGTGACACCATCTTTTTCATCACCGGACGTAGCCCGACAAAAACAGAAACGGTTAGTAAAACGTTACAGGACGATTTTCTTATTCCTGCGGCCAATATGAACCCGGTGATTTTCGCCGGTGATAAGCCTGGCCAGAACAGCAAAACCCAGTGGCTGAAGGCCAATAAAATCCGCATTTTCTATGGCGATTCAGACAGCGATATCACCGCCGCGCGCGAAAGCGAAGCCCGGCCAATTCGCGTGCTACGCGCTTCAAACTCGACCTATCGCCCTTTACCGCAGGCGGGTGCGTTGGGTGAGGAAGTGATTGTAAACTCCGAATATTAGCCCCGGCTTTCCTGTTTCGCAGCCTGCTGCCACACTGACAAGAGTTCATTTTGCTGACAGGAGATGTGCATGTGGTATCAACAAACCCTTACGCTTGGCGCGAAGTCGCGCGGGTTTCATCTGGTGACGGACGAGGTGCTTGGGCAACTTCGCGATCTCTCCCGCATTAACGTTGGTTTGCTGCACTTGTTGCTGCAACATACCTCTGCTTCGCTCACCCTGAACGAAAATTGCGATCCCACCGTGCGCCACGATATGGAGCAGCATTTTCTGCAAGCCGTGCCGGACAACGCGCCGTATGAGCATGATTACGAAGGGCCGGATGATATGCCGTCGCACATTAAATCCTCGCTGTTAGGCGTTTCTCTGCTGTTACCTGTGCAAAACGGGCGCGTGGTGCTGGGCACATGGCAGGGAATTTGGCTTGGCGAGCACCGCATTCACGGCGGCTCGCGCAAAATCATCGCCACGCTGCAAGGAGAGTAGCCGCTCCATCAAACCTCCATATACCCCGGTTATAAGCCTGCATAAAGACGTGTGGGTGCGTCTGATAACACGGGGTAGTTATGGTTTTACGGAATGTTTTCGCGTGGCTGTACGGTTGGGAACCGTGCGATTTCGCCACCTACAAAATGGTCTGGCAACAACGTGGCGGTTCTGTCTGTACACATCCGGATGTGCTGCAATTTTTAAGTGCTGAAACGGGGGCGAAGCTGGATTTTTACGTCATTCGTCGCAAGCAGTTATACGTTGGCGCGTGTTACGCGGTGAAGGGTTCATTATCGCTACAGGACCGGCGTTATCCCTTTGTTTTTGATGACATCATTCTGCCGCTGCAAACGAAAAAGGTAGGGTATTTACCTGCGGTTACCAAGCGGTTATCTCCACATCATCGATCCGACTTTCTCAATGTTTTATTCAGCGGTTATTTAAAAAACAAGATCTGCTACGTCAAAGAGAGCCTGTCGAAAGCGTCACAGAAAAAACGCAACGGCGAAATGAAAAAGTTTCTTGCCTGTGGCGGTGAAGTTCGGTGGGTTGATGACTTTTCGGATAGTGAACTGGCCGACATATATATCGACGTGTTCAGGCAGCGCTGGCAGAGTAAAATTTACTGTTTTGCGCGTGATGACTTAATCAGAACATTCGCCGCATTGCGACATTTACTCTTTGGCGCGGTGTTGTTTATGCATGGTCGCCCCTGCGCGTTTGATATCATTTTTATGGCCGAGTGCGATGGCTATTTTTATTTCGATGATATTAATGGTGGGTATTCTCAGAACTATCCTGAATTTAATCTCGGCAGTATTTTGTTGTGGGTGAATATCTGCAAAGCAAAAGAATTATGTCTCGCGAAAGATAAAAAATTTAAATTTTCTCTCGGGGTCTATAAAGATTACTGGAGCTATAAAAAACAGTGGTGCGACATTCTGCCGTTGGGCAGGACGCTGTTTTAATGAACGCTCCCGGCGGTGGTTATCCCCCGCCGGGAGCCTGTTAGGCTACATCAATCTCCTAACCGATAGCCGAAGCCGCGTACGCACTCCGGCACATTGACGATGCCCGCCTGCTGGATCTTCTTTCTTAATTTGCTGACATGGCTATCTACGGTACGATCGCAGGCGTTTCCCTCTGGCATGCAGGAATTCATAATCTCTTCACGCGTAAAGATGCGCTGCGGGTAGCGAATTAAATGCATCAATATCTTAAACTCGGTTGAGGTTAAGTCTGTAGATAAATCCATTTTCTTCGGACCAACGTATACCTGATGCGTTATTTTATTTATTTCAATATTTCTGGTTTTATACAGTTTCAGATTTTGTAGCGCATGATATTGTTGGCTTCTTTTTAAAATAACATGCACCCTGGCGACTAATTCCTCGGGGTTGAACGGTTTTACTACATAATCATCAGCGCCCGTTTTTAATGCCAGAACTTTATCCGTATCGGCGCCTGATGCGGTCAGCATCATAATCGGGGTATCGGTTTTCTGGCGCAGCTCCATCAATACTTGCCAGCCATCCTTTTTCGGTATCTTGATATCCAGAATAATAAAATCAGGCTGGTATTTTTCGGCCATCATGACCGCTTTTTCACCATCAGGGGCATGAATCACCGCGAACTTGTCGCGTTCAAGGTAAGCAATAATAACACCAGCAATATCACTATCATCTTCAGCGACAAGGACGGTTTTCTTCTCGCCATGTAATATGCTCATCAGGCATCTCCGGGAGTTTTCTCTTTAATCCGTAATCAATTGCACATCAGTGTGCTGCTTTTATCTATTTGAAAAAAATGAAAAAATAACTGTTACTTTCTGGTTGTAACCATTTGTCACTCTAAAACACAAAAGGTTCCAGCGTTCTCAATTCTGTTTAGGTTGTGTTAATCGTCAGGTTTTGTAACGACCCACGATTTTTTTATCCATACACTACGCTTTAATGATGTATTTATGCCGATCGCGATACCCCACCACGACATGACAAGGAGAAGCAAAAGTGACAATTTCCGAGTTACTGCAATATTGCATGGCGAAGCCTGGCGCTGAACAGAGCGTGCACAGCGACTGGAAAGCAACACAAATCAAAGTTGCGGATGTGCTGTTTGTGATGGTGAAAGAGGTGGAAGGCCGGCCGGCAGCGTCGTTGAAAACGAGCCCAGAACTGGCGGATTTGCTGCGCCAGCAGCATGAAGATGTGCGCCCCAGCCGCCATTTAAATAAAGCGCACTGGAGCACCGTTTACCTGGATGGTTCGTTACCGGATTCGCAGATTTACTACCTGGTGGATGCGTCGTATCAGCAGGCGATTGAGTTGGTGCCGGAACAGGTCCGGCAGCAACTCTCCGTGTAATTACTTCAGCATCGGTTTGAGGAAGCGCGCCGTATGAGAGGCTTCGCATTCGGCGACCGTTTCCGGCGTGCCGGAGACCAGGATCTCGCCGCCGCCGCTGCCGCCTTCCGGGCCGAGATCGACAATCCAGTCCGCCGTTTTAATCACGTCCAGGTTGTGCTCAATCACCACAATGGTGTTGCCCTGATCCCGTAACTGATGCAGCACGTCCAGCAACTGCTGGATATCAGCAAAGTGCAGGCCAGTGGTTGGTTCGTCGAGGATATAGAGCGTCTGGCCGGTGCCGCGTTTCGACAGCTCGCGCGCCAGCTTCACGCGCTGGGCTTCACCGCCGGAAAGCGTCGTCGCCGACTGTCCAAGACGAATATAGGTCAGGCCAACATCCATCAGCGTTTGCAGCTTACGCGCCAGCGCCGGAACAGCATCGAAGAATTCGCGTGCTTCTTCGATAGTCATATCCAGCACTTCATGGATAGTCTTGCCTTTGTATTTGATCTCCAGCGTTTCACGGTTGTAGCGCTTGCCTTTGCACTGGTCGCAAGGCACGTAAATATCCGGCAGAAAGTGCATTTCAACCTTAATGACGCCATCACCCTGGCACGCTTCGCAGCGACCGCCGCGCACGTTAAAACTGAAGCGCCCCGGTGTGTAACCGCGCGAGCGGGACTCCGGCACACCGGCAAACAGCTCGCGCACTGGCGTAAAGACGCCAGTATAGGTGGCCGGGTTGGAGCGCGGCGTACGCCCAATCGGGCTCTGGTCGATATCAATGACTTTGTCGAAATGCTCCAGCCCCTGCACATCGCGATACGGCGCAGGTTCGGCGATGGTCGCGCCGTTCAACTGACGCTGGGCGATTGGGAACAGCGTATCGTTGATCAGCGTCGATTTACCGGAGCCGGAAACGCCGGTGATACAGGTGAACAGGCCCACCGGCAGCGTCAGCGTTACATCTTTCAGGTTGTTACCGCGCGCGCCAGTCAGCTTCAGCACTTTTTCCGGATCGGCTTTCACGCGCTGTTTCGGCAGCTCAATTTTACGTTTGCCGCTCATGTACTGCCCGGTCAGGGATTCCGGCACCGCCATGATGGCATCCAGCGTCCCTTCCGCCACCACCTGGCCGCCGTGTACGCCCGCGCCAGGGCCGATGTCGATCACATGGTCGGCGGCGCGAATGGCGTCTTCGTCGTGTTCGACAACAATCACCGTGTTACCGAGGTTACGCAGATGGATAAGCGTGCCGAGCAGACGTTCGTTATCGCGCTGATGCAGGCCAATTGACGGCTCATCCAGCACGTACATGACACCTACCAGACCCGCGCCAATCTGGCTTGCCAGACGAATGCGCTGCGCTTCGCCGCCGGAGAGCGTTTCCGCCGAGCGCGAGAGCGTCAGATAGTTCAGGCCGACGTTTACCAGGAACTTCAGACGATCGCCAATCTCTTTCAGCACTTTTTCGGCGATTTTTGCCCGCTGGCCGGAAAGTTTCAGATTGTTGAAGAAGTCCATCGCATGGCCGATGCTCATATCGGAAATGGTCGGCAGCGGGGTGTTTTCAACAAACACATGGCGTGCTTCGCGACGCAGGCGCGTCCCTTCACAGGAGGCGCACGGTCGGTTGCTGATGAACTTCGCCAGCTCCTCACGTACCGCGCTGGATTCCGTCTCTTTGTAACGGCGCTCCATATTATGCAGCACGCCTTCAAACGGGTGACGACGCACAGAGGTGTCGCCACGATCGTTCATGTATTTGAACTCAATCGACTCTTTACCGGAACCAAACAGCACCACTTTCTGCACGTTGGCGCTCAGGCTTTCCCATGGCGCTTCCACGTCGAATTTGTAGTGTTCCGCCAGCGATTTCAGCATCTGGAAATAGTAAAAGTTGCGGCGATCCCAGCCGCGGATCGCGCCGCCGGCCAGCGACAGCTCCGGGTTCTGGATCACGCGATCGGGATCGAAATATTGCTGCACGCCCAGACCGTCGCAGGTCGGACACGCGCCAGCCGGGTTGTTGAACGAGAACAGGCGAGGTTCCAGCTCGCGCATGCTGTAGCCACAAATCGGGCAGGCGAAGTTGGCGGAAAACAGCAGCTCTTCGGCGGTCGGCTCATCCATATCGGCAACCACTGCCGTGCCGCCGGAAAGCTCCAGTGCGGTTTCAAACGATTCTGCCAGGCGCTGGGCAAGATCAGCGCGCACTTTAAAACGGTCGATCACCACTTCAATGGTGTGTTTCTTTTGTAGCTCGAGTTTCGGCGGATCGGAGAGATCGCACACTTCGCCGTCGATCCTTGCGCGGATATAACCCTGGCTTGCGAGGTTCTCCAGCGTCTTACTGTGTTCACCTTTACGCTCTTTGATAACTGGCGCCAGCAGCATCAGGCGCTTGCCTTCCGGTTGCGACAACACGTTATCCACCATCTGGCTCACGGTTTGCGCCGCCAGCGGAACGTCGTGGTCCGGGCAACGCGGCTCGCCGACGCGGGCGAACAGCAGACGCAGGTAATCGTGAATCTCCGTGATCGTGCCGACGGTGGAACGCGGGTTGTGGGATGTCGATTTTTGTTCAATAGAAATGGCGGGCGATAAACCTTCAATGTGGTCAACGTCCGGTTTTTCCATCAGCGACAGAAACTGACGCGCATACGCGGAGAGTGATTCAACGTAACGACGCTGCCCTTCGGCATAGAGTGTGTCGAAAGCCAGGGAGGACTTACCAGAACCCGACAGCCCGGTGACGACAATCAGTTTGTCGCGAGGGATGACGAGGTTGATGTTTTTGAGATTATGGGTGCGGGCGCCCCGTACTTCTATCTTATCCAATCCATTCACCTTTTACCCGGAGGAACACTTTTTGCCTGGTGTGTTTGAAGGACAACCAGCGGTCAGAAACGGCTAATTATGACACAATTTAACCTGAATGAATATACAGTATTCGCATGCATCTTCGCTTCGGGTATGTCAAACTATGGCGCGCGGCGATAATCTGGAATCCTCCTCGCAGCTATCTAAGTGTGGCTTTGTAATGCTACAATCGCGCGTTTACACTACTAAGAATCAAGCAACGTTTTCAGGAGACACAATATGGCCAGCAGAGGCGTAAACAAGGTGATTCTCGTCGGTAATCTGGGCCAGGACCCGGAAGTACGCTATATGCCGAGTGGTGGCGCAGTTGCCAACATTACGCTGGCTACTTCCGAATCCTGGCGTGACAAGCAGACCGGCGAAACCAAAGAGCAGACCGAATGGCACCGTGTTGTGCTGTTTGGCAAGCTGGCGGAAGTGGCCGGCGAGTACCTGCGTAAAGGCTCTCAGGTTTATATTGAAGGCCAGCTGCGCACCCGCAAATGGACCGATCAATCCGGTCAGGAAAAATACACCACTGAAGTAGTGGTTAACGTTGGCGGCACCATGCAAATGCTGGGCGGCCGTCAGGGTGGCGGCGCACCGGCAGGTGGCGGCCAGCAGCAGGGCGGCTGGGGTCAGCCTCAGCAGCCACAGGGTGGCAACCAGTTCAGCGGCGGCGCGCAGTCTCGCCCGCAGCAGCAGTCTGCACCGGCACCGTCTAACGAACCGCCGATGGATTTCGACGACGACATCCCGTTCTGATTTGCGTTACGCCGCAAATTTAAAAACCCCGCCAGGCGGGGTTTTTTTGTTTACAGAAAACCCCCAGCCAGGCTCGGGGTTCCGCAAAGTTTTCAGCTTTAAGCCAGTTATTATGCGCCGCGCCCGCTGAACTGATGCAGCAGTAGCTCCGCAACGGTGGGCGCAACGCCGTCTGCGGCAAGCAGCACAAACGCAGCGCCCCAGCTTTGCATAGTGTCGAACTTGCATATTGTCGAAGACGCGCGCAAATAAAATGGGTGTCCGTGAGCAAGGCACCAGCGGCATAAAAAACCCCGCGTTGCGGGGTCTTACCATTCAGCGGCTACGCATCACTTCGACACATCCGCGCCGAAGTATTTCTGCGAAATGCGTTGATAAGTGCCGTCGGCTTTGATCTCTTCCAGTGCCTTATCAATCGCGGCTTTCAGTTGCGGGTTGCCCTTGCGGAATAACACGCCGGATTTCTCCGCGTCAGATTGCGTGGCGACAATTTTCACCGGCGCGTCGGGTTTATGTTTTTTGAAATCCAGGAATGACAGGTTGTCGTTGATGGTCGCATCGGCGCGCCCCTGCACCACCAAATCGACAGACTGGTTAAAGCCGTCGGTGGCGACGATCTCCGCACCATATTTGCGCGCGATCTGCGCATAGTTGCTGGTCAGCGTGTGGGCGGATTTTTTACCTTTTAAATCCTCGAAACGGGTGATTGCCGTATTTTTGCTGTTGACGATCAACACCGCTTTGGAGGCGATATACGGCTCGGAGAAGTCATATTTTTTCTGGCGTTCCGGCGTAATGCCCACCTGATTGATCACCGCGTCGTAGCGGTTAGCATCAATACCGGCGATCAGGCCATCCCATTTGCCTTCAACAAACTGGGCGTTCACTTTCAGGCGCTTGGCGATTTCCTGGCCGATTTCGACATCAAACCCTTCCAGCTTGCCGGCGGCGTTATGGAAAGTGAAGGGCGGATAAGTCCCTTCGGTGCCAATTTTTAACACCCCGGCGGACTGAATTTTTGCCAGATCATCCTGCGCCAGCGCCGCGTGAGCAAAGCCCAGCTGCATAACGCCTGCTATCACCAGTGTTGCGAATGCCTTCATCTGCGTTACCCCGTAAATATTGTTATTGATGCGCTTCGATAGTCGAAAACGCTGTGCTTAAAGAGGCGATGAATTCCGTGGTTCGTGGTTTCTTCGCCTGTGAAAAAAGGGTGCTGGCGCTGCCCGATTCGACAATTTCCCCGGCTTCGAGAAATACCACCTGGCTTGCGATATGGGCTGCTAAGCGCAGATCGTGGGTGGCCATAATCATCGTCGTGCCCTCGTGTGCCAGCTGGCGCAGGACGGCGACCACTTCGCCGGAAAGTTCCGGGTCGAGCGCCGAGGTTGGCTCATCGCACAGTAACACCGCAGGCGAAGGTGCCAGCGCGCGGGCAATCGCCACGCGTTGTTGCTGGCCGCCGGAAAGTGTATTCGGCAGTGCGTTACGCTTATGCAGCATGCCAACCTTCTCCAGCAGCGCCTCGCCGCGTTTGCGGGCTCGCTCGCGGTCCCATTTATGCACCGTAATCAGTCCCTCGGTAATGTTGTCGAGAGCGGTCATATGCGGAAACAGCGCAAAGTTTTGAAAAACCATTCCGGTCTGACGGCTCATCCGGCGAATATCCTGGCCTTTAATACGGGCACCTGGCGTAAATACCATCTCTTCTTTGCCGATGGTTAATTCCCCGGACTGGGGGATTTCCAGCAAATTAATACAACGTAATAATGTACTTTTCCCGCTACCGGAGGGGCCAATTAAGGCGGTGACGGTGCCTTCTGCTACCGTTAAATGAATATTTTGCAGCACCCGGTGACCGGCAAAACTTTTTTCAATGTTGCAGAGCGTTATCATTTGCCCGCTCCTTAACGGTTGTCCCGGCTAATTTCCGCTCCAGCTTCTCTTGTAAATGCGATAAGACAGAGCTGAATAAGAGATAAATCACCGCGGCCTCGCTATATAAAATTAACGGCTCGTAAGTCACCGCGGCTATTTGCTGCGCAGCGAGAAACATCTCCGGCACGGTGATCACCGAGGCCAGCGAGGTGTCTTTCACCAGCGAGATAAAGGTATTGGATAACGGCGGCACAGCGATGCGCGCGGCCTGCGGCAGAATAATGCGCCGTAGCGCCTGCGCCCAGGTCATGCTGATGGCATGCGCGGCTTCCCACTGACTTTTAGGCACGGCGAGCAGCGTGGCGCGGATCACTTCCGAGGTATAAGCACCAATATTTACCGTAAAACCAATCACCGCCGCCGGAAAGGCATCGATAGTCACTCCCGCGCTGGGCAACGCGTAAAAAATTAAAAATAATTGTACTAATAACGGGGTGCCGCGAATTAACCAGACGTAAAATATGACTATCGGTTTTAAACATGCCGGGCCATATAAACGCAATAACGCCACAATAAAACCGAGTGTCAGACCAAGAATAAATGCGCTTAACGTTAAGGGAATGGTAAATTTCAGCCCGGCGGAAAGCATTGGCCAGAACGAATCGATCGCTAAGGGTAACCATGTTGGCACTAAACACCTTCCGCACATCATTTATTGCCAGAAAAAGCTGGCAGAATGCTATGTAAATATTCCAGTTGATTATTCTGGTACCGTATTAAAATGAATTATATTCGTTGTGTCTGTGGCGAAAACCAATATATCCGGATAAGAATATGCGCAAATGTGCTAAAGGCCGTTGGCTGTGCGACAGCGAACAACTGTTGGGCAGCGGACTGTTGCGAAACTGCAAATCGGCAACGGTGGATGCCATAGCCCGCACCGAAGTTTAAAAATGCAGGCCAACTGACGGCTGTTTTTAATTTTAAATACGCAAATTTCATTTAGGGAGATATTATTGTAAATTGAAGAATATATGATGCGTTATTATTTATTGTTAGCTGAATCGAATAACCTGAAATCCACTGTTTTATCAGGGTAATTTGCACTGAATTGATTTTAAATAAGTTATTATTTTAATTATAAAATAAGACGATTCTGATATGTATTTGGCTGTCGTTTTTATGAACTGTGGATAATATTATTCGTAATCGTTGGTCGTTAGTAAATAATACGCGCGCGTATAAGTTTCTTTTGAATGATTTCCCGCAAATCGTTTTCTCCCGAAATATCCGCCGCTGCTACCAAGGAATACGTATGGTTAACCGGATAACCGTCCTGTCATCCGTTGGCAGTGATTCACTCCTGTTCTGGAAATTGAAAGGGGAAGAGCATCTTTCTGCTCCTTTTCGCTTTCAGGTCGACCTGCTGAGCAAAGACTTCACCCTTGATCGGCAAAAACTGCTCGGGCAGGAGATGACGGTGGTGATCCCGTGCCAGATTCCGGGTAGCGAACGCTATCTTTCCGGGAGAGTGACCGCCGTTTCGGTGCGTACCGAAGAACTGGACGGCACGCAGTACGCGGCGTACCAGGCGACGCTGGAACCCGATTTCTGGCCGATGATGCGCGATCGCAACTTCCGTATTTTCCAGCAGCAACGCGTGCCGGATATCGCCAAAACGCTGTTTTCCGAATACAACGTCAGGGTTGAAGACAAACTGACGCGCAGCTATCGCCAGTGGGATTACAGCGTGCAGTATGGTGAAAGCAGCTTCCACTTCATCAGCCGTTTGCTGGAGCTTGAAGGCATCAGCTACCTGTTTCGCCACAGCAAAGAGGGGCACACGCTGGTGCTGATGGACGACTACTCGCAGGCGGAGGCGTTTCCCGGTTACGACACTATTCCCTGGCATGCGCAAACCGGCGGCGGCGCGGTCAACGAAGAGGGCATCAGCCAGTTGGTGGCGAACCACGTGGTGACGCCGGGTCTGTACAGCACCGATGATTACGATTTCCGAAAGCCGCATGCCTGGATGCTGCAAACCCTGCAAAACCCCGTTTCGCCAAGCCCAGGGAAAATTGATGTGTATGACTGGCCAGGCCGCTTTGTTGAGCATGGCGACGGTGAAGCGTACGCGCGTATTCGCCAGCAGGCCTGGCAGGCGGAGCAGCAGCAAATGCAAGGCTCCGGTACCGCGACCGGCATCGCGCCTGGCCATCTTTTTCGGCTTACCAATGCACCCAATTTCGCCGATAACACGCAGTGGCTGGTGATTGGCGCCCGGTATGCGTTTGAAGAGAATCAGTACGCCTCCGGCGGGCAATTCAGTTCACAGCATAACATCGCCTTTACCGTTATTCCGGCGACAACGCCTTTTCGCCCGGCATCGGTCACCGACTGGCCGCGCACCTATGGCCCGCAAACGGCGCGCGTGGTCGGGCCGCAGGGCGAATCGATCTGGACGGACAAATATGGCCGCGTGAAGGTGAAGTTCCACTGGGATCGGCAAAGCCAGGGCGATGAAAACAGCTCTTGCTGGGTGCGCGTCTCCAGCGCGTGGGCCGGGCAGGGCTACGGCGGTGTGCAGATCCCGCGTGTGGGCGACGAAGTGGTGGTCGATTTTATTAACGGTGAGCCGGACAGACCGATAATCATTGGTCGCGTCTATAACGAAGCCAGCATGCCGCCGTGGGCGCTGCCGGCGGCGGCGACGCAGATGGGCTTTATGAGCCGTTCGAAAGACGGTTCGCCGGATAACGCCAACGCCCTGCGCTTTGAAGACAAACCCGGTGAGGAGCAACTCTGGCTGCATGCTGAGCGCAACATGGATACCGAAGTCGAAAACGACGAAACCCATGATGTTGGCAGCAACCGCACCAAAACCGTTGGCAAAGACGAAACCAGCCATATCAAACAGAACCGTACCCGCACAGTGGACGGCAATGAAACCGTCACTATCGGCCAGGATCGCAGCAAAACCATCAACGGTAACGAAACCACCACCGTGCAGCAGAACCGCACCGAAAGCGTGAAAGGCAATGAAACTCTCAGTGTCGAGCAAAACCGCGATGAGACCATTACCGGCAATCACACCACCACGGTGAAGAGCAACAACACCGGCACCGTGCAAGGCAACCAGACGCTGACCGTGGTGCAGGACAGAACCCGCACCGTGCAGGGCAACGAAAAGGTGAGCGTGCAGCAAAACCGCACCGTACAGGTCACTGGCGACCAGACGCTGGAAGTGACCGGTAACCGCAACGTCACCGTCAGCAGCAACGAAGTGCGCACGGTGGTGCGAAAGCAAGAGGTGAATATCGGTGCCGGGCGCACGCTGAGCATTACCGGCGGCGACACCCGTTTTACCCAGGGTAGCGTGGCGGACAGCGCAACGGATACCTTCCAGATCAACGTCGGCGAAAGCGGCATTCTGATTGGCAACGGCAGCGTGGAGATCACCGCGGGCGGCTCGACCATCACCATTAACGCGGCGGGCGTGATGGTCAATGGCAAGAAAATCGAGCTTAACGCCTGATAAGGACACGGAATGCGCGCGGCAAAGAACCCCACAGAGAAAGTGATGAGCGAGCTGGAGCTAAGCTGGCTGGACGCCAGCGAGAACGCTGCGCGTACCCGCCTGTTTATCTGGCGCGTTCCGGCGGGCGGCGAATCGCTGCTGGATGCCTTTATCGCCCTGCAACAGCACGCGGAAGGCCGCACACTGCCGGATCTGTTTCTTGGGTTGAATACCCCCTTCGAAACCGGTTATGGCTACAGCGACGCGCTGGGGCGGGAGTTTGTCGAGCAGTACGAAGCCACGGAAAATGCCGCCGCCTGGAATGCGGAACCCTGGCTGCCCTGTTACTCCCCGGCGCAACTGAACCGCTTATTACAGAGTTTCGCACAGGCTTTTGCAGACGATCTCCGTTACCTGGTACTGGTGCTTAAACCCGCCGCTGTCAGCGACGAAAGCGCCCTGGCGCGCTGGTTGACAGGCTGGCTGGAGCAGGATGAGAGTGCCCCGCGTGTGCTGTTGATTGATACGCTGGAACAACCGATCTGGCAGCCGTTATATGAGGCGCATCCGCACGGGGTGCAGTTGATTGTCGATGAAGTCGATGGCATGCGGGTGATGCACCAGACCGCGCAGCAGCAGACGGATACCGATGCCGACCGGTTGCTGTTTCGCCGCTACCTTGCTGACGCGATGCTGCTGCTGGAAAAAGGCAGTGCCGCACAAGTCGCCGCACGCGGCGAGCTGGCGCTGGGCATTGCGCAGCGGCGCGGCTGGACGGATCAACAAGCGATGATGCACAACCTGATGGCCGGTGGCTGGCTAAAAGGCGGCGACCATGCGCAGGCCGTCACTCACTACCGGCAGGCACAAACCCTCTCTGATGATATCCCTGATCCGGCGCTGAAAGGGCAGTTACGCACGCAAAGCACCTTCGGTGAAGCGGGCGCGTGGTTCGCGAAAAAAGATCACCTGCAGGCGGCGAAAGGCTATCGCCAGGCGGCGCTGGAAGCACAGGCCATTCCCCATCCGGTATTTGAGATGGAAGGCTGGCGCATGTCCGGGTTTTGCCTCTGGCTTGCCGGTCACCGACCGACGGCGATGGAGGAGTACGCGCGCGCCGTACAGGCGGCGGAAAGCGTGGCGCTGCCCGAACGCAGCCAGACCACGTTGCCGCTGGTGTTTCAGGATTTACTCCGTATGCACGATAAGCGCCGCACCGAGGCGCTCGAAGCATGCGCTGCGCGCTGGCAACGTGAAAAACAGCGGCTAATTCAGCAGGCGGAAGCGGCCCTGCCCGCCGGGCCGACCGTCGCGCAAGTTAAGCAGACCGAAAGCCGCTTGCAGTTACAACTTGAGGCCATGTTTACCGTGATCCGCGAGGAGCGGGAAAATCTGATTCGTCGCGGCGATGACAGTTTTCGCCGCGTTATCCGGCTGGCGCGGGAGAAATTACACCCGCACTGGAACGGCCTGCCGGAGATCGCTCATCCCTTTGATGCGCCCCCTGGCGAGTGGCAGAACCTGCCCGACTGGGGCAACCATGACGCATCGTTATCTGATACTGCAGGAAGCAACCCGCTATGAAAAATCGCATCATTATTATTGTTGTCGTCACGCTGCTCGCGCTGCTGTTTTTAAGCCTTTCCGATAGCGAGCTGGCGACAGAGGTTCGAACGTTCTTACGCGCGTTACTGCGCGCCATGTTCTGAGGCCAGACTTATGCACTCCGGCGCGCACTTCGATCCGCAGCTCGGGCTGGATATTCATACCTACCCGTGGCCGCTGCCAACGCCGCATATCGGCATTGTTTTTGACGTGTTCGATTACCTGCCGCTGATTGGCACCACGGTGCACGTCAACAGCATTAAGCGTGCGAGTGCAGGAACGGGCGGCATCGCCGTGCATATTCCGGTCGGCGGCGTATGGGTGCCGCCGCTACGCGCTCCGGGCGGGCCGCAAATTGAAGACGAGCTGTTTATGGGCAGTAAAACCGTCTCGGTGGACGGCGAACCCTTCTCGCGCATCGGCATGCCGGTGTTGAGCTGCAACATTATTGGTCTGGTGCCGCCGTTTCGCCTCAAGCGCGCCACCAAGCCAAAACCGCTCTCTCTCACGCTCCCGCTCACCTTTAACCTCGCCATTCCCAATAACGTGGTAGTGGGCGGCCCGCCGACCATCAACCTGATGGCGTTGCTGATGCGCGCCGGGTTAAGCGGGCTGGGTAAAGGCTTCAAGAAACTGAAGAAAACGCCGCAGTGGCGGCTGTTTATGCGCCGCTTTCGTAAGCTGCGGCAAAAGCTGTTTCGCAATATGGACTCCGGCTTCCTCAAGTGCCGCGTGTTGCGCGCCGAACCGGTGGATATTCGCGACGGCAGCGTCAGCCTGGAGCAGCAGGATTTCCTGTTAGCGGGTCGTCTGCCGCTGGCGTGGGCGCGGACCTATTCGTCGGCGGATAGTGAGGTCGAAGGGGTGTGCGGCTTTGGCTGGTCAACCCCGGCAGATATCCGCCTCGATGTGCTGGCAGAAGAGGGCGTCGCGCTGCTGACGCAGCCGGAAGGGATGACATTATTTGCTGCGTTGCCGCAAAGCGACGGGCGCGAACATGCCATTCACGGTTTGCCGGAGGGCAGCCGCCTGTGGCGGGAAACCCGTGATGGCGAGGTGGTGTGGCGGGTGGATCAGGAAAGCGGCCCGCTGCTGCACTTTAGCGGCAAACAGGGCGCCCTGCCGATTTCCGATATTGTCGATCGTAGCGGTAATGGCTGGAAATTCGAGCGTGATGAGGGCGAGTTACGGAAAATTCGCGAGTACACCCACGCGGGGATGACCGGGCGCGAAATCCTCGTCACACAGGAGCGAAACCGTCTGCATTCTCTGCGTCTGCATAATGCGCTGGACGGAGAGATAACGCCGCTTACCCGCTACGAATATGACACCCACGGCCAGTTGAGCGCGGAGATCGATGCGCTGTCGCATCCGCGCCGTTTTGCGTATCAGCAGCGTCGTATGGTCAGCCATGTTGACCGCAACGGGCAGGGGTTTCACTACCAGTACAACGAGGCCTGGCAGGTTATCCACGCCTGGGGTGATGGCGGGGTGTGGGATTATCACTTTGCGTACCACGCGCTGCTCAACGAAGTGGAAGTGACCGACTCGCAGGGTGCTGTTTCGCGCATCACCTTTGATGAAAATGGCCTGCCCGTCTCGGAAATCGATCCGTTGGGTGGCAACACCGTGTTCCGCTATGACGATTTTGGCCGCACGGTGGAAGTGACAGAGCCGGACGGCAGTACGCACCGCTGGGAGTATGACGAACAGGGGCGCATGACTGTTGAACAGATGCCCGATGGTTGCGCGATTCAGGCGGTTTATGACGATGACGGGCAATTACTGGCGCTTACCGATGAGAAAGGCGCGGTCTGGCGCTCGGAATACAGTGAGGCCGGTAATCTTACCCGCGAAATCGATCCCACCGGCGTCGCCACAAGTTATCAGTACGACGCGTTTGGGCAGCTTTGTGCGGCGCATGTGCCCGGTGTTTCGCCCACGCGCTACCAGTATGATCGTTATGGCTTTCCGCAGCGGATTGAACAGGCTGGCGCGGGCGCGATACAGCTTCGCCACGCGGCCCGTGGAACGCTGCTGGAGCGTATTGACGAAAGCGGGGGGATAACCCGTTTTCACTGGGACAGCAAAGACCGTCTGGTGGCAACCACCGATCCGGCAGGCGGGGAAATACGTGTTGTCTACGATCGAGAAGATGACCCGGTAAGTTACACCGATGAGCAGGGGCGCACTACGCAGCTTCGCTATAACGGCAGCGGCATGCTGACGGCCTGCGAAACCCCGGACGGCGCGACGCTGCGCTTTCTCTATGATGCGGAAGATCGCCTGGTGACGGTGGTGAATCAAAATGGCCAACGCTGGCAACTGACGCGCGATGCGCTCGGGCGGGTGACACAAGAGCATGATTATTGGGGGCAGGTGACGCGTTACGGTTGGGATAAGGCCAGCCGGTTGATAAGTCGTGAAGATCCGCTGGGTCGCGAAGTGCGCTACGGCTATGACAAAAGGGGACGGCTGACGGAGCGGCGCAGCGGCGACACGTTACAGGTTAAATACCATTACGATCCCTGCGGACGGATGGTGCTGTGTGAAAACCCGTGGCGGCGGCTGAGCTGGCGCTATGACGATGCCGGGCGTGTCCTGCTGGAAGAGCAGGACGGTTTTCAACTGCGCTACGGTTACAACGAACGCGGTGTGTTGATCACACGTGAAAGCGACAGTGGTCACCAGGTGCGTTATCACCTCGATGAGCATGAACGGCTCAGCCAGATACAGCTTAACGACGATGCGCCTATTCTGTTCACCTACGACGAGGCCGGGCGATGCGTGAGCGAACAGCTCTCCACCGATGTCCTGCGTACCTTTACTTTCGACAGACTGGGGCGGCTCAGTACCCAGCAGGTGCTGCAACACGATTTACCATTGTTTGCCAGCGGGTTTGCTTACGATCGCGCCGGGAATCTGACGTTACGGGAAGATAGCCTGTGGGGCAGCGATCGCTACAGCTACGATCCGGTGGGACGGTTGACGGCGCATACGACACCCGATGGCGCACTGCGACAATTTGTGCAGGATGCCGCCGGTAATCAATTGCAGACGCAAACGCGCGAGGTGAATGACAGCGCGGGCGGTTGGTTTCGCGAAGGCATTCACCACGGCGTGCGCTATGTGTTTGACCGCGCCGGTGAGCTACGCCAGCGGCGGGATAGCCAGTGCGAAGGCGAAAAAGAGGATTTTGTCTGGGATGACAATCGCCAGTTGGTCGCCGTGCGTAAAGGCGACAGCCTGGTGCGCTATGGCTATGACGGCCTGGGTCGACGGGTATTCAAGCAGACGGCGAGCGAAACCCGCTGGTTTTACTGGCAGGATGATGTGCTGGCGGGTGAAACGGTCACCAGGTTACAGGAACCGCTGGCCGCGCTGAGTATTTTCGATACCGGCGGCAGGTTAAAACGGCAGAAAGCGCAGGCTAACCTGTTCAGTGAGATGCGGGAATATATCTACTACCCGGACAGTTTCTGGCCGCTGGCGTTACTGACGCAAGAAGAGGGCGAAAAGCAGAGCTGGCACTACCACTGCGATCCCAACGGTGCGCCGGTCAGATTGACCTCGCCACAGGGAGAGATTGTCTGGTCGGAGAAAAGCGGCATCTGGGGCGAGAAAGGAGAGGTTTACGCCAGCCGCATCGACAATCCGCTGCGTTTTCAGGGGCAGTATTACGACGCGGAAACCGGGCTGCACTATAACCGCTATCGCTATTATGACCCGAACATTGCGGCCTATATCAGCCAGGATCCGGTGGGGATGGTGGCGGGGGTTAGCGTATACCAATATGCGCCAAATCCACTGGCATGGAGCGATCCGCTCGGCTTGCAGCGCTGCCTGGGGCTGCCGTCTACGCGCCCGCCCGGTGGCTCGAAGAAGAAGTACAACCGCGCCAAAGGGCAAGGGTTATATATTCTGCACGAGAATGGCAAAATCCGTTATGTTGGACGCGGTGATGCACCCACCCGTTTAAACGCCCATGCGAAAACGCCGGGTAAATCGCATCTGGAACAGCTGATCATTTTTGACAATAACTTAACCAAAGCTGAAGCTAAATTTCTGGAAGAAAAACTTATTGGTATGCATGGTGGTGCTAAGTCAATGAATCCATTAACGAATTTATTGAATGATATCCGGTCTTACCGCCCCGGAAATAAAAACGCACCCACCTATAAAATCGCTGGCGATAGCTCAGCATGGGGTAAAGAAATCTTACAAGACGCGCTGTCTATCATAAGGGGTAGCATATGAGTCAAAAGTACCAGGAAGGTGATATCTTTCTGATCCCAACTGCCGATGGTCGGTTTGCCGTGTGTCAGATCGTCTGTGCCTTAAAGGGGCGCTTTAAAAAGGCTTTCGCATTTGGCGTGCTGAGCATTCAGGCTGATAAAACCATTCCGCAACACGATGAGTTTCTGAAGTTTAAAAACTCACGAGGCATGACCAATGTGATCTTTGCGGCGGTTGATAGCCTCAAAAGTGGTGAGTGGGAAATCATTGGTCATATCCCGCTGACGGAGTGGAAAAACGAGCTGAAAATATTCCATAGCGCCGGGCATTTGTACAATGGCGATGATTACGTCAGAGTGCTTGATAAAAGCGAATACAAGCAATTCAATGTAATGGGCGTTGCCGGTAACGAGCTGGTACAGCAATATCTGGCGCAACATTGATGCATAAAGAAGTGAAGACGTTGCGCTTCACTTCTTGTTAATACTTTTAACTCACCAGGCATGTCTTATATCTACTTATTGATTAAACATTTCCTCCGTAATTTTTCACCGCGAGTACAGCGCCTTATATTGGTTAAGGCTCGTAATTCTGTTTTTGTATATTGTCGCTAAGGGAAAATAAAGGGGGTGGTCTGTCGTCGATTTATTATAGGCAAAGTTACAAAATTGGCGGTTATTGATATTAAAAGCCAGTAATGATTTTAATGAGTTTAAAAAATGACAAGTATTATATATCACCAAAGCGAGTGAGGAATGAGATCGTTTAAACATCAGTAAATTAGCCTGTTCAATGCTGAGTTCGACCAAAAAAGAAGATTATCGCCTTTTGATTTCTACCCGATAAAAAGCACTCCTCGCACACTTTAAAGGAGAGTAATCAGTAAGTTGCTAAAGAACCCCATTATGGGGAAGAATATATTCCCTTGCAGGCGACTATCTTTCGCAATAACGACTCGCTTTAAAAAATATATTTACGCACGAAAAGAGCATGATAATTCCTGGTTTTATCTCTTTACATGATTAATCTTATTTTTTTACGATGAACTTATGAATTATCCTAGGTAATTATGCAACGTTAAAATCCACATCCGGTTTCTGACGGATTTTTGTTTGATATATCCAGGATAAAGTTCTGAAAGATTATTTTAATTTTATAAAATCTCTTTTGTATCTCTTTGAATTCCGCCCGTTTATGGCTGTTATTCCGCTTTTAGCCAATGATCAACCTTCGCTGGAGCGATATAAAATGATCTCCTACGCTGTATTTCAACTTCCTTTTATCGGGCTGCTTATCTGCTCGCATGATGGCGAGGTCATTTAACGCTTACTGAAGAAATAGCGGTAATAAACGCGGCTGATCCTGTCCAGGAGAGCTGGTGGACAGTTTTTTGCTGATGGAAACAGGCAACCATGAATAAATGGTGGCCCCGCTACCTGCACGTTAAAAAGCTCTTCTGTCACATACAACCTTCCCTATTTAAAAAAGTTGAGGGGATACCTTATGTACGACTCTTATTACGATACCAAAACGATACTGGACAAAATCAGCCTTGCCCGCACCGGCGGGACAGATGACGGTGGCGTGGTCACCCAAAGCAGTGACGTGGTCACCCAAAGCAGTCTGGTTGATGAAAACAGCCTGCTCGCCTCACTGATGCCCAACTCCTTTGCCGAAATCTGGGCCAGCTATCAGGATGTGTTAACGCTCGGCGAGGCGGAGTACCTCAGCCAGGCGATCAGCGATGCGCAGAAAAAAAACACCGAAACCGAAGTGCGCACCTTCAGCCGGGCCAACCCGCAGCTGGCGCAGGCGGTCAGCCTGGGGATCAGCCAGAACCGTAACACACGGGATTACAACTCCGCGTTCGGCAACCGGGCGCAAATGTACGTTTCGCCGGGTTCGGTGGCATCGATGTTCTCGCCTGCCGGTTACCTGACCGAGCTCTACCGGGAAGCCCGCGACCTGCATACCACCGGCCACGCGCGCCATCTGGACAGCCGCCGCCCGGATCTGTCCCGGCTGGCGCTGAGCCAGGACAATATGGACGCGGAAGTCACCACGCTCTCCATCGCCAACGATATCGTGCTGAACGCCATTGCCAGCCGGGAAGGGACGGACGGCGACGCGGTAATGGAAAAACTCGCCGCCTGGCGCTTCTCCGGCAACACGCCGTACCACCTGCCGTATGAAAGCGCGCGCCTGGCGGTACTGCTGCAGGATCCGATGCTGGACGCGCTGACGGATAACCCGGCGATTGCGCAGCAGGTGGATCTCAACTCGCTGCTGGCGATCGTGGCGGATGTGTCGCCGGAGCTGTACCGCATCCTGACCGAGGAGATCAGCGCCGGTAGTGCTGCCGATCTGTACAGCAAAAACTTCGGCACGACCACCGCCGACACGCTGATGAACACCTATATGCTGGCCGGGTATTACGATGTGAGCGTGGAAGATCTGACGGCCTTAACCAGCCTGCTGACGCACCACGATTTTTCCGAGCCGGTGCCGTATTACGTCAACAATATGCTGACCACGATGGTGTCAGCCGATGACAGTTCTGCCGGTGGGGTGGTGCAGATTGTCCGCAGCGGGTTGCACAGTACGCTCAACTATGCAGAGTTGTTACCGCAGGGCGGGGACAGCTATCTCTTTAATTTTAATTTCAATTCTGCATGGAGTGCGGCGGACGTATTACGGATTGGCACACAAAGCGGAAATTCGTCCGATTTATACCAGGGTGCACTCATACCGCAGGCAAATGAACATATCAGTATCCCTGTCACGATCCCGGCAGAAAAATTAGCCGCCGGGGTCTCGATCGGCATCACTCGTTTTGATAACGACAGTTGGAGTTATAGATACGCGTCCACCACCTTCCAGCTGTACACCCTGTCATCAGAGCAGTACCTGCTCTACCTGAACAAAATCATCCGCCTGTACAAGGCCTGCCGCCTGACGGCGGAGCAGATGTACCTGCTGATTTACAACCACCCCGGCACGGAGCCGTTTGCGACCGGTATGCTGGGGCTGAGCTTCCTCAGCTATTACTACCTGCAGCGCTACAGCCTGCGCTTTGAGGATGCGCTGGTACTGGCCGGGGGGCGCATCAGCGCCGTCGGGATGAAAGGCCGGGACAGCTACTTCACCACGCTGTTCAACACCCCGCCGCTCAGTAACCGGTCCTTCAGCGCCGACGGCGCGCCGGTGGACTGGGATTCACAGGACGCGGACCACCTGTTCCGCGCCAGCGTCATCAAGCGCGGTTTTCACACCAGCGGTGCCGACCTGAAGGTGCTGTGGCAGATAGCGGCAGGTGAGAACACGGCGTTCACCGCCACGGCGGATAACCTGGCGCTGCTCTACCGCACGCAGCTGCTGGCGGAGGTTCACCATCTTTCTGCGTCTGAGCTGGCCCTGCTGCTGGCGGTATCGCCGTGGCAGGACGTGCCGCTGTCATCGCTGGACACCGCCGGTTTCGCGGCGGCGGTGAACTTTGTCTACAGCACCACCCGCTGGCTGAAACAGCTGGGCTGGACGGTGGGTGACCTGTACCTGATGACCACCACGGACTACAGCCCGGTGCTGACCCCGGAAATCAGCAGCCTGGTGGCCTCCCTGCGCGGGGCGGTGGGTCAGGCGGACGCCGACACGCCGGCGCTTATCCGTGACATCGCGCCGGTGATAGCCGCCGCCGGGCAACTGAACCAGTCCGGCAGGGCGGAGAGCATTCTGCGCTGGCTGGATGTGCGTAAACCGGGCGGCACGGACGTGAAAACGTTTATCGCGCTGGTGCTGAAGGACACCCGCAGCGAGGCGGAGACGGGGCAGCTGGTGGCATTCTGCCAGGCGCTGGCACAGCTGGCGCTGCTGGTGCGCAAAACAGACATCAGCGACTACCTGTTATCGATGCTGATAAGCGACCCGTCGCGGTTTGCCGGCGGGGTGAGCGTCATTCCGCTGGATATTGAGTCGCTGCGCCTGCTGGGGCGGATGAACCGGCGCATCCTGCAGACCGGGGATTACGCGCAGCAGGTGCTGGCGGCGCTGGAGGCGGGGACGCTGACCACCGCGCTGCTGGCACAGGCGCTGGGGGCGACACCGCAGTCGGTGGAGCAGGCGCTGATGCTGGCGGACAGCGGGGCGGGCGGAATTATCCGTTCGCTGAAAACGCTGGACGTGACGCTGCAGTGGCTGGACTTCTCGGCGGTGCTGAACTGCACGCCGGCGGCGGTGGCGGCAGTGGTGGCGCAGAAGTACACGAACACCGGGACGGATACACCGCAGGCGTATGCCAACTGGCTGACTGTGAGCAACCTGCTGCAGGCGGGGCTGAGCGCGGAGCATACCGTAATGCTGCACCGGCAACTGGACGAGCTGACCAGCGCGGCGCTGAGCAGCTATTACATCCAGACGGCCGGTCCGGCAGAAGTGAACGACCGCGAGCAGCTGTACGCGTGGCTGCTGATCGACGGGCAGGCCTCGTCGCAGGTGACCACCACACGGGTGGCGGAAGCGATCGCCAGCATCCAGTTGTATGTCAACCGCTGCCAGAATGCTCAGGAGGCGGAGGTGCAGCGGGCGGTGCTGACACGGCAGTTCTTCACCGACTGGGACCGGTATAACAAGCGCTACAGCACCTGGGCGGGGGTGTCGGAACTGGTGTATTACCCGGAAAACTATATCGATCCGACGGTGCGCACCGGGCAGACCAGCATGATGGACGATATGCTGGCGACCATCGGGCAGAGTGAGCTGAGTGCGGACTCGGTGGGAGACGCGTTCCGGGGGTACATGACGCAGTTTGAGAAGGTGGCGAACCTGGAGATAGTCAGTGCCTACCACGACAACGCCAGCATGGAGGAGGGGAGAACCTGGTTTCTTGGCCGGGCCAGCGCCGAAGGGGAGAAATACTACTGGCGCACGCTGCAGCAGAACATGCTGACGGACGGGAAATACCCGGCGACGGCGTGGAGCGAGTGGCGGGAGATTGGCACCGGTATCGCGGCGTACAACAATATGGTGCATCCGGTGGTGTTCAATGACCGGCTGTATGTGGTGTGGGTGACGGAGCAGCCAACGGCGACGGACAACAGTGGCACGGTGACGGAGACTTCAGATCACTTTCTCAGCTTCTCGTATCTGCGTCATGACGGAAGCTGGAGCACGCCGCTGAACGGTAAGCTGTCGGATTACCTGCCTTCCGGGGATATCAGCGCGTTGTCAACAAAACATCTCTATTGTTCGAATACGAATAAGGACAACGCACAGATTGCTGTGGTGTTTTATACACCGGGTGCCAACGAATCGGTGAATCAGAACATTACGGTATCCGGGTTAACCATCTCTGCAGAGCATAAACTGGCGATTATGGCGGATGTGAAATACTACCACGGCTATATCTGGCGGGAATATGATACTCAGAGTGAAAAACGGGTTAATTTTTTAATTGTACCCGCATTAACGTATAAAGCCGGAGCACTGAATTATGAGTGGGGTTATGAAAACCTGGCCATAATGCGTAACGGCAGTTACTGGGTTAGATACCTCACGTTAGATGAGGGTGGCGGTTATTTTACGCTTGGGTACACCATGAATGTTTCTTATTCCTTTGGCGGCGATGATAGAGGTACCTTTGGCAATAATAGACGGGAGTGGACTAATTTAATTAAGTTAGTGCAGGGAGTGGGCCACAAATATGTAATTTACAGAAGGCCAGTTTTATATAATTACCAGGGATATAACGGTGAAGGGTTTGTTATTGGAGCGCTTGAGCATGATAATATTTTTGGGCCAAATTATTTGCTGCATTCCAATAGTCCAATCTACAATTTTTCGATTCGCTTGAATGACGGCATTTTTATTGATTGGGATAAATTTCGTAATGCTGGCGGCCCTACTGATTTATGGATTTTAAATGCCACTGAAAGTGACATGAACAATATAGCCTATTTTAACGATTTTTACGGCGTACATATCATAAGTGCCTTTAGCGATCCTATTTATTATTCCACCGTGGTTAATCCTGGTGATGTTGGCTATACGATGACAAGCCCCAGTGGACATTATGCCTACGCCAATGGCAGTGCAGGAATGACCACGCCAGGCTGGGATACCACTTATACTTTTAATAAATACACCACCTTCAATATATCTGAATTTAAGAACGGAAGAATGGATCTGGTGATTCGCTTTCATGCAAACAATGCGCTGGGGCAATCACTGGGTGCTCAAACCGCGACCCTGACAATTTATCAGGGGACAGAATCACGGAAAATGTCATTTCTGCGTACCGATACTGGCGTGCAATATCTGCAGCGTGGGCCTTATCGGGTTCGTATTAATACGCTATTTGCCCGCCAACTGGTAGCTCGCGCGAATCTGGGACTGGACGCCGTGCTTTCTATGGAAACCCAGTTATTACAGGAGCCGCAATTAGGCCTTGGTAACTATGTTACAGTGACGTTTCCCCCTTATGACGAGTCGTTACATGGCGAGGGTTGGTACAAGTTATATTTGGTGGGGATTACGACTTCGGCAGGCGATAATATTGATAGGGATGTTAGTCTTATTGCTTCCGGATATGTTTCCGAAACGGAAAATACGACGTTAACAATTTTCCTTCCCCATGATCCCAATAAGAAAGGAAGCGAGGATTTTTCAGGTATAGGTGTTGAGTACTCTGATTATTCAGGTTTTGGTTCATACAAAACAATAGAAAAATATGATTGGCATAGTTCAAATAATTACGAGAAAGATACGACCACAAGTAGTCGAGGATTAACTTCCTTTATTCGTGCCGGCAACACCGAACCGATGGATTTCGCCGGTGCCAACGCGCTCTATTTCTGGGAGATGTTCTTCTACGTGCCGTCGATGGTGTTCCAGCGCCTGCTGCAGGAGAGCAAGTTCGCGGAGGCCACCGCCTGGATGAAGTATATCTGGAACCCGGCTGGCTATTACGGCAGCAATGGTGCGCCAGCGCCGTGGACGTGGAACGTGCGCCCGCTGGAAGAGGACACCTCGTGGAACCCCAATCCGCTCGATTCCGTTGATCCGGACGCGGTGGCCCAGTCCGACCCGATGCACTACAAAGTCGCCACCTTTATGCGCGTGCTGGATCTGCTCATCGCGCGCGGTGACGCCGCCTTCCGGTTGCTGGAGCGCGACACGCTGAACGAAGCCAAAATGTGGTATGTGCAGGCGCTGAACCTGCTGGGACAAGAACCGTATGACTCGCTGGTCTACGGCCAGGGAAGCTGGTCCAGCCCGGTGCTGGGCGCGGCGGCGAGCCAGACGCTACATCAGGCCTACCAGTTGCAGCTGCTCAGGGCCCGTGCTGAAACAGTACCGGCTGTGGAAACGCGGACGGCGAACTCGCTGCTGGGGCTGTTCTACCCGCAGTTTAACAGCAAGCTGAGCGGCTACTGGCAGACGCTGCGCCAGCGGCTCTACAACCTGCGGCATAACCTGTCAATTGACGGCCAGGCACTGTACCTGCCGGTATACGCGGCACCGGCCAGCCCGTCGGCGCTGCTGAGCGCGGCGGTGATGTCAGCCAGCGGGGGCGATTCGCTGCCGACGGTTCCGCTGCCGTTGCTGCGCTTCCCGACGCTGCTGGAGAGTGCGCGCGCGGTGGTGAGCCAGCTTATCCAGTTCGGCAACGCGATGCAGGCCATCACCGAACGCCAGGACGCGGAAGCGCTCTCCGTGCTGCTGCAGAACCAGGGGCTGGCGCTGCTGAGCCAGAGCATTCAGGTGCAGGAGCATGCGCTGACGGAGCTGGATGCCGACAGGGAAGCGCTGCTGGTGAGCCGCGCCGCCGCCGAGCAGCGGCGTAACAGCTACCGGCAGCTGTATGACGAAAACATTAATGCCGGGGAGATTCAGGCCATGAGTCTGCAGCTCTCCTCCTCTGTCACAGCGCAAGGGGCCAACGCCCTGCATATGGGGGCCGCGGCGCTGAGTATGGTGCCCAATATCTATGGCCTGGCTAATGGCGGTGGTCGTTATGGGGCGATACTGTCGGCGGTGGGGATCGGGATCCAGATCGCTTCCGATGTTCAACGCATTGCCAGCGATAAAGTCAGCCAGTCGGAGTACTATCGCCGCCGCCGCCAGGAGTGGGAGATCCAGCGCAATAACGCGGAGTCGGAGATCAAACTGGCGGACGCGCAGCTGGCGTCGCTGAGTGTCCGGCGCGAGGGTCTGGCGCTGCAGAAAGCACAGGTGGAAACGCAACTGGCGCAGACGCAGGCGCAGCTTGATTACCTGCAGGGCAAGTTCACCGGGCAGGCGCTGTACAGCTGGCTGCGCGGTACGCTGTCATCGATTTACTACCAGTTCTATGACGCGGCGCTGACGCGCTGCCTGCTGGCACAGCGGGCGTGGCAACTGCACTTTGCCGATGAGGCGACGACCTTTATCAAACCGGGGGCGTGGCAGGGAAGCTGGATGGGCTTTATGGCCGGGGAGACGCTGATGCTGGAGCTGGAGCGGATGTCGCAGGCGTGGATCGAGCAGGATGCGCGGATGCTGGAGGTGAACAAAACCGTCTCGCTGGCAGATTTTTACCGCGGGGGGGCTGGCGGGTCGTTCATCCTCACCGATCAGGCCCCATCCCTGATCATCAACGGGTCGGGCAGTGTAGGTAGCGGGGGTAACACACTGTCGATAGCCGACGGGCAGTTGAAAGCCAGCGTCAGGCTCGCCGATCTGAGCATTCTCGATGATTACCCCGCCGGGCTTGGCGCGCGGCGGCGTATCAAACAGATAAGCGTCACGCTGGCACTGCCCGTGGGACCCTATGAGGATGTTCAGGCCGTGCTGAGTTATGGCGGCAGCGTGGTGTTACCGCAGGGGTGCAAGGCTGTAGTGGTCTCGCACGGCATGAACGACAGCGGTCAGTTCCAGCTTGATTTTAATGATGGTCGCTGGCTGCCGTTTGAAGGGATCCCGGTGGATGACAGCGGCACGCTGACCCTCAGCTTCCCGGATATCAGCGGGGAACAAAAGGAACTTCTGCTTGGCCTGGCGGATATCGTTCTGCATATCCGCTACACCATTACCGGCTAAATCGATGTTTTTATTTCAGGCTCCCTGCGGGGAGCCTGTGGGAGCGCAGCCATGCAAAACACAGATATTGTCAGGCCTGAAACCCTGTCGTTGCCAAAAGGTGGCGGCGCGATTTCTGGTGTAAAAGGTGATGTGGCGGGAGCCGGTCCGGATGGCGCAAATTCTCTGACGCTACCGCTACCCATTAATGCCGGGAGAGGGTATGCGCCTTCGCTGGCACTGAGCTATTACAGCCGCTCTGGCAATGGTCCCTTCGGTATGGGATGGAGCGTTGATGCACCCGCCATTCGTCGTCGCACGAAAAAAGGGGTGCCCAATTATAACGATACAGATGAGTTTCTGGGGCCAAATGGCGAAGTCATTGTGCCGTTTCTCGCTGATGACGGTACGGCGAGCACCCGCACCGCCAGTTCACTGCTTGGCGTCGATCTCGGCAGCGGCTTTACCGTTCACCGTTATCGTTACCGCGTGGAGAGCGATTTTAGTCGGTTTGAATATTGGGTCGAAAGCGGATCTGCCGCGCGTGATTTTTGGCTCCTCTACACGCCAGATGGCCAGGTGTATCTCTATGGCAATACCGCTCAGGCTCGCGTTAGTCACCCCGAAGCCGCAGAGAAGGCGGGTATCTGGCTGCTGGAGTCATCCGTTTCGGCAACCGGGGAACAGATCTACTGGCTGTATCGCAGTGAAGATAATACGGGGTGTACCGGACCTGAAATCACCGCGCATCCGAATGCCACTGCGCAACGCTATCTCGCGGCCGTCTACTATGGCAACCGTGTTGCCGGGCGCGTATTACCCGGATTGACGGCCGACCCCGCGCTTACGGACTGGTTGTTTATGGTGGTGTTCGATTATGGCGAGCGTAACGTGGATATGTATATGGTGCCGGATTGGGTCACGCCAGGTACTGGCGACTGGGCTTGCCGCCAGGATTGCTTCTCCAGTTGGGAGTATGGTTTTGAAATCCGTACTCGCCGTCTCTGCCGCCAGGTATTGAGTTATCACTTTACCGGCACATTAGGCGGCAGCACCGCCGAAAGCCTGCCTCAACTGGTTTCCCGCCTCCTGTTGCGCTATGAAGAATCACTGATAGTCACGACGCTCGTGAGCGTCTTGCAGTCAGGTTTGAATGCCAATGGTACGTTCAGCTTCTTACCTGAGGTGCAGTTTGGCTGGAGTAAATTTGTGAATGACGGGTATTCCATGGAGTGGGACATCACATGGCAAGAACGTGAAGACCTGGGAAATTTGAATAGCCGCCAGCCCTATCAGATGGTTGATCTCAATGGCGAGGGGATTGCCGGCATTTTGTATCAGGATAGCGGGGCGTGGTGGTACCGCGCGCCCATTCGCCAGCAAGGCAGTGATGCCAATGCTGTCACCTGGGATAAGCCTGAGCGGTTATCGACCATTCCCGCGCTCCGCGATGGCGGTGTTCTGGCGGATCTGAATGGCGATGGCTATATGGAGTGGGTCGTCACTTCGGCGGGCGTCAACGGTTACTACGGACGCACACCGGAACGGGGATGGCTCAATTTCACCCCGCTTTCGGCCTACCCGGTGGAGTACCTTCACCCGCGCAGTCTGCTGGCGGATATCACCGGCGCGGGGCTGGCGGATTTGGCGCTTATCGGCCCGAAAAGCGTGCGGCTTTATGCCGGAACCGGCGATGGCTGGGAAAAAGCGCAGGATGTGTTGCAACCAACCGGCGTCCAACTGCCAGTTCCCGGGACTAATGAACGGGTTCTGGTGGCGTTCAGCGATATGGCCGGCAGCGGGCAGCAGCATCTGGTCGAGATAAAACAAGACAGCTTGCGTTACTGGCCCAATTTAGGAAATGGGCAGTTTGGCGCGCCGGTGAAGATGGCGGGATGGTGGATGGGGGTACAGTTTATTCCCTCAAATATTTTTCTGGCCGATGTTGATGGCTCCGGCACGACAGATGTAATCATTGCCGTTCAAGAATATCTCATCATCTTAATCAATCAGTCCGGGAACAGCTTTGCAATGCCTTTTCAGTTCAAACTGCCGGATGGGGTGCATTTCGATAACACCTGCGAATTGCACGTCGCGGATATTCAGGGCATGGGTGTCGCCAGCCTGATACTGACCGTTCCTCACCCGAAACCGCGGCACTATGTGTGTAATATCACCTCGGTAAAACCCTGGTTGTTGAACAAAATGAAAAACATTATTGGGGCGCAGCATGATTTCACCTACCGCAGTTCAACCCAGTTCTGGCTGGATGAGAAACACGAGGCAGCGGCGGCAGGAGAACCCGTTCCGGCCAGCTATTTGCCGTTTCCACTTCATCTGCTTGCCCGCACTGACGTAACAGACCTCTTCACCGGAAATAAACTGGTCAGCACGGCGCGTTATCGTTCCGGCGCGTGGGATGGTAAAGAGCGTGAGTTCCGGGGGTTTGGCTATGTCGAAATACAGGACACCGATACGCGGACCAGCCAGGGCACCACGACGGAAATTAGCCAGCCGTCTTTGACGCGTAACTGGTTTGCCACCGGTCTGGCGACCATTGATGATCGCATGCCGCAAGCGTGGTGGTCCGGCGATAGTGGCGCGTTTGAGCACTATTCCACCCGTTATACCCGGGGTTTTGGCAATAATGAGCAGGTTTATACCCCGGATGAGAACGAGGCTTTCTGGTTACGCCGCGCCACGAAAGGCATGCTGTTGCGCAGCGAGTTGTATGGCCTTGATGACAGTGCTTCGCAACCCATTCCGTATCAGGTGAGTGAATCGCGCCCGCAGGTTCGCCTGGTGGTGGCAGCGGGCGAGGCCCGTTATCCGGTGGTCTTGCCGATAAACGCCGAAACGCGATCCTATGTCTATGAACGGGTAAGCAACGATCCGCAGTGTAGCCAGCAGGTCACCCTCTGCAGCGATCAGTATGGTCAGCCGCTTTATGTCATGACGCTCAATTATCCGCGCCGCGCCAAACCGGCAACCAGCCCCTACCCGTATACGCTACCGGATACGCTGTTTGATTCCAGCTACGACGACCAACAGCAGCAGTTGGTGGTGACCCGCCAGGAAAACCACTGGTATAGCATTGATGATATGGCCGCCGGGAGATGGGTTAACGGCCTTGAGGATGCGATAAGGAGCGATGTTTATCTCTACTCCACCGCCCCGGAAACGGGGTTAACGCTCGAAGATCTGAGTATTTCCGGCGCACCGCTGGGGGCGCCGGCCAGACAGGCTTTTGCCGGCTGGCATCAACCCTGGTATCTGGACGGCAATAACAATCCCACTTCCGAGCTGCCAGCCTTTCCTCCGCGTGTCGGATTGATCGAAACGGCGGTGCTGGACGCCGAAATGGTGGCGACGCTGAGAGAGGATCTGACCGACAGCGTGCTTAGCGACGCAGGGTACATTTGGCTTTCGTTTCTCAACGCGTGGGTGGTGCGGCGTAACCTCACCACCTACGGCCCGGCAGAGCATTTCTGGTTGCCGCAGACGGTGCGGGATTCGGCGCTGACCGGCGCGATTACCCTGACCCGCGATGCTTACGACTGTGTGGTGACCAAAGTGGTGGATGCTGCGGGGCTTACGACGCAGGCCGAATATGACTGGCGATTTTTAACGCCAGTTAAACTTACCGATGTGAACAATAACATCCATCAAGTCACGCTGGATGGGCTGGGACGCGTGACCAGCCAGCGCTTTAGCGGCACCGAGAACGGTGTGGAGGCGGGTTACAGCGATACCGAGTTCTCCCCACCGAACGATATTGATGAAGCCCTGGCGCTGAACCCACCGTTACCGGTGGCGCAGTGTCTGGTTTATTCAAGCCCATGGAGCAGTAGCCTCAAACAACAACCCCCCCATGTGCTGGTGCTGACAACCGATCGTTATGATCGGGGGGAAGGCAGCGAGGAACAACAGATCCGCCAGACGGTGGTCTTCAGCGATGGCTTCGGTCGTGAATTGCAAACCTCGGTTCGCTTTGAAGCGGGCGAGGCCTGGCAGCGCGCGGGCGATGGAACGCTGATTACTGAAATGGCGCAGACCAGCAACCGCTGGGCGGTAAGTGGCCGCACGGAGTATGACAACAAAGGCCAGGCCATTCGCACCTATCAACCCTATTTTCTGAATAGCTGGCAGTGGGTGAAAGATGACAGCGCGCGCACTGATCTGTATGCCGACACGCACTATTTTGATCCTCTCGGACGTGAAAGAGAGGCGCTAACTGCCAAGGGCTACCAGCGACGCACGCTTTACACGCCGTGGTTTGTGGTCAGCGAAGATGAAAATGATCTTTTCGGCGTTAAGTCAGACTGGTGGATTGAAATAATCGTCGTTGCCAACAATGGTGTAGTAGGTGAAACGGCAGGCAACACCATCAAAGTTACAGCCTATGATCCGTATGGCGATCCTTTGGCTGGCAAAGCTGTGACGTTGAGCTGTGATGGCGACGTCAACATTGAACAGCTTACGCAGAGCACCGGGGCTGATGGTAGCGTAACGGCTATATTGACCACTACTGTTGCCGGGCAATTTACGGTGGACGCGACAAGCGATGGTCATCGCGCTTCTGCCAGTGTTACTTTCATAGCTGATGTTAATCACCTGAGTCCAACCTTGTCGACACTGGCGGCAAATCCCCCGTCTGTCGTTGACACAGGGGCGAGCATGTCAACCCTCACACTTGTACTAAAAGATATTTATGGCAACCGGATTGCAGGGCAACACGTTGAGCTTATCAGTAGCATGGCAGAGCTTATTCGTTCCGCTTTTTCTGACAGAAAAGATGGTTCATATGACGCGATGATAGGTAGCCAAACCCGGGGTGATGTCACTCTCACGGTGAAGGTTAACGGCAATGACCTTGAGGGGCTTTCGACAATTTTCCACGTTTTAGCTATCCCTGAATTAGTGCCGGCTGACACCAAGCTCTCGGTGAACGGATACGAGTTCTATAGGGGCACTCAATTCCCACACACAGGTATCCTTGGTGCGAAATTTCAGGTTTGGTTCAACGGAGATGCATCAAACAACAGCGCTTACCAATGGTCAGTCGATCAACCGTGGGTGAGCATAGACAGTGAAGCCAATGTCACGTTTATTGATACGCCGGACAGCACCAATAATACGGTGACCATCATAGCAATCCCCATCGATACAGGGACGCCGAGGTATTACCATACCTTTACCGTAAGTAAATGGTTTGTTACGGCAGGCGGGGAGAAAAAAAACTGGGCGGGTGCTGACGCCTGGTGTAAGGAAAATGGTCTGGAGATGGCTTCCATGGCCGATGTTGTTTATGCTTCACAGAGACGATATTGGGGACCATATTTGTGGTCAGAATGGGGAGACTGCTCTGTGTTTGCGAATGCAGGCGTGACTTCTGGTTATTATTGCTGGGTAACGGATGTGGGGGATGATGGTGTTCATCGCAATATCTCGCTATGGGGTGGTGGTGAGTGGGTTGATACGACTGGTGGGCGGACTGATGAATTTGAAATGAATGTTGTCGGTAAAAAAACGCTTTAGTTTTAAACACCTTTAGCAAACGGCTCTGTGGGGCCGTTTGCGCTTTTAAGCATCTCCCCGTTAGTGCGAGTCATAAACAGTACATATAAAACGCGCCATGGTATTCACTAACAATAAGGACACCCTGTGTGTACGCGGAAAGCGATGCTGACCAACCTGTTACATGATCTCCCCGCGAGCACGAATGACGCGGAGACGTTTGACGATCTGCTTTCGCGAAAAGATCTGAAAATTGAGCGCATCGTCTCTACCGGGCAGGCCAGCCCGCCTGATTTCTGGTACTGCCAGCCGCAAAGCGAGTGGGTATTGATTCTTCAGGGCGCCGCCGGTTTGCAACTTGAAGACGAAGCGCAAGAGCGGGTGTTGCAGGTGGGAGATTTCGTCAATATCCCCGCGCAATGCCGCCATCGGGTGAACTGGACACAGGCTGAACCGCCGACCATCTGGCTGGCGGTTCACTACGAATACCCAGAAGAAGAACGGCCCGAATGAGCCGTTTTCCCTGGAAAGCGGGTTTAACCATTTGGCAGTAAAATCGGTTGCAGGCGCTGCCACACGTGCGGCGTTGCCGCCCAGGCGTTATTGCCCTGCGTCAGACCATTATTGGCAAGAAAATCGTTATGCATGCCGCCCGCTTCTTTAATAATCACCAGCCCCGCCAGCGCATCCCAGCTGTGCAGGTGCGCTTCGAAATAACCATGCACCTGGCCGGCGGCTACGTGCGCCAGCATTAACGCGCCCGCACCAAAGCGGCGGTGTTCCACGCCGTGTTCAAACAGGGTTTCGATGGTTTGTGTATATTCGCGTGGCGGCCTGCGGCTGGAGCGGCCAATGCCGAGCACTACCGCGTCGGCGTCTGGTTCGCTCAGGCTCAGGCGTTTACCGTTTAAGAACGCGCCTTTGCCGCTTTCAGCGAAGAAAAACTCGTCGCGATCCGGGGCGTAAATCACCCCAAGTTGGATGGCATCATTGCGCACGTAAGCAACCGAAATGCACCAGTAATCCATGCCGAGAATAAAGTTGGTGGTGCCATCAATCGGGTCGATAACCCATACGCCGTCGCTGCCTGGTTCCAGCCCGCGCTCCTCGCCGAGCAGACCATCCTGCGGACGTTCAGCTTTCAGCCAGGCGCGCAGCTCGGTTTCGACATACACATCCGCCTGGGAGACAAAATCCTGACGGCCTTTCTGTTCAATGGTCAGCCCGTTATCACGAAGCTGTTTCGCCTGCTGACCGAGACGACGAATCAGTGCGCACAGCGCCTGGGTAAACTCTTCTCTCATATCTGAACTCTTAGCCAATCTGTGGCGATGTTTGTCGGTGAATCAATGTCACCTTAACCCACTCAACGCGGGAAGGCTGTAAAGGATTTTTCGCCCGCTCCAGCAGGCGCGTCAGCGCCCGGTTGGCTATCTCCGCCACATCCTGATGCAACGTGGTTAACTGGTAGCTGAACTGGCCGCTCTGCGGCGTGTTATCAAAACCTATCAGGTGAAAATCGTCTGGCGCGAATTTTCCGCGCTGGCGCATGCCGTCGAGAAAACCGCAGGCCAACTGCGCGTTGGCGCAAAACATGCCCTCCGGCAGATCTTCATCACTCTGTTGCGCGGCCTGAAAACCGCCGTCGTAGCCCTCTTCGCGCGCGTCATACCAACGCACTTGCTGCTGGGTATCCACGCCGAGTTGCTGCAATGCCTGGAAAAAGGCTTCACCGCGCTGAATACCCGCCCAGGTCGATCCGCAATTGTTGAGCCAGCCAAAACGGCGACAGCCGGAGTGATAAAGCTGTTCAGCGGCCTGACGTGCGCCAGATACGTTGTCGGAACAGACGAAATCGACCAATGGAATATCCGGGTGGCGGTTGATGCCGACCACCGGAATGCGCTGGCTGACGCACTCGTTCACTATCGCTTCTGGCGGTTGGCCGGAGGTGACGATCACGCCGGAGACGCGAAACTGGGTAAAACGGCGCAGCGTGGTGACCAGATCCTGCTCGCCAGTGATCTCGGTGACCAGCGCCTGGTAACCACGGCGCTGAATTTCATGCAGCAAGCCTTCCAGCAGGCTGCTGCGAAACGGGTCGCCAATGCGCGCGACAATCACGCCAATCAAGTGGCTGCGCTGGCGGTTAAGCCCCTGGGCGAGGAAATTGACCTGGTAGCCAAGCTCCTGCGCGGCGCGCAGCACTTTCTCTTTGGTGGACGGCGAAATACTGCCGTTGCTGCTCAGCGCGCGTGACACCACGGCTCGGGACACGCCCGCGCGCTTCGCCACGTCTTCGGCGGTTACTGCTTGTTTGCGTAAACTCTGGCTCACACTTTCCCCTCCGCGCGGCGGCTGAGATCGGTGGCGAAACCATCGTGGCTGAGAAACAAACCCGGATACGCCGTGCAGGCTTGCTCAATCGCGGGCAAGGCGGCGTCGTTGCAGTGGTACAACCCCAGGCGCGGTAAACGCAGTTGGCCGAACAGCGCCAGGCAGCCGGGAAAGTCACCGTGCGAGGCGTCATTGGGCAGCGCCGTTGCCGAAGCGCACTCCTGAAACGCCAGCGTCGCGTTGTGCATCAGCGCTATGCTTTCTGGCGTTGGGCGTCCGTCGCCGCTGTAGAACAGCGTGTGACCATCCGCTTCGATTCGCAGGGCGAGATTGGGCAGTTCATGGTGCGTAAACGCGGTGCGCATGTGCCAGCCTTGCCACTGCCATTCGGCTTCGCTGTCGCGCCAGTCAATGTCGAAACAGAGGGTGCTTTCCGGCCAGTTAGCGAGGCTCGCCAGTTTTATCAGTACCGGGCGCTGTTCGCGCTGCGACCAGATGATCAGCGGTTTACAACGCTGAAAACTTTTCCAGTAATTCAGCAGCGCAGTTAGCCCCGTACAGTGATCCGGGTGAACGTGGGTGAAGTAAATGGCGTCGATGTCGTTTACGTCGCCGCCGCGCTGCCACAGCGCGCGCGGGATTGTCGGGCCACAATCGATCAGCAACTGGCGATTTTCGTTATCGATAACGCGGATTGCCGAGGTGTTTTGCTGCAATGAGAAGGCGCTACCGCAGCCCAGAACATCTATTTTCATTTCGCCCCACCAAATTTATTGCGCACTTAATCAAACTGTCACAAATAGACGACAAAGTAGGCTCACATAATGTCGGTGCAACGTTGCATTTTTTTTGCAAATAAATGAACACGTGTTCATCGGCGAAAGAAAAGCTGAAGAAAGGAACGCCCGTGAGTTATTTACAGATTGAAAAACTGAAAATTGGCTATGGCGAAAATATCGTTCTTCACGATATTCATCTCGCTGTGGAAAAGGGCGAAATGATTGCGCTGCTTGGGCCGTCTGGTTGCGGAAAAACCACGTTGCTCAACGCGTTATGTGGTTTTATTCCGGTGCGAACCGGCGTTATTGCCGTTAATGGTCGGGATATTACTTACAGCACGCCAGAGCAGCGAAATATTACCATGGTGTTTCAGAGTTATGCCTTGTGGCCGCATTTTACCGTCGCGCAAAATATTGGTTATGGCTTAAAAGTCCGCCGCGTTAAAAAAGAGGCGATTGCGCAACGCGTGCAGGAATTATTAAAAATCGTCAACCTTGAAAATTATGCGGATATAAAAGTGACGGCGCTTTCCGGCGGCCAGCGTCAGCGCGTGGCGCTGGCGCGCGCATTAGCCATTGAGCCGGATGTGCTGGTGCTCGATGAGCCGCTGTCGAACCTGGACGCCAAAGTGCGCCTCAATGTACGCCACGAGATCAAAGCGCTCCAGAAAAAGCTCGGTTTCACCTCGTTAATCGTCACGCATGACCAACAAGAGGCGCTGGTGATGGCCGACAAAATTGCGGTGCTGAATAACGGGCGCATCGAACAAATGGGGACGCCTGAAGATATTTATCACCGCCCGGCAACGCCGTTTGTCGCGGATTTTATGGGCGCGGATAACTGCATGACGCGGGCTGATGCGGGCGGGGAAACGCTCTATTTCCGCAGTTCGGACGTCAACATGCACCGCCCGTTAACGACGCCGGAGCAGCCGGGACTGGTACTGAATGGCGTGGTGGAAGAGAGCGCGTTTCTCGGCCACCAGTATCGTCATAGTGTGCGCTGCGAGGGGCAGATTTTTCTCGCGGATTCCACACAGTTCTGGCCTGCCCGAACGCCGGTGATTTTGCACGTGCCGGAAACGGCGCTGCATGTTTTTGCAACCTCTTAAGCCAACCAACACACTTTTCCTGGGGATTATCATGTCAGTAAAACCGAAACTTGCTGTCATCGCCGCACTCTGTTTGGGTGCAGTTCACACCGCCAGCGCCGAAACGGTTCTCAATGTGGCGACGGCGGGCGATCAAAACATGGTCGACTACGTTAAAACCTGGCTGGGGCCAAAGTTTGAAGCCGCGCATCCGGGCGTGAAAGTGCAGGTGGTCGGCACCGGGCCGGGCGATGCGGGTTCAAACAAGATTGTCGAAAAACTGACGGCGCAACAGCAGAGTGGCGCGAAAAGCTGGGATATCGACGTCGCGGTTGTGCACCAGGCGGCGGGGGGGCAACTGGTGGAAAAAGGGCTGCTGGAGAAATACCGCTCGTCCATCAACACCGGTTCGATGGTGACGGCAGAGAACGCCAAAAACGCGCTGGGTGTTAACGTTGATGGCTATGTAATGCCGATGTTTTTGAGCCAGACGGCCATCGCGTATAACAGCGAGCTGATTAAAACCCCACCGAAATCCTACGACGAGCTGGTGCAGTGGTCGGCGAAAAACCCGAAAGCCTTTGGTTATAACGGCATTAAAAACGGCATGTCCGGCGTCAGCTTTGTGGTCGGCTGGATTTACGCTTACGGCACTGATGCGGCGCGTCTTTCCGCGCTGCCGTATGACAAAAGCGTGGAAAAAACCTGGAGTCAGGCGTTCGCCAGGCTGAAAGAGTTCAATAAAAACGTCACTTTCACGCCGGGTAACGCCGGAACGCTGGATATGCTCAGCCGGGGCGAAATCACCATGGGGCCGGTGTGGGTCGATATGTTCTATAGCTGGAAAGATCAGGGCAAAGTACCACCGTCGATCAAACTGGCGTTAATCGCGCCGGGGATGCCGGGCCAGCCAATGTATTACGTTGTTCCGGCACATGCAGCGCAGGCCAAACTGGCGCAGGAGTTTATTGCGCTGGCGACCAGCCCGGACGTGCAGGCGCAGGGCATTGTGAAGCAGTTCAACTGGTATCCAGGAATTGACGCGAAATACGTGAAAGAGAAACTGGATGCAGCTACCTGGCAGAAACTGTTTGCAGAAATCTCGCCGGATGATTTAGCGAAATACGGCAAAAGTTTCCCGATCACGCCGTACTTTGACGATATCAAAGAGGGCTACGAGAGCCAGGTTTCTAACTGACTGACGGACATGCCTGGGCATTTCGCCCGGGCATTTTTTTGCTGTGATTATTCAGGTTCACCATGCGACACGCCTTTAAATACTGCTTACTGGTAGGCCCGGCCACGCTGCTGATCGCCGTCTTTTTCCTCTGGCCGCTGGGTTTTTCGCTGATTTCCGCGTTTACCAGCGATACGCAGCCTTTCACGCTGGCGCACTTTGATAAAGTCTTTGCGCTTTACTCGAACGATATTCTCTTTACCGTGCTTATCGTGCTGGTTTCACTGGTGATTCTGGCGCTGCTGTCGATAACAATTTCCGCCATTATCGTGCTGTCGCCGTTTCGCGGCATCGTGAAAGCGCTGGCGTTTTTGTACCGCCTGCCGCTGTTTATTCCCTTTATTGTTACCGCGCAGATGATGCGCACCTTCCTCGCCAAAAACGGGTTGATGAACAATGTGCTGGTGGCGAGCGGGCTATTAACGCCAATGGACACCACCTCGCTGCTGGGCTGGAGCGGGATCATTATTACCTTTGTCTGGAAGCAGATGGCGTTCTCGACGTTACTGATTTGCGGCGCGATGTCGGCGGTGGAGCCGTCGCATATTCTGGCGGCGAAAAACCTCGGCGCGTCACGTTTACGCATCCTGTTTGACATCATTTTGCCGCAGGTGCTGCCGACGATTGGTGTGGCGATGGTGCTCTCCACGGTGACGATGATGTCGGTGCTTTCCGTGCCGCTGATGATTGGCACCGGCACGCCAACCATGATGACCGTCGATATGGCGTTTCGCGTTAACTCGTACGGCGATTACCCGGTGGCGAATGCGATGGGCGTGATCTCCTATCTGATTTGCGCGGCGCTCTCCTGGTTCTATTTACGCCACAGCCTGCATGCGAAAGGAGCGCAGTAATGACCACGTTTCGACAAAAACTCCGCGGCAGTTTTCTGCTGCAAACTCTGTCGCTCACTTTTCTGGTAGTGGCGCTGTTTGGCCCGCTGCTGAATCTGCTTATCTGGACGGTGGCGGAAAGCTGGTTTTTCCCACACACCTTGCCGAGCCAGTGGGGATTGAAATACTGGAGCCAGGTGTTTAGCCCCTACAGCGATGTCTCGGGATCGCTCTCCATTAGCGTGCTGATCGCCGTGCTGTCGGTGCTGGTTTGCCTGCTGATTTCTATTCCGGCGGGTTACGCATTGTCGCACCGAACCATGCCGTGTCGCGCCTTCTTTATGCTGCTGTTTCTCATCCCGCAGGCGTTTCCTAACCTGACGGTGTATATGAACGTGGCGCGGCTGTTTTATCAGTGGGGACTGAACGGTACGGTGGCGGGCGTGGTGCTGGTGCACAGCGTGCACGGCTTGATGTATTCGATCTGGATAAGCGTGGCGGCGTTCTCTTCACTCGATCCGCTGCTGGCACGCGCCTCGCGCAACCTGGGTGCCGGGCCGGTATACACCTTCATCCATATTATTTTGCCGCAGGCCGCGCCCGGGCTGATTGCCGCCAGCATTTTTGTCTTCCTGGAATCGCTGGATGAGTTTACCGCCACCTTTTTTGTTGGCGCACCGGATATCACCACGCTGCCCATTTTGCTCTATACCGCCAGTATGTCGGGCAACTACCAGGTGTCATCCATTACCGCGCTGATCCTGCTGGTGCCATCGGTGCTGTTTATGCTGGTTATCCATAAATTTATGCGCCCGGAGATGCTGTCGAAACTGGGGAAATAATTATCTGACGACGTCACAAAAAGGCGTGTGCCGGGCCACTTAATAGGTAGCTGTGGCGCGACGCTACCAGCCAAAACAAGACGGCAACAGTCGGAGGAGAAAGTATGGATATCAAAGGCCCGGCAGCGATTGATGTATTTAAACCTTATGATATTTCCCCTTACGAAGACAAAACACTCAGAGCGGTTCAGCTGGAGCCTGCCTATACGCCCGCAAAGGAGTCTTTTCAGGCGTTTCAGCAGCGGCATTATGCGTGGCGAACCGGTGATAAACAGGCCGATATTTCCCATGTCCCCAAAGATGAAGGCAAGATACCGTTGCCCACGCTGGGCGAAAGTTTGCAGGAGATTTTCCTGGGGGCGGTATTGGGCGGGCCGCTGCCGGAATTTCCGGGCGGAGTGCGATCGCTTCCCGGTGCGGGCGCGGCGCGGCTTGCTGAACGACCTTCTGGCACTGCTAAAGGCCCGCATGGTGAAATCAACGTCGCTATTGCGGAGTCGAAAATGGCGGTGGCAAGGCCATTAAATCCAACTACGGAAGCGAACGTTTCCGCCAGTAAGCCGTTAAGCCACGCCATACCTGACGCCTCTGGCCCGGACGTATTACATGTTTCATTACCGCAAGCGGGAGGAAAAAATTTTTCCGAGGCTATGGCGTCGTCAAAACTCAACATCAAACAATTCGCTGATATTGCTAAAGTTGGCGCGGATGTGGGTGAGAAAGAGATGGGGAGGGTGACATTATCCGGTGAAATCAATATTGTGCGTCGCGATGGCCCCTTAAATGATCCGAATATGTATATGTTTTTCACTGACAGCTACAAGGGCGAGCCGCGGCTGAATATCATTGGTCATGGCATTTTTACACCAAACGGTGACAGCACGACCGGCCTGCAGGTCGCTGGTGGTATCAAAGGGCCGTTTGATGTGGCGCTGGATACGCTGGAACTGGCTGGCGATGTGAGGTTTAAAAACATCCGTTGCTTAAGTTGTCACGGGGCGGAAGGTGGCATTGATTCTTTCGCACAAAAACTGGCGAATTACACCGGCGTGCCGGTAAAAGGTTATCACGGTTCGGTCACCGTTGGCGGGCATGCGGACGGTTCAAATATGGTCGTGATAAAAAATGAGATGGACGCGCTGTTCTATTTCGGCAAGCGCGAAACGACGCATTACCAACCGCAGAAATTCCACCCGCTCTGGCGACCGTGGGAAACCCGTATTCTTGAATAAAACAATCGTTGTGCTGAAGTGAAAGCGCAGATGCCCGCGAAGCTGAGTCCTGGTGGGCATTTGTATTTTTACGTCCTGCTTCGGCGAGTGTGCATTCCCGTTTACCACCCCTGGTTGGCAATAAGACGGCTTATCCGCCCGATCCCTCTATTAAATCAAATAGATGTGCACCGATTTACGCACCAGTGAGCCATTATGCCAATGCCAGTAAAGATCGGCCGCTGGCGCAGATCCGATGTTTATATTTATGCGAAAGGGCGTCGCGTAGAAAAATGACCCCCAGAGGAAATAAAAAAGCGCCCGCAGGCGCTTTAAGCAATCACGTTACAATCATCGGCCACTCGGGTGGCGCTTTTTGCGCGATCTCTTCCATCACGACGAGCAGGTTGTGCCAGGTCGTGGAGAGATCTATCGCCGTAATGCCCAACAAACCGGTAGCGAACCAGCATGCCGCCGCTAAGCCCATGCCGCTGCTGATCACTGCCAGGCCAATATAATCAGCACGACGGAAGCGAATGTTCAGCGTACTGGCCATAAACATCAACACTGCACTCAGTAACTGCCAGCGGAGAAGCACGACGCTGGCGGTAAAGGTAGCCATCAAACCATCCTCAGAAAGACCGAATACCGGGCGGACAAGCACGTTGCGCGAGTGGCAATGCTGAAGATCCGCGAATAACACAACGAATTGAAACGGCGTTCCCCGTTTCAGGAATGTGTGAACTATATCACATTTGTTGATTTATTCGCCAGTACAAAAAGCGTGCTTTTTGCATCGTGTTGGTTGTGTTTTATCCGAAAATATATCGCCAATGTATTTATGTGTGCACGGGAATGAATGTTTTTTTCATCTAATACATTTGAGTGATATTTAGCATCCTAATTGCCACAACGTTTACAGGTTGTGTCGCATATATTATGCTTTTGAGGATAATCTTATTAGCCTGTGAATGATGATTCAGGGTTTTGATCTTTATCGATATATTCTTTTTCATCACGTCCTGTATGCGTGAGGAAGATATTTGTGCGCGCAGTTGCGCTAACTGAATTGATGACCGCCTCTTCTTTTTTCCTGATGACATCATTTTAAGCTGGTTTCGCGTCTTATAACCTGCGAATGAAAAAATATGAAAATAGAAAATTCCGCCGTGCCGCCTGGGGACGCTGATGCGGCGTTGTCGGTTCTGGCCAGGCTGATGCCCTGGCTCACTGCGCAACGCTCAATGGAAGAGATATTACGCGCGATCAATGCAGCACTAGGATCCACGCTTGCGTGGGTGGTTATCCGGCAGGGCGACGCGTGGCAGCTCGTCAGCTCAGGGTCGCCGGGCTGCACGTTGCAGGATGTACAAATCTTTCTTGAGCAGTCTCAACTGCAACGACATCAGCGCGCCTGGCGAGTCATTTGCTGGCGGCGACATGCCGGTGATTTATTATTTCCGCATCATGAAATAGCGGCCAGAAAATTACGCAGCGGTATTTTGTGTAAATTGAATTATAAAGAGTCTGGAGTCGAAGGTTATTTCTTTTTGGCATTTTCGCAGTCCTTGCACTCTTTATCCATCGTGAAAAATGTCGTTATTGTTTTGGTCGAAAAACTAAAAAATTATCTTGCTGAAATTGTCGCCCGGGAACGCACGGCGAAAGAGATGCAGCGCATTGTGACGCAATATAAAGCGTTATTTGAACGCGCTCCGGTTTTAATGAACTCGTTTGATAAAAGCAATCGCTGCATATTATGGAATGGTGAGTGCGAACGCGTATTTGGATGGAGCATGAATGAGCTCAATCAGCAGGCCGATCCATTAGCGTTATTTTTCCCCGATCCCGAGGTACGGCAAAAAGTTCGCGCTTCGGTTAATACATCGCCGGCCGTCGACATGCATGAATGGCACCCGGTACGACGTGATGGCCAGGTGCTGACGGTACTCTGGTCAAATATTCAACTGCCGGATCACTCCGTGCTGAGTATTGGGCTTGATATTACCGAGCGTAAAAAAGCGGAGCGGCAGCTGGAAATGAAAGCCACCATTGACGATCTGACCGGCTGTTATAATCGTTTTTCTATGTTGCGGAAGTTAAAAGAGGCGCTGGTGGCCTGTCGCCCGGACGAGCCGCGCAGCCACTTTAGTCTGCTGATGCTGGATCTTGATTATTTTAAAAATATCAATGATCGCTGGGGGCATTTAACAGGCGACGCCGCACTGATTCATTTTTGCGATCAGATCCGTGAACATTGCGATCCGTCGTATATTTTGGGTCGTTTAGGCGGTGAGGAATTTCTGATTTTAATGCCGCATACCCACAGTAAAATGGCGCTGCGTTTTAGCCAAAAAATCCGCGCTTCACTGGCGCGAAATCCATTGTTTAGCAATGGTGAAAAGATAGCCTTATCCTTTAGCGCTGGTTTAGTATTCGTCACCGGTGAAGAGTCCGATACTTCAGTTTTACTTACACTTGCGGATAACGCCCTGTACGATGCGAAACGCGCAGGACGCAGTCAAACCGTGGTGGTTGGCGCTTTTTTATAAATAAAGAAGAAATTATGAAGACTTCGCAACGACAGATGAAAAAATACGCGAATGGCGTGCCTTTTTTTTATCCTGCGGCCAGTTTAGCTTAATCAGCGATACTCTGTTGTATTAAGTTAAAACACCCCCATGCGAATGGATTAATATTTTCCTTAATATAAACATTGGGCACACTCTGAGTTTGCTTTATGGTCGCCTGTTTCGGTCATAACCAAATATTAGGTTTTTAATGAGAAAAGTCAGTTGCTAATGTCGTTTGATTCATGCAACGTAATCACCTGTTTATCAAAGCATCCTGCCAAACATTAAAAAGGCGCTTTAAATGCATGGATATAGGCGGACATGAATCATAGCGTGCGTCGCAAGATGCTCAGCGTCGTCGTGCTCATCACGGTAGTTCTTCTGCCGCTGATGTTGTCGCTATGGTTTGCGCATATTCGTGCGGTGAAAGAAACGAGTGCCCAGCTTCAATCGTTTGCCCAATTAGCGCTAAATAAAACGGAGCGCGTTATCCAGCAAGTGGATACGGTTCGCAGCGCCGCGGAAAAATACCACGGACAAATTTGTGCGCCGGAACATCGCGCGGCCATGCTCAATATCGTCCGCAGCAGTATGTATGTTTCGGATTTAATTTATGCCCGTGGCGACCACTTTTTATGTTCGAGCGTAATAACGCCCACGCAATCGTATGCTATTTCACCAGCGGATTATAAACGCGCGCCCGATATCGCTATTTATTACTATCGTGATACGCCTTTTTACGCAGGCTACAAGATGGTGTACATGCAGCGCGGAAATTATGTCGCGGTGATTAATCCGCTCACTTACAGCGATGTGGCATCAGACAATCCTGATCTGGCTTACGGTATTTACGACACCGTTACGCACCAGTTTTTTTCCGTCAGCCAGAATGCCCACCTTAGTAAGTTAGCTACGCTGTTACGCACCGACGATTTAACATTCCAGCAGGATCAGCGCTTTTATACCATTGCGCGTTCGGAGAATCGTCCGATCGCGATTATTGTTTCGACATCGAGTGACCACTATTTTCAGGCGCTTTATCACCAGGCCACTTTAACGCTGCCGCTGGGCGTGATTGGTAGCGTTATTCTGCTATTAATATGGTCGCGAACACGGCAGGAGTTTAACTCTCCACGCCGTATGCTCCACCGGGCGTTAACCCGACGCCAGCTTCGCCTTCATTACCAACCTATTATCGATATCAAAAATGGTACCTGCGTTGGTGCGGAAGCGTTGTTGCGCTGGCCGGGGTTTAATGGACCGGTCATGAGCCCGGCGGAGTTTATTCCGCTGGCAGAAAAAGAGGGCATGATTGAGCGTATTACCGATTATGTCGTCGACGAATTGTTCAGCGATCTGGGCGATTTCCTGGCAATGGTGCCGCAACTTTATATTTCAATTAACCTCTCCGCCTCCGATTTTCACTCCTCGCGCCTGATTTCATTGATTGCCAATAAAGCCAAGATGCATGCGGTACGCGCCGAGCAGATTAAGATTGAAGTGACCGAGCGCGGGTTTATTGATGTGCCGAAAACCACGCCGGTTATTCAGGCGTTTCGCCAGGCGGGTTACGAAGTGGCGATTGATGATTTCGGTACCGGTTATTCTAATTTGCACAACCTGTACTCGCTGAATGTCGATATCCTGAAAATCGACAAATCGTTTATTGATACGCTAACGACGAACAGCACCAGCCATTTGATTGCTGAACACATTATTGAGATGGCGCAGAGCCTGCGTCTGAAGATTATTGCGGAAGGGGTCGAGACGGCGGAGCAGGTCACGTGGTTGTTAAAACGCGGTGTGCAGTTCTGTCAGGGGTGGCACTTTGCAAAGGCGCTGCCGTCACAGGAATTTAAACGCTGGGTACAGCAGCCGCCTTCGTTAAAGTGATAACTCATCAGGCCTGGTGTCGGTAATCGCTGGGTGTGCGATCAAACTCCCGGCGAAAGACGCGTGAAAATGTTTGTTGCGAGACATATCCCAAATCCATCGCGATATCAAAAATAGGCCGCTGCGTGGTTCGCAGCGCTTCCGCTGCCAGCAGTAAACGGCGCTGGCGAATGTAGTCACCCAGCGTTTGATGCATCACGGTGCGGAACATCCTCTGTAAATACCATTTCGAATAACCTGACTTTCTGGCGACTACATCAATGTTCATTGGTTGGTCGATATGTTCATCAATCCATTCAATAAGTGTCTGAATAATTTGCTGATGGGACATATGGCTTCCTCATTTCCCGATTCGTCGTTTTGTCTGGAAGTGAGTATAATTCCTCAAGTTAACTTGAGGTAAAGAGGTTTTATGGAAAAGAAAACGCCGCGTATTAAAGCCTTACTCAGCCCCGGTGAAGTGGCGAAGCGCAGCGGGGTTGCCGTCTCTGCGCTGCACTTTTATGAGAGCAAAGGCTTAATCAAAAGTACCCGTAATACCGGCAATCAACGGCGCTATACGCGTGATGTGCTGCGCTATGTGGCGATCATCAAGATTGCCCAGCGCATTGGTATTCCGCTGGCGACCATTGGTGACGCGTTTGGTGTGTTGCCGGAAGGGCATACATTAAGCAAGAAAGAGTGGAAACAGCTGTCGTCACAGTGGCGTGAAGAGCTGGACAGGCGCATCCATACGCTGGTGGCCTTACGTGATGAGCTGGATGGTTGCATCGGCTGTGGCTGTTTGTCGCGCAGCGATTGTCCGCTGCGTAACCCCGGCGACCAACTTGGGCAGCAGGGCACCGGCGCGCGCTTGCTGGAAGACGACTGAAACGTACAAAAAACTAAAGCGCCCGTTGGGGCGCTTTAGTCGTTTTCCGGTCTTTGTCTTTCTCTCTATCCCGCTCAGTTACGGGAGGGTTTCCCCCGACACCAGCACCCCTCAGTATGTTGGAGGTTCCGGGTTGTGCTGACACTTTTAGTGTAGGCCACAGCGGCATAATTGCTACTTTTTTGAGCAATTATTTTTGTCTTTTTTTTCACCGCTGCAAGTGCGGGTTTTCTATAGTTAATGTGTATGAATTCTCTGGAGAAAAATATGCTTACGGTGCATCACCTTAATCAGTCTCGCTCCCAGCGCGTGCTCTGGGCTTTGGAAGAATTGGGCGTGCCGTATCAAATTGTCCGCTACCAGCGAGAAAAAACAATGCTGGCACCGGCATCCCTGAAAAAAGTGCACCCGCTCGGCAAGTCACCGGTGGTGGAGGATCAAGGGCTGATCCTCGCCGAATCCGGGGCGATCCTCGAATATTTGCAGGAAACTTACGACCCTGAGCAACGCTTTAAACCGCAGGAGACAAAACAGAAGCTGGATTACCGTTTCTGGCTGCACTACGCCGAAGGTTCGCTAATGCCCGTGCTATTAATGAAACTGGTGATGAACAGCCTGGGTAAACCCCCGGTGCCGTTCGGGATACGCAGTGTGGGAAAACTCCTCGCTAAGGGTGTCGATAAAGCGTTCCTGAAACAGCAAATTGAAAACCATGCGCGCTTTATTGAAGGTGAACTGGCGCAGAAAAGCTGGTTTGCAGGAGATCAACTGAGCATGGCCGATATTCAGATGAGTTTCCCGGTGTTTGCGCTGCTGGCTCGCGGCGGCGTGGAGGATTTGCCCAACTTACGTGCGTGGAAAAAACGGGTCGAGATGCGTCCGGCATGGCAGCGCGCCATTGTGCAGGGTGGGCCATTTGATCTGCCTGGCAGCTAAAAATGATCGGCAAATGTTGCAAAGTTGCGCACCGACGATAACGTTTGCGCATCTGACGCCCACTTCTTCGCCGCTTCGCGCGAAATTTAGCGAAAAGCGGCAAAGTTCAGTTGAAAAGCGCCATATAAACGCTGGATAATCGTTTGCCTTTTTTTGACCAACCGTTGTATGCGCGGAGTTAAACGTTTGCTTTTTTGTGACCTTTTGTCACAACGCAGCCCAGGGAGATGACGTTTAACCGGCAGTGGACTGTCCACCACGCATGCCAACGCACAATAAAATTCTCAGGGGATGTTTCTATGTCTACGCCTTCTGCGCGTACCGGCGGTTCGCTTGACGCACTGTTTAAAATTTCTGCCCGTGGCAGCACGGTTCGTCAGGAAATCGTTGCCGGTTTAACCACCTTCCTGGCGATGGTCTATTCGGTCATCGTCGTACCTGGCATGCTGGGTAAAGCCGGTTTCCCACCGGCGGCTGTGTTTGTCGCCACCTGCCTGGTTGCCGGTGTCGGCTCCATCGTGATGGGCCTGTGGGCGAATCTGCCGCTGGCTATCGGTTGCGCTATCTCTCTGACCGCCTTTACCGCGTTCAGCCTGGTGCTGGGCCAGCATATCAGCGTACCGGTCGCCCTTGGCGCGGTGTTCCTGATGGGTGTGCTGTTTACCGTTATCTCTGCCACCGGCATCCGTAGCTGGATCCTGCGCAACCTGCCCCAGGGCGTTGCGCATGGCACCGGTATCGGCATTGGCCTGTTTCTGCTGCTGATCGCCGCCAACGGCGTGGGGCTGGTTATTAAGAACCCGCTGGACGGCCTGCCGGTGACTCTCGGCCACTTTGCCAGCTTCCCGGTGATCATGTCGCTGATTGGTCTGGCGGTGATTATCGGCCTGGAAAAACTGAAAGTGCCGGGCGGCATTCTGCTGACCATTATCGGCGTGTCGATTGTGGGTCTAATTTTCGACCCGAACGTACATTTTTCTGGCATTTTCGCCATGCCGTCGCTCAGCGATGACAAAGGCAACTCGCTGATCGGCAGCCTGGATATCGTCGGCGCGCTGAACCCGGTGGTGCTGCCAAGCGTGCTGGCGCTGGTGATGACAGCGGTATTTGACGCCACCGGCACTATCCGTGCGGTAGCGGGCCAGGCAAACTTGCTGGGCAAAGACGGCCAGATTATCGATGGCGGCAAAGCGCTGACCACCGACTCCCTGAGCAGCGTCTTCTCAGGCCTGGTGGGTGCGGCACCGGCAGCAGTGTATATCGAATCTGCGGCGGGTACGGCGGCAGGCGGTAAAACCGGCCTGACGGCGATCACCGTGGGCGTGTTGTTCCTGCTGATCCTGTTCCTCTCTCCGCTCTCTTACCTGGTCCCGGCTTATGCCACGGCACCAGCGCTGATGTACGTTGGTCTGCTGATGCTGAGTAACGTGGCGAAAATCGATTTTGCCGACTTCGTCGATGCGATGGCGGGTCTGATTACTGCCGTGTTTATCGTGCTGACCTGCAACATCGTCACCGGCATCATGATCGGTTTTGCTTCGCTGGTAATTGGCCGCGTGGTATCCGGTGAGTGGCGAAAATTGAATATCGGCACCGTGGTGATTGCCATCGCGCTGGTGGCTTTCTATGCGGGCGGCTGGGCGATCTGACACCGCTTTTCCTCTTCCTGTGGGCAGAGGGCGTTGAGCATAAACCTTTACACAATGGGCAACTTCGGTTGCCCATTTTTTTGCCCACAGCCCGGTTTCTTTGCGTTAAGCTGAAGGCTCTGGCATCAAGGTCTGAGGCCTTTATAACAACACATCGCAAACAGGGAACGCATGGAAATATTTTTTACCATTCTCATCATGACCCTTGTCGTCTCGCTTTCTGGCGTCGTGACTCGTGTTCTTCCATTTCAAATCCCGCTTCCGCTGATGCAGATCGCCATCGGCGCACTGCTGGCCTTTCCTACCTTTGGCCTGCATGTGGAGTTCGACCCGGAACTGTTCCTGGTTTTGTTTATTCCGCCGCTGCTCTTCGCCGACGGCTGGAAAACGCCCACGCGCGAGTTCCTCGAGCATGGCCGCGAAATCTTTGGCCTGGCGCTGGCGCTGGTGGTAGTCACCGTGGTCGGGATCGGTTTCTTAATTTACTGGATGGTGCCGGGCATTCCGCTGGTGCCCGCCTTTGCGCTGGCGGCGGTGCTGTCGCCAACCGATGCCGTAGCGCTTTCCGGCATTGTCGGGGAAGGGCGTATTCCGAAGAAAATCATGGGTATTTTGCAGGGCGAGGCGCTGATGAACGACGCTTCGGGCCTGGTGTCGCTGAAATTCGCCGTGGCGGTAGTGATGGGCACCATGGTGTTCACCGTGGGCGGCGCGACGTTCGAATTTTTCAAAGTGGCGATTGGCGGTCTGCTGGCCGGGTTTGTGGTCAGCTGGCTGTATGGCCGCTCGCTGCGTTTTCTCAGCCGCTGGGGCGGCGATGAACCGGCAACGCAAATCGTGCTGCTGTTTCTGCTGCCGTTCGCCTCCTATTTGATTGCGGAACACATCGGCTTTTCCGGCATTCTTGCGGCGGTCGCGGCGGGGATGACCATCACCCGTTCCGGCGTGATGCGCACCGCGCCGCTGGCCATGCGTCTGCGCGCCAACAGCACCTGGGCGATGCTGGAGTTCGTCTTTAACGGCATGGTGTTCTTGCTGTTAGGCTTACAGTTGCCAGGCATTCTGGAGTCTTCGCTGGTGGCGGCAGAAGCCGATCCAAATGTCGAAACCTGGATGTTGTTTACCGATATTGTGCTGATTTACGCCGCGCTGATGCTGGTACGTTTTGGCTGGCTGTGGACGATGAAGAGATTCAGCCAGCGTTTCCTGGTGAAAAAACCCATGGAGTTCGCCTCGTGGAGCGACCGCGAGCTGCTGATCGCCACTTTTGCCGGGGTGCGCGGGGCGATAACGCTTGCCGGTGTGCTCTCCATTCCGCTGTTGTTGCCGAGTGGCGATGTCTTTCCAGCGCGCTATGAACTGGTGTTCCTCGCCGCCGGGGTGATCCTGTTCTCGCTGTTTGTTGGCGTAATCGCGCTGCCTGCATTGTTGCAGCATGTTGAAGTACGCGACCACGCGCAGCAGTACAAAGAGGAGCGGATGGCGCGCGCAGCAACGGCAGACGTGGCGATTGTCGCGATTCAGAAGATGGAAGAGCGGCTGGCGGCAGACACCGAAGAGAACATTGATAACCAGTTACTCACGGAGGTGAGTTCGCGGGTGATCGGAAATCTGCGCCGCCGTGCAGACGGACGCAATAACGTTGAGAGTTCCCTGCAGGAAGAGAATCTGGAGCGCCGTTTCCGCCTGGCGGCACTGCGCTCAGAGCGCGCCGAGCTTTACCATCTGCGCGCAACCCGGCAGATCAGTAACGAGACGCTGCAAAAACTGCTGCACGATCTCGACCTGCTGGAAGCGCTGCTGTTAGAGCATAAGTAAACCCTGCGCCGGGCCGCCATTTATGCGCTGCCCGGCCAGTTAACCCCGTTACTCGCTTTTCTCATCAAGCCAGAACCCTTTACAACATTGCAGCCACGCCTGCGCACTGCGGGAAAGATAAACCCCTTCGCGCCAAATCATTCCTAACTCCCAGCGCAGGTCGCTCTGCAGCGGGATCCAGCGCAGCGTGGTTTTATCCAGCCGCTGGCAGACCGGCTCCGGCAGAATGGCAATACCCACGCCCGCTTGTACCATCGCAGCGAGAAAATCCCACTGACCGCTGCGCACGGCGATACGCGGCTTCACGCCATGTTGTTGAAACAGCAGCATGAGCTGGCGGCTTAAGGCGAAATCTTCGTTGTAGATCAGCAGCGGATGCCCGGCGAGTTCCTCCGGCGTCACGACTTCACGCGCAAGCCAACTGCCGGAGCGCGGCACCAGCACGCACATTGCATGGCTGAACAGCGGCAGGGTAGCCAGGCCACTCTCTTCTTCGACCGGTAGCGCCGTCATCGCCACATCCAGTTCACCGTTGCTCACGGCTTGCTGTACGGTCAGACCGCCAAACTCGGCAATCTTCAGTTCCACACCGGGATAGCGCTGGCTGAAGAGGTTGATTGGCCCGGCCATCAGCATGCCGACCATCGGCGGAATGCCGAGGCGCAAAATCCCTTTGTTCAGGTGATTGATGTCGCCAAGTTCGGTTTCTAACTGGCGAAACTCCGCGAGGATGGCGATGCCGCGCTCATACACCACGCGGCCGGTATCGGTGAGTAAAAGTTTGCGCCCGTCACGAATAAGCAGCGTGCAGTTCAGCTCGTCTTCGAGATTTTTCAACATCTTACTGATGGTCGGTTGCGTCACAAACAGGCGCTCCGCCGCGCGGGTGAAACTTTGCTGGCGTACCACCTCCACAAAATAGCGCAGCGTTCTGATGTCCATAATTATTCCTTAGAACTATGTATGCGATGAGTTTAATTCATTTCAGTAGCGCATTGGGGCTCTCTATACTGGCCGCCTGCTTATTTGATGGAAAATCGTTATGGACGTGGCGTTAAGCCGTGTTACGCCTGCCCTTGTGCGTCGTTTACAGGTTCCGCTTCAGGTATTGCTTTATGCCGGGCTGTTTATCTTTGCGCAATACCTGGTTCAATGGCTGCATCTGCCGCTCCCTGCCAATCTGGTGGGCATGATACTGCTGCTGGGGTTAATACTTTGTCGGGTGATCCCGCTCAATTGGGTGCGCGCCGGCGCGCATTGGCTGCTGGCGGAAATGTTGCTGTTCTTCGTGCCTGCGGTGGTCGCTGTGGTTAATTACGCGCAACTGTTGATGGTGGAAGGCTGGCGCATTTTTATGGTGATCGGTTTGAGCACGCTGTTGGTGCTCGGTGCTACCGCCTGGGTGGTGGATAAAGTCTACCGCTTCGAACTCAGCAGGCTGAAAAAATGAGTGATTTCGCTTTAAGCCTGCTGTGCCTGGCGATGACGCTGGTGTGCTATTTCCTCAATAAACGGCTCTACCGCCGTTTTCGTAAATTACCGCTGATGCCACTGGTATTCACGCCGCTGCTGTTGGTGTTAATGCTGGTGTTCGGCCATATCTCCTGGCAGGACTACATTGGTGAATCCCACTGGCTGATGTGGCTATTGGGGCCCGCGACCATCGCTTTCGCCGTGCCGGTGTATGACAACCTGGCGATTATTCGCCGTCACTGGATGTCGCTATCAGCGGGTGTGATCACCGCTTCGGTGGTGGCGGTGACCAGTTCGGTCTGGCTGGCGCGGCTGTTTACGTTGCCGGATGAGATCCAGCGCAGCCTCGCGGTGCGTTCAATCACCACGCCTTTTGCGCTGGCGGCCGCCGGGCCGATTGGTGGCCAGCCGGATCTGGTGGCGCTGTTTGTAGTGGTCACTGGCGTATTTGGCATGGCGGTTGGCGATGTGCTGTTTCTGCGCTTATCAATTCGCGAAGGTGTGGCGAAAGGGGCCGGTTTTGGCGCGGCCTCACACGGCGCGGGCACCGCACGTTCTTATGAGCTGGGGCAGCAGGAGGGCGTGGTCGCAAGTCTGGTGATGATGCTTTCTGGCGTATTGATGGTGCTGGCAGCGCCGCTGATCGCCAGCGTGATGTTTTAGCTCCCCGCCTGGCAACGGGGAGCCGGAAGGTCAGTGCTTTTTCAGCCTTGCGATCAGTTCGAACTCGTTAAAGTTAACCGGGCGTTGTTGCTGCATGGAAATGTTCCCGGCAATGCCGGTCAGAATCGACATCGCACCTGCGCGGTGATCGGCGGCGCGTTTCAGCGGGTCATTGCCCGGCGTGCCAAACAAGTCCGCCAGCATGGCGTTATCGCCGCCGCCGTGGCCGCCTTCGCCAAGGATAAAATCCGCTTTCCACGGTGCGGCAAACATCGGAAACACGGTGATGTCACAGGATTCAAGGCTGCCTTCATTGGCGCGTTCGCCGCCGGCGTTAACGTAGGATTTCTCGACGATTTTCATCTCCAGCCGCCCCTGGCTGCCGTTAAACACCACGTTTAGCCCTTCCCACGGTAGATAAGTATTTAGCGAATAAGTGAGCTGACACTGGTTCTGGTATTTCACCAGCACTGAAAGCGTGTCTTCAATGGTAATGCCGTCGCTGAACACGCTCTGATCGCGCCAGTAGTTATCTTCATGTTCGGCGTCGAGATAAAGCGCTTTTAACTGCGGATTGTCCGCCATATGCAGCGCGAAAGGATCATCGTGAGCGGCGGCATAGCCGTGCGTGCGCGGGTAAAATTGGCTAACGCCGCGTTTTTCGGCGTTCTCTTTGCCATAAAAACGCAGCCCGCCTTCGGCATACACCCGCTGCGGGTAGCTGTTGAGCCAGAAGTTCATCAGATCAAAATGGTGGGTCGATTTATGTACCAGCAGCCCGCCGCTGTTGCGTTTTTCCCGGTGCCAGCGACGGAAATAATCGGCGCCGTGTTCGGTGTTCAACAACCATTCGAAATGTACTGAATAAACGTCACCGATGGTGTTGTTCATCAGTAACTCGCGCACCTTACTGTGGTGCGGCGCATAGCGGTAATTAAACGCCACGCGCACGGTTTTGCCGGTCTGCTCAATGGCATCGAGAATACGCAGCGCCCGCTGCTCGTCGATGGTCATGGGCTTTTCGGTGATCACATCGCAGCCTGCGTGTAACGCCCGCACAATGTAGTCGTCATGGGTTCTGTCCATGGTGGTGACAATAACAATGTCTGGCCGGGTTTCGCGGATCATCGCCTCAAACTGCGCCGCTTTCCACGTGGAAACGGGCTGAGCGTCTTCGTTTTGTAACAGCTGGTTGGCGTAATCCATGCGCGTCTGGTTGCTGTCGCAAAACGCCACCATGCGGGCATTCTCTTTCCACTGCCCGCCAATGGCGGAAATATACAGCCCGGCGCGCCCACCGGTTCCCACTAAAGCATATTTTTTCATCACACCCTCTTCAGTCATAAATGAATTAACGTGCTGATGTATTAAAAACACTGTTTCAATAAGCTGAGGTTACTGTAGCGCGCTGGTGGGAGAGGGGTAGCGAAAAGGCGGGAAAGTGTGATCCCCGGCCATTACTGACCGGGGAGGAGGGTTAATGAGCGCGGCCCTGTTCGATACCGATCCCGGTTTGCGAACGGATAAACTGCGCACGGAACTGTTCGCGCTCCAGTTTGCCGGCTTCGGTGTTGTCGGTGGCGGAGAAGATCCAGATACCGATAAACGCCACGGCGATGGAGAACAGCGCCGGATACTCATACGGGAACACCGGTGCCGCGTGACCAAGGATCTGCACCCAAATTGTCGGGCCGAGGATCATCAGGACAACTGCCGTCAACAGGCCCAGCCAGCCGCCAATCATCGCACCGCGCGTGGTCAGCTTCGACCAGTACATCGAGAGCAAAATGATGGGGAAGTTACAGCTGGCGGCGATCGAGAAGGCCAGCCCAACCATGAACGCGATGTTCTGTTTTTCGAACAGGATGCCGAGCAGAATGGCGACAATCCCCAGTATCAACACGGTGATTTTCGACACTTTCAGCTCCTGGCGTTCGGTCGCGCCTTTGCGGAACACGTTGGCGTAGAGATCGTGGGAAACCGCAGAGGCACCCGCCAGCGTTAACCCGGCGACCACCGCCAGAATGGTGGCGAACGCCACGGCGGAGATAAAGCCTAAGAACAGGTTGCCACCAACCGCATCTGCCAGATGCACTGCCGCCATATTGTTGCCGCCAATCAGCGCGCCCGCCGCGTCTTTAAAGGCCGGGTTTGCGCCCACCAGCATGATGGCGCCGAAACCGATGATAAAGGTCAGAATGTAGAAGTATCCCATAAACCCGGTGGCGTAGAACACGCTTTTACGCGCTTCGCGCGCGTCGCTGACGGTGAAGAAACGCATCAGAATATGCGGTAAACCGGCGGTGCCGAACATCAACCCAAGCCCGAGCGACAGGGCGGAGATCGGATCTTTCACCAGTCCACCAGGGCTCATGATTGCCACCCCTTTCGGGTGGACAGCCATCGCTTCCGTGAACAGGTTATTGAAGCTGAAACCGACGTGTTTCATTACCATAAAGGCCATAAAACTCGCGCCGAACAGTAACAGCACCGCTTTGATGATCTGTACCCAGGTGGTGGCGAGCATGCCGCCGAACAGCACATACAGCACCATCAGCACGCCAACCAACACCACGGCGACGTGATAATTCAGGCCAAACAGCAGCTCAATTAATTTGCCCGCGCCGACCATTTGCGCAATCAAATACAGCGCGACAACCACCAGCGAACCGCAGGCAGAAAGGGTGCGGATTGGGCCTTGTTTCAGGCGATAAGAGGCCACATCAGCAAAGGTGTAACGCCCCAGGTTGCGCAAGCGTTCGGCGATTAAGAACAGAATGATCGGCCAGCCGACGAGGAAGCCGAGCGAGTAGATCAGTCCATCGTAGCCGGAGGTGTACACCAGCGCGGAAATCCCCAGGAACGAGGCTGCTGACATAAAGTCACCCGCTATTGCCAGGCCGTTCTGAAAACCGGTGATATTACCGCCGGCGGTGTAGTAATCGCTGCGCGAACGCACCCGCTTGGATGCCCAGTAGGTGATGTACAAAGTCAGCGCGACGAAAATGACGAACATAATGATCGCCTGCCAGTTGGTCGGCTGGCGTTGTACCTCGCCGGTGATGGCATCGGCGGCGTGAGCCGTAAAAGGAAGTGTGGCGGCCAGCGCCGTCAGGACTCTCTTCATGATGCTTTTACCTCGCTCAGAACCGCTTTGGTCAGACGATCAAACTCGCCGTTTGCCCGCCAGACGTACACGCCGGTCAGCACAAACGAAATCACAATCACACCGATACCAATCGGAATACCGCGCGTGACGCTGGTGCCTTCATGCAAGGGCGTACCGAGCCAGTGCGGGGCAAACGCGATCAGCAAAATAAAGCCGACGTAGATAATCAGCATGATGATGGAAAGCATAAAGGCAAACCGTTGCCGTCTTTCGACTAACTCCCTGAAATGCGCACTGTTTTCTATCTGTTGATAAATGTTATTCATCACAGAATTCTCCAGAGGTCTCCCCGTTGTCTTGCGCGCTGCCGGTCAGTTGGCCGCACGCGCCCGCCCCAGTCACATCGTTATCGTTGCGCCTGGGATATGCGCGTTTGCCGCTTTCCTGCAACACGAAATCCATTAGGAATTGTAGGGTGAGGTGGTTGTTTCCTCTCCTTGGAAGGAGAGCGTTATGGTTGCGTTTGCCGCCGGATAACACACTTTCGCGCCGCTATCCGGCAGGGTTTTACGATTATTACGATGGCATGGTAATGGCCTGCTTCTCTTCGAGCAGTTTTTCCACTACGCCAGGATCGGCGAGCGTTGAGGTATCGCCGAGATTGCTGGTATCGCCAGCGGCGATTTTGCGCAGAATACGGCGCATGATTTTGCCGGAGCGGGTTTTTGGCAGTGAGTCTGTCCAGTGCAGCACGTCCGGCGTCGCCAGCGGGCCAATCTCTTTACGCACCCAATTTCGCACTTCGGTGTACAGCTCCGGCGACGGTTCCTCACCGTGGTTGAGCGTGACGTAAGCGTAAATGGCCTGGCCTTTAATGTTGTGTGGAATGCCGACGACCGCCGCTTCGGCGATTTTCGGGTGTGATACCAGCGCCGATTCGATCTCTGCCGTTCCCAGACGGTGACCGGAGACGTTCAGCACGTCATCCACGCGACCGGTGATCCAGTAGTAGCCATCTTCGTCACGACGCGCCCCGTCACCGCTGAAGTACATATTTTTGAAGGTGGAAAAATAGGTCTGCTCAAAGCGTTCGTGATCGCCAAACAGCGTCCGCGCCTGGCCCGGCCAGGAGTCGGTGATCACCAGGTTGCCCTCGGTCGCGCCATCGAGCGCGTTACCTTCGTTATCCACCAGCGCAGGCTGCACGCCGAAGAACGGGCGCGTGGCGGAACCGGCTTTCAACTGGGTTGCGCCGGGAAGCGGGGTGATCATAAAGCCGCCGGTTTCCGTCTGCCACCAGGTATCCATGACCGGGCATTTACCGTTACCGATTTTTGACCAGTACCACTCCCAGGCTTCCGGGTTAATCGGCTCGCCGACGGAGCCGAGGATCCGCAGCGAAGACCGGCTGGTGCCGTCAATCGCTTTATCCCCTTCCGCCATCAGCGCGCGAATGGCGGTTGGCGCGGTATAGAGGATATTCACGTTATGTTTGTCCACCACCTGGCTCATGCGCGCCGGGGTCGGCCAGTTCGGCACGCCCTCAAACATCAGCGTGATGGCGCCGCAGGCCAGCGGCCCGTACAGCAGGTAACTGTGCCCGGTCACCCAACCGACGTCGGCAGTACACCAGTAGACATCGCCCTGGTGATAATCGAAGACATATTTAAAGGTTGACGCGGCATAGACCAGGTAGCCGCCGGTGGTGTGCAGCACGCCTTTCGGTTTCCCGGTGGAGCCGGAGGTATAAAGGATAAACAGCGGGTCTTCTGCATTCACTTCTACCGGCTGGTGCTGGTCGCTGGCCTTGTCGGTCAGCTCGTTCCACCACAGATCGCGCCCTTCATGCCAGTCGATGTTGCCGCCGGTGCGTTTGAACACCACGACATGCTCGACGCTGCTGACGTTCGGGTTTTTCAGCGCGTCATCAACGTTTTTCTTCAGCGGAATGTTGCGCCCGGCACGCACGCCTTCATCGGCGGTGATCACCAGCCGTGAGCTGGAGTCAATAATGCGTCCGGCGACCGCTTCCGGCGAGAAGCCACCGAAAATGACCGAATGCACCGCGCCAATACGCGCACAGGCGAGCATTGCCACAGCGGCTTCCGGCACCATCGGCATATAGATGGCGACGACATCGCCTTTCTTAATACCGAGCGACACCAGCACATTGGCGAAGCGGCAGACATCGCGGTGCAGTTCACGGTAGGTGATGAGTTTGCTCTGGCTGGCGTCATCACCTTCCCAGATAATGGCCGTTTGATCGCCGCGTTCGGCGAGGTGGCGGTCGAGGCAGTTGGCCGCCAGGTTCAGCGTGCCGTCTTCATACCATTTAATGGAAATATTGCCTGGCGCGAAGGAGGTGTTTTTCACCTTCTTATAAGGCTTGATCCAGTCGAGGATTTTGCCTTGCTCGCCCCAGAATGTGTCAGGGTCAGTTACCGATTGCTGGTATTTGGCCTCATACTGCTCCGGATTTATCAGGCAACGTTCCGCAATATTGGCGGGAATATCGTGTTTATGTATTTGGCTCATGGCGATTGCTCTCCTTGTAAGATGTTAATAATATGTCACAAGAACGTTAATTGTAGGGCCTTTGCCAGCTTTGTTTACTATTTGCGCGATAGATCACGCATTAAATGAATTGTGCAAAAAGCGAGCAAAATAAATGTGCTGGCGCGCGAAAGAACGCAAAAAGGTGGAACGGTAAGAAAGACGCTTCATAACAGCAAGTTATGGAAGGTGACAATTCGATTACGCTTACTACCGGCGTAAAAAAGCAGGCTGTTGCAAGCCTATGAAAATCCATTATGTAATCAGTAGGGTGGTAATGGTTACGATGATGAATTATTCACTGCATTAACAAGGAATCGCAGACGAAATAACGTTAGAAATTGGCTTATGAGACATTTTTCGTGATTAAAAAATGCGCAAATAAACGAATTACCCACAATAATTTCCGATGGTAAATATTGGATTTGCCGATAGTGAAAAGTTTTTCATAACAAAGAGTTATTTGTCATAACTGAAATAAAAGACGGTTTTTGAGTAAAAATTCAGTCAAACCCCCTCCCGGTATAGGGTTGCGCGTTACACCCTGCAAATGATACTGATAATGCGCGTTAAAAAACCCCACAATACTGTGCGACGCTAATCATACCCTTTCAGTATGTGTCGTTCCTTGCCTGGAATGGCGCTTCATTGAGGATGTCTGTAGTTATGAAAAACATGAAAATCAGCCTGGCCTGGCAGATTCTGCTAGCCCTTGTGCTGGGTATTCTTCTGGGTAGTTATCTGCACTACCACAGCGACAGCCGCGAATGGCTGATTGCGAATCTCCTGTCTCCGGCGGGCGATATCTTTATCCATTTGATCAAAATGATTGTCGTGCCGATTGTTATCTCGACGCTGATTGTCGGCATTGCAGGCGTTGGCGACGCGAAACAGCTTGGCCGTATCGGCGCGAAGACCATCATCTATTTCGAAGTGATCACTACGGTGGCGATTATTCTCGGCATCACGATGGCGAATGTGTTCCAGCCAGGCGCGGGAATTGATATGTCGCAGCTGGCGACGGTGGATATTTCGAAATACCAAAGCACCACCGCGGATGTGCAAAGCCACGCCCACGGCCTGATGGGGACGATTTTATCGTTGGTGCCGACCAATATCATCGCGTCGATGGCGAAGGGCGATATGCTGCCGATCATCTTCTTCTCAGTGCTGTTTGGTCTGGGGCTCTCTTCCCTGCCAGCTTCGCACCGCGAGCCGCTGGTCACCGTGTTCCGTTCTATTTCCGAAACCATGTTTAAAGTCACCCATATGGTGATGCGTTATGCGCCGGTCGGCGTGTTTGCGCTGATCTCAGTAACGGTGGCGAACTTTGGTTTCGCTTCGCTGTGGCCGCTGGCAAAGCTGGTTATCCTGGTCTATTTCGCCATTCTGTTCTTTGCGCTGGTAGTACTGGGCATTGTGGCGCGGGTGTGCGGTCTGAGCATCTGGATTTTGATCCGCATCCTGAAAGATGAGCTGATCCTGGCGTACTCCACCGCCAGCTCGGAAAGCGTGCTGCCGCGCATTATCGAGAAAATGGAAGCCTATGGCGCGCCGGCGTCGATCACCAGTTTCGTGGTGCCGACCGGTTACTCCTTTAACCTTGATGGTTCGACGCTGTACCAGAGTATTGCGGCGATCTTTATTGCTCAGCTGTATGGCATTGACCTGTCGCTGTGGCAGGAAATCATCCTCGTGCTGACGCTGATGGTCACCTCGAAAGGTATTGCGGGTGTGCCGGGTGTCTCCTTCGTGGTACTGCTGGCAACGCTGGGTAGCGTCGGTATTCCGCTGGAAGGCCTGGCGTTTATCGCTGGTGTTGACCGTATCCTCGATATGGCACGTACCGCGCTGAATGTGGTGGGGAATGCGCTGGCGGTGCTGGTGATCGCCAAGTGGGAGCACAAGTTTGACCGCAAAAAAGCGCGCGCTTACGAGCGCGAAATGTTGGGCAAATTTGATAAGACCGCCGACCAGTAACCTTCTCAATCCCTCCTTCATGGAGGGATTTTTACATCAGGCGGGCTTACCCGCCTTGCCTGTCAAACGACGCCGCTCGCTCATTAACGCTCTGATCGAACATCCCATCACGCCACCTCTATATGTATCCGGCCGGATGCTCAGCAGGGTTTCAACATGGATGGTAACGGGCGGGCAGGGCGGGATCATTGTGCGTTATGCGCAGGGACAAAACGTGATCGGTCATATGCAGCTTCTCCTGTGCGCCCGGCGGTGAAGGTATTTCGCGACGGGCTGGCGCAGGCGGTGAGGGCCGACAGACGGCACATCACTCATCATCAATGTTATGAATACCCAGGCTGCGTTGCAAAAACGCTTTCCCGGCAGGGGTGACGGTCAAAATACGTGCCTCATTGGTTTTGATGATAAAACGCTTCCTGAGCAGCGCATTAAAGAGATGCGCGCCGAGCTCTCCCGAAAGATGGTAACTCTGTTCGCTCCAGTCCATGCAGGGGATCACCAGCGCCCGGCGTGAATGGCTAAGGGCGTGAGTATCAATGCCTAAGTGTGTGCTGAACCACGTATCGCCAGCGGCGCTAATGGCAAGGTTTCCCTCCGCGGCCTCGAGCACTTTTTGTTGGCAAAGGTGCTCGTAGATGGTCACGCCGACATGTCCGGCAATATGGTCGTAGCAGGTTCTGGCATAACACATTTTCTTGAACCCGCTGGGTTTGATGCGTTCCTGAAAATTGCTATCAGCATAGGTGGCGACCATCATTGATTCTATCGCCTGGGCAATCAGCGAGTTATAAAGCCGGTAATAACGGTTGCGGCCAATTTTATCAAAGGCAACGACGCGGCAATGGATGAGTTTCGCCAGATGATTACTCGTCGATTGAGGGGAAAGCCCGGCGGTGATAGCTAATTGCGATGCGGTGAGCCGGTTATTATCCATTAACGCGCAGAGCATTCTTGCCCGGCTCGCATCTGCTAATAAACAAGCCAATCGACTAAAATTAGGAAGTTGCTCTGTCATGACGTTCATAGTTCATTAAAGAATTAAACATTTATGTGTTTGTTCGTAAAGAATACCGCAATTCAGAACAGACAAGGCAGTCATAATGTTCTTACAACGACCTCTATATAAGGACCCCCTCCTCTTTTTCAGATTTTTTGCTTTAATTTTATGGCTTTTATTGACGGTTTATATTACTGGCTTTGTTAGTATTGCTGAGAATTATATTTTAAGTCTCGCCATGATGGTCGGCGCATTTGTCGGCAGTGCCACACCGGTCGGCGGTGGTGTGGTGGCGTTTCCGGTACTGACATTTATCAAGCAGATCCCCGCGAAAGAGGCCGCTGTTTTTTGCCTTGCTATGCAATCGTTTGGCATGACGGCGTCTTCTTTAGCGATATTTACCCGCAAGATACCGGTGGATAAATTTCTGATAACCTGGTGTGTAATAACCAGCTTTTGGGGCTATCTGCTGGCGCTATTTTATATTCCCAATCCCTTTTCATCCGCAGGTTTAAAAGTTTTTTTCTCCTCATTCTGGCTTGCTTTTGGCGCAGCGATTTTTGTCGTCCGAAGGAAAAAAAACATTTCGCAGACTGTTGGAATTACCCACGCGAGAGGCTGGCGATTACTGCTATTTATCGCTATTTGCTTTGCGGGGGGGATTGTAACGTCATGGATTGGTAATGGCATCGATGTGGTCTTTTTTTGTGTTTTGATTTTAATGTTCTCCCGCACCGAATCTGTGGCAACACCTTCTGCGGTTATTGTGATGGCATTGATATCCATCTTTGCGACAGCGTTAAATATCAGTGCCGGTAATGTGAATATGCAGACGTTAAAATATCTTAGTGCAACGATTCCGGTGGTCATTATTTTTGCACCTTTAGGTATTCTTTTTTCTGTTCGGCATGGAGATGCATTTATCCGAAAACTTCTGCTGGCGCTGGTTATTATTCAGTATCTGTTTACCGCTGCTGCTTTTTTCAGGCAGCTGGATTATGTCTTTCTCTCCATGCTCGTTATTGCTCTTTCATCCGTTTTATTGTTTGCCATTGGCTATATTGATAAAAGGAAAGCGGTGTGACCACGAGAAATATGAACTTTCTGATAAAAGTCGTTATTGCGACCCTCTGTATGGGGTCTTCTTTTCCAACCGGGAAATACTTAATCTCTTATGAAAACATGCCGCCATTTTTAATGGGCGGTTGGCGGTTTATGGCGGCCGGGCTTTTTATGCTATTAATTCCCATATTTACCCGTGGCATTCAGGCTATCATCCCGACCAGTGAAGGTTCTGTCGCGAAGGGGCTGCTTTTAACTGCGGTCGTCGGTGCGTTGCAAACGACAGGGACAATGGGTTTTCTCAATCTGGCGCTGGAGAGCGTTACCTCATCCATGTCTTCTATTATTCTTTTTACCAATCCACTATGGCTTGCGATATTGGCGCATTATTTACTGCACGATAAATTAAACAAGCGAAAAATTATCTCACTGGTCATCGGTGTTGCGGGTGTCATTGTTTGCCTGGGGCTTGAGAGCGTTAAAGGCGGAACCGGTTTATTTTATGCGTTTTTAGGATCGATATGCTGGGCGGTATGCACGGTCGTGAGTAAGCGATTTGTTTTTGATAAAGATAGCTGGGTATTTACCGGCTGGCAGCTTTTTCTCGGCGCGCTGTTTATGTTGATCATCGCCTGGATAAGACATGAAAAATATGATATCGGCGATTTACAAACCTGGGGCTGGGTGTGGTTTATTTGGCTTATTTTACCGGCCAGCGTTGGCTCGTTCGGTTTATGGTTTTCAGCACTACGGCAGGGCGGCGCAACCCTTGCCAGCGGTTTTCTGTTTCTGGTTCCTCTCTTTTCAACGATCTTTTCTATTTTCACCTTGCATGATGGTCTCTCCATCCAACTTATTATCGGCGGATGCCTGATTGTCCTTTCACTCTTTCTTCTTAATCGGGAGTATTAACATGGAAGTGGGTAACAGTATTTCGATATCAACCGGAAAACAATGGTCTTTTGATAACGATGTCGCCAGCCATTTTGATGAACATGTGCAAATGTCGGTGCCAGTTTATCAGGAGGGGCATGAGCTTATTGGTTTTTTAAGCGATTTCTTTATTAAAGAAGGTTCCGTGTTTTATGAAATCGGCTGCTCCACCGGCGCACTGATTCATAAAATCTATACCCGTCATAGTCAAAAAACAGCGACACGGTTTATTGGCGTTGAGCCGGTGCAGAATATGATCGCGCAGGCAAAAAAAAGAACCGGTAGTTTACCCATTGAATATGTGCATGACACCATTGAAAATATCGATATGGAAGCGTGCGACTTTATCGCCTCTTATTACTGCTTGCAATTTATCCCCCTGACTAAGCGCATAATCGCGTATGAAAAATTATACGACGCATTAATTCCTGGAGGCGCGCTGATTATTTTTGAAAAAGAGGTTATTGACGACTCTAAAATAAATGAAATGATAGAGTCTTGTTATCTGAAATTTAAGCTATCACGAGGCTTTTCAATTGATGAGATTATCGCTAAGAAATTTAGCCTCGAAGGAGTGATGCGGCCTTGCACCGAGCGGGAAAATAGAAAAATCCTTGCGGAAGTCGGGTTTAAACAAATTGCCACGATCATGAAATACGGTGAATTCCATGGATACCTTTGCATCAAATAAGCGCAGCCAGCAAAATAAAAATAAATGGGAAGAGTTACATAAAAAATCGGCGGATCAAAGTGTGCGCACCACACCCAGTTACGCAATAAGACGAATTTACGAAAGTCTGGAATATATACAAACTGACTCGACTACCGTCAATACGCTTGAAATTGGCTGTGGATTTGGCCGCAACCTTCATTACCTGATTACACATGGTTTTTCTGATAATTATGTTGGTATTGATCAGACCGATGTCGCAATTAATAAAACAGCCGAGCTGCTAAGCGATTATCAACAAAAAGGTATTGTACAACTTATCAAGGCCAACGCGGCGGGGGATTTACCCTTTCCGAATGCTCATTTTGATTGCATTTTCGATATTATGTCCGCCATCACCTTTATTCCCGATGAAGCGGTACGAGTCGCTTATTTCAGCAACGTAGTCAGGCTGCTGAAACCGGGCGGTGCTTATTTTTTCCTCGCAGTCAGTAACCAGGCGGTAGTTAACGATAAAGTCGTCGATGTAACGCTGGATGAGCCGGGCTTGTTTAAACGTAAGTTCGACAACATGATTGAAAAAGCCTATTCGGCGGATGAGCTGAAACGCTATCTGGCGGGGTTGTCTGTTTGCTGTCTGGATGTGGTTTCCGAGCATACTCGCGCTTTCGGCGATGAAAAGTTCGAACGCGAAAATGGCTTCTGGTTTGGCTGTTTTACCAAAGAGATCTGAAAAAATGCGGGGTGATGAACACCCCGCATTAACCGCTTAACCCATTGCGCTTTCGCGCAGGCGAGTCTTCAGTTTGTTGTACTCATCTATTACATACTGCTCGGCGGCGCGCTGATCGGCGATCGGCTCCACGCGCACGGCGCAGTATTTGTACTCCGGCGTTTTGGTAATCGGGCTGAGGTTTTCCGTCACCAGCTCGTTACAGGCACCAATCCACCACTGGTAGGTCATATATACCGCGCCTTTATTAGGACGCTCGCTGACCTGCGCACGCGTAATGATTTTGCCTTTGCGCGAGTTCACCCACACCAGCGCTTCATCTTCAATGCCCAGCCTTGCAGCGTCGGCCGTGTTGATTTGCGCATAACCCGGTTCATCCGCCAGCGCGGCGAGCGCGGCGCAGTTACCGGTCATTGAACGGCAGGAGTAGTGACCCACTTCACGCACGGTGGAAAGCACCATTGGATACTCCTCGTTGAGTTTATCCATTGGCGCGACCCAGTCGCAGGTGAAGAACTTCGCCAGCCCATTCGGCGTGTCGAATTTTTCTTTGAACAGATACGACGTGCCTTGATCGGCATCCGACGTGTCACGACACGGCCACTGAATGTAGCCCAGCTCACCCATTTTTTCGTAGGTGGCGCCGTAGAAGTCCGGGCAGAGATGACGCAATTCATCCCAGATTTCCTGCGTGTTGTTGTAATGCATCGGATAGCCCATCCGGGTGGCAATCTCGCTGATGATTTGCCAGTCCGTTTTCAGATCCCACTTCGGTTCCACCGCTTTAAAGAAGCGCTGGAAGCCGCGATCCGCTGCGGTATACACACCTTCGTGCTCACCCCAGGAGGTCGACGGCAGGATGACGTCCGCCGCGGCTGCGGTTTTGGTCATGAAAATGTCCTGCACAATGACCAGTTCCAGCCCTTCAAACGCCTTACGTACCGCTGAAAGCTCGGCATCGGTCTGAAGCGGATCTTCGCCCATGATGTAGGCGGCGCGGACTTCGCCATGCTCAACGCGGTGCGGCAGTTCGCTGATGCGATAACCGGTATGCGCAGGCAGGCTTTCAACGCCCCAGGCTTTGGCGAATTTCTCGCGGTGCGCCTCCTCTTTCACGTACTGGTAACCAGGGTAGGTATCCGGTAACGCGCCCATATCGCAGGCACCCTGCACGTTGTTCTGACCACGCACCGGGTTCACCCCAACGTGCGCTTTGCCGAGGTTGCCCGTCAGCATCGCGAGGCTGGTCAGCGAACGCACGGTTTCCACCCCCTGGTAGAACTGGGTCACGCCCATGCCCCACAGAATGGCAGCGGTTTTCGCACCGGCATACATACGGGCGGCCTGGCGGATCTCCTGCGCAGTGACGCCTGTGATCTCCTCGACCGATTCCGGCGTATAGCCTTCAACGATTTTCCGGTACTCTTCAAACCCTTCGGTACGATTGGCGACAAACGCTTCGTCGTACAGCTTTTCCTCAATAATGACATGCCCCATTGCGTTGAGCAGGGCGATGTTCGACCCGTTTTTCAATGCAACGTGCATATCAGCAATGCGCGCGGTTTCGATTTTGCGCGGATCGCAGACGATGATTTTCGCCCCGTTTTGTTTCGCGCGAATCACATGATTAGCGACGATCGGGTGAGAATCCGCCGGGTTGTAACCAAAGATAAACACTAAATCTGTGTTATCAATTTCATTAATGGCATTACTCATCGCGCCATTACCGACCGACTGGTGCAGACCTGCAACCGATGGGCCGTGTCAGACGCGAGCGCAGCAGTCGACGTTATTGGTACCAATAACGGCGCGCGCGAATTTTTGCATTATGTAGTTGGTTTCATTACCCGTACCGCGGGAAGAGCCGGTGGTCTGGATTGCATCCGGACCGTACTTCTCTTTGATGGCGCTCAGACGACCGGCGACATAATCGAGCGCTTCATCCCAGGATACCGACTCCAGTTTGCCGCCGCGCTGGCGACGGATCATCGGGGTTTTCAGGCGAGGTGTCAGAATCTGGGTATCGTTAATAAAATCCCAGCCGTAATAACCCTTCAGGCAGAGCGTGCCCTGATTGGTCTTGCCCTGCGCAGCCTCCGCCCGAACGATTTTGCCGTTATCGACCACCAGGTGAATCTTGCAACCTGAGGCGCAATACGGGCAAACCGTGACGACTTTTTTCATCACTTTCGCTCCAGTTAAGAATATCGCCCCCGATTATGCATCTTCTATGCCACAGTGTTGCTGGGGGTATTCACTGATATTACGGCGGATATTTGGTCAAAATACTGACGAAACGCAGGTCATCGTCAAAAGTGACGTGTCGAAAGGCCAGGGGGATGTGACCCCGGTTAAAAATCCGGCATTTAGTCGCTGCATTTATCAATCGCAGCCAACAGAATGAGCCAGAATGAGCAAATAAAGCCTGGCGGAAGCGGATAATGAAACCTGCGATTCTGGTTGTGGATGACGATACGGCGGTGTGTTCACTGCTGGAAGATGTGCTCAACGAGCACGTCTTTACGGTCTACGCCTGCCATAACGGGCGTGATGCGGTAAACCTTTGTGCGCAGCATGCGGATATCGCGCTGGTGCTGTTGGATATGATGTTGCCGGATATCAATGGCTTGCAGGTATTACAGCAGTTGCAAAAACTGCGCCCGTCGCTGCCGGTGGTGATGCTGACCGGGCTGGGCAGCGAATCGGATGTGGTGGTCGGCCTGGAAATGGGCGCCGATGACTACATTGGCAAACCTTTTAACGCGCGTGTGCTGGTCGCGCGCGTCAAAGCGGTATTACGGCGTACCGGTGTACTGGCGGCGGAAGCCACTGCGATAAAAACGCCGGGGTTTGTCTTTAACGGCTGGCATCTCGATCCTGAGCGCTGTGAGCTGTTTAACCCGCAGCAGCAGAGCGTGGCGTTGACGCAAGGGGAGTACAGCTTATTGCTGGCGCTGGTGCAAAACGCGCGTCGGGTACTGAATCGCGAACAGTTGCTGGAGCTAACGCACAGCGAAAGCGTCGATGTGTTTGATCGCACCATTGACGTGTTGATTATGCGCCTGCGCCGCAAAATCGAAACCAATCCTCACCAACCCGCGTTGATCAAAACCTTGCGCGGGCTTGGTTACGTGTTTGCCGCAGACGTTTCTCACGGTGATAAAGCCGCCTGAGCCTCAGCACTCTTGTAATAACGCGTCCAGCGTTTTCGCGCCGTCAATGGCGTTGGCGCACAGCAGGCTGGCGCGGGCGCAGGCATGCGCCAGCAAAATGCTTTTTTGCAGCGGCCAGCTTTCGTGGCAGCCATATAAAAAACCGGCGCAAAAGGCGTCTCCCGCCCCCACGCTGCCAATAATTTCGGCCTGGCTCAGCATCCGCGAAGGTACCCAGCTGCCCGCTTCGCCGGGTGCTTCACCCCAGGCACCTTCCGGGCAGTGGATCACCACCCGCTGTTTTACGCCCGCCGCCAGCAGTTTTGCTGCGGCGAGAGCGATATTGTCGATATGCGGCCCATCGTCGGCAGTGCGCATTGCCAGTCCGCTGAACTCGCCCGCTTCCAGTTCGTTGATCACCAGATAATCAAGATGCGGCAAGCAGGGCAGCACCAGCGGTTGATAGCGCGGATCGCCTTTGCGCGACACTAAATCGAGCGAGGTTTCAAAGCCCTGTTCGCGCATTTGCGCCAGCAGGCGTGCGCTGCGGGTGCCAAATTCCTCATCGGGTTTATCCAGGCTGTCGAGCAGCAGTAAATAACCGAGATGGAAAATCTTCATGCTGCCATCCAGCCCGTCAAAGGCGGGCAGATCCAGCAGACGATTGGCTCCGGGCGAGTGGAAAAAGGTGCGCTGCCCGGAAGGATCGGTCATCACCTGCGACATGGACGTCGGTGCCGACGTGGTGCGCTGTACATGCTGGCGGTTGACGTGATACTGCTCCAGCATCGCCAGAATATAATCGCCGTCGCTGTCTTCGCCCACCAGCCCGACCGCCTGTAGCGGCAGGCCAACGTGCATTTTCGCCAGCGTCAGCAGGACATTCAGCGGCGCACCGCCGGTGGAGCGCTCGCTGTGGGTGATTTCCGCCAGCCAGCCGCGCTCCGGCCACTGCACAATCTGGTGGACATGATCGACCAGCATATTTCCGGCGGCGATAACCCCTTTACGTTCCATCACAGTTGCCCCGCGCTGCCAAAGATGCGCATCTGCCCGGCGACGGTATCGGTAATGGCTTCTTCAACACTGAGCAATAACTGCGCGAACTCATCATACAGCGGCTGGCGGTTGCCCATGCGCTGCTCAATGGCGCCCAGTGCGGCTTGCGACATGCCGGTGTAGAAGTTGATCTTATGAATGCCGAGCGAGATGGCGCGGCGGAAATCGTCATCGCTGATGCCGGAACCGCCGTGCAGCACCAGCGGCAGGCCGGTTTGCTGGCGAATGGCGTCCAGACGTTCGAAATCGAGTTTCGGCTCGCCTTTGTACTTGCCGTGCGCGTTACCAATGGCGACCGCCAGCGTATCGATGCCGGTACGATCCACAAAATCCCGCGCCAGCGCCGGATCGGTGAAACAGGCTTCATCGGCGTGACCGTACAACGCACCGCCTTCATCGCCGCCCACCGCGCCCAGCTCGGCTTCAACGGAAACGCCCACCGCGTGGCACATCTTCACCACTTCCCGCGTCTGGCGAATATTCTCTTCGTACTCCAGCGTGGAGCCATCGAACATCACCGAACTAAAGCCGAGCCGCAGCGCGCGCACCACGGATTCAAAGTGCAGCCCGTGGTCGAGATTTAAGACCACCGGAATGTCACTGCGGGCGGCCTCGAATTTCACCGCTTCGACCAGCGAGTCCAGCGAGATGTACTTAAAATGCACTTCGGCGATGTTGATGATAAACGGCGAGCGCTCCTGTTTCGCGGCGGCGAACAGGGCGCGTAGAAAGTGGGAGTCGAGCACGTTGAACGCGCCCAGGGCGTAGTGATGTTCGCGGGCGTGGGCCAGGCCTTCGGCAAGAGAAATCAGCGGCATAGCAAACTCCTTTAGCTCAGAAACAGATGATACTCGTTGCACAGCACCAGCAGCGCCGGTTCGTCTTCCAGAATGTTGTTGTAGCGATCCATGGCATTCAGGAAGTGGTTGTCATGCTCGTCATCGTTTACCGACGACACTTCCCCGACCAGCACATCGCCGAAGCCGGGTTCACCCCAGAAGCTGTGATACAGCCCCGGTGGCAGGCAAATACTTTCCCCTGGTGAGAGGCGCAGCTGGCTGCCCGCCGCGTGTGTCTGAATGCAGCCATCAATGACCACGGTAACGTCGGTGTTGAGCGTCTCGTCATTCGCTCCGGCGTTCCACAGTTCAATAATTAAATTACCGCCGCCGCGATTAATGATGTCCTCGCGCTTGCGCCAGTGAAAATGCATCGGTGTCACCTGTGCGTCGCGCACATGCATGATCTTTTCCGCATAACATTTTTCATAGGGCGCGCCGTTGGGCGAGCCGTTGCGCAGCGTAAACAGCGTCAGCCCCTGGGCGTAGAAATTCGAACTGCCGAAGGCGGTGACATCCCAGCCTAACTTCAGATCGAACACTTCGCGCCAGGCCTCTCTGTCCAGCTGTTGCCATTTGGTTGGTGGAAAACTGGCAAAAGGAGGCAGATGCACATCGTGCATCGAGAAGAACTGTCGTGTATGGCCGAGAATCTCATTAATGTCGGAGCGTTTCATGGTATCCCCTGTGTTGGCACTCCCTCTCCCTTGCGGGAGAGGGATAAACCGTTATTTCACCGTCCAGCCTTTGTAACTGCCGACATTCTGTTTATCGATCATGGTCACCGGGATCAGCACCGGCGCTTTCGGCGCGGGTTTGCCTTGCAGGATGTCATAACCAATTTCCACCGCGCGGGCGGCCATCACTTGGGGATCCTGCGCCGGGGTGGCGACAAACAGCGAGTTCTTACGTTTCAGCGCCTCTTCACCGTCCGGGCTGCCGTCGACGCCAACAATAAAGAACTCGTTGCGTTGCGCCTGTTTAGCAGCCAGATCGGCACCGATCGCCGTCGGATCGTTAATCGCAAATACGCCGTCGATTTTCGGGTTAGCGGCAAGCAGTGAGGTCATCACTTCCAGCCCGCCTTCACGGCTGCCTTTGGCGTTCTGGTTATCGGAAAGCACCTTGATGTCCGGGTGGCGTTTAAACTCGGTCTGGCAACCTTCGACACGGTTCTGTACGGCGGAAACCGGCGGCCCGTTGATGATCACCACATTGCCTTTGCCTTTCAGACGCTCGGTGATGTATTTACACGCCATTTCACCCGCCTGGGTGTTATCGGAGGTAATGGTGGCGTCAGCGCCTTCCGCCGCTACGTCAACCGCCACGACGACGATCCCGGCGTCTTTTGCCCGTTTCACCGCCGGGCCGATGCCTTTGGAATCTGCGGCGTTGAGGATGATCATGTCGACTTTGGCGGCGATAAAGTTGTCAATCTGCGCCACTTGCTGACCGAGGTCGTAGCCGCTGGAAACCAGCGTCACTTTGACCTTATCGCCCGCCAGTTTGCGCGCTTCCAGCTCCGCGCCCTTGGTGATTTGCACGAAGAAGGGGTTGGCCAGATCGCCCACCGTCACGCCGATGGACTTCAGTTCTTTGGCCTGCGCGAACGGGGCGCTGGCCAGCAGAGCACCCGCGCAGAGCGCAGTGATAAGAGGTTTAAGACGCATGCTGTAATCCTCGCTTATGTTACTGTTTTGTAGGGTATTGTTATGCTGCCTGATGATGCCGGGTACGGTATTTGTCGATCAGCACCGCTATGATGATCACCGCCCCTTTGATCACCAATTGCCAGAAGTAGGAGACGCCCATCAGCGTCATCCCATTGTTTAAGGTGGCGATAATCAGCGCCCCCACCAGCGTACCGGTGATGGTGCCAATACCGCCGACAAAGCTGGTACCGCCGAGGATCACCGCCGCGATGGCATCCAGCTCATAGCCCATGCCGAGGTTGCCGTTGGCGCTGTACAAACGCGAGGCGCTCATCACCCCGCCAAGACCGGAAAGCAACCCGCTCATGCCATAGACGAACAGCAACACCAGCCACACTTTGATGCCGGTCAGGCGTGCGGCCTGCATATTGCCGCCCACTGCGTAAATATGTACGCCAAGCGTGGTGCGGCGCAGGATAAACCAGCACACCACAATCACCGCCAGCGCGATTACCACCAGCCACGGCACCGGGCCAAGATAGTTATTGCCGATCCACTCAAAACTGATGTCGGAGTTAATCACTGTGGTGCCGTCAGCCAGCAGATAGGCCGCACCGCGCAGCGCGGTGTAAGTGCCGAGCGTGACGATAAACGGCGGCAACCCGGCGAACGCCACCAGCGCGCCGTTAAACAGCCCCAGCACCAGGCCAAGCATCAGCGCCGCCGGCACCGACAGCATGGCGAGCTCCGGTGTCAACGACACCACCATTGCTGCCACTGCTGTAGTACCAAGGATCGACCCGACAGACAGGTCAATGCCGCCGGTCAGAATGATGAAGGTCATCCCTGCTGCCAGCACGATGTTGATCGACGCCTGGCGGGTGATATTCAGCAAATTGCTTTCGGTAAAGAAGTTCGGCGCGATAAAGCCAAACACGGCGACGATGAGGATCAAAATCGGCAGAATGCCGACCGTTTGCATCAGATCGCCCATTAACATTTTTTTGGCGGAGGCCGATTTGGCGACCTCGGTGGCTGTATTTTCTTTGTAATCAGTCATGGTGTACCGCCGGATGTAGGGATTCGTTAACGCCGGTCGCCAGCGTCATGATGTTTTCCTGGGTGATGTCGCCGTTGAGTAACTCACCGGCAATCTCGCCTTCGCGCATCACATACACGCGATCGCTCATGCCGACCACTTCCGGTAACTCACTGGAGATCATCAGGATCGCCACGCCTTTGCGCGCCATCTGGTTCATGATCCGGTAGATCTCGCTTTTCGCGCCGACATCGACGCCGCGCGTTGGCTCGTCGAGGATCAAAATGCGGGGGCCAATCGCCACCCAGCGCGAGATCAGCAGTTTCTGTTGGTTGCCGCCGGAAAGCCCGCCCGCCCGTACTTGCGCGTGCGGTACGCGGATATTGAGCAGTTTGATGGCATCATCGGAGATCGACTGCGCTTTTTTGCGATCGAGCATTCCCCAGGCGGCGTCGCGCTCAAGCGTCGCCATGGTGATGTTCTCCTGCGCCGCCAGTTCGAGAAACAGCCCTTGCTCTTTGCGGTTTTCGGTCAAAAAACCGATGCCCAAATCAATGGCGGCGCGCGGGGAGTGGATCACCACCGGTTCGCCATCCACTTCGATCATGCCGCCGGTGGCTTTACGCACGCCGAAGATCAACTGCGCCAGTTCCGATCGCCCCGCACCAACCAGCCCGGCGAGACCGACGATCTCCCCGGCGCGGACATGCAAGCTAACCGGCTGGATCTTTTCGTTATCCGTCAGGTGGTGAATGCTCAGACGTGGGCTGCCGAGCGGAATATCGCGCTCTTTGTTAAACAGATCGCTGAGTGGTCGCCCGACCATCATGCGCACCAGCTCGGAGGCGTTCAGTTTGTCGCGGGTCAGGCTGCCGACGTATTGCCCGTCGCGCAGCACGCTGACGCGATCGGAAAGCTCATACACTTCCGCCATGCGGTGGCTGATGTAGATAATCGCCATGCCTTGATCGCGCAGGCGCAGGATCAGTTCGAACAGGCGGTGAGTTTCACGCGAGGAGAGGGCGGCGGTGGGTTCGTCCATTACCAGAATGCGGCTGTTGCGGTGCAATGCGCGGGCGATCTCCACCTGCTGTTGTTCGGCGATGGTTAACGTCATCACCCGGTCGGTGGCTTTGAAATTGGCGCCAAGGCGATCGATCACCGCCTGGGCTTGCGCGGCCATCTCTTTGCGCTGCACCAGCCCGCCACGGGCGATTTCGCTGCCGAGAAAGATGTTTTCGGCGACGGTAAGATTGGGCGCGAGCTGCATCTCCTGGTAAATCAAGGTGATGCCCGCCGCCAGCGCGTCTTTCGGGCCTTTGATACTGTAAGGCTGGCCGTCAATCAGGATCTCGCCGCTGGTGGCGCTGTACGCCCCGGCAAGAATTTTCATTAACGTGCTTTTCCCCGCGCCGTTTTCCCCCATTAGCGCGTGGATCTCGCCGGGCCAGACCGTCAGGTCCACCCCTTTGAGCGCGTAAAACTTGCCAAACGCTTTGGCAATGTTGCGCATCTCCAGAACGGGCGTTGTGCTCATGTCAGGCTCCTCGGAAGGACGATATCCGCACTTCATCACACGTTCGTAAATGCACAATGTCAGAAGCTGTTCATATTTGTCATAGTGACGCCCATACCCGCGTTGAGCCTCTTATGGAGCCACTATGCCGTATCGCGCGAATCCGTTCTTTTCCAGCGCCCGTGGGCGGTTGCTGTTTTTCAATGTGTTAGTGGTGGCCGTGACCTTAATGGTGTGTGGCGTGGCGGTACTTGGCTTTCGCCATGCCAGCCAGATCCAGGAACAGGTGCAACAGCAAACGCTGGACGATATGACCGGCAGCATGAACCTGGCGCGCGATACCGCCAACGTTGCCACGGCGGCGGTGCGTTTATCGCAGGTGGTCGGCGCGCTGGAGTACAAAGGTGAAGCTGAGCGGCTGAAAGCAACGCAAAGTGCGCTACAACACTCGCTAAACCAACTGGCGAACGCGCCGCTTGCGCAACTGGAGCCGCAACTGGTGGCGCAGATCACACGGCGCAGTCATGAGTTGCAGCAAAGCGTCACCGAGATGCTGCAACGCGGACAGCGCCGCCACCTGGAGCGTAATGCGCTGCTCAGCTCGCTCTACCAGAGCCAAAGTTATTTGCGTCATTTACAGGAGATAAATACGCGGGAAGGGGGAAATATCCCCGACAGCCGCCTGCTGGAAGAGATGGACCGGCTCATCATCGCCGCTATTCAAACGCCTTCCCCGCGCCCGACCATCAAGCAACTGTCTGAAGTGATGGCGACATTACCGCTGCAAAGCGCCAGCCCAACGGTGGCGTTTATCCTGCCCGATTTCAGCGCCGAGTTGCGCAAACTGGAGCCGCTGTCGCTGCAACTGGAAGAGAGCGATCTGGCGATTAGCTGGTCGATGTTTCACATCAAAGCGCTGGTGGCGCTGCTCAACAGCGACATTAACCAGTATGTCTCGGAAGTGGCGAACGCCTCTGAGCTGCGCACCACCCAGAGCCATCAGGAGATGCGTTCCATCATTGCGTTTATCAGCGTTTTCGCCCTGCTGGCGCTGGTGATCACTGGCTTTGCCGGTTGGTATATCTACCGTAACCTGGGATCTAATTTAACTGCGATTTCGCGCGCGATGTCGCGGCTGGCGCACGGTGAAAAGGACGTTTCCGTACCGGGTTTGCAGCGGCGTGATGAGCTGGGCGAACTGGCGCGGGCGTTTAACGTCTTCGCGCGCAACACCGCCTCGCTGGAGCACACCTCAAAGCTACTGAAAGAGAAAAGTACGCAACTGGAAACCACGTTTCACGCCATGCGCGACGGCTTTGCCCTGTTTGATAACCAGGGCTGTCTGGTCGTGTGGAACCCGCAATATCCGCTGCTGCTGGGGTTAACTGCCGATGCGCTTCAGCGCGGCCAGCATTACCAGCGTTTGCTGCACCAGGTAAGTGATTTACCCAACCATGTGCAGGAGAATCTCGCCCGGGCGCTGCCAAAACCGCAAGAATTGCGGCTGGCGGATGACCGCACCATTGAGCTGCGCTTCAGCCCGGTGCCAGGGCGCGGGATGGTTAACGTGGTGCTGGACCGAACCGAACGTAAAGGGCTGGAAGCCGCATTGCTGCACAGCCAGAAGATGAAAGCGGTCGGGCAACTGACCGGTGGGCTGGCGCACGACTTTAACAACCTGCTGGCGGTGATCATCGGCAGCCTCGAACTGGTCGCGCCCGGTTCGCCGGATGCGCCACGTATTTCGCGGGCGCTGAAAGCCGCCGAGCGCGGGGCGTTGCTCACGCAGCGCCTGCTGGCGTTTTCACGTAAGCAGTCGCTGCATCCGCACGCGGTAGAGATGCAGCCGCTGCTGGAAAACCTCGGCGAGCTGATGCGCCATTCCCTGCCGGCGACATTGACGCTGGAGATTGAGGCGCAGAACCCGGCGTGGCCCGCGTGGATCGATGTCGGACAACTGGAAAACGCCATCATCAACCTGGTGATGAACGCCCGCGATGCCATGGAAGGAGAGAGCGGCGTTATCAAAGTGCGCACCTGGAACCAGCGCGTGACCCGCAGCGACGGGCGCAAGCAGGATATGGTGGCGCTGGAAGTGGTGGATCACGGCTGCGGGATGTCGCAAGAGGTGAAAGCACAGGTATTTGAACCGTTCTTCACTACCAAGCAGACCGGCAGCGGCAGTGGGTTAGGGCTGTCGATGGTTTACGGTTTTGTCCGTCAGTCCGGCGGGCGGGTAGAGATCGAAAGCGCGCCAGGGCAGGGCACCACGGTGCGTTTGCACCTGCCACGCGCGGCGGTGCAGGTGGTCAATCATCCCGAACCCGATTTGGCGCAAACGCGTGATACCCGCGACACGCTGATTCTGGTGCTGGAAGATGAAGCGGATGTGCGCCAGACGCTGTGTGAACAACTGCATGAGCTGGGGTATCTAACGCTGGAGGCCGAAAGCGGCGAGCAGGCGTTGCAACTACTGAGTGCGTCGCCGGAGATTGGCGCGCTGATTAGTGACCTGATGTTGCCCGGTACGTTAAGCGGGGCGGAAGTGATTAACCTTGCGCGTCAGCACTATCCGCAACTGCCGCTGTTGCTGATAAGCGGCCAGGATCTGCGTCCGGCGCATAACCCTGCGCTGCCGGATGTTGAGCTGTTGCGCAAACCGTTTACCCGCCTACAACTCGCCCAGGCGTTGCGGCGCATTGCGGCGTAGTGGATTTGAGATTCCTCCGCTACTCGGCGCGCGGGTGGCTGAATTAACGTAAGCCTCGTCCCTATTTGAGGCTGGCCTTTATGAAACGTTACGCGAACGCGCTGGTGCTCGGCGCTCTCTTACTCAGTGGTCAGGTTGCCCACGCGGATGTGATTGATGATGCGATTGGTAATATCCAGCGGGCGATTGGCGAGGCGTATAACACAGATAGCCGCGATGACAGGCGCGATGACGACTACCAAAGCCGCGATCAGCGCAGGCAGTACGACGACCGTTATCAGCAGCTTGAGGATCGGCGTCGTCAACTGGATGACCGCCAGCGCCAGCTCGATCGCGAGCGGCGCCAACTGGAAGATGAACAGCGCAGGCTGGAAGACGATGATTATCGCTAACGCGGCTACGCAGGGATGCGCAAACCTAAACGCGCCGGAACAACATCTTCCAGCAACGCGATCAGTTGCGGATCCATAAAGTGGTAATGGTCAGGAATATCCAGCACGTAAACCGGTTTATGCTGCACCAGGCGGCTGAAGTCTTCCAGAATCCGGCTCTTGTGATGTTCTTCCATGACGCAGATAACATCCGCCCAGGAGAGAATGGCGGGGGAGACGGTTTTTCTCGCCTGGCGCTGCGTGCCAGCGGAACGGGCATTTAGCCCCGGGTAGCGGCGAAAAACCTGCTCAGCCGTGGGGCTGCGCCACTGGTTTCGGCTACAAATAAAAAGCACATTCATGGCAAGCTCAATACTCTGTCAAAGCCGCGATGTGCTAATAACTGCCAGGTCACACGCGGGTAAGTAAGACCCCGTTGCGTTATGCGCAACAACTTTTTTTTGCTTCGAGTCTGTACGCTTAATCCCTCAAACGACCTCTTTACAGGCTGCGTCTGCTTATTCCGCTTCCACCGGAAAAGATGCGACGAATATATCGGTATTATGCGGTCTAATCCAGCACAATCCGCATGCCATCATACCCTGCTTCAACCCCCGTCGGCAGCGGGTTTTTCATCATCCATTGATCAAAGACATGACTGATATGCGTTAGGATAACTCTTGGACAGCCAATCACCTCATTCAGGGCGATAACCGTGTTCAAATCGCTGTGATTTTTTGGCGTTTGCGCACGTGGTTCATAAGAACAATCTATCACCACCACTTGTGGATGATTATTGAGCAGAAACTTTAACGTCTTGTCCGGTAACCCGGCGGTATCAGACAGCCATGCCACCCGGCTGTGCGCCGATTCGAACAAATAGCCAAAGGTGAGTTTCGAATGGTTCAGCGGCAGTGGCGTCACCTGTAAACCTTGCAGGTCAAACACCACAAACGGTTCAACGGTATGGCTGAAATCAAGCAGGCCGGGGTGCTTAAACAGATCGTCGCAACCCTGTTCATCCGGTGGGCCATAGACCGGGATTTTCTCGCCTACGCCCCAGCGCAACGGAAACAGCCCTTGCACATGATCCATGTGATAGTGAGTAAGCAGGAACTGCTGAAAGTGACCGGCGGGAAAGGTATCCATCAGATCGGGGATACCGGCGTCGAGTAAGGTCACTGCGTCGTTAAACTTCACCACGGCGCTACAGGGTTTACGGCGATGGGTTTCATTCTGACGGGCACGGCGGCAGGCTGCGCAGTCGCAACCAAAAACCGGCACCAGTTGTGCGCCGCCGGTGCCGGTGAGGGTGATTGTCAGGCTCATAGCGCCTCGCTTTAACGGTTGAGTCAACGTAACCGGCGCAGCAACGCTACGCCGACATCATTACGCGCTTTTCCCTTGTTGCGCACGAATCAGCATGACCAGTCCTTCTACTGACTGTAGCAAACTGCCATCGTTATTCAGCGTCAGGCAATTGCCTGGCTGGTAACGCGCCGCGCGCTCCAGCCGCGCTTCAATCTCTGCGGGGCTCTCCCGCCCGCGTTTTTCCAGGCGTTGGCGCAAAATGCCGGGCGATACCTGCACGTACACCGGCATCAGCGTGTCGCCATATTGCGCTTGCGCCTGTTGCAGATGCCCGCGCGAACCGTTTACCACCACATCAAACCCGGCCTGCAGCCAGAGGTCTATCTCTGCGCCAATGCCGTAATAAAAGTCGTTGGCATGCCAGCTCAGCGTAAACAGATGCTGCTCGGCACGGGTGAAAAACTCTTTTTCACTCAACGCGATATGGTTTTCGCTCCCGGCGCTGGCCGGGCGGGTAATGTAGCGGTGCGCGACCAGTAATTGCGGATGCTCTCGCTGGCGCAGCGCCGCCAGTAGCGAGTCTTTGCCCGCGCCGGACGGCCCCATTAACCAGATCAGTCTGCCCATCAGAACACCCTTTTCCCCTCGCGCCAGACATGATCAATGCGTACGTGGTCGCCTTTGTGGTGCGCCAGCACCAGATCCGCCCGCTTCCCTTCGGCGATCACGCCGCGATCGTTAAGATTCAGCGCCTGTGCCGGGTTTTTGGTCACCAGGTGAACCGCTTTCTCCAGGCTGAAATCATTCTCTTCATCGCTGGCTACGCGAAACACCGCATCCAGCAGGCTGGCGGGGTAGTAGTCGGATGACAAAATATCCAGCATGCCAAGTTGCGCCAGCTTATGTGCCGCCACGTTGCCGGAGTGGGAACCGCCGCGCACGATATTGGGCGCGCCCATCAGCACGCTTAATCCATGGTCTCGCGAGGCTTCCGCCGCCGCGAAAGTGGTCGGGAATTCAGCAATCACGCTACCGAGCTGGTGCGATTCGACAACATGCTCGCGCGTTGCGTCATCGTGGCTGGCGAGGGGCAGATTACGCGCATTGCATATCGCGGCGATGGCTAACCGGTTGGGCTGCGACCACTGTGCGGCGAGCGCCAGTTGCTCCTGCTCGAACTGATCCATCTGCTCATCGGTGAGGTGATATTTACCCTGATAATATTCACGATACTTCTCATAGCTGGCGTACTGGCGCTGTCCTGGCGAATGATCCATCAGCGACACCAGCGCGACCGGCTCGCGGCCAACCAGTTTTTCAAACAGCGGCAGAGTGGTGTGATGCGGCAGTTCGCAGCGTAGATGCAGGCGGTGCTCGGCGCGGTTCAACCCGCGCTTTTGCGAATCTTCCACGGCGTTGATCATCTTTTCCAGATTCTCCAGCCGGTCGCCGCCGTCGCGCACATCGCCAATCGCTACCGCGTCCAGCACCGTTGTTATCCCGCTGGCGACCATCAGCGCGTCGTGGCTGCTCATCGCGGAATGGGCGGGCCAGTCCACTTTCGGCCGCGGGGTGAAGAACTTATCCAGGTTATCCGTATGCAGTTCAATAAGCCCAGGCATCAGCCAGCCGCCGTCGCCATCATGCGCGCCGGGCTGGCGGCTTTGGGTTTCGGCAAAAGCACGAATTACGCCGTCACGAACTTCCAGCGAGCCGCTGATCACCTCATCTTCGAGGATCAGTTTTACATTGTTGATTATCATGCGGAGATCCCCATCGGGTAGAGGCGGTCGGCGACATGTTCGCGCACGGCGCCATCGTGAAAGATGCCGACAATCGCTGCGCCGCGCGCTTTCGCCTGCGCGATCAGTTCAACGACAGCGGCGCTGTTTTTCTCATCCAGCGAAGCGGTAGGTTCATCGAGCAGCAAAATCGGGTAGTCGACAATAAACCCGCGCGCGATATTAACGCGCTGCTGTTCACCGCCGGAAAAGGTGGCGGGAGCGAGATGCCACAAGCGTTCCGGCACATTCAGCCGGGTGAGCAGTTCACCCGCTTTTTGCGCGCACCGTTCGCGGGCAATGCCCTGTTCCAGCAGCGGTTGCATTACCACATCCAGCGCGCTAACGCGGGGGATAACGCGTAAAAACTGGCTCACCCAGCCAATGGTGTGGCGGCGCACTTCCAGCACTTTACGCGCCGGAGCCTGCACCAGATCCACCCATTCATCGCCGTGTTTGACATGAATATGTCCGGCGTCGGGCAGGTAATTGGCGTACAGCGAACGCAGCAGGGTCGATTTCCCGCTGCCGGAATGGCCATGCAGCACCACACATTCACCGGCCCCGACACTGAGCGATGTTTCGCGCAGCACCGGCAGGCGCACGCCGTTTTGGTGATGCAGAACGAAGGTCTTGCTGACATTTTCCACACGCAAAACAGTCATCATCCACTCCTTAATTTTGCAATACCGAGGAGACCAGCAATTGGGTGTAAGGGTGGTGCGGATCGTCGAGCACCCGATCGGTTAATCCACTTTCCACCACCTGACCTTGTTTCATCACCAGCAAGCGGTTCGCCAGCAGCCGCGCAACGCCCAAATCATGGGTCACCATCACCACGGCAAGGTTCATCTCCACCACCAGGCCGCGCAGCAGATCGAGCAAACGCGCCTGTACGGAAACATCCAGCCCGCCGGTGGGCTCATCCATAAACACCAGTTTCGGGCGGGTGACCAGGTTACGGGCAATTTGCAGACGTTGCTGCATGCCGCCGGAAAAAGTGGTAGGCAAATCGTCGATGCGTGACGGCGGGATCTCGACATCGCTAAGCCACTGCTCAGCGCGGGCACGGATATCGCCGTAATGCCGCGCCCCGGTTGCCATCAGACGTTCGCCGATATTGCCGCCAGCGGAAACCTGGCGGCGCAGGCCATCGAGCGGATGCTGATGGACCACGCCCCACTCGGTGCGCAGCAGGCGACGGCGTTCGGCTTCGCTCATTGCGTAGAGGTCGCGCGCCTGGTACGTAATGGTGCCGTGCTGAGGCACCAGGCGCGCCGAAATTGCATTCAGCAGCGTGGTTTTGCCAGAGCCAGATTCACCGACAATGCCCAGCACTTCGCCCGGCCACAAATCGAAAGAGACGTCCTGAAAGCCCTTGCCTGGCGCATAAAGATGGGAAAGGTGAGTCACCGAAAGCAGCGGTTGGGTCATTTGCGTAAAGCCTCTGTCTGTTGGCGGCAGAAATCGGTGTCGGAGCAGACGAACATGCGCGTGCCGGTATCATCCAGCACCACTTCATCCAGGTAGCTATGGGTGGAACCACAAATGGCACACGGCTGATCCCACTTTTGCGGCGCGAAGGGGTAATCCTCAAAATCGAGGCTCACCACCTGTGTATAGGGCGGCACGGCGTAGATGCGTTTTTCACGCCCGGCGCCAAACAGTTGCAGGGCGGGCATCATGTGCATTTTCGGGTTATCGAACGCCGGGATTGGCGACGGGTCCATCACGTAGCGGGCGTTCACTTTTACCGGCCATGCGTAGCGGGTAGTGAAGTTGCCAAAACGGGCAATATCTTCGTACAACTTCACCTGCATCACGCCGTACTCTTCCAGTGCGTGCATGGTGCGGGTTTCCGTCTCGCGCGGCTCGATAAAGCGCAGCGGTTCCGGGATCGGCACCTGGTAAATCAGAATTTGATCTTCTTTGAGCGGCGTTTCGGGAATGCGATGACGCGTCTGAATCAGCGTGGCGTCGGCGGTGCGTTCGGTGGTTTCCACGCCGGTAACGCGGGTAAAGAACTGGCGGATGGAGACGGCGTTGGTGGTATCGTCCGCGCCCTGGTCGATTACTTTCAGCACGTCATCTTCGCCGATCACGCTGGCGGTGATCTGGATGCCGCCGGTGCCCCAGCCGTAGGGCATCGGCATTTCGCGCCCGCCAAACGGCACCTGGTAACCGGGGATCGCCACTGCTTTCAGCAGCGCGCGGCGGATCATGCGTTTGGTTTGCTCATCAAGGAAAGCAAAGTTGTAACCGGTTAGCGCGTTAGCCACGATGTTTCTCCTGTTGCAGCTGTCTGAGCAAATCCAGTTCGGCCTGGAAATCAACGTAGTGGGGGAGTTTCAGATGCGAGACAAAACCTGCCGCTTCGACGTTATCCGCGTGCGCCAGCACAAACTCTTCGTCCTGCGCCGGGCTTTTAATCGGCTCGTCGTAGTCGGCGGCTTGCAGGGCGCGGTCGACCAGCGCCATCGCCATCGCTTTGCGTTCGCTCATGCCGAACACCAGCCCGTAGCCGCGGGTAAAGTGTGGCGGCTCATCATGCGGTGCGACAAAGCCATTGACCATTTCGCATTCGGTTATCAACAGTTCGCCGATGTTGACCGCAAAACCCAGCTCTTCCGGCACAATTTCCACATCGATATACCCGCTGCGGATCTCACCGGCGAACGGGTGATTGCGCCCGTAACCGCGCTGAGTGGAGTAGGCGAGCGCCAGCAAGTAACCCTCATCGCCGCGCGCCAGTTGCTGCAAACGTGAAGCGCGCGAACAGGGGTAAACCGGCGGATTGCGGGTAATGTCGTCCGGGGTTGCGCCGCTATCTTCTTCGGCTTTTGCCAGCCCTTCGTTGACCAGCAAACTGAAAACGTGCGGGGCGGCGTCCTGCTGCGCTTCGCGCGTGGTGAGCGTCGGCGTTTCGCCTTCGGCGAGCAGGGTGAAATCGAGCAGGCGGTGGGTGTAATCGTGCGTGGGGCCAAGCAACTGGCCGCCGGGAATATCTTTGTAAACCGCTGAGATACGGCGTTCTAAACGCATTTTCGCGCTGTCGATGGGTTCGCTCACCGCCAGGCGCGGCAGCGTGGTGCGGTAAGCGCGCAGCAGAAAAATGGCTTCGACGTTATCGCCGCTCGCCTGTTTTAACGCCAGCGCCGCCAGTTCCCGATCGGCAATGCCGCCTTCGGTCATCACGCGGTCGACCGCGAGGTGCAACTGGTCGGCGATTTGTGCAACGCTCAGCTCCGAAAGCTCCGCGTCGCCACGGCGTTTATGCTCCTGCAGTGCGTGGGCTGCGGCGATGGCCTTTTCGCCCCCCTTGACAGCAACGTACATCAGTACACCTCCACCAGCGTGGTTCTCGGTATCGCCAGCGCGCGTTCGCCGCAGGTCAGGATCACGTCGATGCCTGTCGGAAACGAGTGCGGGCGGTCGGTAAACTCATCGGTAATGCACTCCGGCAACTGCGGGGCAACCATGCGTTCTTCCAGAATGCCCGGTCCGGTCAGGCGCAGCATGCGCCCGCCGCTCAGTGCCGGGAGCTGTAAAATCAGGGTCGCGCTGCTTTCCGGGCTGATATCCGTGCCGCCTGGCAGGGCGCTCAGTTGCTCGGCGCTGAGGGTGTGATCGGCAATGGCGAACAGCGAGTGTTGCGGTTGATCGACCAGCGGCGCGTTGGTGTGAAAGCGCAGGTTCTGACGCACGAGGTCGTTATCCACGGCGGCGGAAAGCCAAATCGGTGTGTCGTTATCGGCAAGCGTCAGCAATACGCTGGTGGTGGCCGGGTTGAGCGGCGGCCAGCCATGTTTTAACTGCGGCAGCGAAATAATCACGCCCGGCTCGCTCATGGCTTTTAACAGACGGCGAAAACAGTGTTGGGCATCGTGAACCGCCGACGCGAAAGCGGGTTGTAAGGTCATGCGTTATCTCCGCGAACCAGCGTAAAGAAGTCGACCCGGCTGGCGTTGATTTCGGCCTGACGCGCAGTCAGTCGCGCGGCGCGGTCCGCTTCCAGCGGGGTAATAAGGGTTTCCATCAACGTCTGGAAATAGGAAGGGTCCTGCAACAGCGCATCACACACGGCGCAACGTTCGGCGTGGCCTTTATCGCGCCCGAGCACCCAGCTAAAACCGAGCGTGCCGCACTCCAGGCGAATAACCGCGCGCGTTAATGTTGCATCGCCGGGAAAGAAACGATCGCCGGTCGCGCCCATGCGTGCCTGGATCTGCACCAGGCCTGTCTGCGGGGCGCGCACCTGTTCATATTCCGGGGCGAGTCCGAGCGTGCGCATTCGGCCGCGCAGCATCTCCGGCGTGGCGTGCGCGAGTGCGGCCATCCAGCGCTGTCGGGTTGGCGTATCAAAGTGCATTCAGTGCTCCATGGTGAATTCGATCATGTCGGCGCGCGTCAGGCTGACGGAGTATTCCGTGGCGTTGACCTCGCCTTCACGATGGTTGAGGGTGCGCACGCAGAGCAGCGGCGCCATATTGGGGATCTCCAGCCAGCGGCTCTCTTTAACTTGTGCGCGACGGGCGCTGATGCGCGTCTGGGTGCGTTTCAGGCTGACCCCGGCCTGTTCACGTAAAAAGTCATGCAGCGAACCGCTGTCAAACTGTTGCAGTAGCGGCCATAACTGCAGATCGGAGAAATAGTGATCGATAAGGCACAGCGCCACGCCATTCACCCGACGGCGAGTGCGCAGGTGAATCACGTTGTCGCCCTCCTGGATGCCTAATGCATCGGCGACGTGTTGCGACGCCGGACGCAGCACCGCCAGCAGACGTTCGCTGGTGGGATGGCTGCCCTGATCGAGCAGGTTTTGACTAAAGCGCGCCTGTGCATTGAGGGGGTAGTCGAACGGGCGCATCAGCACCATCACGCCAACGCCCTGGCGGCGCTGTACCCAGCCTTTTTCCACCAGTTGATCGATCGCGCGGCGCAGTGTGTGGCGGTTAACCTCAAAGCGCGTGGCCAGTTGTTGTTCTGCAGGCAGCCAGTCACCGCAGCGATAGTTGCTGCGCAGTTCCTGCTCTAACCTTGCGGCGATTTCCTGATAGCGCGTGGGGTAGCTGGTCGGATGTCTGGACAAGTGCATGCTCATAGTAGCTCCGCGGGCCAGGTAAAAAGTGGTCTTATCGTGAAGTGCAAATGTTGCATTTTGGTTATGCGGTGATTGCGCGGGGATGAATCTTGGCAAACAAGGAGAAGCCGTATGGCGGTATGAAAATGAAAAAGGAGCCGCTGGCTCCTTTTTCAATAAAGATATCAAGTTAAATGAAGAGATTAAGCGGCGGGCGGTGCTTTGGCGACATTCACCATCCAGGGAATGCCGAATTTATCAGTCACCATGCCAAAACCGTGCGCCCAGAATGTCTCCTGCCACGGCATGGTGACGCGCCCGTCGGCGGCAAGCGCGTCGAACCAGGCTTTGCCTTGATCGACATCCTGTGTGGCGAGACTTAAGGTAAAACCGCTGTAATCCCCACTGTTTTGCCTGCCGTCGCTCATCATGATTTCGCTACCGGCAATGCGTAAATTCGCATGGGCAATATCGTTATCGGCGAAAGCCTGACCCGCAGCGCAGCTTTCATCGCTATTGCTCTCTTGCGGAGATTTAGGCATTTCACCAAATGTTATCTTGTAGGTTAATTCGGCATGGAGTGCCTGTTGGTAAAACTCGATGGCCTGCTGGCACTGGCCAGAAAAAGAGATGTAGGGACTGAGCGGCATAATCATTACCTCGGGTAACGAAATCTGCCATAAAGTGTAGTCGCTGCGGGAAAAAGTAAACCAGACGGGAAGCGAATGCTTCCCGTCAAAACATCAATTCTTTTTAACAAATTCAGATTTGAGTTTCATTGGACCAAAACCGTCGATTTTACAATCGATATTATGATCGCCTTCCACCAGACGAATATTTTTTACCCTGGTGCCAATCTTCAACATTGAAGAACTGCCTTTTACTTTCAAGTCTTTAATTACGGTGACGGTATCACCATCGGCTAAAAGATTGCCGTTAGCATCTTTGACGATTAATTCATCTGCATCGTGAGCAGGTTCCGCATCGTTCCACTCGTGAGCGCATTCCGGGCAAATGAACATGCCATTATCTTCATAGGTGTATTCGGAATTACATTTTGGGCAGTGGGGGAGTTGCATAGGGAGTTCCTCAAAAGTACATACAGAGCGGGATAAACCGCACAAAGGCTCAGCGCCAGAAAGGCTGCGATTATACAGCAAAACCGTACAGTTGCCGTTGTTATTATTTTTTTCAGAAAAAACATAAAAAGATGAAAGTAGTGACACAACCTGTCATTCGGTTAAGCGATGCTTATCGCAGAAACATGATGAGTAAATTCTTACACCAGTTATTTAGATTATTTTCTGGTGGAAATTGCCAGCATTTACTAATTCATATAAGGTGGCGTGTAGTATCTGGTGTAATTCGAACCCGAACTGTCATGCCTGCTACGCTGCCAGCAATGGTGGTTATTACCTCTCAAATTGGGTGGGTAAATAAATGATGATATATCCTGGTTGTTCCCGAAAATGAGCTAAGCTCAAACTCTCTGGTTTTTATCACCGGAGTTGCGCCGCTGTCATTTTTTGAGAAAAAAAATATATATTTTCCTGAGTATCATCAGGCGTTTATCTTTTCGAAGATATTTTCCACACGTAATTATAAAAGCCGAAACTTCACTAATAAAACATTCCGGCTAAATAAAAGTAAGAAAATTTGCGTTAAGGAAAGACTTTTGACATGCACACACAAACAATTTTTGAATTAAGCCAGGAAGCAGAAAGATTGTTGCAACTTTCCTTGCACAATCTCCAGGCTTTAAAAAAAATACCGACGGCGACGTTTGATGAGACGAACGCCACCGGTAAGGCGGAAAACGCCAATGTTTTGCCGTTGCATTTCAGCGCGCGCGGCGTTGAAGCGCAGCAGGCGACGCTGCATAACGAATTACGGAAAATTACCCGGCTGGAAATGGTGCTGGCGATTGTCGGTACCATGAAGGCAGGAAAGTCGACCACCATCAACGCGATTGTTGGCACGGAAGTGCTGCCCAACCGCAACCGGCCGATGACCGCGCTGCCCACCCTTATTCGCCACACACCTGGTCAAAAAGAGCCGGTGCTGCACTTTTCTCACGTCGGGCCTATCGACGCGCTTGCGCAACAGCTTCAGACGCGGCTTTTTAATTACAACCGTGAAAAGCTGGCGCAAAAAATTGAAATCGATAAAGACATGGCCGCGCTGCTGGATCGTATTGCGCAAGGCGATGCTTTTGATAAGCACTATCTGGGCGCACAGCCGATCTTCCACTGCCTGAAAAGCCTCAATGATCTGGTGCGCCTCTCCAAAGCGCTGGATGTGGACTTCCCCTTTTCCGCGTATGCGGCGATTGAACACATTCCGGTGATTGAGGTGGAGTTTGTGCATCTGGCCGGGCTCGATAATCAACTGGGCCAACTGACACTGCTGGATACCCCCGGGCCGAATGAAGCCGGGCAGCCACATCTGCAAAAAATGCTCAGCGAGCAACTGGCGCGCGCTTCGGCGGTGCTGGCGGTGATGGACTACACACAGCTTAAATCCATCTCTGATGAGGAAGTGCGCCGCGCGATCTCCTCGGTCGGCCGCTCGGTGCCGTTGTACGCACTGGTGAATAAATTCGATCAAAAAGATCGCAACAGCGACGATGAAGATCAGGTGAAGGCGCTGATTTCCGGTACGTTAATGAAAGGAAACATTAACCCGACCCAAATTTTCCCGGTCTCTTCAATGTGGGGCTATCTGGCGAACCGCGCCCGCCATGAGTTGCAGCACCAGGGGCGTTTGCCGGATCCGCAAGAGCAACGCTGGGTGCAGGACTTTGCCGAAGCCGCGCTCGGACGCCGCTGGCGCAACGCCGATTTAGAGGATATTGAGCATATCCGCCATGCCGCCGATCTGCTGTGGGAAGATTCGCTGTTTGAAAAACCGATTCGCACACTGCTGCATGCCGCACACGCGAACGCCTCGCTTTATGCGCTGCGTTCGGCGTCGCATAAGCTGCTGAACTACACCCAAAGCGCCCGCGAGTACCTTGATTTTCGCTATCAGGGATTAACCGTGGCCTATGAAAAGCTGGAGCAAAACATCTCCCGGCTGGAAGAGGACATGGCGCTGCTGCGTAGCTGCCAGGAAGGCGTTAGCGATGAAATTGAACATGAAGTGGAAGAGGCGCTCGCCGCAGCCGAAATTTATATTCATGGCCAGCAATTTGAAATTGTCGAAGCCATTGATGCCTGGTTCCATGATGGTCAGTTAATGACAATGGTCAGAGACAGCCATGCTGACCTGCGTTTCGATGAACATTTCGCGCCGGGGCAACTGGTGCTGGAAAATGAAGGCCAGGCGCAGGTCGCGCTCAGTAAAATCCGCTCGGTGTGCGAGACGATTTTAGTCGCGGCGCAGGAGCGCATCAGCCGTGAGCTGGCACAGCGTTTCGACGAACTGGAAAATACGCTGGCGCGCTCGTTGAACGATGCGATGCGCCCCATCGAAACCCGTATTAAAGAGGAACTTACGCACGCCGGTTTTCGCGCACGTATCAGTTTCCCGGCGTTCCAGGCAAGCGCGCTCAACTTTAACGCCCGTTCGTTGTTTACCAATGTGATCGCGCCGCAAGATTTGCCTGCCGGGCAGGCGCCGCGCGCTGGCAGCATGCGGGAAACTGTGTCGCGCTGGCTCAACAACCCCAGCTGGGGGTGGGACGATTATGTCGCCACGCGTACCCGCTACGTGATCGACCTTACGGCGTTAAATAAGAAACTCATCGACCATGTTGCTCATTTTTGTGAACAAATTCGTAAAGCTTTAAGCGCGCAGGTCGATGTTTCTGTTACGGCGGGAATGGCGACATTTTTTGCCGAGTTCTCGTTAAGTCTCGCGGGACTACAGGAAAGTTTGCGTGACAGCCTGGCGATACGACAGCAGAACGAGTCGTCAGTGTTGGCGTTGCGCCAGCAGTTGCAGCAGAGCATCAGGACGGCCAATTGGATCCATGAGGACGCACGCCTGTTACGCGATGATATACAAACCCTCTTCGCGGCAGATCTACCATGAAAAATCGACTACTGGACGGCCCGGGGCGCGTACTTGAGTGTATTCACCCGAAATTTATCGTGGATTTGGTGCAGGGCGTTGATGCGCCGCGCCAGACGCCGATTGTGCCTCAACAGCAGTTGTTTCGTGAGCGGCTGACGCAGGAGATCATGGCGCAAACGCAGCTGCGCCCGTGGGCAATGTCTGGCGTATTAAATGAAAACGACGCGCTGCGTCTGGGGCTGGCGGAAAAACTGGCCAGCATGCTTGATCCGGGATATCTGGCATTAACCCGCATTACCGAGCGGCTGGCGGCATTGCAACAAGCGGAGCGCCGTCCTGCCAACGCGACGCCTGGCGTGCAGCAGCAATATGACGAGCTGGTTGAGCATTTCAGCCAACGTGCGGCGTGGAAAGAGAAAGCGCTGACCCAGCGCGGACTGGCCGTACAGGCGGGCAACCATAGCGAGCAAGTTTTTGCCCACTGGCGCGCCGGGAATTACAACGGCTGGTCGATGGCCGGACGCTGCTACATCGCGCTGGAAGAGTTGCGCTGGGGGGCGTTTGGAGATGCCTGCCGCCTGGCGAATGAAGGTGTGGCGACGATGCTGAAAGATAATCTGCGCGCGATGGCTGCCGATTTTCTGGCGCAGGGGATTAATGCTTCGCCGGCAACCCGACATTTCTACCACCAATGGCTGGCGACACCTTCGACGCCAGGATTGATGGACTATAAAGATTTACTCGGCTGGCTTGGCGACTGGTGTGATGCTGAACGCCATCCGATCTGCTGGTCTGTCACCCAGAGTTGGCAAACGGTGGCGCTCGGCATGCCGCGGCTCTGTTCCGCGACACGCATCGCGACGGCGATGGTCGACGAAGTGTTTGGTGAGTAACCCGCTTTCATACCCGTAAACATCCCTCTTATAAAGACAGCGTTGAGTAACAGTGAGAGGGGTAATCAAAACCCGCAACGTGCATTTTCTCCCGGTCATGCGCGCGAGCATGGCAAAGCCAACCCTTGCTGACCACGCCCGCCGGATGCGCTTTTCAACTGGCAATAAAAAAGCCCCGTCAGGGGCTTTTTTGATCGAGCATCTTTAGTGTCCTGTCGACTCGATCGGGTTCTCTGCTTCCTCTTTCGCGTGCGGCACATGACCGAAGCGTTTCGCATACAGCGCGGTGATAATCGGCACCAGAATGGCCGTCACTATCACACTTGCGGCGACCAGCGCGGTTGCGGATGCGGCTACCGGTTCAAATGCCGGGTTAATCTGCGCGATAATCACCGGGTTCGCCACCGCCGCGCCTGCCGCAGAAGAGGCTGCCACACCTGCCGTTCCGTTGCCGCCACCGATTACACGGTCGGCGATAATCAGCGGAATACCGGTGATGATAATCACCGCAACGCCGAGGAAGATGCCCAGCAGGCCGGTTTGCATGATAACGCTCAGGTTGATGGTGTTACCCAGCGCGAAGCCGAAGAACGGGATCAGCACCGGCGTTGCTTTACTGAAGAAAGCGCGCAAATCATGATCGAGGTTACCGAGCGCGAAACCAATCAGGAACGGCAGCACGGCGCCGACAAAGTGGTGCGGCTCAAACGAGGCCAGACCGGCGGAGCCGAGGATCACCATGGTCATCAGCGGGCCGGATTCCAGCGACATCAACACAAACGCGCCAGACTCCTCTTTGCTGCCGTACTGGTTCATCAGGCTCGCGTACAGACCGCCGTTGGTCATATCCATGGCGGATACCAGCGCCAGCACGGAAAGCCCGGCAAAGAATCCGGTCTGGATGCCGGTGTCCGGAATAAACGACGCGGCGATCATCGCCACTACCCAGGCGACGGCAATTTTTGTCAGCACCAGCGTGCCGGATTTACGTAAAACGGTGCCGGTAGCGCGTAAATCAATGGACGCGCCAATACAGAAAAACCACACCGCAAGAATGGGTACTGTGCCGGTAATCATCCCTTTAGTGAATGAGCCAAAATAAGCACCGGTATCCGGTGCCAGCGTATTCAACATTGCGCCTAACAGCAGCGGAACCAGCATCATCCCGCCAGGAATGCGTTCTATCGTGGCCTTGATTTTCATAATAAATCCTCACTGCTCGTCATTGCCATGAACGAGGAAAGCTAAAAATTAATAGTGAATATTTTCAATTCATTAAAGAATTTCTCAGGCAGGGCACTCGCTATCGATTGCCGCTGGTCGCCGCATTTAAAGACGCTGTGTTGCGCCACTCTGCGGGGTTATGTCGCTATCATCCGATCAATGGAATATCTATTCAATAAGAATGAAACAATGTTTTAGTTACTCCGATCACATATTTTGCGTAAAGATAATCTGATATTTGTTTATTTATTTTTGCTGTAAATGAGTTGTGAAGAAATATATGGGGGAGATGGCAAGGAAGGTAATAATCACGAAGGTGATTACCGGCATGTTTTTAGCCTGCTCCGCATTAGATGTTTCTTATTCCCGATGAAAGAAAAAGCGTTAAAACTGTGAGGAGGATTATTGCGTGGTAAAACTATGTGAATTTGATCACATTTTTAAACCCTGTTAGGGTAAAAAGGTCATTCATTGCCCGGCAGGCGTCAACAGGTTCGGTTGTACAGGCTTTAAACAGTCCGTGTAAGTAAACCTGCTACGCTTGAACAGGAAGGCTGAAAAGCCATTTAAAACGCCCGGCAGGGAGAGTACGCCGGGCGGTTCAGGGCGAAAGTCTAAAGAGGAATAGATGCATGCTAAAAAGGAAAAAAATTAAACCCATCACCTTGCGTGATGTAACTATTATCGATGATGGCAAATTGCGTAAAGCGATTACCGCCGCATCGTTGGGTAACGCCATGGAGTGGTTTGATTTCGGCGTTTACGGCTTTGTCGCCTACGCCCTTGGTAAGGTGTTCTTCCCCGATGCAAACCCCAGCGTGCAGATGATTGCTGCGCTTGGGACCTTCTCCGTTCCGTTCCTGATTCGTCCGTTAGGCGGCCTGTTCTTCGGCATGTTGGGCGATAAATATGGCCGACAAAAAATCCTCGCAATAACGATAGTGATCATGTCCGTCAGTACCTTCTGTATTGGTCTGATCCCGTCGTATGCCACCATTGGTATCTGGGCGCCGATTTTACTGCTGCTGTGTAAGATGGCGCAGGGCTTTTCGGTGGGCGGCGAATATACCGGGGCATCCATCTTTGTCGCCGAATACTCGCCGGACCGAAAACGCGGCTTTATGGGCAGCTGGCTGGATTTTGGTTCCATCGCCGGTTTTGTGCTCGGCGCGGGCGTCGTCGTTCTGCTCTCTACCATTGTCGGTGAGGAGAACTTCCTCGACTGGGGCTGGCGTATCCCGTTCTTCCTGGCGCTCCCGCTGGGGTTAATCGGTCTCTATCTGCGCCACGCACTGGAAGAGACGCCTGCCTTCCAGCAGCACGTCGACAAACTGGAGCAGGGCGATCGTCAGGGGTTGCAGGATGGGCCTAAAGTCTCATTTAAAGAGATTGCGACCAAACACTGGCGCAGCCTGCTGGCCTGTATTGGTCTGGTGATTTCCACCAACGTGACCTACTACATGCTGCTGACGTATATGCCAAGTTACCTGTCGCATAACCTGCACTATTCCGAAGACCACGGCGTGCTGATCATCATTGCTATCATGATTGGTATGCTGTTTGTGCAGCCGGTAATGGGGCTGTTGAGCGACCGCTTTGGCCGCCGTCCGTTTGTTATTCTGGGCAGCATTGCGCTGTTTGTGCTGGCGATCCCGGCCTTCATCATGATTAACAGCAACATTATTGGCCTGATCTTCGCGGGTCTGCTGATGCTGGCGGTGGTGCTGAACTGCTTTACCGGCGTGATGGCATCAACGTTGCCAGCGATGTTCCCGACGCATATTCGCTACAGCGCGCTGGCAAGCGCGTTCAACATCTCTATCCTGATTGCCGGTTTGACGCCGACGCTGACGGCCTGGCTGGTGGAAAGTTCAGCCAATCTGCTGATGCCTGCCTATTACCTAATGGTGGTTGCGGTGATTGGCCTGATTACCGGCCTGACGATGAAAGAGACAGCGAATCTACCGCTGAAAGGAGCGACCCCGGCGGCGTCGGATCTGCAGGAAGCGCGGGAAATCTTGCAGGAACATCACGATAACATTGAGCAGAAAATCGAAGATATCGATGAGGAGATCGCTCAGTTGCAGGAAAAACGTGCTCGCCTGGTGCAGCAACATCCAAAAATCAACGAGTAATGCCAATCCCGGATGGCGCGGTCATCCGGGATTTTTAGCATCCCGCCGCAATATAATCTCCGTTTGCACTCACCGGAATAACCGTTAAAAACAGCACCAGCGCGAACAGGATCAGCGCCACGCCACCGGCGATTTTCAGCACCGGAACGAACTTGTGTAATGTGCTTGCCTCACCGCCAAAAAACGCCGCCGTGCTGTTACGCGCATAGCGCACCGCCAGCGACAATCCGGCGATCGACAGTGCCGTGCCGACCGCCATGGTCATCACCGCCGCAATGCCCCAACTCACGATGCCGAGCGCATTGGCGAAGAGCAAAATCATGATCGCACCGCTGCACGGGCGTGCGCCAATAGCGAGGATCACACCAAGACGCGTTTTCCAGTCGCCTTGCGTGCTCATGCCAACGCCGTGATGGCCGCAGCCGCAATGATCGTCGTGCTGATGTGCGGGAGCCAGTGAGCGGATTGCCAGTTTTCGTGGCTGCAGGGTTTTGAGTGCATTCCAGACGACATACGCACCGAAACCGCCAATCATCACCGCGCTTATTTTCTCAACGTACCAGCGGCTTTCACTGAGATCGCCTGCGGCAAGGTTGAAACCGACCGCCAGAATAAAGACGAACAGAATAGCGCTGACGCCTTGCATCAGGCTGCCCAGCACGGGAACGACGCGCGCCGCAATCTGGCTTTCGTTGTTAGTGCTAAGCCAGGTGGTAACGATGAATTTGCCGTGGCCTGGGCCAATCGCGTGCAGCACGCCATAAAAGAACGCGCCGGTCAGCAGCCATAAGCCGCCGCTGTACTGGTGGTTGTTCAGTTGCAGCAAATACATCACCAGATAGCGGTGCAGGGTGATTTGCGTTGCCAGGCACCATTGCAAAAAGGCCGCCCAGTGCGCATGTAAAACGAAGGCAGCAGCCAGCACCACCGCCAGTAGGGCAACGGCGGCGGGTAAGCGCCAGTCACGGGTGAGAAGTTGCGTGGTCATAGGTGTGCGGGCGTTGGGGGGAATCTCCGGAGTATAGGCGGCGAATACCGTTGGCTCCAGTCTTCGCCGCGCTTTGTCTTACACGTTGAGCTGGCGTTTGTGCCAGCGCCCCAGAACCAGCACCGTAGTCAGCGCGCCAAGCAGGGCGCAGAACATATCCGACTGGGTATCCCACGGATCGCCCTGGGTGCCGAGAAACTCATCTGCGCCCTGGCCCATAGCCAGCGCCGCCCACCATTCAATTAATTCATAGGTGGCGCTAATCGCCAGCGCAATGCAGCAGACGATAAAGTCGAGCATCTTCCCGCCCCGCACATATTGCCCGCGCAGCAGTATTTCTCTGGCAGCAAGCGCCGGCACCAGCCCCTGAAAGAAGTGGCCGAGTTTGTCATACGGGTTACGGCTCAGCCCCAAAAGATGTTGCACATCAAAACCAACCGGGACTTTCGCGTAGGTATACATGCCGCCGACCATCAGAATAATGGCGTGGAAAAAGATCAGCACATACAGCAGCGATGTCAGCGGATAACGGCGCCAGGTGACGAGCAACAATGGCACGACAACCATTACCGGAACCACTTCCATCAGCCAGGTCACCCGGTCTTTGGCAAACCAGCCGGTATAGATAAGGATCACTAACAGCACCAGCGCCGCCGCAGACAGCGAGGCGCGATTCACGCTCTTAACCATAGGAATATCCGTTTCAGGAAAAACGACACTATTGACGCCATCGCATGGAAAAACAAGGTGCTGCGATTTTCAGTAGAACAATGTGGCGGGAAAGGAGAGAGCAATGAAAGGTCGGGTGCGCTGAAGAGGATTCCAGCGCGGCGAAGAGCCGCATGGTGCAGGGTCGGTTAACGAACATGCACGGCGAATAATCGAACGCAGTTTGATGAAGGGTCCGCATTTCCGAAAGCAAAAACCCGCCTTTGGGGCGAGTTCTTTAAAATAGTGGTGCCCGGACCCGGACTAACGCCGTCAGGCGTTGAACAGCGCGCTTGTCGCGCTGGCCCCGAAGGGGGGAGCCGCTTGCGGCGAATAATCGAACGCAGTTTGATGAAGGGTCCGCATTTCCAAAAGCAAAAACCCGCCTTTTGGGCGGGTTCTTTAAAATAGTGGTGCCCGGACCCGGACTAACGCCGTCAGGCGTTGAACAGCGCGCTTGTCGCGCTGGCCCCGAAGGGGGGAGCCGCTTGCGGCGAATAATCGAACGCAGTTCGATGGAGAGTCCATATCTCCAAAAGCAAAAACCCGCCTTTTGGGCGGGTTCTTTAAATAGTGGTGCCCGGACTCGGAATCGAACCAAGGACACGGGGATTTTCAATCCCCTGCTCTACCGACTGAGCTATCCGGGCAACGGGGCGCATTAAACCTTAATCGTCTTAAGGCGTCAACTTTATTTCCTTCAATTCTATCCAGTTGCTCAACTTTGCGGCAATCTGAGCAATTGCGCGGCACAAATCGACCATTGCACAAATCTTCCAGACTTTTACCTTAAAGATATGAATGCTAACTTCCGGTGGCACGTTGGAGGCGATATGGCGAAAGACTGGCTGGAACTGCGGCAACATGCGGACACGGGAATTGAAACCATCCGCGCGCATTTTGAAGGGCACGCTTACGATCCGCACTGGCACGATAGCTACCTGGTGGGCATTACGCTTTCCGGTACGCAGCAGTTTCACTGTCGGCGGGAGCGCCACCGCAGCACGCCGGGCGATGCCTTTCTACTGGAGCCGGGTGAGATCCACGATGGGGATGCCCCGGTAGAAGGCGGGTTTACCTATCTGACCTTTTACCTTGATGATCGCTGGCTCAGCGACACATTACGCGGCCTGTATGAATCGGTGCCGTCGAGCTATTCACTGCATTTTTCCCACACTATCGCCAGGGAACCGCAATTGATCCGCGCGATTGCCCGGACCTTTTACGCACTGCATTGCGAAGAGATGCGCATCATCCAGCAAAGCGCCATGGATGGGCTGCTCAGCCAGCTTACGCACCATTGCCAGTGGCGCAAACGGCTGCCGTCGCAATTGCAAAGCACAGCCATTGCCCACCGTGCGCGTGATTATCTGCATGCGCACATTGGCGATAACGTTGGCCTTTCGGATCTGGCGCGCGAAACGGGAACCGATCGCTTTACACTGACGCGCTGTTTTAAACGCGAGTTCCATTTAAGCCCGCACGCCTGGCTGATCCAACTGCGGCTCGCCACCGCACGTTCGCAGCTGGCGAAAGGGGAGACGCCAGCAAGCGTTGCTGCCGCGCTGGGATTTGCCGATCAAAGCCATCTTGGGCGCTGGTTTCAGCGCGCATATCGCCTCTCGCCCGCCCACTACCGCAGGCTGTGCACAAATCTTCCAGACGACGACAGCAAATAACGCGACAGTCTAAGGCTCATTAATAAGGAGCCTGCCTGTGAACCTGTTTTATAGCTATCTGCCGTTTTTACTCTTCGCGTTTGTGGCGTCGATTACTCCTGGCCCAACCAACATTTTGATCCTGACCAGCAGCCAGCGCTTTGGCATCAAAGCGACGTTGCCTGCGGTGGTGAGCGCCTGCGTGGCGGCCAGCCTGATTGTCTTTATCTCCGGCGCGGGCGCGGGTGAAGTGCTGCGCAGCTATCCGCTGGTACGTGAGGTGATGAGCTGGGCAGGGGCGTTGTGGTTAAGCTGGCTGAGCTGGCAATTATTTACCGCGCCCGCGGCCGATTTGCAGGGCGAAGTGCAGCGACCGTTTAGCGGCCGTGCGGCGGCGATGCTGCAACTGATTAACCCGAAAACCTGGATGATGGCGCTGGCGGTGGTAAGCCTGTTTGCCCCGCACGGCGCGCATCCTTTGCGCGAGGTGTCGTTACTGTCACTGTGGTTTTTGTTGATCTCTCTGCTGTGCCTGAGCGCGTGGACGCTGCTCGGCAAGGCGGTCAACCGGCTGTTTCGCACCACCACATCGCTACTCTGGTTTCAGCGTGTGATGGCACTGTGCCTGTTGCTTTCCGCCTGGGCGGGATTTCTGGGCGCTTAGGTCAGCGCACCGCCCTGGCGGCAGCGGGCAAAACGCAGAATATCTTCCGCCAGCCGCTGGGCCGTATCGACATCGGCCTGGCTGCGGTTAACCAGCATCCGGCTCAGACAGCCCTCCAGCACCAGCTCCATCTGCTTCGCCACCATCGCTGGATCGTCCACTTCTAACTGCGTCAGCAGCTGATGGGTGAAATCATGCGCGTCGCGCTTTTGCTGATCCGCAAGCTGGTGGATCGGGTGCGCCGGATCAGGGAAGAAGGTGCAGGCGGCAATAAACAAGCAACCCGGATAGCGGTTATTGCTCACACATTCGGTGAGCGCCCCGTAGCGCGCCAGCAGTTTTTGCTCATTGCTGAGCGTTTCGTCCAGCAGCAGTTGCCTGCGCCAGACATCTACCTGCTGGCTGAGATAACGCAGCGCGTCATACAGCAGCGCCTCTTTGTCTGGCCAGAAACGGCGGAACTCATCGATGGGATAGTCGATGCGCTCGGCAACCATTTCAAGAGTGGTGTCCGCAATCCCTCTTAATTCAAGTAATTGCAAAGTTTGACTCAAAACGTCTTCGCGTTGCACGGTGATATCCTCCGTTATCTGAAGCGAGTTCCCCCACACAGTGTTGTTTACGGGGCGCGATTGCGCAAATGCGCGGCGAACGCGGCGGCGTCCATAAACCCGGTCACCCGGGCTGCCGGTTGCTCACGGCCTTGCGCGTCGAAAAACAGGATCGTCGGCAGACCCAGCACATTGAGCTGGCGCAGCAGCGCAGCGTCCTGCGCGTTGTTGGCCGTTACGTTGGCCTGCAATAACACGGTATCTTTCAGCGCCGCCTGTACGCGGGCGTCGCTAAAGGTGTACTTCTCAAACTCTTTGCACGCCACGCACCAGTCGGCATAGAGATCCAGCATCACCGGGCGGCCGTTGGCCTGCGCCAGCGCCTGGTTCAGATCGTCGACGGTGGAAATGGACGTGAAGGCCAGCGGCGAGTGTGTCTGCGCGGCGGGGGTGCCAAACGCCCAATCCTGTAACGGACGCGCACAGACCAGCGCCGCGCCGAGCAGGGCGATTTGCAGCACGCGGACAAACGCACGCTTCGCACCCAGACTGGTGATAAATGCCCAGCCGAAAAACGCCACGCCGAGCAGCGACCACAGCCGCAGCCCCCAGGTTTCACCGAGCACGCGCTCCAGCAGAAAGATCGGCAGGGCGAGGATCACAAAACCAAAAGCGGTTTTGACCTGCTCCATCCACGGCCCGCTTTTGGGTAGCAGCCGGTTACCGAACACCGTCACGAGGATCAGCGGCAGGCCCATGCCCAGCGCGTAAAGATAGAGCGTACCGCCGCCGAGCCACAGGTTACCGCTTTGCGCAATATAGAGCAGGATGGCGCTTAACGGCGCGGTAGTGCAGGGCGAACAAATCAGCCCGGCTATCGCGCCCATGGCAAACACCCCGCCCACGGAGCCGCCCTGCTGGCGGTTGCTCCACAGGGTTAAGCGGGTCTGCAGTGCAGAAGGAAGCTGTAAGGTAAACAGGCCGAACATCGACAGCGCCAGCAGCGTGAACAGCACCGACAAGCCAATCAGCACATACGGGTGTTGCAGCGCCGCCTGGAATGATAACCCTGCCGCTGCGACCACCAGCCCCAGCGCCGTATAGGTGAGCGCCATTCCTTGCACGTAGATAAACGCCAGCAGCAGCGCGCGCGGCGTGGCAAGGCGCTGTTTCCCGCCAAGTACAATGCCGGAAATCAGCGGGTACATTGGCAGCACACAGGGCGTAAAGGCGATACCAATACCGATCAACAGCGCCCATAGTGCAGAGAAGGGGAGTTGTTTTTCCGTGGTGTCCTGCGTTGCGGCTGGCGGTGTATTCACCGGTGCCTGTGTCGTTGCCGCCGCGACTTCTATCAGCGGCACCACTTTGGTTTCAGGCGGGTAACAGAAGCCGGCATCGGCGCAGCCCTGGTAAGTGACGGTCAGCGTTGCGCCTTTTGCCGCCGCGTTGATATCGAGCGGCAGGTTCAGGCGCTGGCGGTAGATTTCCGTTTTGCCGTAGAACTCATCTTCATGCATCTCCCCTTTTGGCAGCGTTAACGCGCCAATAGTTGCTTGCGCCGGGGTGACGTGAATTTGCTGGCGATAAAGGTAGTAACCCTCTTTAACCTGCCAGTTGAGCGTTAAGTCATGCTGATGCTGCTGAAAATCAAAGATAAACGCCTGGTCGGCGGGCACAAAACTGGAGCGACCGGGCGCGTCGAATAAGCCCGCAAAAGCGGTTGTGCTGCACAGCAGCAGGATCAGCGTAAAGATGCGTTGAGCCATGAGAGGTAATCGTAATCTCCGTGGGTGACGGGTAAAGCCAGTAATTCCGGGGTTTGGTACGGATGGTGCGCTTTGATGCTGGCGAAGAGGTCTTCCAGATGTGCGACATCGGTTTTGAGCAGCAGTTGCACTTCATACTCTTGTTCGAGTTTGCCTTCCCAGTAATAGAGCGAGGTCGCGCCCGGCAAAATGGTGACACAGGCAGCGAGCTTATCTGCCAGCACTTTGGCCGCCAGATCCTGGGCGGTGGCTTCATCCGGGGCGGTGCAGAGTACAACAACGGCGTCAGGCGTGTTCATCGTCAACCTCGTAAGCGCGAAAGCCACGACTATACCACGCGAAGTGAGAGGATCGGGCCGCCGGGCGACCCGATTTTAAGACCTTTACAACAAGATACCGCCGAAGATAAAGCCCAGCATGACGCACAGGGCAATGGCGATCACGCCGGGAACGAGGAACGCGTGGTTAAAAACAAACTTGCCGATGCGCGTTGAGCCGGTGTCATCCATTTCGACCGCTGCCAGCAGAGTTGGGTACGTTGGCAGCACAAACAGCGCGGAAACGGCGGCAAACGACGCAATTGCCGTCAGCGGGGTGACACCGAGCAGCAGCGCAGCAGGCATCAGCGCTTTGGTGGTTGCGGCTTGCGAATAGAGCAGCGTTGCGGCGAAGAACAGCACCACCGCCAGCAGCCACGGGTAGCTATGGAGCAGATCGCCCGCCACCGTCTGGATATCTTCAATATGGTGTTTCACGAAGGTATCGCCGAGCCACGCCACGCCGAGCACACAAATACAGGCGCTCATACCAGATTTAAAAGTGCTGGCATTCAGGATTTCGCCGGTGTCGATTTTGCAGGTCAGGCAAATCAGCGTGGCGATGGTCAGCATAAACACCACGATCGCTTCGTTACGCGGTAGCACCGGGTTGGTGATTAAGCCAACGGTTGGGCTGATGGCGGTGGCGTAGAGCATCACGGCGACAATACCAATCAGGAACAGCAATACCGAGCGTTTGGCATGCGGCTTCATGGCAAAAACCTGGCTGCCGCGCAGCTTCACTTCGCCTTTCGCCAGGCGTTCCTGATAGACCGGATCATCTTTCAGCTCGCAACCGAGGAAGTTACAGACCACCGCCGTCAACATGACCGCAATCAGCGTCACCGGAATACAAATTGCCAACAGCGTTAGATAGCTCACGCCAAGTGGTTCAAGGATGCCAGCAAAAAAGACTACTGCCGCAGAGATGGGCGACGCGGTAATCGCAATTTGCGAGGCGACGACAGCAATCGACAGCGGACGCGACGGGCGAATACCTTGCTCTTTCGCCACTTCGGTAATTACCGGCAGCGTGGAAAACGCGGTGTGCCCGGTACCGGCGAGAATGGTCATAAACCAGGTGACCAGCGGCGCGAGAAAGGTGATGTACTTCGGATGGCGGCGCAGCATTTTTTCCGCCAGGCTCACCAGATAATCCATCCCGCCCGCTACCTGCATGGCGGCGATAGCGGCGATAACCGCCATAATAATTTCTATGACATCAAAGGGAATTGCCCCGGGTTTGATTTGAAAGAACAGGGTGAGAACCAGTACACCAAGGCCACCGGCAAAACCAATGCCGATGCTGCCTAATCTGGCGCCAAGGTAGATAGCAATCAGGACGAGGACAAGCTCTGCAGCAAACATAGTTGGCTTCCTTGTTTAACTAAGTGATATCGAATTGTTATAGTTTAGTAACCATCCAAAAGAAAAAGGCACGTCGCTCAGGACGTGCCTTTTGTCTTTCTAACCGTCGGAATTACTGTTCGCTTTCATCGGTATAACGCTTCGCTTTATAAGCCGGGTGCATCAGGTTTTGCGCCGAGAAGATGTCGTCCAGCTCCGCTTCCGTCAGCAGGCCGCGCTCCAGCACCACTTCACGCACGCTCTTACCGGTTTCGGCGCAAATCTTGCCAACGATGTCGCCGTTGTGGTGGCCGATGAACGGGTTGAGGTAAGTAACGATGCCGATGGAGTTATAGACATAGCCTTCGCACACTGCTTTGTTGGCGGTAATGCCGTTGATGCATTTTTCCAGCAGGTTGTAGCAGGCGTTGGTCAGAATATGCACCGACTCAAACATGGCCTGGCCAATCACCGGTTCCATCACGTTCAACTGCAACTGGCCCGCTTCGGACGCCATGGTGACGGTGGTGTCGTTGCCGATCACTTTAAAGCACACCTGGTTCACCACTTCCGGCACAACCGGGTTCACTTTTGCTGGCATGATGGACGAGCCCGCCTGCAACTCCGGCAGGTTGATCTCATTCAGCCCGGCTCGCGGCCCGGAGGAGAGCAGGCGCAAGTCGTTACAGATTTTAGAAAGTTTTACCGCCAGGCGTTTCAGCGAGCTGTGCACCATCACGTAGGCGCCGCAGTCGGAGGTCGCTTCAATCAGGTCTTCCGCCGGAACCACCGGCAGATTGCTCACTTCCGCCAGTTTTTGCACGGCCAGTTGTTGATAGCCGTCCGGGGTGTTGAGGCGCGTACCGATTGCCGTTGCACCAAGGTTCACTTCCAGCAGCAGTTCGGCGGTACGCAGCAGGTTTTTGGTTTCTTCATTCAGCAGCACGTTGAAAGCGTGGAACTCCTGACCGAGGGTCATCGGCACCGCGTCCTGCAACTGGGTGCGGCCCATTTTCAGGATATCCTTGAACTCCACGGCTTTGTTTTCGAAGCCTTCGCCGAGCTGTTTGATGGCATCAACCAGTTTGACGATGGAGGCGTACACCGCGATGCGGAACCCGGTCGGGTAGGCGTCGTTGGTGGACTGGCATTTGTTAACATGATCGTTCGGGTTGAGGAACTGATATTCACCTTTCTGATGGCCCATCAGCTCAAGACCGATGTTCGCCAGCACTTCGTTAGTGTTCATGTTCACGGAGGTGCCCGCACCGCCCTGATAGACGTCTACCGGGAACTGGTCCATGCATTTGCCATTGTTGAGGACCTCATCACATGCGGCAACGATAGCGTTGGCGATACTTTTCGGGATGGTTTGCAGCTCTTTGTTCGCCAGCGCTGCCGCCTTTTTCACCATCACCATGCCACGGACAAACTCAGGAATATCGCTGATTTTGCTGTTGCTGATATAAAAGTTTTCAATCGCTCTCAGAGTATGCACGCCGTAGTAGGCATCCGCTGGCACTTCCCTGGTACCTAACAAGTCTTCTTCGATACGAATGTTGTTTAACATGTGAACCTTCTTTTTCAAGCTACGAATGAATACACCAAACACACAAAATTAATGTGGTTATGTGTCTTTTTCGACCGACGATTATCCCCTTAATCGGCCGGATGACTGAAATTATATGCTGAAGGAAAGGAAATGCCGTAATCGGGATCACTTATTATCCCCGTCAATGCATCATAATTAATAATATGTGAAATAAGTCACCGCTTCGTAACAGACAAAAATTTACAACCGCCGCGAAATTGAATTTTCCGCATTTGCCACCATCTGATCAGGATGCGATTTGCAAACCCATTTCGACAGACGCTCTGACGCGGCTGTTCATTGACAGGAGAAGCCAGTGCGCTGGATACCGTTTATTGCAGTCTTTTTATACGTTTACATCGAGATCTCGATCTTTATTCAGGTCGCGCATGTTTTTGGCGTGCTGATGACACTGATTCTGGTGATCTTCACTTCGGTGATTGGCATGTCGCTGGTGCGCAACCAGGGATTTAAGAACTTTTTGCTGATGCAGCAGAAGATGGCGGCGGGCGAAAGCCCGGCGGCGGAGATGATCAAAAGCGTTTCGCTGATTATCGCTGGCTTGTTGCTGGTACTGCCGGGATTCTTTACCGACTTCCTTGGCCTGCTGTTGCTGTTGCCGCCGGTGCAAAAACACCTGACGCTGAAACTGATGCCGCATTTACGTTTTTCGCGGATGCCGGGCGGCGGGTTTGGCGCGGGCAGCGCTGACGGGCAGACATTTGAGGGCGAATATCAGCGCAAAGACAATCCGCGCGATCGTCTGGATAACAAAGACGATCGCTAATTTCTGACGCCCGGCAATGCCGGGCTTCTTTTTATGGCTGAGTGGAATGAATGGAGGTTGTGCGGCGCTTTGGCAGCAGCAACCACAATGCCAACAGCATGAAAACCGCGTAAAGACTCTTCCAGCCGGGGATCACCAACAGCAGCAAACATAGCGCGCTGCCGAGTACCGCCAGCGCCTTGAACCGCCCTTTCAACAAACGACAGCCCGCCAGCATGCACAGCAGATAAATCATGATGAAAATGCCGTTCGCGTAAATGATCAACGTATCAAGATTCACGCTGAAGGCGTAAATCGCGAGGGTGCAGAACATGCAGCAGATAATTACCGCGTTCAGCGCATTTAAGGGCAACTGGCGTCTGGAGAGCTTCGCCAGTGCGCTATCCGGCTTGTATGCCGCCTGCGACCATACCAGCCGGGCAAAACTCTGGATATAGATATTCAGGCTGGCGAAACAGGCCAGATAACCAATAATGCAGGCAATCCACAGCGCGTGTTTACCAAACAACTCAACGACAATCACCGGCAGCGACGCCGCTGCGCCCTGAGTTCGCCAGACATCGAAGTGCAGCACCACAACGGTACAGGCCCAGTAAACCGAGCCAGCCAGCAGCAGGCCAATCATCAGTGCGCGCGGGAAATCCCGCTCGGGGTTTTTGAATTCAGAGGCCAGATGGGCGAAAGCTTCAAGCCCGACGAAACACCAGAACATCACCGCCAGCGAAGCCGACATCGCCGAAACGTGCACTTCTGAGATTGGCGGAAAAGGGATATCGCTGAAACTTATGCCGCCGCGCCACCAGATCGCCACAATTAACGCCACAATCAGCCCGGCGATAATCGATTGCAGGTTCGCGCTGGAACCCGCGCCTCGTGTACCCAGCAGCCAAATCAGCGCCAGCGTACCCAACTCAGTCATCAACAATTGCGGCCCCTGCCAGCCAAACATGCCTTGCCAGAAACCCGCAGCAATGTGCAGCGCGGCGGGCAATCCAACCGGGATAACAGAGAGAAACAACCAGCCCGTTACGCGTTCAAGACGCGGGCCGAAGGCCATACCGACGAAATACGCTACGCCGCCCGCGCTGGGAAAGTGGCGGCCCAGCGCGGCAAAAACAATGGCGACCGGGAAGACGAGCACGATCAGTAATGGCCATGCCCACAGGCTGCTGTTACCCGCCGCCAGTGCGGCCAGCGCCGGAACGGCGAACACGCCGGTGCCCAGTAAAGAGGTGGAAAGTAACCCAATGCCCTGAGCCAACCCCAGCTCTTGTTTTAATCCGCTCATTGTCTTTTGTCTGCTTATCGTCAGGTGCGTCGATGTTATCACAATCAGTTTTGCTGATGGCTGCCGCAGCCCCTGCCAGCAATAGTGGTTTATCTACGGATAAATTTTCGCAAATTTTTTTTGCTGTTCCCCCTTGAAGGGGGAAAAAGCCAACCCCATCTCTCAGGTCACCAGCCGGATAACCGTTTGTGGCCCGGCGTCATCCATAACTGATAAAGACTTTCTCAAAGGAGAGCTATCAATGAGTATTCGTCCGTTACATGATCGTGTGATCGTCAAACGTAAAGAAGTTGAGTCTAAATCTGCTGGCGGTATCGTTCTGACCGGTTCTGCGGCAGGCAAATCAACTCGTGGCGAAATCATCGCTGTCGGTAAGGGCCGCATCCTGGAAAACGGTACTGTGCAACCGCTGGACGTGAAAGTGGGTGATATCGTGATTTTCAACGATGGTTACGGTGTGAAAGCTGAGAAGATCGACAACGAAGAAGTGTTGATCATGTCCGAAAGCGACATTCTGGCAATTGTGGAAGCGTAACAGCGCGCGCGAACGAACCTGAACGAATTTAAGGAATAAAGAAAATGGCAGCTAAAGACGTAAAATTCGGTAATGACGCTCGTGTAAAAATGCTGCGCGGCGTGAATGTTCTGGCAGATGCAGTGAAAGTTACCCTCGGTCCGAAAGGCCGTAATGTGGTTCTGGATAAATCTTTCGGTGCACCGACCATCACCAAAGATGGTGTTTCCGTAGCACGTGAAATCGAACTGGAAGATAAGTTCGAAAACATGGGCGCGCAGATGGTGAAAGAAGTGGCTTCCAAAGCGAACGACGCTGCGGGCGACGGTACCACCACTGCAACCGTACTGGCGCAGTCCATCATCACTGAAGGCCTGAAAGCTGTTGCTGCGGGCATGAACCCGATGGATCTGAAACGTGGTATCGACAAAGCTGTCTCTGCTGCGGTCGAAGAGCTGAAAGCCCTGTCTGTACCGTGCTCTGACTCTAAAGCGATTGCACAGGTTGGTACTATCTCCGCTAACTCCGACGAAACCGTAGGTAAACTGATCGCTGAAGCGATGGATAAAGTCGGTAAAGAAGGCGTGATCACCGTTGAAGACGGTACCGGTCTGCAGGACGAACTGGACGTGGTTGAAGGTATGCAGTTTGACCGCGGCTACCTCTCTCCTTATTTCATCAACAAGCCGGAAACTGGCGCAGTAGAACTGGAAAGCCCGTTCATCCTGCTGGCTGATAAAAAAGTTTCCAACATCCGCGAAATGCTGCCGGTTCTGGAAGCCGTTGCGAAAGCAGGCAAACCGCTGCTGATTATCGCTGAAGATGTTGAAGGCGAAGCGCTGGCAACGCTGGTGGTGAACACCATGCGCGGCATCGTGAAAGTGGCTGCGGTTAAAGCACCTGGCTTCGGCGACCGTCGTAAAGCCATGCTGCAGGACATCGCTACCCTGACCGGTGGTACCGTGATTTCTGAAGAAATCGGTATGGAACTGGAAAAAGCGACCCTGGAAGATCTGGGCCAGGCTAAACGTGTTGTGATCAACAAAGACACCACCACCATCATTGATGGTGTGGGCGAAGAAGCGGCAATTCAGGGTCGTGTGACTCAGATTCGTCAGCAGATCGAAGAAGCCACTTCCGATTACGACCGTGAAAAACTGCAGGAGCGCGTAGCGAAACTGGCTGGCGGCGTTGCCGTTATCAAAGTTGGCGCAGCAACTGAAGTTGAAATGAAAGAGAAAAAAGCCCGCGTTGAAGATGCGCTGCACGCGACCCGTGCTGCCGTTGAAGAAGGCGTTGTGGCTGGCGGCGGCGTTGCGCTGATCCGCGTAGCAAGCAAACTTGCCGAGCTGAAAGGCCAGAACGAAGACCAGAACGTGGGTATCAAAGTTGCGCTGCGCGCAATGGAAGCTCCGCTGCGTCAGATCGTGCTGAACTGCGGTGAAGAGCCGTCTGTTGTGGCTAACTCTGTGAAAGCAGGCGACGGTAACTACGGTTACAACGCGGCTACCGAAGAGTACGGCAACATGATCGACATGGGTATCCTGGATCCGACTAAAGTGACTCGTTCTGCTCTGCAGTACGCGGCCTCTGTAGCTGGCCTGATGATCACCACCGAGTGCATGGTGACTGACCTGCCGAAAGGCGATGCGCCGGACTTAGGTGCTGCTGGTGGTATGGGCGGCATGGGCGGTATGGGCGGCATGATGTAATCGCTGCCGGACGCGCGTTCAGGGCGACCTGGCGCGAGTTCAACGAAAAAGAGCGGGCTTCGGCCCGCTCTTTTTTTGTTAACTGAAAACCATGTTCTGCGGGTGCGCTCATTATCAGGTCGTGGCTCTGTCTTATTGTTTTGGCGTTAAACGCGACTGGCGGCGGCATCTTTTTAAGACGTTGGTACGCCTTTTCGCAGCGTAATCACTGCCGCTTTCTATGACGTCGGATGTTTATACTTCGCACCGTATCTTTTTTCATTATTTTCCCCAATTTGTGCGGCCTGAGATGGCGGCATTTTTCTTTTGGTCATCTTTTTAGTATAAGGTTTACACACGGGCGACATGCGTCCAGCTCATTGATTATGGGGAATAACATGTACGTAAAACATTTAGCAGGGATTATTGGCGCCTCGCTGTTGCTGGCAGGGTGTAGCAGCAATAATGAATTGACCGCCGGCGGGCAGAACGTTCGCTTTGTCGAGGAGAAACCGGCGGCAACCTGCCAGTACCTCGGTACCGCCACGGGTTCGCAGAGCAACTGGCTCTCAGGTCAGCATGGTGAGGAAGGCGGCTCGCTGCGCGGCGCAGCGAATGCATTGCGTAACCAGGCTGCAGCCATGGGCGGTAACGTGTTGTACAGCGTCTCAAGCCCGACGCAAGGCTTCTTATCCAGCTTCGTGCCGACCGCCAGCGAAATGAATGCGCAAGTGTATAAATGCCCGAACTGAGATATTTAATAGCGCCCCGCCAGTAATGGCGGGGCGCAACTATTTAAAATAACCTCTCTTTTATTTTTAACAGGTTGCTTCTGATTATTTAAGTATGAATAAGCGTGAATATAATTCCTCTGCTAATTAACCTTGCTATCTTCCTGAATATTAAGTTTTCTTAAGATTTATCTAGTGTGATTATATTCACAGCTTTGGATGAATTTTTCTCTAAAAAATGCGTTGGCGACTAAAGTAATATTACGACTTGCCGATACCTACCTCAGGACAAAAAACGAGGGACTGTATAATCTAACAATATATTTTATGCATGATGGTGTCGGGAGTTACGAATGAATATTACAAAGAGATTGTTACTTGCTTTCTCATTACTGATCTTAAGCCTCATCGGCACTAATGTTATCGCTATAATTTCACTGTCTAAAATTGGTGAGTCACAAAATTACTTTCAGGAAAACACCTTACCCAGCCTGGATGCAATGAATAAAGAGACACTGCAGATCTTAAAAGTTCGCGGGCAGCTCTTTTTACATGGTCTGACGGACGATCCCGCCGGGATGGCCGAAATAAAACAGAATGCAACAAAATTGTATGACGAACTCTACGCCATGCACCAGGGTTACCTTAAAGATCTTGTTTCTGACCAACATGATCAGGATTTATCTAATAAAACATTAAGTGATTTAGAAAAATTCCGTTCTGTAATGGACCAGTATTTTAAAGTCTCAGAAAGTAATGACCGCGTTGCCATTATTAAGTCAATGCAGAAAGGTGGGTTTGTCGCAGATAATATTGCGCTGTTAATTAATGATTTTGCTGAGCAAGTGGCGTACAACTCATCATTAGTGACCAAGGCTGTTCAGGACAGCGACAATTTAATTTCCCGGGCAATGATTCTCTCCTTAACGGCGACGATTGCCGCAACACTCATTCTGGGTTTGTTCGGATTGTTCACCGTGCTGAATATCAAACGTCGTCTGAACGGCATGAAAGACGGCATGGTCACAATTAGCGAAAAACTCGATCTCAGCCATGCGTTACCGACCGGACGTCTGGACGAAATCGGCCAGGCAGTAAGTGCCTTTAATAATCTTGTTGAGCGAGTGGCCGAATCGCTGGCCATGGTGCGTGCCGCTTCCGGTTCGGTGAACACTGCCGCGAATGAGATAGCGCTGGGCAACAACGAACTCTCTGCCCGTACTGAGCAGCAATCCGCCGCTGTGGTTGAAACCGCCGCCAGTATGGAAGAGCTAAGCTCCACGGTAAAACAGAACGCAGAGAACGCGCATCAGGCCAGCCAGCTAGCCCTTACCGCCTCTGATACCGCTTCTCAGGGCGGGAGCGTCGTCGGAGCTGCGGTCAGCCGCATGAAAGATATTATGGATAGTTCCAAACGTATTTCGGAAATTACGTCGGTTATCAACGGCATCGCTTTTCAGACTAACATTCTGGCGCTCAATGCGGCCGTTGAAGCCGCAAGAGCCGGGGATCAAGGGCGAGGTTTCGCCGTGGTGGCCGGTGAGGTGCGCTCATTAGCTCAGCGTAGTGCTCAGGCGGCAAAAGAGATTGAAGCGTTGATCAGTGAATCAGTCACGTTTGTTGAAGAGGGTTCACGGCAGGTTGACCTGGCGGGTGAAACCATGAGCGGTATCGTCAACTCGGTGCTGCAGGTGAAAGATTTGATGCAGGAAATTGCCGCTGCGTCCGACGAACAAAACCGCGGCATTTCGCAGATTGCCCAGGCGATGTCCGAGATGGATACCACCACTCAGCAGAACGCCGCGCTAGTTCAGGAATCGTCTGCGGCGGCCGGTAGCCTCGAAGATCAAGCCACCAAACTGCAACAGCTGGTTGATGTCTTCCGTTTGCCTGGTCAACAACCGGCTGTCGTGAGGTCTTCCGTGTTGCCAGTCAGACAGCCGCGCCCGGCAGTGGCGGGTGGCGGAGATGATGGATGGGAAACCTTTTAAGTTTTAGCGACGAGCCGCTGTAGGCTCGTCTGTTTCGCGGCTACGTTTGCTCTCATCGCGTAGCCGTTTTTTTTTAACTCTGACGAAGCTGCAAATCCAGCGGCGTTTTACTGGGTTCCCCACCAATCTCACGCGCCAGTTTCGGCACCATATAACCCGATACCAGCGTCAGCAGTTCGCGCATAATCGTGCGCGCCTCGTCATCACTGACCATAAAGTGCGCCGCACCCTGCACTTTATCCAGCACATGCAGGTAATAAGGCATTACACCCGCATCGAACAACGCATTACTTAAATCCGCCAGCGTTTGCGCATTATCATTCACGCCGCGCAGCAACACGCTCTGGTTCAGCAGCGTGACATTGGCCTGACGCAGTTGCGCCATGGCATGACGAAAATCATCACCGATTTCCTGGGCGTGGTTGATGTGGTTCACCAGCAAAATTTGCAGCGATGAGCGGGCAAAACGCGCGCTTAGCGTATCGGTGATCCGCGCCGGAATCACAATCGGCAGACGGCTGTGAATGCGCAGGCGTTTGATATGTGGGATTGCTTCCAGTTGGGCAAGCAGCCAGTCCAGCTCATGATCTTTTGCCATTAGCGGATCGCCGCCGGAAAAAATGATCTCATCCAGTTCCGGGTGCTCTGCAATATAGTCCAGCGCGCCTTGCCAGTTGCGTTTGTTGCCCTGGTTATCGGCATAAGGAAAGTGGCGACGGAAGCAATAACGACAATTTACCGCGCAGCCGCCTTTAACCAGCAGCAGCGCACGATTGCGATATTTGTGCAGTAAACCGGGTACCACGCTGCTCTGTTCGTCCAGCGGATCGGTGCTGAAACCTGGCGCGGCAATAAACTCTTCCTGTGAAGTAAGTACCTGACGCAGAAGCGGATCATGCGGATTTCCCGGCTGCATGCGCGCTGCGAATGCGCGGGGAACGCGTAGCGGGAACAAGCGCTTTGCCGCCCCGCCAGCGATTAAATTTTCATCTGTGTCTATCTTTAGAAGACGTAACAGTTCATCCGGATCGGTGATTACATCGGCAAGTTGTATTAACCAATCTTCTCTGGATGGGGTTTTTAGGGTTACAATATGCGCCATTTTGTGGCTTAGCTACCAGTTAACAATTTCAGAGGGCCTTATGGCGACTTACTATAGCAACGATTTTCGTGCCGGTCTTAAAATCATGATGGACGGCGAACCTTATGCGGTTGAAGCCAGCGAATTCGTTAAACCAGGCAAAGGCCAGGCTTTCGCACGCGTTAAACTGCGTCGTCTGCTGACCGGTACGCGTGTAGAAAAAACTTTCAAATCTACTGATTCCGCAGAAGGCGCGGACGTTGTCGATATGAACCTGACTTACCTGTACAACGACGGTGAGTTCTGGCACTTCATGAACAACGAAACCTTCGAACAGCTTTCCGCTGACGCAAAAGCGATTGGCGATAGCGAAAAATGGCTGCTGGATCAGGCTGAGTGCATCGTAACGCTGTGGAACGGCCAGCCGATCGCCGTTACCCCGCCGAACTTCGTTGAGCTGGAAGTTATTGAAACCGATCCAGGTCTGAAAGGTGACACCGCAGGTACCGGCGGTAAACCGGCTACCCTGAGCACTGGCGCAGTGGTTAAAGTTCCGCTGTTCGTGCAGATTGGTGAAGTGATTAAAGTAGATACTCGCTCTGGCGAATACGTATCTCGCGTGAAATAATCCTCACGACGTCGGCGTAGCGCCGTGCTACGCCGTCGAACTTTGCAGGCAGGGATGATATGAAACGTCTGACGAAATTCTTCTCTCTACTTCTTATCAGTTGCGCACTGCTTTCCGGTTGCAATACCGCCCGTGGCGTTGGCGAAGACATCCAAAGTCTGGGCCATGTCATTTCCCGCGCAGCGAACTAAAACTTCCTCTCTTCCTAAAAATGCTTCCGTTCCGCTAACCTTCCCGGATTTTGTCTATGCTTAAGTGGCTATACACAAACAATATTGGCTACAAAAGGAAGATATTATGGTTAAGAAGACAATTGCTGCGATCTTTTCTGTTCTGGTTCTTTCCTCAGTCCTGACGGCCTGTAACACCACGCGTGGTGTGGGAGAGGATATCTCCGATGGCGGTAACGCGATTTCTGGCGCGGCGTCAAAAGCGCAACAGTAATCACTGTCGGTACGGCGCTTGCCGTACCGTTAGTTTGAGTTTTCCGGCAGTGATAAGAACGGCGTAAAACGGTTTCCCATCCCCAGCTTCATTCTGATATTGCGCTTGTAGGTGTAAACGGTCTTACCGTTAATGCTGAGATTACTGGCAATCGCCTGGTTATTATTCCCTTCCATCCATAGCGTCAGCACTTTCTCTTCCTGCTTTGTCAGCAGCGGAGTGGCGATTTTCGGTATCGCACGGATCGGGCGCGCCAGCACCATTGCGTCGATAATTTTCGCCAGTTTTTCCAGCGGTTCTGTTTTCAACAGCGTCGCCTGAATAGCAAACTGCGCGCAAAATTCTGACAGTTGCGCATCTTCGCCAGACTCTAACAACATCACCTGCGTGGGGTCGCTACAAACAGAGAAAAAAGACGCAAGCTGTTGAATATGATGTATTTCATTCTTGAATCCGTGAAGGTCGGCAATCACCAGGTCCGGTTGCCACTGCACAATATGTTCTTTGGCGAGCATCAAGTTATGCAACGCGGTTACCAGGAAGGAAGCGGGGAACAAATCGGGTTGATTGAGCCAGGATTCCATCCCTGTGCGGGTGAAGTAACAGCGGTCAATCACGAGAATCTTGAACATATTTTTCTTCGCAGTCAGAGAGTGTCGCACAACGTCCTGAATTCAGGAGAGCGGATTTATCATAGGGGGTAGATATGGTGAATAAATGCCGGAATTCCGCTGCGAACAGTGGCTATTTCTCGCTTTAAAACGCCTAAAATTGAGCAAGAACAAAAATATTGAAATAACGAGCCTAAAACGTCAAAATTTCCCTCTCTAACACGCCAAACGGGACGACCCGTTTGCGCTCATTCACAATGGGGACGGCCCCACACTGGAGCCAAAAATGTCCTGGTTAATTCTTCTTATTGCAGGTCTTCTTGAAGTGGTTTGGGCTATCGGCCTGAAATATACCCACGGTTTTACCCGGTTAATGCCAAGCCTGATTACCGTGACGGCGATGGTCGCAAGCGTCGTGCTGCTGTCATGGGCAATGAAAACATTGCCGGTGGGAACGGCATACGCCATCTGGACCGGTATTGGTGCAGTCGGCGCCGCCGTCGCCGGCATTGTGCTGCTCGGCGAATCGGCAAGCGTGGCGCGGATCCTCAGCCTCTGTCTGATTGTCGCCGGGATTATCGGATTGAAACTGAGCGCCCATTAATGGGGCTGGTTAATCCATAGCAGTTTGTCCACGGCAAACCCCTGTCGGGCCGCGATGTCCAGCATCTGCTGTTTTACGTCTGCCGGCAGGGTGGGCGTGCGGGACAATATCCAGAGATAGTCGCGGTCCGGCCCGCAAACCAGCGCGTAGCGGTAATCTTTGTCCAGTGCAAGGATGTTATAGCCGCCATAGAAGGGGCCGAAAAAGGAGACTTTCAGCGCAGTGGTGCGTGGGTCACCGGTAAAATACGCGGTGCCGGTGGCTTGCTGCCACATGCCGCGTTCCGTGTTGTAACCGCGATTCACTACCGTCAAACCGCCATCGTCGCGCAGGCTATACGTGGCGGTGACCCTTTCCAGCCCGCGTTCAAATGCGTGGTCAAAGCGGGCAATTTCGTACCATTTACCCAGATAGCGTTGCGTATTGAAATCTTGCACGACGGTCACGCCGTCAGGAGGAGTGGGAGAACTACAGCCGGAGATGAACAGCGCAGCGATAGCAGTCATGATGAGAAGCATCAGGCGCATGAGATTTTCCTTCCAGATCTTTTCTTTAGGGTATAGACGCTGGCGGGAAATTTGCTCTCCTGCTTACGCAGGAGAGCGACTGCTATCAAAGAAATAAAACACCGATCAGGGTAACGACGGTGAGAATGGCCGCAAGACCATAAAACACCCATTTACCGCTGGGAACATGGATTTTTAAATCATGCATCATGTGGTGGATACGATGCAGACCGCACCACACCGGCAATACAATCATCAAAAAGATAAAGACGCGGCCAATAAAGCTTTGCGCAAACGCCAGCACGCGATCGTAACCGAGCGCGTCGCCGGGGTAGAACCCCAGCGGCAGCAGCACGCCAATCAACAGCACGATAACCGGTGTGACAATCGCGCCCCACATACCGCCAGCGCCAAATAATCCCCAGAAAACGGGTTCGTCAGAACGTTTTGGATTCGGGTTAATCACGTTGGCCTCCTTACCAGAACAGTGCGACAAACAGGATCACCACGGTGACCACTGCCGTTACCACCCAAAGCCCTTTAATAACCGGCTCTGGACCCATTTTTTCGCCCTTAACAATAATGAGCTGGGCTTTCGGTGCCAGATCAAACCAGGTTTTGGTGTGCAGCAGTGCCGCCGCCAGCGCGATCAGGTTGAGGATCAGCACAATCGGGTTTTGCAGAAAATGTACAAACCCTGCCCAGCTTTCCGGCCCATGTTTCAGCGAAAAAAGACCGAAGATCAGTTCGAGGCTGAACCAGACCGCCGCGACCGCCGTTCCTTCACGCAGCATATAGAAGCGATAAAACGGCAGGGTTTTCCACCAGGTTGATGGCATGGGACGAACCCAGGCTTTGCGTTTAGTCGTCATAATGCACTCCTTAGCGTGGTTTCAGGGTGGCGATAAGAAAGTCTTTCGAGCTTTCTACCTTGCCCTGCTGAATAGCGGCGGCCGGATCGACATGCTTCGGACAGACTTCCGAGCAGTAACCGACAAACGTACAGCTCCACACGCCGTTCTGGCTGTTGAGTTGCCCCATGCGCTCTTTCTTACCGTTGTCGCGGCTATCGAGGTTATAGCGATGCGCCAGCGTGATCGCTGCCGGGCCGATAAATTCCGGGTTCAGACCGAATTGCGGGCAAGCGGCATAACACAAACCACAGTTGATACAGCCGGAGAACTGGTGATACTTCGCCATCTGCGCCGGGGTTTGCTTGTTAGGCCCCTGATCCGGCGTGCGCGCGTTACCAATAATGTAGGGCTTAATCGCTTCAAGGCTTTCGATAAAGTGGGTCATATCGACCACCAAATCGCGCTCGATCGGGAAGTTAGCCAGCGCTTCGACTTTCAGCCCTTTCTCGTAATCGCGCAGAAAGGTTTTGCAGGCGAGTTTCGGCACTTTGTTAACCATCATGCCGCAGGAGCCGCAAATCGCCATACGGCACGACCAGCGATAGCTCAGGTCCGGCGCGAGGTTATCTTTGATATAGTTCAGCGCATCGAGCAGCGAAGTGGCTTCATCGTAGGGCACATCGTAAAAAGCGCTGTGCGGCGCGTTGTCCACTTCCGGGTTGTAACGGACAATCTCGATTTTCAGATTCTTCATCTCAGCCATTGTTCGTCTCCTTCTTCTCGGTCGCTTCAGCTTCAGCACCGTAGACGCGTTTTGCTGGCGGCAGCGTGGTGATCTTCACGTCGCTGTACTCCAGACGGGTTGCGCCATCGGCATCACGGAAAGCCAGCGTGTGCTTGAGGAAGTTAACGTCATCGCGCTCGGTACAGCCTTCATCCAGACGCTGATGCGCACCGCGAGACTCTTTACGTGCCAGCGCGGAGTGCGCCATACATTCGGCGACGTTCAGGCCGTGGCCAAGTTCAATGGTGTAAAGGACATCGGTATTAAAGACGCTGGACGTGTCGGTGATGCGTACGCGTTTAAAGCGCTCCTGCAACTCCGCCAGCTTATCCACGGTTTTCTGCATCAGTTCCGGCGTACGGTAGATGCCGCAACCTTCTTCCATGGATTCACCCATTTCATCGCGGATTTTCGCCCAGCTTTCAGTGCCGTCCTGGTTCACCAGCGCTTTCAGGCGTTTTTCCACGTCGGCGGCTTGTGCGTTCAGCGCACTGTCATTGGCCTCGGTTGCGGTTGCGGCGCGTTCCATAGCGCGTTCACCGGCAAGGCGACCAAACACCACCAGCTCCGCCAGCGAGTTCGAGCCAAGACGGTTTGCGCCATGCAGGCCGACAGACGAGCACTCACCCACGGCAAACAGACCCTTGATACGGGATTCGCAGTTTTGATCGGTTTCGATACCGCCCATGGTGTAGTGCGCGGTTGGACGTACCGGAATCGGCTCTTTGACCGGATCGACGCCAACATAGGCTTTCGCCAGCTCGCAGATAAACGGCAAACGTTCGTTGATTTTCTTCGCGCCAAGATGACGCAAATCGAGGTGTACCACATCGCCACGCGGTGTGGAGATGGTGTTGCCTTTGCGCCACTCGTGCCAGAACGCCTGCGACACTTTGTCGCGCGGGCCAAGCTCCATATATTTGTTTTTCGGCTCGCCGAGCGGGGTTTCCGGGCCCATGCCGTAATCCTGCAAATAGCGGTAGCCGTTCTTGTTGACGAGGATCCCACCTTCACCGCGGCAACCTTCGGTCATCAGAATGCCGGAGCCGGGCAGGCCGGTCGGGTGGTACTGCACAAACTCCATGTCGCGCAGCGGCACGCCGTGTGCCAGCGCCATGCCCATACCGTCGCCGGTGACAATGCCGCCGTTGGTGTTGTAACGGTAAACGCGACCCGCGCCGCCCGTTGCCATCACCACCGCATTGGCGCGGATCTGCACCAGCGTACCTTCCATCATATTCATGGCCACCAGCCCGCGGGCATGGTTGTCATCGACCAGGATATCCAGTACGAAATGCTCGTCGAAACGTTGGATTTGTGGGAACTGAAGGGATGTCTGGAACAGGGTATGCAGCATGTGGAAGCCGGTTTTATCGGCGGCGAACCAGGTACGTTCGATTTTCATCCCGCCGAAGCGGCGCACATTGACCGTTCCATCAGGACGGCGGCTCCACGGACAGCCCCACTGTTCAAGCTGGGTCATCTCTGTCGGGCAATGATGCACAAAATAGTCAACGACATCCTGTTCGCAGAGCCAGTCACCGCCAGCAACGGTATCGTGGAAATGGTACTCGAAGCTGTCATGATCCTGGGCGACGGCGGCAGAGCCGCCTTCCGCAGCAACGGTGTGGCTGCGCATGGGATAGACTTTTGAAATCAGTGCGATTTTGGCGTTGGGGTGGGCTTGCGCCGCAGCGATCGCGGTGCGTAATCCCGCTCCGCCTGCGCCAATCACAGCGATATCGGCTTGAAAGGTATGCACGACATTCCTCCAGATTATTGTTGTTCCGCAACGATAAGCCTGAAGCGCTCAAGGTAGTTGCGGATATGTTCCACTGCTCCTTTTTGGGTAAGGGCAGTATAACCGTAGAGATTCGGGGGAAATTTGATGCGTTCGATTTTTTTGCTGTTCTATGCGGTGATATGTCATCGATCTTGATTGATATCACCATTAAATGTTTACCCATCTAGTTATAGACGACATTAATGAAATTATTTTGCGCAAAATTTGTCTCTGCGGATCGATGCGGGTAGACTTCGTGCCCTTGTCTGAAATCGGAGAAAGTACCATGAGCGAGACGGCAACCTGGCAGCCGAGCGCATCCATCCCCAACCTGTTGAAACGCGCGGCAATTATGGCGGAAATTCGCCGTTTCTTTGCCGATCGCGGTGTGCTTGAGGTGGAAACGCCCTGTATGAGCCAGGCGACGGTGACAGATATTCACCTGTTCCCGTTCGAAACCCGTTTTGTTGGCCCAGGCCACTCTCAGGGGCTCAATCTTTATCTGATGACCAGCCCGGAATATCACATGAAACGCCTGCTGGCTGCGGGATGTGGCCCGGTATTCCAGCTGTGCAGAAGTTTTCGTAACGAAGAGATGGGCCGTCATCACAACCCTGAATTCACCATGCTCGAGTGGTATCGCCCGCACTACGACATGTATCGTCTGATGAATGAAGTGGATGATTTGCTGCAACAGGTGCTGGAGTGCCCGGCGGCGGAGTCACTCTCTTACCAGCAGGCTTTCCAGCGTTATCTGGAAATCGACCCACTCTCCGCTGATAAAACCCAACTGCGTGAAGCGGCGGCGAAGCTTGATCTGAGCAATATCGCCGATACGGAAGAAGACCGGGACACGTTGCTGCAACTGCTGTTCACCATGGGCGTGGAACCGCAGATCGGTAAAGATCGTCCGGCTTTTGTGTATCACTTTCCGGCAAGCCAGGCGGCGCTGGCGCAGATCAGTACCGAAGATCACCGCGTTGCAGAGCGTTTTGAGGTTTATTTCAAAGGCATTGAGCTGGCGAACGGTTTCCATGAGCTGACCGATGCCCGCGAACAGCAGCAGCGTTTCGAGCAGGATAATCGCAAACGTGCCGCGCGCGGTTTGCCGCAGCAACCGGTGGATGTAAACCTGCTGGAAGCACTCAAAGCCGGTCTGCCGGATTGCTCCGGCGTCGCGCTGGGCGTTGACCGTCTGGTGATGCTGGCGTTGCAGGCTGAAAGCCTGGCGGATGTAATTGCGTTTACCGTCGACCGGGCCTGATGACCTATTGAGTACACAGTAAAAAAGGCGCCTGAGGCGCCTTTATTGTTGGCTTACAAACTGCCCGCCGGGCGGCTGCTTTTGCCGGAGGACGTCAGCGTCCTTGCCGTGCGTTTGCCGTCGAGACTCTCCAGACGCATCTGGAACGGCGGGAACGGCAAATCGATACCGTGTTCGCGGAAGCCCGCCAGAATCAGCTGGTGGATTTCGTGGCGCAGCGGCATGCGATGCCCCATTTCCGCCGCATAAATGCGTAGCTCAAACAGTTGCAAACCTTGCTGCAAATCGACGAGAAACACTTCCGGCGCCGGGTTATCAATCACCAGCGAACAGCGTTCGGCCGCGGTGTAAAGAATTTGCGTTACCTCTTCGCTGTTGGCATCGGCGGGTGCCGGTACCGTCAGCACCACGCGCGTGACCGAATCCGACAACGACCAGTTAATAAACTGTTCGGTGATAAACGCCTTGTTCGGCACGATGATCTCTTTGCGATCCCAGTCGCTGATGGTCGTCGCGCGCGTATTGATCTTGGTGACGCTACCGGTCAGATCGCGGATCGTCACCGTATCGCCAATGCGGATTGGTTTTTCAAACAGGATAATCAGGCCAGAGATAAAGTTGGCGAAAATCTCCTGCAAGCCAAAACCCAGCCCAACGCCGAGTGCCGCGACCAGCCACTGTAATTTGGCCCACTCAATACCAATCATCGAGAAGCCTACCAATCCGCCAAACAGCATTAACAGATATTTGGTGATCGTGGTGATGGCATAACCCGTGCCCGGTGCCAGATCCAGATGTTGCAGTAGCGCCAGCTCCAGCAAGGCGGGGAGGTTGCGCACCAGTTGGGTGGTGATAATAAACACCAGGATGGCGATCAGCACCGCGCCGAGGGTGATGGGCTCCAGGCTTTCCACGCCTTGTACCGTTGAGGTGACATCCCATAGCGGGATATTTTCCAGAAAGCCAAAGGCGGAATGGATTTCGGACCACAGCACAATCACCGACAGCAGGGCGATCAGCATCAGGATCGAACGCACCAGGCGCAATGACTGTACGCTGATAGCATCAAGATCGACTTCCGGCTCATCCACCTCGGCAGTGCCTTCAGTACTGGTGTGATGGGGAACATCTTCTTCACCACGGGCGCGTTGGGCGAGGATCTCCGCGCGGCGGTGGCGGGCGCGTTCAAAGGCCAGACGGCGGCGCTGGATCAGCATCCAGCGGCGGATGATGTGATAGACCACCAGCAACAGGAACCAGATGGCGACCGAGGTTTCCAGACGCGCCAGCAGCGCCTGCGCCGTAGCCAGATAACCCACGCAGGCAGCCAGAATCGCCGCCAGAGGCGCGCTGAGCAACAGGTTCCACAGCAGGTGGTTGGGCATATTTTCACTGCTGCCAGCTTTATCAACATACAACGGGATCCCGGCACGCTTCAGGCTTAGCGTCACAATCGCCAGCGCCCCGCAAATCAGAATAAAACAGAGCCGCCCCAGCGACGCCGAAAACTCACGATCGTTAAGGTTATCAAACATGATCAGCGCCATGATCAGCGGCACAATAAAACCGATGCTCATCAGGTAATAACGCATCCCTCTTGCCACACGATTACGCGGCCAGCCGAAGTGGGCGACAAATAAGCCGGTCGGGCGGGCGAATGTGGCGCAGATCATCACCACCCACAGCAGCGGCACGGTGGCGGTTACGCCGTCGCCAATCGCCACTGCCAGCGGGTAGGGCCAGGCTTCCTGCAAACCGTAGCCGAGCGTTTTCCACAATACCGGCAGCGGCGATGCAACCAGAATCGACCAGAACACCGTACGCATGGTGAGCCAGAAGTGATCCTGCGTCACTTTGCCCACGCGCGCGCTGGAACGCTCCAAAAAGCGCGTAAAGTGACGACGGGAGTAAATGCTAAAGCCCACCAGCAGCAACGCGCCAAACAGCGGAAATAACGTCTCTTTGCTGGTGAGCATCATGGCGCTGGCTTTGCCCAACTGGTTGATGGTATCGAGCGAAAGCAAGCGACGCAGATCCTGCACGATCTCAATCGGCCAGGCGAAGGAGATAGGGCTGACATCCGCCGTCCAGAACAGATAGCGGTGCGTAGCTTCATTCACTTCTTTTAGCGCGTCTTCCAACTGGCTATTGGAAACTTTGAGCTTGGTGAGTTCAAGGATTAGCGTATCGCCGCCCTGCAATAGCGAATTCAGCAGTTCGCGCTGGGTGCGCAGTTGTGCTTCCAGAATGCGGTTTTGCTCAGCCGTCAGCGCCTGACCATCCGCCTGGCGGATTTGTCGCAGTTGCGGCTGCTTGTTCAGCAGATCTTCATAGCGCATGCGATGCACACGCAACTGCGCCATTTCGGTATCAAGCTGCTGCGGTTTTGGCATCTCTGGCAGACGAGCGACCTGTGCGCGTAACGCTTCACCGAGCATATTGGACGCGCCAAGCCATTGCGATTGTTCACGCAGGGTATTCAGCGCCTGACGAACCTGCAATGTCTGCCCGGTGGCCTGGCGCTGCTGTGATGCCACCAGATCCATACGCTGCGCCTGCTGGTTCAGCGCCTGTGACAACTCGCGGTTAATGCGGAACTGCTCGACAATTCCCGCCGGTAAGTTGGCGCTGTTTTCGGCCAGTAATTCGGTGCTTTCCAACGCCTGTTCCGCTTCGCGCTGGCGCTGACTGTTGAGTTGATTACGCAACGCTTGTAAATACGCGTCTAATTGCTGGCTCTGTTTTTGTGCCAGCTCGGAGCGCATGCGCGCCAGCTCCTGGCGGTTATTTGCTGATAGCTGTGCCAGCTCCAGTTCGTCAACCAGTGCTTTCAGCTTCGCGGATTCCGCCTGCGCGCCAAAGTTTTGTGCTTGTGCCAGCGGGGTATTGCTGTTTTGCGCGCCGAGGCGGCGTTCAACTTCGGTGACCTGGCGGCGTGCGTCGGTTTGCTGCTGCGGTAGCTGACTTAGCGAGTCGCTAATTTCCCGCGCGCGCTCCTGCTCCTGCTGCGCTAAACGGGTTTTCTCCAGCAACTGGCTGCTGACTTGCAGGATCTCCTGATTCAGCGCGTCGCTGCTCATGCCCGCCGGAACGGGTTTCGGTTCATCACGCAGGTTATCGAGCTGCGCGCGCAACGTTCTGGAGAGTTTGGGGAAGTTATCAATGACTTCTTGATATTGTTTGGCGCGCTCGAGTGAACCTTTACGTTCTTCGAGCGCGTTTAGCGCGGCCTGGAGCACCTCGACGGTTTCGGCCTGATCTGGCGTGTTTTTCGCCGCTTTGGCTTGCTCCAGCTCCTGGGCGATTTGCCGGGCATCGGGGGCCGTTGCGGCGATAGCCCCCAGGCTGAGGCACCAGGCCATCAGAAAAACGATAATCAGGCGCACATCAGTCTCCAGAATGGTTAAGGCTTAGCTTTCGTCTTGCTTGTCGTCTACCAGCGGGCTGGCGTCATGCTCTGCTTTGATTTCCGCTTCCGGAAGCGGTGCCGGTTGTGCATCAACAGGCGCGAAGGTTTCGGCGGAAATCGCCAGCGGCTGGCCAATTTTGGTCACTGACAGGCTCTGTAACTGCTCGACTAAATTCACTTTGCCCGGCGCAAACAGGTTAATTACGGTAGAACCGAGTTTGAAACGGCCCATCTCCTGGCCTTTCAGCAGGGCAACTGCGCCTTCGCTTTCACCGGCAGGCCAGGTCCAGCGTTTGATGATGCCTTCGCGCGGTGGAGTGATGGTGCCCGCCCATACGGTTTCGATGCTGCCGACAATCGTCGCGCCGACAAGGATTTGCGCCATCGGACCAAACTCGGTATCGAACAGGCAGATCACGCGTTCGTTACGGGCAAACAGGTTCGGCACGTTCTGCGCCGTCAAATGGTTCACGGAGAAAAGATCGCCCGGCACGTAAATCATCTCGCGCAGGATGCCGTTGCACGGCATGTGCACGCGGTGATAGTCGCGCGGCGAGAGATAGGTGGTGACAAAGCTACCGTTACGGAACAGATCCGCCATCAGGTAGTTGCCCGCCAGCAGCGCTTCCAGGGTGTAGTTGTGCCCTTTGGCCTGCAGAATTTTGTCGTTGTCGATAGCGCCAAGTTGGCTAATCACACCGTCCGCAGGCATCACCAGCACGTTCGGGTCAGTATCGAGCGGGCGCACTTCGTCACGCAGTGGGCGGACGAAAAAGTCGTTAAAAGTGCGGTAGCTGGCGGTGTCCGGCTTCTGCGCTTCTTTCATATCGACCTTGTAGTATTTCACGAACAGATCGATAACCAGTTTGGTCAGCCAGCCTGCACGTTTGCTCGCGCCCCAGCCCGCCAGGCGAGTGAGCCACAGTTTAGGCAGAATGTATTGAAGCGAAAGTTTAAATGAGTTTAACAAGGTAGCCTCCAGGCTATTGTTTTTGTCGTTCCTGACCCGGCGCGTAAGCGCCGAAGCCTTTAAAAAGGGGACGATTTTAGCGACGCTAAGCGTAGTTGTCAGTCATCAGATTCAGAAAAGCTTTTACGCGTTTTTACTTGCGACATGCTCTCAAGAATGCGGTGGTAGTTTTCAAACCGACTTTCGGCGATTTCGCCTTTCTCTACCGCTTCGCGGATGGCGCAACCTGGGTCGGTATCGTGCTTGCAGTCGCGGTATTTGCAATGACCAAGATAGTCATGGAATTCGACAAAGCCGTTGGTGATTTGTTCCGGTTCGAGATGCCAGAGGCCAAACTCGCGAACGCCCGGTGAATCAATCACATCGCCGCCATGTGGGAAATGATACAGCCGCGCCGCAGTCGTGGTGTGCTGGCCAAGACCAGAGACGTCGGAAACGTCGTTGGTGAGGATTTGATCTTCCTGAAAATCGAGCAACGCATTGAGCAGGCTCGATTTCCCCACCCCGGACTGACCCGCAAAAATGCTTATGCGGTCGGTCAAGGCTTCAACAAGCGGTCCCAGCCCGTCTTGCGTATGGCTTGAAACCATCAGCACCTTGTAGCCAATCCCACGATAGATATCCATCTGCTCGTTAACGAAGCGCAAGCTGTCGTCATCCAGCAGATCAATTTTGTTCAGCACAATTAACGGCTCGACCTGCAGGGTTTCACACGCCACGAGATAGCGGTCGATGATATTGAGCGATAACTCCGGCAGGATGGCGGAAACCACGACGATCTGGTCGATGTTTGCCGCGATCGGTTTGACGCCATCGTAAAAGTCAGGGCGCGTCAGCACCGAGGTGCGTTCATGGACCGCTTCTACGATGCCTTTCACGCTGACGCCTTCTGCCGCCTCTTTACCCGGACGCCATACCACGCGATCGCCGGTCACCAGCGAGCGGATAGTGCGGCGTATGTTGCAGCGATGCACTTCGCCATCGGCGGATTCCACATCGGCGTGCATGCCAAAGCGGCTGATCACCACCCCTTCGGACGGATCGCCGAACAGGTTGTCATCGTAGTCAGCTTTCTCCGCAGACGTTTTTAGTCGGCGCTGATGGTTCGCATTGACGCGGCGCTGCTGCCCTTTGGAGAGTTTATTTTTACTCAATCGTGCTGGCTCCTGGTCGCCCCGGATGGGCAAAACGACTATGATACACGCAATTTTAGATGAATATAGTTACGCGAGAAGGGTGGAAAATAGCATGAGCGCAAATGAAAACAACCTCATTTGGATCGATCTTGAAATGACGGGGTTAGATCCCGAGCGCGATCGCATTATTGAAATCGCGACGCTGGTGACCGATGCAAACCTCAACATTCTGGCGGAAGGTCCGGTAATTGCCGTTCACCAATCCGACGCGCAGTTAGCGCTGATGGATGACTGGAACGTACGTACGCACACCGGTAGCGGCCTGGTGGATCGCGTCAAGGCCAGCCAACTGGATGACCGTGCGGCAGAACTGGCGACTATAGCGTTCCTGAAAGAGTGGGTACCTGCGGGGAAATCGCCGATTTGCGGTAACAGTATCGGCCAGGATCGCCGCTTTCTGTTTAAGTACATGCCGGAGCTCGAAGCCTATTTCCACTATCGCTACCTGGATGTCAGCACGTTGAAAGAGCTGGCGCGCCGCTGGAAACCGGAAGTGCTTGAAGGGTTGAAAAAGCAGAACACGCATCAGGCGCTGGATGATATTCGCGAATCGGTGGCGGAACTTGCTTACTATCGCGAGCATTTTATTAAGCTGTAATACAAAAGCGGCGCGGAGCCGGAAATTTTAGCTTCGGCTCTGTAAGCCACTAACCGCGCGACTTTGCTGGAAAAATGCGCGTTTTGTCGATTAAATCGGCACTTGAACAAAAAAAGCGAAAATTTGCTTTCGGGGGCTTGCAGCAGGAAGGATTTCTCGTATAATGCGCCTCCCGTGAAGACACAGAAATGTGCAACACGGCATCACGAAATTTTAGTGAAAAGCGTAAGCAACTTACTGAAAAATCGATGATAAGCGGGAATAGCTCAGTTGGTAGAGCACGACCTTGCCAAGGTCGGGGTCGCGAGTTCGAGTCTCGTTTCCCGCTCCAAAATTTGAAATGCACCATCCAGATTTACTGGCTTCGGCATTGACGTTGAATCCAGATAAATATGCGGGAATAGCTCAGTTGGTAGAGCACGACCTTGCCAAGGTCGGGGTCGCGAGTTCGAGTCTCGTTTCCCGCTCCAAATTTGAAATGCCGAAAGGCACGCACCATCCAGATTTACTGGTGACGGCAAGCAAGCCAAACCAGATAAGTATGCGGGAATAGCTCAGTTGGTAGAGCACGACCTTGCCAAGGTCGGGGTCGCGAGTTCGAGTCTCGTTTCCCGCTCCAAATTTTCAAATCCAATAAATTATCCACAGCGGGTTTCCTCGTTGGGGACGTTTTTTATTGTCTTCGCTAAACGTTTGTGAACAGACTTATCCACAGGCGAGCCTTTCATTCGCAACACAACGATTACTTCGATAAGCAAACCATTTTCTTTTAATGCGTTGAAAATAAATAAGAAAATAACATTTCAAACTGTTAACGCGATCGCTTGACGATTTTGTGAACGTTGAATCGTAATGTGTTTTTAATTTTATTCACAAGCTGTGGATGGCTCAGGCATCGCGTGGTAACCCTTTTTCAACCACCCGAACCAGCCGTTGTTTTTTCGACGTCTGGACTTCCACCACGCAGGCGTTACGCTTCTCAATTTGCTGCGCAATCGCCCACTGTATGTGTTCGTCGAGAAGTGGGTGCTCACCCAGACGTTGTTCCAGTGCCTGAATATTGGCAACGTCCCACGGCGCATTCCCCAGCGCGACGGCAATATTCCGCAGCCAGCGCAGATGACCAATACGGCGTATGGCCGAACCCTCAGTAATTTTCAAAAAATACGCCTCGGTCCAGCCGAACAGTTCAATCAACTCTGGAGCGTGCAGCGCTTTACGCGGGCTGAAATCCTCTTCTTCGGTTAACTGAGAGAAACGGTTCCACGGGCAGATCAACTGACAATCGTCACAGCCGTAGATACGGTTACCTATCAGCGGACGAAATTCTTCTGGGATAGCCCCTTCCAGCTCAATAGTGAGGTAAGAAATGCAGCGCCGGGCATCGACCGTATAGGGTTCGACAATTGCGCCGGTCGGGCAGATGGTCATGCAGGCCACACAGCGGCCACAGCCTTCTTCCACCGGTTGGTCGACGGGAAGCGGTAAATCGATCAATAACTCGCCAAGGAAAAAGAACGAGCCAGCGTCACGGCTTAAGATAAGTGAGTGCTTACCTGTCCAGCCAAGCCCCGCTTTTTCCGCCAGCGGGCGCTCGAGAATGGGCGCAGAATCGACAAAAGGTCTAAAATTCAGCGAAGCACATTGCTGCTGGATCAGCTCGCCGAGCTTTTTTAACCGGTTGCGCAGCAGCTTATGGTAATCACGGCCCAGCGCATAACGACTGACATAGCCAAGCGTCGGGTTTTTCAACGTGCTGGCGAAGGCCGCTTGTGCGGGAAGGTAGTTCATTCGCACGCTGATAACGCGTAGCGTGCCGGGGAGAAGCTCGTGGGGGCGGGCGCGCATCATACCGTGACGCGCCATCCACTCCATCTCGCCGTGATATTGTTTATCCAGCCATGCCTGTAACGCAGGTTCGCTGGCGCTGAGATCGGTATCGGTAATACCGACCTGCTGAAAACCCAGTTCAGTGCCCCACTGTTTGATTTGTTGCGCTAAGTGATTGAGATCGAGGGGTTCTGACATGACGGACCATACAATGAAGAAAATCGCAGCAAGTATACCACACTCTGTCTGGCCTGCTGAGGACCTCAGACGCGCTGAAAAAGAGGCGGCGGATAGCCTTGGCATTACGCTTTATGAACTGATGCAGCGCGCGGGGGAAGCGGCGTTCAACATTGCGCGGGAACACTTTCCTGATGCGCGTTGCTGGCTTGTGCTTTGTGGCCACGGTAATAACGGTGGCGACGGCTATGTGGTGGCGCGTTTAGCCGCAGCGGCGGGGCTTTCCGTGACGCTGTTGGCGCTGGAAAGCAACAAACCGCTGCCGGAAGAGGCCGCGCAGGCGCGCGAGGCGTGGCTCAACGCGGGTGGCGAGATCCATGCGGCTGACGTTCTGTGGCCGGAACAGGTTGATCTCATAATTGATGGGCTGCTTGGCACCGGCCTGACCAGTGCGCCGCGCGATGATGTGGCGGCGCTGATTGATCATGCCAATGCGCACCCGGCTCCCGTGCTGGCGCTGGATATTCCCTCTGGCCTAAATGCGCAAACCGGCGCGGCAGCTGGTGCGGTGATGCAGGCGCGTCATACGGTGACGTTTATCGCCCTTAAACCTGGTTTGCTAACGGGCAAAGCGCGCGATGTGGTTGGTCAATTACATCACCATGCGTTGGGGCTTGACGCCTGGCTTTCAGGCCAGCAAACATCAATTTCCCGTTTTGATGCCACCCTGCTTACCCAATGGTTTACGCCACGGCGACCCACTTCGCATAAAGGTGATTTCGGGCGGCTGGTGATTATCGGTGGCGATCACGGAACGGCTGGCGCGGTGCGCATGGCGGGAGAAGCTGCGTTGCGCACAGGCGCTGGCCTGGTGCGGGTACTGACACGTAGCGAGAATATTGCGCCCATTATTACCGCGCGCCCGGAATTGATGGTGCACGAACTCACCGCCGAGTCGCTGGATGAGAGCCTTGAATGGGCAGATGTGGTGGTCATTGGCCCCGGTCTTGGGCAACTGGAGTGGGGTAAAAAGGCGCTCCAGAAAGTGGAAAATTTTCGCAAACCGATGTTATGGGATGCGGATGCGCTGAACCTTCTGGCAATCAATCCCGATAAACGTCACAATCGCGTTCTGACGCCGCACCCCGGCGAAGCCGCTCGCTTGCTTAACTGTAGCGTGGCAGAAATTGAAAGCGACCGCTTACTTTCCGCGCGGCGTCTGGTAAAACGTTACGCAGGTGTTGTCGTGCTGAAAGGTGCGGGGACGGTTATCGCGAGCGACGATGGCGAAACGGGCATTATTGATGCCGGTAACGCCGGGATGGCAAGTGGCGGAATGGGCGATGTGCTGTCGGGCATTATCGGTTCGCTACTGGGGCAAAAATTGAGCCTGTATCACGCGGCCTGCGCCGGGTGTGTCGCACACGGCGCGGCGGCGGATCGCCTGGCGGTGCAGTACGGCCAGCGAGGCATGCTGGCAACCGATCTTTTTAGCACGCTGTTGCGTGTTGTTAACCCGGATGTAATTGAAACAGAAGATGATTAATCGAGTTATTCCTTTACCTGACGAGCAATCAACACTGGATCTCGGCAAGCGTGTGGCGCAGGCCTGCGACGGCGCGACAGTGATTTATTTATATGGCGATCTTGGTGCAGGTAAAACCACCTTTAGCCGGGGATTTCTGCAGGCTTTAGGCCATAACGGTAATGTCAAAAGCCCGACTTACACACTGGTTGAACCTTACACCCTCGATAAATTAATGGTGTATCACTTCGATTTGTACCGCCTTGCGGACCCGGAGGAGCTGGAATTTATGGGGATCCGTGATTATTTTGCCAACGATGCGATTTGTCTGGTCGAGTGGCCGCAACAAGGTGCGGGTGTACTGCCTGACCCGGATGTCGAAATCCATTTAGATTACCAGGCGCAGGGGCGTGAGGCGCGCATTAGCGCTGTATCCTCATCTGGCGATTCGTTACTGGCACGTATGGCCGGTTAACCGGAAGGATGACGGAATGATCTGTCGCGTGAAAAGTTGGTTGGCGCTCGCGTTGTTACTGCTGTGTACGCAGGTGAGTGCGGCGAGTTTAGCGGATATTCAGGTGTCGAATGGCGATAGCCAGGCGCGTATTACCTTCAGTTTTATGGGCGATCCTGACTATTCGTTTTCGCAGCAGGGCAAGCGCAGCGTTGCGCTGGACATCAAGCAGACCGGCGTGATTCAGGGGCTGCCGCTGCAGTTCAGTGGCAATAATCTGGTGAGAAGCATTCGTGCCGGTACCGCACAGGACAACCAGTCGATTCGGCTGGTGGTGGATCTGACGCAGAACGGCAAAACCCGCGCGGTGAAACAGCAAAGCGGAGCGGGCTACACTGTCGTCTTTACCATTGATGCTGATGTTCCTCCGCCGCCACCGCCGCCAAAAGTGGTAGTGAAACGCGCAGAAACCCCGGCGGTTATGCCGCAACAAACGGCACCGGGACGCAACCCGTTTAAAGGCGAAAACGATCGCATCACCAGCGTCACCAGCAGTAATACCATCACGCGGCCTGCGATGCAGTCGCGCGCGGTTTCTGGCGATAAAGTAGTGATTGCCATCGATGCCGGGCACGGCGGTCAGGACCCCGGCGCGATTGGCGCAGGGGGAACGCAGGAGAAAAACGTCACTATCTCTATCGCGCGGAAACTGCGGACGTTACTGAATGGTGATCCCATGTTCAAACCGGTGATGACTCGCGATGGCGATTACTTTATTTCGGTGATGGGCCGCTCCGACGTGGCGCGTAAGCAGAATGCAAACTTTCTGGTTTCGATCCATGCCGATGCCGCGCCTAACCGCGATGCAACCGGCGCTTCGGTATGGGTGCTGTCTAACCGCCGTGCAAACAGTGAAATGGCGGGCTGGCTGGAGCAGCATGAGAAACAGTCCGAGCTGCTTGGCGGCGCGGGCGATGTGCTGGCAAATAGCCAGTCTGACCCTTATTTGAGCCAGGCGGTGCTGGATTTACAGTTCGGCCATTCGCAGCGCGTAGGCTATGATGTCGCCACCAGTATGCTCAGCCAGCTTCAGCGTATCGGTGCATTACATAAACGCCGCCCGGAACACGCCAGCCTTGGCGTTCTGCGCTCGCCGGATATTCCGTCGGTGCTGGTCGAAACGGGCTTTATCAGTAACAGCAGCGAAGAGCGGCTACTGGGAAGCGATGCCTACCAGCAACAAATTGCCGAAGCGATTTACGGTGGGCTGCGTAACTATTTCCTCGCACATCCGTTGCAATCCTCGCCGCAGAGCGGCGGGCAAACCGCCAGTGCGGGCTCATCTGCTAACGGGCTGCTTAACTAAGGATTTATTTCATGCCGATACAGGTTCTACCGCCACAGCTTGCGAACCAGATCGCCGCGGGCGAAGTGGTTGAACGCCCTGCGTCGGTGGTGAAAGAGTTAGTGGAAAACAGCCTTGATGCTGGCGCAACGCGCATTGATATTGATATCGAGCGCGGCGGCGCGAAGTTGATTCGCATCCGTGATAACGGTGTCGGCATCAAAAAAGAGGAGCTGGCGCTGGCGCTGGCACGTCATGCCACCAGTAAAATTGCCTCTCTGGATGACCTGGAAGCGATTATCAGTCTTGGTTTTCGCGGCGAAGCGCTGGCGAGTATCAGCTCGGTTTCCCGTTTAACGTTGACTTCCCGTACAGCCGAACAGCAAGAAGCCTGGCAGGCTTATGCCGAAGGGCGCGAGATGGCGGTGACGGTGAAACCCGCTGCGCACCCGGTGGGCACGACGCTCGAAGTGCTGGATCTGTTTTACAACACGCCGGCGCGGCGCAAATTTATGCGCACGGAAAAAACCGAGTTCGGCCATATCGATGAAGTGATCCGCCGTATCGCACTGGCGCGTTTTGATGTCACCATTAACCTCAATCACAACGGTAAACTGGTGCGTCAGTACCGCGCGGTTGCTGAAGGGGGGCAGAAAGAGCGCCGCCTTGGCGCGATTTGCGGTACGGCATTTTTAGAGCAGGCGCTGGCCATTGAATGGCAGCATGGTGACCTAGCCCTGCGCGGCTGGGTGGCCGATCCCAAAAGTACCTCCAGCGCTTTCGCTGAAATCCAGTATTGCTATGTAAATGGCCGCATGATGCGCGACCGGCTGATAAACCACGCCATTCGCCAGGCATGTGAAGATAAGCTGGGCGCGGATCAGCAGCCTGCGTTTGTGCTTTATCTGGAAATCGATCCGCATCAAGTGGATGTGAATGTCCATCCGGCAAAACATGAAGTGCGCTTTCATCAGTCGCGCCTGGTACATGATTTTATCTACCAGGGCGTGTTAAGTGTGCTGCAACAGCAGATAGAAACACCGTTACCGCTTTCTGAAGAACCCGCGCCAAGAGCGCTGCCGGAAAACCGGGTCGCGGCAGGGCGTAACCAGTTTGCTGAACCGCTGATCGCTCGCGAGCCGCCAGCACCGCGTGTTTCCACTCCTTCTTCTGGGGGAGCGCGTAGCAATACCGCAGGTGCTCAACCGTGGCCTAACGCTCAGCCGGGTTATCAGAAACAGCAGGGGGCGCTCTATCGGCAATTGCTGGAAACCCCGGTTGTCGAACGTAAAAATGAAAACGCGGCGCCTGTCGCTCCGGCACTGGACGGGCACAGCCAGAGTTTTGGTCGCGTATTAACGCTTATTGCGCCGCATTTTGCGCTACTTGAGCGGGACGGAAAACTGGCACTACTGGCGCTGCCGGTTGCTGAACGCTGGTTGCGCCATGCGCAACTGTCGCCAGATCACTCGCCTGCCTGCGGTCAACCGTTATTGATTCCGGTGCGTTTCAAAATCTCTGCGCAAGAGAGCGCCGTCTTGAAGCGTGCCCAGGCAGTGCTTGCGGAAATGGGCATCGAATTTGTTCCCGATGGACAACACGTGACCATTCGCGCAGTGCCTTTACCCTTGCGCCAACAAAATTTACAAATCTTGATTCCCGCTCTGATAGGCTACCTGGCGCAGCAGACAAGCATTGATGCGGTGAATATTGCTCACTGGCTGGCGCGCCAGCTGGCGAGTGAGCATCCACAATGGAGTGTGGCGCAGGCGATAACCCTGCTTGCCGACGTTGAACGGCTTTGTCCGCATCTGGTGAAGACCCCGCCGGATGGTTTATTACAACCTGTTGATTTACAAAAGGCGATGAACGCCCTGAAAAATGAGTGAAGTGAGTAAGGCTGGCCTGCCGAAGGCTATTTTTTTGATGGGGCCCACGGCCTCCGGCAAAACCGCATTAGCCATTGAGCTTCGTAAAGTTTTGCCAGTAGAGTTGATAAGCGTAGATTCAGCCCTTATCTATCGGGGAATGGATATTGGTACCGCCAAGCCGAGCGCGGAAGAGTTACAGGCTGCGCCGCACCGGTTGTTGGATATTCTCGATCCGGCGGTAGCCTATTCCGCCGCTGATTTTCGCCGCGATGCGCTGGCGGAGATGAAAGAGATAACCGATGCAGGGCGAATTCCTCTGCTGGTGGGCGGTACGATGCTCTACTTTAAGGCGTTGCTGGAAGGGTTATCGCCTCTTCCGTCGGCAGACGCGCAAGTGCGAGCAGACATTGAAAAACAGGCGGCAGAGCGTGGATGGGAAGCGTTGCATCAGCAGTTGCGGGAGATCGATCCCGTTGCCGCAGCGCGGATTCATCCAAATGATCCGCAAAGGCTTTCCCGGGCACTGGAAGTTTTTTTCATTTCGGGTAAAACTTTAACGGATCTGACGCAAACGTCAGGAGACGCTCTGCCTTACCAGGTGCATCAGTTCGCCATCGCCCCGGCGAGCCGTGAACTGCTCCATCAACGAATCGAGCAGCGTTTTCATCAGATGTTGGCTTCAGGTTTTGAAGCAGAAGTGCGGGCGCTTTTTGCTCGTGGTGATTTGCATATGGATATGCCTTCCGTTCGTTGTGTGGGATACCGCCAGATGTGGTCATACATTGAAGGCGAAATTTCATACGATGAAATGGTTTATCGAGGTATTTGCGCGACGAGGCAGTTAGCCAAGCGGCAGATAACCTGGTTGCGGGGCTGGGATGGCGTTCACTGGTTAGAGAGTGAAAAGCCGGAAAAGTCTTACCGTGACGTGCTACAGGTTGTTAGTGCTATCGCAGGGTGAATGTGTACAATTAAGTCGTATGGCGCGCAAATTTTTACGCAGTTTTCAGAACTTACGAGTTCTAAGTACAAAACAAGCATATAAGGAAAAGATAGAATGGCTAAGGGGCAATCTTTACAAGATCCGTTCCTGAACGCACTGCGTCGGGAACGTGTTCCAGTTTCAATTTATTTGGTGAATGGTATTAAGCTGCAAGGGCAAATTGAGTCTTTCGATCAGTTCGTGATCCTGTTGAAAAACACGGTCAGTCAGATGGTCTATAAGCACGCGATTTCAACTGTTGTTCCATCTCGTCCGGTTTCTCATCACAGCAACAATGCCGGCGGCGGTACCAGCAGTAACTACCATCACGGTAGCAACGCGCAGGGCTCTGCACAGCAGGAAGGCGAAGAGACCGAATAAGGTTGACGGCTGATTTTCCAGATCGGGGAGCCAGTAAAGCTGTGTTCCCCGCTGGTATTTTATGAGGGTTTACGCTTGTTTGACCGTTATGACGCCGGTGAGCAGGCGGTACTGGTACACATCTATTTTTCGCAAGACAAAGATATGGAAGACCTCCAGGAATTTGAATCTCTGGTCTCTTCCGCCGGTGTCGAAGCAATGCAGGTGATTACCGGTAGCCGTAAAGCACCGCATCCAAAATATTTTGTTGGTGAAGGTAAAGCAGTTGAAATTGCGGATGCCGTAAAATCTGCGGGCGCTTCTGTTGTGCTCTTTGATCATGCGCTAACCCCAGCCCAGGAACGTAACCTGGAGAGACTGTGCGAATGTCGAGTCATCGATCGCACCGGTCTGATATTAGATATTTTTGCCCAGCGTGCGCGTACGCATGAGGGGAAATTGCAAGTTGAGCTGGCGCAGTTGCGCCATCTGGCGACACGCCTTGTGCGTGGCTGGACCCACCTTGAACGACAAAAGGGCGGCATTGGTTTGCGCGGTCCGGGTGAAACCCAGCTCGAAACCGACCGTCGTTTGTTGCGTAATCGTATTACTCAGATCCTCTCGCGCCTCGAAAAGGTTGAAAAGCAGCGTGAACAGGGGCGTCGTTCCCGCACGAAAGCCGATATTCCAACGGTCTCGCTGGTGGGGTATACCAACGCCGGTAAATCCACGCTGTTTAACCAGATAACGGAAGCGCAGGTCTACGCGGCCGATCAGCTATTCGCCACCCTCGATCCGACGTTGCGTCGTATTGATGTCGCGGATGTCGGTGAAACGGTGCTGGCAGACACGGTAGGGTTTATTCGCCACTTGCCGCACGATTTGGTTGCCGCGTTTAAAGCAACCTTGCAGGAGACGCGCCAGGCGACGTTGTTACTGCATGTGATTGACGCCGCCGATGTGCGAGTACAGGAAAACATCGATGCAGTGAACACCGTGCTGGAAGAGATTGAGGCACACGATATCCCGACGCTGCTGGTGATGAACAAAATCGATATGCTGGACGATTTCGAACCGCGTATTGACCGGGATGAAGAGAACAAACCGATCCGTGTCTGGCTCTCCGCGCAGACAGGGGTTGGCGTACCACTGTTATTCCAGGCTTTGACTGAGCGTCTTGCGGGCGAAGTGGCGCAGCACACGCTGCGATTACCGCCGCAGGAAGGGCGTCTGAGAAGTCGGTTTCACCAGCTTCAGGCAATAGAAAAAGAGTGGATGGAAGACGATGGCAGCGTAGGTATGCAGGTGCGTATGCCGATCGTCGACTGGCGTCGACTCTGTAAACAAGAACCGGCACTCGAAGAGTACGTCGTTTGACCGGCAGCCTGAAGATTTTTCCCCTTTGGGGGTGCCCGCCAAAGGCCGGGTATACACCGCAAATAAATATGGAGCACATACATGGCGTGGAATCAGCCCGGTAACAACGGACAAGACCGCGACCCGTGGGGAAGCAGCAAACCAGGCGGCAACTCTGAGGGAAATGGAAACAAAGGCGGTCGCGATCAGGGACCACCTGATCTGGATGATATTTTCCGTAAACTGAGTAAAAAACTCGGTGGTCTGGGCGGTGGTAAAAGCACCGGCGGCGGTAATCCGGGTTCTTCTGGCCCACGCGGTCAGGCGAGCGGGCGTATTGTGGGTATCGTTGCCGCAGCGGTCGTTATTATCTGGGCTGCAACCGGGTTCTACACCATTAAAGAAGCCGAACGTGGCGTGGTGACCCGTTTGGGCAAGTTCAGCCATTTGGTTGAACCGGGTTTGAACTGGAAACCGAACTTTATCGATGAAGTGACGCCAGTAAACGTGGAATCCGTGCGTGAACTGGCGGCATCTGGCGTGATGCTGACGTCTGATGAAAACGTCGTGCGCGTTGAAATGAACGTGCAGTATCGCATTACCGATCCTGAGCGCTATCTGTTTAGCGTTACCAGCGCCGATGACAGCCTGCGTCAGGCAACGGACAGCGCGCTGCGTGGCGTCATCGGTAAATACACCATGGATCGTATTCTGACCGAAGGCCGTACCGTTATTCGTAGCGATACCCAGCGCGAACTGGAAGAAACCATTCGCCCGTATAACATGGGGATTACCCTGCTGGACGTTAACTTCCAGGCCGCTCGTCCGCCGGAAGAGGTGAAAGCCGCGTTTGATGATGCGATTGCCGCCCGTGAAAACGAGCAGCAGTACATCCGTGAAGCCGAAGCTTACACCAACGAAGTTCAGCCGCGTGCGAACGGTCAGGCGCAGCGTATCCTCGAAGAGGCGCGCGCGTATAAAACGCAAACCATCCTGGAAGCACAGGGTGAAGTGGCGCGCTTCGCTAAGATCCTGCCGGAATATAAAGCCGCGCCGGAAATTACCCGCGAGCGTCTGTATATCGAAACCATGGAAAAAGTGCTGAGCCATACCCGCAAAGTGCTGGTTAACGATAAAGGCGGCAACTTGATGGTGCTGCCGCTGGATCAGATGCTGAAAGGGGGTAACGCCGCTCCTGCGGCAAAGAGTGACAACAGTGGCGCGAACAACTTGCTGCGTCTGCCGCCAGCGTCAAGCTCCAGTAGCAGCGCTAACAGCGCCCCCGCAACGTCTGCGGGAGATATCATGGACCAACGCCGCGTTAACGCGCAGCGTAACGACTATCAGCGTCAGGGGGAATAACGATGCGTAAGTCAGTTATCGCGATCATCATCATCGTGCTGGTAGTGCTCTACACCTCTATTTTTGTGGTGAAAGAAGGCGAGCGTGGTATCTCGCTGCGCTTTGGTAAAGTGCTGCGTGATGATGAAAACAAGCCGTTGGTTTATGCGCCGGGCCTGCATTTTAAACTGCCGTTTATTGAGTCGGTTAAGCTGCTTGATGCACGTATCCAGACCATGGATAACCAGGCAGATCGCTTTGTGACCAAAGAGAAAAAAGATCTGATCGTCGACTCCTACATCAAGTGGCGTATCAGCGATTTCAGCCGTTACTATCTGGCGACCGGCGGCGGTGACGTCTCCCAGGCAGAGGTGCTGCTGAAACGTAAGTTCTCTGACCGTCTGCGTTCTGAAATCGGTCGTCTGGACGTGAAAGACATCGTTACCGATTCTCGTGGCCGTTTGACGCTCGAAGTGCGCGATGCGCTGAACTCGGGTTCTGCCGGTACAGAAGACGAAGTGTCGACGCCTGCTGCCGATGATGCCATCGCGAAAGCGGCTGAGCGCGTTCAGGCTGAAACCAACGGTAAAGTGCCGGTTATCAACCCGAACAGTATGGCGGCGTTGGGTATTGAAGTGGTTGATGTGCGCATTAAGCAAATCAACCTGCCGACTGAAGTGTCGGATGCGATTTACAACCGTATGCGCGCCGAGCGTGAAGCGGTTGCCCGTCGTCATCGTTCACAGGGTCAGGAAGAAGCGGAAAAACTGCGTGCCGCAGCGGATTACGAAGTGACCAAAACGCTGGCAGAATCTGAGCGTCAGGGGCGTATCCTGCGCGGTGAGGGTGATGCTGAAGCGGCGAAGCTGTTTGCTGATGCATTCAGTCAGGATCCGGACTTCTATGCCTTTATCCGTAGCCTGCGTGCCTATGAAAGCAGCTTCCAGAGCAACCAGGATGTGATGGTGCTTAGCCCGGACAGCGATTTCTTCCGTTATATGAAGACGCCGACTTCCGCGACTCGTTAAGATAACCTGCGATTTTCATCGTAAAAACCACCGCCTTCTCCGGCGGTGGTTTTGTGTTTATAAGGATCAGCAATGAATTCGACAATCTGGCTCGCTCTGGCGCTGGTGTTGGTACTGGAAGGGCTTGGGCCGATGCTTTATCCGCGAGCATGGCGGCGTATGATTGCTTCTCTGAGCCTGCTACCGGACCATCTTTTGCGTCGATTTGGCGGTGGGCTTGTGGTCGCGGGAGTGGTTATCTACTACATGTTGAGGAAAACGATTGGCTGACGAAATTGAGGCGTTCTTTGGGCATTTTTGCACAGAAAAAGTGCTGAATCTGAAAAAAAGCGGTGGTAGAATCCATTTTTAAGCAAACGGTGATTTTGAAAAAATGGGTAACAACGTCGTCGTACTGGGCACCCAATGGGGTGACGAAGGTAAAGGGAAGATTGTTGATCTTCTGACTGAACGGGCTAAATATGTTGTACGCTACCAGGGCGGTCACAACGCAGGCCATACTCTCGTAATCAACGGTGAAAAAACCGTCCTCCATCTTATTCCATCAGGCATTCTTCGCGAAAACGTCACCAGCATCATCGGTAACGGCGTTGTGCTGTCTCCCGCTGCGCTGATGAAAGAGATGAAAGAACTGGAAGACCGTGGTATCCCGGTTCGCGAACGTCTGCTGCTCTCTGAAGCATGTCCGTTAATCCTTGATTATCATGTGGCGCTGGACGTGGCGCGTGAAAAAGCGCGCGGCGCGAAAGCTATCGGTACTACCGGTCGCGGTATCGGCCCGGCGTACGAAGATAAAGTCGCTCGTCGCGGTCTGCGCGTCGGCGATCTGTTCGATAAAGCCACTTTCGCCGACAAACTGAAAGAAGTGATGGAGTATCACAACTTCCAGCTGGTGAATTTCTACAAAGTGGAAGCGGTTGACTACCAGAAAGTGCTGGACGATGTGATGGCGATTGCCGACATCCTGACCGCAATGGTGGTGGACGTTTCCGATCTGCTGGATCAGGCGCGTAAACGCGGCGACTTCGTGATGTTCGAAGGCGCGCAGGGAACGTTGCTGGATATCGACCACGGCACCTATCCGTACGTGACCTCCTCCAATACCACCGCTGGTGGTGTAGCGACGGGTTCCGGCCTTGGCCCGCGTTACGTGGATTACGTGCTCGGCATCATTAAAGCTTACTCTACGCGTGTAGGCGCGGGTCCGTTCCCGACCGAGCTGTTCGACGATATCGGTGAGTTCCTGTGCAAGCAGGGTAACGAATATGGCGCCACTACGGGTCGCCGTCGTCGTACCGGCTGGCTGGACGCGGTTGCTGTACGTCGCGCAGTGCAGATCAACTCCCTGTCTGGCTTCTGCCTGACCAAGCTGGACGTGCTGGATGGTCTGAAAGAGGTGAAAATCTGCGTTGCTTACCGCATGCCGGATGGCCGCGAAGTCACCACTACGCCGCTGGCGGCTGACAACTGGGAAGGTATCGAGCCGATTTACGAAACCATGCCTGGCTGGTCTGAATCGACCTTTGGTGTCAAAGATCGCAGCGGTCTGCCGCAGGCTGCGCTGAATTACATCAAACGCATTGAAGAACTTACCGGCGTGCCGATCGACATCATCTCCACCGGTCCGGATCGTACTGAAACCATGATTCTGCGCGATCCGTTCGACGCATAATGTGGTTTAAGGGCGCGTAAATCGCGCCCTTTTTCTTCGCTTTTTTCACCCTTCCGTTCAAATAAATTAGCGACCTGACAGGTGGCTGGTTTATCATCAATAGTGTCAATACCTGCGGGTATCTCATCTTTTTCCCTTTTATGAGGTTGATGTGCAGTTAACAAGCTTTACCGATTACGGTTTGCGCGCCCTGATTTACATGGCGTCGCTGCCGGCAGGACAAATGACCAGCATTACTGAAGTTACAGAAACGTATGGCGTGTCCCGTAATCATATGGTCAAGATAATCAATCAGCTGAGCCGTGAAGGCTACGTCGCGGCCGTCCGTGGGAAAAACGGTGGGATCCGGCTGGGGAAACCCGCGCAGGATATTCGTATTGGTGATGTTGTCCGCTCGCTGGAGCCGCTGGCGCTGGTCAATTGCAGCAGCGAGTTTTGCCATATTACCAGTGCCTGTCGCCTGAAAAAGGCGCTTGCCAAAGCTGTGCAAAGTTTTCTTAAGGAGCTGGATAACTACACGCTGGCCGATTTGGTTGAAGAGAATCAACCGCTTTACAAATTATTGCTGGTGGAATGACGAAAATTTCCACCAGAGCTGACAACGGAGGAACCGCAATGTCACAAGATCCTTTCCTCGAACGCGAATCTGAAAAATATACCAACCCCATTCCCAGCCGCGAATTCATCCTCGATCACTTAGCCAAACGCGAAAAACCAGCCAGCCGGGATGAACTGGCCATCGAACTCAATATCGAAGGTGAAGAGCAACAAGAAGCGCTGCGCCGCCGTCTGCGCGCTATGGAGCGCGACGGGCAATTAGTCTTTACCCGCCGTCAGTGCTACGCCTTACCGGAACGTCTCGATCTGCTCAAAGGCGTAGTGATTGGTCACCGCGACGGCTATGGTTTTCTGCGCGTTGAAGGCCGCAAAGACGATCTTTATCTCTCCAGCGAGCAGATGAAAATGTGTATTCACGGCGATCAGGTGCTGGCGCAACCGCTGGGAGCGGATCGTAAAGGCCGCCGCGAAGCGCGTATCGTACGCGTGCTGGTGCCGAAAACCGGGCAGATCGTTGGCCGCTACTTTACCGACGCAGGTGTCGGTTTTGTCGTGCCGGATGATAGCCGCATGAGTTTCGACATTCTTATCCCGCCTGAAGAGATTATGGGCGCGCGCATGGGCTTTGTGGTGGTCGTTGAGCTGACGCAGCGTCCAACCCGCCGCACGAAAGCGATTGGTAAAATTGTCGAAGTGCTCGGCGACAACATGGGTACCGGCATGGCGGTCGACATGGCGCTGCGCACCCATGAAATTCCGTACCAGTGGCCGCCAGAAGTAGAAAAACAGGTCGCCGGGCTGAAAGAGCAAGTACCGGAAGAGGCCAAAGTCGGGCGTGTAGATTTACGCGATCTGCCGCTGGTGACCATTGATGGCGAAGATGCCCGCGACTTCGATGATGCCGTTTACTGCGAGAAGAAACGCGGCGGTGGCTGGCGCTTGTGGGTAGCGATTGCCGATGTGAGCTATTACGTGCGTCACGGCACCGCGCTTGATAACGAAGCCCGTAACCGTGGCACATCGGTTTACTTTCCATCGCAAGTAGTGCCGATGCTGCCGGAAGTGCTGTCAAACGGTCTGTGCTCGCTGAATCCGCAAGTGGATCGCCTGTGCATGGTCTGTGAAATGACCGTCTCCTCAAAAGGACGCTTAACCGGCTTTAAATTCTACGAAGCGGTGATGAGCTCCCACGCACGTCTGACCTACACCAAAGTGTGGCATATGCTGCAAGGCGATCAGGAACTGCGAGAGCAGTACGCGCCGCTGGTGAAACACATCGAAGAGCTGCATAACCTGTATAAAGTGCTCGATCAGGCGCGCGCTGAGCGCGGCGGCATCTCGTTTGAGAGCGAAGAAGCGAAGTTTATCTTCAACGCCGAGCGCCGCATTGAGCGTATTGAGCAGACTCAGCGTAACGATGCGCACAAACTGATTGAAGAGTGCATGATCCTCGCCAACATCTCCGCAGCACGTTTTGTGGAGAAAGCCGACGAGCCGGCGCTGTTCCGTATTCACGATAAACCGACCAACGATGCGATCACCGCGTTCCGCTCCGTGCTTGCCGAGCTGGGTCTGGAGCTGCCGGGCGGCAATAAACCGGAGCCGCGCGATTACGCCGAGCTGCTGGAATCGATTGCCGATCGCCCGGATCACGAAATGCTGCAAACCATGCTGCTGCGCTCGATGAAACAGGCGATCTACGATCCGGAAAACCGCGGTCACTTCGGCCTGGCGCTGCAATCTTATGCGCACTTCACTTCACCGATTCGCCGCTACCCGGATTTATCACTGCACCGCGCCATTAAATATTTACTGGCGAAAGAGCAGGGGCTGAAGGGCAACAGCACCGAAACTGGCGGCTGGCACTACAGCATGGAAGAGGTGCTGCAACTGGGTCAGCACTGTTCGATGACCGAACGCCGCGCCGATGAAGCCACTCGTGATGTTTCGGACTGGCTGAAATGCGACTTTATGCAGGATCAGGTCGGCAACACCTTCCCGGGCGTTATCGCCAGCGTTACCGGCTTCGGTTTCTTCGTGCGGCTCGACGATCTGTTTATTGATGGGCTGGTGCATGTCTCTTCGCTGGACAACGACTACTACCGCTTCGATCAGATCGGTCAGCGCCTGATTGGTGAATCCGGCGGACAGACGTATCGCCTCGGCGATCGGGTGCAGGTAAAAGTCGAAGCGGTCAATATGGATGAGCGCAAGATCGACTTCTCGCTGATCTCCAGTGAGCGCAGCCCGCGTAACGTGGGGAAAACCGAGCGTGAAAGAGCGAAAAAAGGTTCGGCAGGCAAAAACGGCTCTGCGAAAAAGCCGCCGCGTCGCCAGATGGGTAAAAAAGTAAATTTCGAGCCAGACAGCGCCTTCCGGGGTGAAGGTGGAAAAGGCAAAGCGAAAAAAGCCAAAAAACCGTCGGCGAAAACGCAGAAAATCGCCGCCGCGACCAAAGCGAAACGCGCGGCGAAAAAGAAAGCTGCCCAGTAATACCAGCAAAGCCCTTCCCGTGAAGGGCTTTTTTCTGCGTCACTTATTCAATACTCCACGGGTTGTTATCTTTTCTGAGCGGTTTCCACCGATATTGGTGCGTATAAAACAGCCCTGCAAAATCGCCGCATTAGCTCAGTACGATTATCTGCCAGCCTGTTTTATCTCATTCGTCCTCCGGCATTTACCCGCTGCGTCATTAACTGAAGTGATGCATCACATCGCCACTCAACCTTTCGTGGTTTCCGGGAAACGCTGTTCAACAGTTACCGGGCAAAAGCGAAACCATTCCCTTTGCGCGGGCGAAACATCACGGTGCAGCGAAATTCCGTACTCCATACCACGTTCGGCAAAGCGGCAACTGAGCCCGCGGAGGTACTTTCTGCGGCGCGTGTCGGTTATAATGAGCGCAAGTGATGAGTGTCACGGCCCACATAACGCGGCGAAACCGCCCCAAATGAGTACCATCAATGAGTGAAATGATTTACGGCATCCATGCGGTGCAGGCCCTGCTGGAGCGCGCCCCGGAGCGTTTTCAGGAAGTGTTTATTCTGAAAGGCCGCGAGGACAAACGTCTGCTGCCGCTGATCCACGCGCTGGAAGCGCAGGGCGTGGTGATCCAGGTGGCAAATCGCCAGTATCTGGATGAAAAAAGCGAAGGCGCGGTGCACCAGGGGATCATTGCACGCGTGAAACCGGGGCGTCAGTACCAGGAAAACGATCTGCCGGATCTGATCGCCAGCCTCGAGCAACCCTTCTTTTTGATCCTCGATGGCGTCACCGATCCGCACAACCTGGGGGCCTGTTTGCGTAGCGCAGACGCGGCGGGTGTGCATGCGGTTATCGTGCCGAAGGATAAATCCGCGCAGCTGAATGCCACGGCAAAAAAAGTCGCCTGCGGCGCGGCAGAGAGCGTACCGTTGATCCGCGTGACCAACCTGGCGCGCACCATGCGCCTGTTGCAGGAAGAGAATATCTGGATTGTCGGCACAGCGGGCGAAGCCGATCACACCCTGTTCCAGAGCAAAATGACCGGGCGCATGGCGCTGGTAATGGGCGCGGAAGGTGAAGGTATGCGCCGCCTGACGCGTGAGCACTGTGATGAGCTGATCAGTATTCCGATGGCGGGCAGCGTGTCGTCGCTCAACGTCTCGGTCGCCACCGGCATCTGCTTGTTTGAAGCGGTGCGCCAGCGCGCGCTTTAAACTTCCAGCGCACGGTAAAACCACCCTTATTCGGGTGGTTTTTTTTGCCCTGAACACTGGTAGAATTTGCCGGCAGATATTTTCTCTTTTTACTTTTATTGCGATGGAATAATCAGGGTATAAATGATGGCATGGACTGTAGAGACACTTGGCGCGGCATTATTGCAATCATCGACGCTTACGTTAAATATCCAACACGAAGCTGATGCGTTAATTATTAAACTGGATGACTACGGCGATTTGCAATTAAATCTGTTGCTCACTTCACGGCAGATAATTATTGAAACCTATATTTGTCCTTTAAGTGAAATTAAACAACAGGACGCATTTAACGCCTTCCTGCTGCGCAATCAAAAACTTTTACCTTTATCGTCTGTTGGCATCTCGCCTGTCGGCGGGGAAGAGTATTATGTCGCCTTCGGCGCGCTGTCGCTTAACTCCTCGCTCGACGATATCCTGCTGGAAATCTCCACGCTTGCGCAAAACGCGCTGGATCTTGCTGAACTAACCGATGATTTTACCCAATAACATTGTCAGGGAGTGGTTGTATGGGAATTTTAAAAAGCCTGTTTACGCTGGGTAAATCCTTTATTGCTCAGGCGGAAGAGTCGATTGAAGAGACGCAGGGTGTGCGCATGCTGGAGCAACACATTCGCGACGCGCGCGCTGAGCTGGATAAAGCGGGTAAATCCCGCGTCGACCTGCTGGCGCGCGTTAAGTTGAGCAACGATAAACTCAACGATTTGCGTGAGCGCAAAGCCAGCCTTGAAGCCCGGGCGCTGGAAGCGATGGCGAAAAATGTGGATGCCGGTTTGCTGAATGAAGTCGCCAGCGAAATCGCCCGTCTGGAAAATACCATTGCGGCGGAAGAACAAGTGCTGGCGAATCTTGAAACGTCGCGCGATGCCGTTGAAAAAGCGGTGACTGCCACGGCGCAACGTATTGAGCAGTTTGAGCAGCAACTGGAAGTGATTAAAGCCACCGATGCGATGCAGCGCGCGCAACAGGCTGTCACTACCTCCACCGTGGGCGCGTCCAACAATGTGGCCACGGCGGCAGAGTCCCTGAAACGCCTGCAGGCACGTCAGGCTGAACGCCAGGCCCGACTGGATGCGGCAACGCAGCTTGAAAAAGTGGCTGACGGACGCGATCTCGACGAAAAACTGGCGCAGGCCGGTATTGGCGGCAGCGATAAAACTTCGGCGCAGGATGTGCTGGCGCGTCTGCAACAGCAACAGAAACCGTGATGCTCTCTTTTCTGAAAAACCTGCTGGGGCGGCCTGATGCGGCGGCTCCGGTAAGAGGTCCGCTTGGGTTGCATCTGCACGCGGGTTTCACCATTGATACGCTGCTGTTTCGCCTGTGCGAAGACGATTTGCTGGTTCAGCTTCCCGGCGAAGAGTACACCATTGGTGCGTGCGGGTCGTTCGATCTCGGCGCCGGATGCATGATTCATCGCTACTACACAACGGGCGATGAGTTCCTGCAAATCAGCACTTCGGGCGGTCTGGAAACGCACAATATCGATGACATCAAACTGTTTGTGTATGAAGAGAGCGCGGGGGTTTCCGGCGAAAAAGCCTGGCGCGATATGCTGAGCGCAAACGCGATGGGCAAACCCGTGCTCCGCTGGCGGGATTGCCAGTGGCAGCGCGTGTTTAACGCGGAAGAGCGGGGCGATATCGAACCGGTCTATACGCTGGAAACCGTCAACAACCACGCTGGCGCAAGCTGGGAAGTGCACAACTTTATGATGGCGTACCAGCGCGAAGTCACCGCTGACGTGTTCGAATATTTGCTGTTAAACGGCGAAGAGACCTTTAATGCGCAAAACCAGCCGGAGTGGATCTACTCGCGCGCGCTGGGCGTGGATATTCCGCTGACATCATTAAAGGTCATTGGTTAATTATGGGATTAGACATGCATATTCTCGGATCGCTGCTGGCGTTTTGCTCTTATTTTTTTATTGGCATTGCGATGGTGCTCTGTTTTCTTTTCGTTTATACGCGTATTACCCCGCACGATGAATGGCGATTAATTAAAGAGAATAATGTCGCCGCATCGTTAGCGTTTAGTGGTTCCCTGCTGGGCTATATTATTCCGCTTTCCAGCGCGGCGATTAACTCGGTGAGTATTCCGGATTATTTAATCTGGGGGGTTATTGCGCTGGTGGTGCAGTTACTTGTTTACGGCGGTGTGCGTCTGTATATGCCGAAACTGAGCGACAAAATAATTAACAGCAATACTGCCGCCGGGTTATTTATGGGGGCAGCGGCACTGGCGGGTGGGATTTTTAATGCCGCCTGCATGACGTGGTAATGGAACATCATGGCCAGAAAGCGATCAAATCGGCAAAGAAACCCTATTCTTTCGCCTGCGCAGAGCCGCGCCCAGCGGCCCATTTTCACCCAGCCGAAAGAGCGTAAAAGCGGGCAATACCTGACGCTGGCGATTATGGGCGGCGCCGCCTTTTTTGCTTTAAAAGGCTGCAACGATCATAAAGACGATAACGACGGTGACGGGGTCTATTACACCTCGCAGCAGGATTGCGTTGACGACGGTAACGCTGCGCAGGTGTGTAACGATGCGTGGAACAATGCTCGCATGAACTTCGAGCAAGAGATCCCGCGCAATATGTCGCAGCCGTATTGCGTGCAGCAATACGATAATTGCTACTACGACAATATTGGCCAGCGCTGGATGCCAGTGCTCAGCGGTTTTCTGTTAAGCCAGGCCGTGCGCAAAGACCGGGATGAGCAATACAGCTACAGCAGCGGCGGCAGTTACTACGCTTCCCGCCCGGTGTGGCGCAACCGCGACGGAGATTACAGCTGGCGCTCCGGTGGGAGCAGCAGCGCGAGCAACCATTACGGTTACACCACCAAAAAGGCGACCACTTCATCACGTGGCGGTTTCGGGCGCTCTTCCAGCGCGCGCGGAAGCTGGGGAGGCTAACGATGCTGCGTCATGATGTTGCTGTGCGCCCGGATCTTGAGCGGATTGCCCGCGACCACGGCTTTGACTTCCATATCATTGATAACGAAGTTTACTGGGATGAGAGCCGTGCTTACCGTTTTACGCTGCGCCAGATTGAAGAGCAGATTGAAAAGCCGACCGCCGAACTGCATCAAATGTGCCTTGAGGTAGTGGATCGCGCCGTGGCGGACGAGGCGATCCTTCGCCAGCTGGCGATCCCGCCGTTGTACTGGGATGCGATTGCCGCAAGCTGGCGCAACCGCGATCCGTCGCTCTACGGGCGAATGGATTTTGTCTGGTGCGGCAAAGACCCGGTGAAGTTGCTCGAATATAACGCTGATACGCCAACCTCGCTGTACGAATCAGCCTACTTCCAGTGGCTGTGGATGGAGGATGCGCGGCGTAACGGTACGCTCCCACGCGATGCCGATCAGTACAACGCGATTCAGGACAAGTTGATTGCCCGTTTCGCCGAGATCCAGAGTCGTCACCCGCTCTATTTTTGCTGCTGCAAAGGAACCGAGGAAGATCGCGGCACGGTGCTCTACCTGGAGGATTGCGCCCGCCAGGCCGGACTCGATACGCGGTTTATTTATATCGAAGACGTTGGGCTGGGGCTGGGCGGTGTATTGACGGATCTGGATGATAATGTCATTCGCCAGGCGTTTAAGCTCTATCCGCTTGAGTGGATGATGCGCGACGAAAACGGCCCCTTGTTGTGTAAACGCCGCGAGCAGTGGCTGGAACCGTTGTGGAAAAGCGTGCTCAGCAATAAGGGGCTACTGCCGCTGCTGTGGCGTTTCTTCCCCCATCATCCGAACCTGCTGCCCGCCTGGTTTGACGGGGAAAAACCGCAAATCGCGGCGGGTGCCAGCTACGTGCGCAAGCCGCTGTTTTCCCGCGAAGGGGGCAATGTCACCCTTTTCGACGGGGCGCACAACGTGATTGACCATGAAGAGGGCGACTACGGTGAAGAACCGATGATCTACCAGGCTTTTCAGCCGCTGCCGCGCTTTGGCGACAGCTACACGCTGATTGGCAGTTGGGTGGTAGACGATGAAGCGGTCGGCATGGGCATCCGCGAAGATTGCACCTTGATTACCAAAGATACCTCGCGGTTTGTACCGCACTACATCGCCGGGTAAGGCACCGCCCGGCAAGCGCAACGCGGCCGGGCAACGAACGTTACTCCTCAAGCGAGCGCAAATGGTCATCTTTTTTGAGCGTCATCAGCGCCACAATGCTGGCTAACGCCGTTGCCATCACGTAATAGGCCGGGATATCGACATTTCCTGTCTCTTTGATAAGACCGGTGATGATTAACCCCGCGCAGCCGGAAAACAGCGCGTTCGACAGCGAATACGCCAGACCCAGCCCGGTATAACGCACGCGGGTTGGAAACATCTCCGCAAGCATCGCCGGGCCAGGTCCTGCCAGCATACCGACCAGACCGCCCGCTACCAGTACCACCACGGCTTTTATCGCCAGCGTGCTTGATTCCGCCTGCAGGATTTTCAGCAGCGGCAGCGCCAGGATCAGCAGCAGCGCGGTGGCAATCACCATCACCGTACGACGCCCGATGCGATCGCTCAGGATGCCGGAGGGAATGATCGTCACCGCAAAGCCGATATTGGATATCACAGCAATGAGCAGCGCCTGGTTAAAGCCAGTATGCAGCGCCGACTGTAAATACGCAGGCATGATCACAAGGTAGGTATAACCAGCGGCGGACCACACCATCACCCGGCCGATCCCCATGATGATGGCTTTGAACGTGTCGCTCAGCCGGGCGCGTTCGGTAACAGGATGCGCCTGCTGTTGCACAAAACTTGGCGTCTCCTCCATGCTCACCCGCAACCACAGCGCGACAACGCCCATTGGCAGCGCAAGGAAGAAGGGGATGCGCCAGCCCCAGTCATGCAACGCCTCTGGCGTCAGCAACACGGAAAGCAGCGCCACAATACCGGCACCTGCCAGCAGCCCCAGCGCCACGGTAAAAGATTGCCATGCGCCATACAGCCCGCGTTTGCCGCGCGGCGCGAACTCCGTCATTAGCGATACCGCGCCACCGTATTCGCCCCCGGCAAACAGCCCCTGCAAAATGCGCAAACCGGTAATAATGAGCGGTGCGGCGATGCCAATGCTGGCATACACCGGGACAAGACCAATGGCGGCGGTAGCGAGTGTCATCATCACCAGCACGATAATCAGCGTCGGCTTGCGGCCAATCCGGTCACCGATACGCCCGAACACCATTGCGCCAAGTGGGCGGAAGAAAAAGGCGACGGCAAAGGAGGCATAAGTCAGGATCAGACTGGTGAGCCCGGTTTCGCCCGCGAGTTGAAAGAAGTTTTTCGCAATTACGGTGGCGAGAAAGCCGTAGACCGCGAATTCGTACCACTCGATAAAGTTGCCGATCGAGCCGGCAATCAAAGCGCGTTTATGCGCATTCGGTGCGTGTTGGGAAGCTGGCATCAGGATTCTCTTTGGCAAGGTGAGAATAAATTATTCATCAGTAATCGCATTCGTGAAATATATTATTCTTATATTGTGTGAGCCGTTTCACGAATGATTACCGTCAAATTGCGGCCTTGTGAGCCTACTCCCATGCAGCGTTAGCGCGGGCTGTCCATACTTATCTTCATTGCCATTGAAGGAGGGAGACACGATGCACTGGCAGACGCATACCGTTTTTAACCAACCCATTCCGTTAAAAAACAGCAACCTTTTTCTTTCCGATCGCCCTTTGTGCGAGGCGGTGATGCGCGAAGGCGCGGCGTGGGACGCCGAGCTGCTCGCCAGCATTGGCCAACAATTGGGCGCGGCGGAATCGCTGGAGCTGGGAAGATTAGCTAACGCCAATCCCCCGGAGCTGCTGCGTTATGACACCACCGGCGAGCGGCTGGATGATGTCCGTTTTCACCCGGCGTGGCATCTGTTGATGCAGGGGCTGTGCGCCAACCGGGTACATAACCTGGCCTGGGAAGAAGAGGCGCGAGTCGGTTCTTTTGTCGCGCGGGCGGCGCGGTTTGTGCTGCACGCCCAGGTTGAATCCGGCACCTTGTGCCCCATCACCATGACTTTCGCGGCCACGCCGCTGCTGCAACAGGCCTTGCCGATGCCTTTTCATGACTGGTTAAAACCGCTGTTGAGTGACCGTTACGATCCTCATTTAGCGCCGGGTAATCAGAAACGCGGCCTGCTGATTGGTATGGGAATGACCGAAAAACAGGGCGGAACGGATGTACTGAGCAATACCACCCGAGCGGAAAAAAGCGGGGATGAATACCGGCTGGTGGGGCATAAATGGTTCTTTTCCGTACCGCAAAGTGATGCGCATCTGGTGCTGGCACAGGCCAAAGGCGGGCTCTCCTGCTTTTTTGTACCGCGCTTTCTGCCTGGCGGTCAGCGTAACGGCGTGCGGCTTGAGCGTCTGAAAGAGAAACTCGGCAACCGTTCTAATGCCAGTAGCGAAGCGGAGTTTTGCGATGCCAGCGGCTGGCTGCTTGGCGAAGAGGGCGACGGCGTGCGGCAGATCCTCAAAATGGGTGGGCTGACGCGCTTTGATTGCGCGCTGGGAAGCCATGGGCTGATGCGCCGTGCCTTTTCGGTGGCGCTCTATCACGCACACCGGCGTCAGGCGTTTGGTAAAAACCTGGTCGATCAGCCGCTGATGCGTCACGTACTGAGCAGGATGGCGCTGGAACTGGAGGGGCAAACCACCATGCTGTTTCGCCTCGCCCGCGCATGGGACAGCCGCCGCAATGAGCAAGACGCGCTCTTTGCGCGTCTGTTTACTCCGGTGGCGAAATTTGCGGTCTGTAAGGGTGGGATCCCGTTTGTCGCCGAAGCGATGGAAGTGCTTGGCGGTATCGGCTATTGCGAGGAGAGCGAGTTACCGCGCTTGTATCGCGAAATGCCGGTCAATAGCATCTGGGAAGGTTCCGGCAACGTCATGTGCCTGGATGTGCTGCGCGTGCTGGGTAAACAGCCGGGGATAGTGGATTTGCTCAGTGATGATTTTGCGACGGTGAAAGGGCAGGATCGCCATTTTGATCGCGCATGGCGACAGCTACAACAGCGGCTACGCAGACCGGATGAAGCGCAGGGAAGGGAGATAACGCAACTGCTTTGGCGGCTGGGAACAGGAGCGCAAATGCTGCGCCACGCATCGCCGCCGATCGCGCAGGCGTGGTGCCAGATGATGCTGGATACCCGTGGCACGTCGCCGATTGGCGAACAGGTGCAAAATGACCTGCTGCTACGCGCCACGGGGGCGGCAAATTAATCCATCTTCAGGCGGAACAGGCTTACCAGCTCGCTCAGGTGCGCGCCTTTTTCCCGCAACGTACGGGCCGTCTCCTCGCTTTGCGAAACGCGCCCGGCGTTGACGTGCGTGGCGTCGCCGATGTGCGTCATCGCCAGGTTAACCTGGTTGATGCCCGCTGATTGCTCGTGGGATGCATGGTTAATTTCATGCACCAGCTGGTTGATCTGATCCATGTGGCTGATGATCGATTGCATGGCAACGCGCGTGGCTTCTGACTGGGAATGTCCTTCGCTCACCTTTTTCAGCGTGTCACCAATCAGCGCTTCAATCTCTTTCACCGCGTTGGCGCTGCGCGCCGCCAGGGCGCGAACTTCCTGGGCAACTACGGCGAAACCTTTACCATGTTCCCCTGCGCGTGCGGCTTCTACCGCGGCGTTGAGCGCCAGGATATTGGTCTGGAAAGCGATGGATTCAATCACATGGGTAATGTCGGCAATGCGCTGTGATGCTGCGCGAATGTCTTCCATTGTCGCCACGGAGTGATCGACGGTTTTCCCGCCTTTTTGCACCGCGTCGGTGGTTTCATTCACCAGGCTTTGCGTTTGTTCCATGTTGGCGGCGTTTTGCTGCACGGTGGCGGCAAGCTGCTCCATGCTGGCGGAGGTCTCTTCCACGCTGCTGGCTTGCTTGTTGATCTGCTCGCTGATTTCGCCGCTGTCGGCGGCCAGCGCGTTGGTGCCGAGGTTAATTTCGGCGGCGGATTCGCGCACCTGCAACACAATCTTGTGCAGCCCGTCGCCAATCCCGTTAATGGCTTCGATCAACTGCCCGACTTCATCATGACGATCCACCACCAGGGTGGCGCGCAAATCGCCTGCCGAATACTGCTGAGCGAGTTCGATAACATTACGCAGCGGGCGGCTGAGCCAGCGGCGAATAATCACCACAAACAGCGCGGCAAACAGCAGGGAAACCACGACACCAGCCAGCAGGAACTGGTTACGCATGGTGGTGACATCGCGCAGCAGTACGGCTTTGTCGACTTCGCCAACCACTGTCCAGTTCCAGCCGGGCAGCGCGGTGTAGGACATCAGCAATGTGCGGCCGTCTGCGCTCTGGCGCGCCAGCGTACCGCTGCTGTTTGTCAGCAAGGTTTGCAGATCTTTTTCATCCCACTGCGGGCGTTTGCCTTCGTCGGTATCGTGGAACAGATAGTTGCCGTAATTCTTGCCCTGGTTGCGATCAAGCACGAAGAAATGGCCGCTTTCACCCAGCTTACGGCCGAGGATCTTATTGCGCATCACCTCCCACGAACGGGAGATATCAACGCCAACAAACAGAATGGCAATGGTGTTGCCGCTGGCGTCTTTTACCGGTTGGTATTGGGTGATATAGCGTTTGCCAAACAGCAGCGCCAGACCGCGATAGACTTCACCTTTCATTGCCGGCGCAAAAGCCGGGCTGGCTTTATCCAGCTTTGTGCCGATGGCGCGATCGCCGTTCTCTTTGCGCAGTGATGTTGCGACACGCACAAAGTCGTCACCGCTGCGCACGAATAGCGTCGCGATAGCGCTGGTTCGGTTGAGGAAATCGTCCGGGATAGCGTTGTTGTTATGCAGTTCAGTATCGCCGCCTTTGAAGAGCGGCACATCGATACCGTTAATCTCGCGGCGCTGCTGTGAATCAACCGCGAGCGGCTGTGGCAGAAAACTGCTGAACAAGCGCGTGTAGCTCTCCACCTCATCACTGAGACTACTGTTGAACATTTCAACCATATCCACCACCCCGGTAGACTGGCTGTGCAGGTCTTCCATGGCCAGCGTTTCCAGCTGTTGGCTGGCTTTATTGCTCATCAGAAAAGTGAATAAGAGGAAAAGCGTTGCAACGCTTGCGCCAGTCAGAAGTGACAATTTTGCACCGAGGCCGGTGCGGCGAAAAAAGGCGCTCATAATTTGTCCGTTGTTCTGTGTATGAGGCTCCTTCAACGGCACAATTGCGATAACATTTAGTTTGTCAATGTAACAAAATGTTACATCGATGTATCCTTACAATAACATAATCTTAATGATTGTAGGGGCATAAAAAAGCCACCAGATTTAGGTGGCTTTTTATGACGGCTCAGGCGTACAAGATGGCCTGCACTCGCCAGTTGTCAACTTGTTGATCTTCCTGCATTCGCACAATGCGATACCAGGAGGCTCCCTGTTCATCTGCTTTTAACGCGATAACCCGCTCAACGTCCTGTAGGCTCCCTGAGACATTATTGACGGAGATAAGACCGATTTCGTTTAATCCCGTCACGCAGTCAGCGCTGGCGAACTCTGCAGGCTGCGCTGTTGTATTTAGCAAACCGGTAGAAAGCAACAGTGAGTTTAAAGCAAGAGATCGTTTCATAGTCAGCTCCATTTTACGTTACCCCGATAGTGTGCAGGGCTTCCTTTCGCGCAACGGATTCGAAAAATCCAATTGTGCACAGGAGAACATCAATGGACGCAAAGCAATGTAAATGTCCTGAAAATCAACGCCTCGCTACTGTTTATACAGCAGGGCGCGTCCGAACCAACGACCGGGAATTATGGTGTCATCCATCATGATGATGACGTAATAATTGGCGCCGGCGGCCACGGCTTTGGCTTTGATTGCGTCTTCCACGTCCATGGGAGAACCCAGTACCGTTACGCTAACGGCACCAATCTCGCGGAGATCCTGCGTTTGATTACGGCGGATTTCCTGCGGATGGTCGCTAACCGGCGGTGCAGATTGCGGCTTACCTTCCAGCACTGCGCAGCCGCTTAATAACAAGGCGAACAGTAAGCACGGTAAAGCACGCATGGTTTTCTCATCTCTCCTGATTGCCATAGTGTAGTTCCTGGTGAATTTCCGTTTGGGGGAATGTTCCCGAAATGTTATCCCGAGCACTAATTTCGAATGAAAGTGTTTTGAAAGCGTAAGCTATCTCTCAACGTCGTCAGATGCTCATGCGAAATCTGACTTGCGCCACCCTGTCGCCAGTGGCATACCAGCACTATAGATCAAGGAGGGAGTAATGATTGAACTTCAGGTTGAACAATTTGCGGGTATCGAAACGCTGCATGCCTTCCCGGCGGGAAAACGCGCCGAACCGCTGCCTTGTGTCGTGTTTTATCACGGTTTCACCTCATCAAAGCTGGTCTACAGCTACTTTGCCGTGGCGCTGGCGCAAGCCGGTTTCCGCGTGGTGATGCCGGATGCACCGGATCATGGTGCGCGCTTTAGCGGCGATGTTGAGCGGCGTTTGCACCGGTTCTGGCAAATTCTGCGTGGCAATATTGAAGAGTTCGCCGCGCTGCGCTGCGCGCTGGAGCGTCTTGAATTGATTGATAACCGGCGGCTGGCGATCGGCGGTGCGTCGATGGGCGGGATGACTGCGCTGGGCATTATGACCCAACACCCGGAAGTGCGCTGCGTCGCAAGCCTGATGGGCTCCGGCTATTTCACCACGCTTGCGCGTACGCTTTTCCCGCCGCTGGCCGTGACCACGCCGGAACAGCAATGTGAATTCGACGCGATTATTGATCCGCTCTCACAGTGGGACGTCAGTACGCAACTGGCGCGCATCGCCGATCGCCCGCTGCTGCTGTGGCACGGTGAGCAGGATGATGTGGTGCCAGCAGCGGAATCTTTCCGTTTACAGCAAGCATTGCAGGAACAGGGGCTGGACACCAATCTCACTTACCAGTGGGAAGCCGGGGTAACGCACCGTATTACCCCGCAAGCGCTGAGTGCAACAACGGACTTTTTTAGCCGTTATCTTTAAGCCGTTCGGCGCAAGCGCATAACCACCAGCGCGAGCACACAGATGATGGCTCCCGCCCAGAAGGTTGACGCCGCGCCATGGGTTTCCCACAAAACGCCGGCACCGAGGCTCGCCAGCAGCAGCGCAACACCGCTGAGTAGATTGAACATGCCAAACGCCGTGCCGCGCAGTGCCGCTGGCGCGGTATCGGCAACCATGGTCGCGAGCAAGCCTTGCGTCATGCCCATATGCACACCCCACAGTGCGACACCGAGCAGCAATGTGCTCCAGTGCTGGCTGAGCGCCAGCGCCATATCCGCGAAGATCAGTACCACCAGACCCAGCTGTAGTAACCGGCTGTGGCTGATGCGGTCTGACAGTTTGCCAAACGGATAGGCGGTGACCGAGTAGACCAGGTTCATGGCGACCATCACCAGCGGAATGGTCGCCAGCGGGATCTCCAGCTGCTGGGCGCGCAGCACCAAAAATGCTTCGCTAAAGCGGGCGAGGGTAAAGATAAAACCGAGCGCCACCACCCACCAGTAAGCACGGCTTAACCGTTTGAGATTTTCGCGGCGAATGGGATTGGTGCGCTTATGGGTGACGGGGGTTTTCGGTTCGTGCAGGCCAAAGAATAACAGTGCGACCGCCAGCACTCCGGGGATCACCGCGATCCAGAATACGGCCTGAAAGTCGTCATTCCACAACAGCATCAATGCGACCGCCAGCAATGGCCCGAGGAACGCGCCAACGGTGTCCAGCGACTGGCGCAAACCAAACGCTGCGCCGCGGATTTCCGTCGGGGTGACATCGGCAACCAGCGCATCGCGCGGCGCCCCGCGAATGCCTTTGCCAAGCCGATCCATCATGCGTGCGCCGAACACCAGGCCGGACGTTGAGGCCAGCGCAAACAGCGGCTTGCTTAATGCGCCCATGCCATAACCCAGCAGCGCCAGCCCTTTGCGTTTGCCGATGTAGTCGCTGAACATGCCGGAAAAGACTTTAATCATCAGCGCGGTGGCTTCCGCCAGCCCTTCAATCAGGCCAATAATCACGACACTTGTGCCGAGCGTCGTGGCCATAAACAGCGGCAGCAAGCTGTGGATCATCTCCGAGGAGATATCCATCAACATACTGACGCCGCCTAATACCCAGACGCCTGCAGGTATGCGACCTAACGTTGAAAACCGCTTGAACATTGCTTTCCCCGCACCTTTTCATCACCGCAGCCAGAACGCTATTAAACCTGCCGGAAAGGGGTTTGATAAAGGGGATAAGAAAAGAATTCTCGCGTCGGTGTGCGGCCCCAATGCGGGGCCGCAAATGCAAGAGAGACTGGCCTGTAAAAGGTATAATTAGCGGTAGATAAACGCGCTGGCGTGCAGGTTGCCGTTGCTCCCAGGCTCATGAGTGAGCTCTGCACGGTAATATTTGGCGCTGTGGGCGTCGGCCTCGTCATTGAGCGCCTCGTCAGCTTCATGCTCAGTAGCGAAGTTATGATTGATATAGATAACGCCTAAGCTGTGCACATCATCCATGTTGTGGGCTTGCTGGTTGTTGAGTTTAATTGCCGCTACGGCATTGGCGCTAAGCAGCAAGGTTGTTAATAATATTGCTATGTATTTCATGATGTTATGCTCCGATAAAACGTCGTTTTTTAGTTTTTTAACATCTCTCCTCCTTATGTTTGAGGCCTGTTTAAAGTGTACGCGTTAGCCCAAAAAGGTATCGCGACCATTTCTGATGCTGTCGTTCAAAAAATTGCCGTAATGCGTTGTGCTTAATTTTAATTCGCCAGGCGCGCTTCTCTTTGCGCTTAGTGCGAATTATTTGTGCAATTGCCTTGAGTTTGGCAGGGGACATCAGTATTATGACGCGTCAATTTTTCAGCCGACCTTTAACACGTTCCTTGCCTCCCCGGGATTCGGCTGACCCAGACAGGAGGCTGAATAATCCGTAAGGAGCAATTCGATGCGTCATTACGAAATCGTTTTTATGGTCCATCCTGACCAGAGCGAACAGGTTCCGGGCATGATCGAACGTTACACTGGTGCAATCACTGCAGCAGAAGGTACGATCCACCGTCTGGAAGACTGGGGCCGCCGTCAGCTGGCTTACCCGATCAACAAACTGCACAAAGCACACTACGTTCTGATGAACGTTGAAGCTCCGCAGGAAGTGATCGATGAGCTGGAAACAAACTTCCGCTTCAACGATGCCGTTATTCGCAGCATGGTTATGCGTACTAAACACGCTGTTACCGAAGCATCTCCGATGGTTAAAGCGAAAGACGAGCGCCGTGAGCGTCGCGATGATTTCGCTAACGAAACCGCAGATGATGCAGATGCTGGGGATTCTGAAGAGTAATTACTGATGGCCAACCGCCTGGTGTTGTCCGGCACAGTGTGCAGGGCGCCGCTTCGTAAGGTCAGCCCGTCAGGAATTCCTCACTGCCAGTTCGTGCTTGAGCACCGTTCTGTGCAGGAGGAAGCCGGTTTCCACCGGCAGGCGTGGTGCCAAATGCCTGTAATAATCAGCGGGCAGGAGAACCAGGCCATTACTCACAGTATAACGGTCGGCAGCGCAGTAACTGTTCAGGGGTTCATCAGTTGCCACAAGGCAAAGAACGGCTTGAGCAAAATGGTTCTGCATGCCGAGCAGATTGAATTGATAGATTCTGGAGACTAGCCAAATGGCACGTTATTTCCGTCGTCGCAAGTTCTGCCGTTTCACCGCGGAAGGCGTTCAAGAGATCGACTATAAAGATATCGCTACGCTGAAAAACTACATCACCGAAAGCGGTAAGATTGTCCCGAGCCGTATCACCGGTACCCGTGCAAAATATCAGCGCCAGCTGGCACGCGCTATCAAACGCGCTCGCTACCTGTCCCTGCTGCCGTACACTGATCGTCATCAGTAATCGGTCACGGTCCATTAATACGACTTTGAGAGGATAAGGTAATGCAAGTTATTCTGCTTGATAAAGTAGCAAACCTGGGTAGCCTGGGTGATCAGGTTAACGTTAAAGCGGGCTACGCTCGTAACTTCCTGGTACCGCAGGGTAAAGCTGTTCCGGCTACCAAGAAAAACGTTGAGTATTTCGAAGCACGTCGCGCTGAACTGGAAGCCAAACTGGCTGACGTTCTGGCGGCTGCTAACGCTCGCGCTGAAAGCATCAACGCACTGGGCTCTGTTACCATCGCGTCTAAATCTGGCGACGAAGGTAAACTGTTCGGTTCCATCGGTACTCGCGACATCGCTGACGCTGTAACTGCAGCTGGCGTGAAAGTTGCGAAGAGCGAAGTTCGCCTGCCGAACGGCGTTCTGCGTACTGTTGGTGAGCACGAAGTGGACTTCCAGGTTCACAGCGAAGTATTCGCTAAACTGACTGTAAACGTTGTTGCTGAGTAATTAGTTACTCTAAAACAATGTGTAAAACGCCGGCCTTGTGCCGGCGTTTTGCTTTTCAGGCCTCGCAGAACAGGCCATTGTGGCTTGTTTAATCTCGCATTCTGACGCATCCTCAGGTAATAATTGAAACGCAATTTTATCTTTGAGATTTGTCATGGAAACCGCTCTGCCCGCGTCCGTTTTTGCCCGCCGCAATGTGGCTTACGCCTGCGCCACGCTCTGTTGTCTGCTCTGGGGTAGCTCCTACCCGGCCATTAAAAACGGCTACGAACTCTTTCACATCGCCACCGACGATATCCCGTCAAAGGTGGTATTTGCCGGTTACCGTTTCCTGTTTGCAGGCGTATTGCTGCTGCTGTTCGCCCTGGCGCAACGCAAACCGATTGGCAGGTTATCGGCTACGCAGTTTGGGCAACTGACGGTGCTCGGGTTAACGCAAACGACCCTGCAATACACCTTCTTCTATATTGGTCTTGCTTATACTACCGGCGTAAACGGGTCGATCATGAATGCGACCGGCACCTTCTTCAGCGTGCTGTTGGCGCACTTTATCTATCAAAACGACAAGCTCAGCTACAACAAAAGCCTCGGCTGTATTCTGGGCTTTGCCGGCGTCATGCTGGTGAACTTCCACAGCGGTATGCGTGACTTTGTTTTTGTCTGGAACGGCGACGGTTTCATTGTGCTGGCGGCGTTTATCCTCTCTGCCGCCACGCTGTATGGCAAACGCATTTCCCAGACAGTAGATCCCACGGTGATGACCGGCTGGCAGTTGGCTATCGGCGGCGTTGCGCTGCTGATTGGCGGCTATCTGCCGGGGGGAACGCTGGAAGTGCATAGCCTCAGCGCGGTCGCGATCCTCGGTTATCTTACGCTGCTGTCTGCGGTGGCTTTTGCGCTGTGGAGCATGCTGCTGAAAGTGAACCGCGTCAGCATGATCGCGCCGTTCAATTTCGTGATACCGGTTGCCGGTACGGTGCTCTCCGCCATTTTCCTCGGTGAAAATATTCTTGATATCAAATACGCGGTCGCACTGGTGCTGGTCTGCTCAGGGATCTGGTGGGTCAATAAACGAGCCGGGTAACAGGTACCCGGCATAGTGGATTAACGTGCGCGGATAAAGCTGCCGTCCGGCTGGCGGGTAAACAGCACCGGCTGGCCGCCGGTTTCGATGGTCAGCCCGGTTACTACGCCGTTGGCGTTCTGGCGAATTTTCACCATCTGGCCGCTTTGCAGGGTGCTAAGCGGTTTACCGTCACCTTCCACTTTGGCCATCGCATAGACATCGGTTGGCGGCAGGTTGTGATCGCGGAACAGTTGTGCCAGCGTTTTCCCCTCTTCAACACGGTAAGCGCGCCACTGCTGCTCGATGCCGCTGGAAGAGGGCAGCGTGTTCTGCGCTACATGCTGACGCGGTTGCTGCACTGGTTGCTGTTGCTCTACGGCTTGCTGCTGTTGCATTGATTCTTCCGCGCTCGGCGCGGTCTGCTGCGGCTCACTCACCACCTGCGGCGGTGTGGGTTCCGCTGTGGAAGGTTGCGGCTGTGAAGAGGCAGGAAGATTGAGTTGCGCTTCGCGAGCACCGGATGGCGTAGTGGAGCGGTTGCTGTCGTCAGTTGACGGTAACAGAAAACCGATAACCACCAGCAAAGCCGCGAGGATCAGGCCGCGACGGTGCAATGGCGGGAGCGGATCCATCAGGCGAAAATGGTCCGGGGCTTGCCAGATTTTCACCAGGGTAGGTTTCAGTTCAAATCGCCCGGGCATGGCTTTCCTCCTGCTCCGCGTCATTTAATGTCCTGTCTCGTTGAGTATATACACTTTATCCCGCCACCGCGGCGTACGCCGTTTTTAACTGCCTGAAAGTCGACAAAAAGCTGCATTTTGTGACCGCAATTCGGGATAAATCTTACTTGCTGTATTCTTTCCCTTTCCCTGCGATTTGTCATCTTTCCTGCGACAAAGTTTTACCCGGTGCAGCGCGGCTGTTATGCTGCGCGCTACCTTAAAAAGCGATGAAAGGAAAACCCATGACAACCCCAACTTTTGACACGATCGAAGCGCAAGCCAGCTACGGCATTGGTTTGCAGGTAGGACAGCAGCTGAGCGAATCCGGGTTAGAGGGGCTGTTACCGGAAGCGCTGGTCGCAGGCATCGCTGATGCACTGGAAGGCAAACAACCCGCTGTTCCGGTAGATGTTGTACATCGTGCGCTGCGTGAAATTCACGAGCGTGCCGACGCTGTGCGTCGTTCCCGTTTCGAAGAGATGGCGGCGGAAGGCGTGAAATATCTGGAAGAGAACCGCGAGCGTGAAGGCGTGAACAGCACCGAATCCGGTCTGCAATTCCGCGTTATTACCCAGGGCGAAGGCGCTATCCCGGCGCGTACCGACCGCGTACGTGTGCACTACACCGGTAAACTGATTGATGGCAGTGTGTTCGACAGCTCCGTTGCGCGCGGCGAACCGGCTGAATTCCCGGTTAACGGCGTGATTGCTGGCTGGATCGAAGCCCTGACGCTGATGCCGGTGGGTTCCAAATGGGAACTGACCATTCCGCACAACCTCGCGTACGGCGAGCGCGGCGCTGGCGCGTCTATTCCGCCGTTCAGCACGCTGGTATTTGAAGTGGAACTGCTGGAAATCCTGTAATTCCCCGCATAAATGCCTCTTCCCGTCAGGGGAGAGGCTGCACCTGCTGCGCTGATCGTTTGTTAATAAAACCAATACCGACAGATTATCTTGCAAATGGCGCAATTGGGTGTATTTTTGTGAGCTATTTCGCGTTACCTGAGTGATATGACACTCACTTTAAACAAATATTTAACATTGTTTTTAATTCCGAGTATTCATCCCGCCGATTCTTACCTAATATCTTTGCGTCCATACAAGGGCGGAACACGCAACTAAAAAAGGCCAGTAGAGCCCCAACAACACAGACAGGAATACAACATGGTAGATCAGGTTAAAGTCGTGGCCGACGAACAGGCGTCGACTGAACAGTCGCTACGGCGAAATCTCACAAACCGGCATATTCAGCTCATCGCCATTGGCGGTGCCATCGGGACCGGGCTGTTTATGGGCTCCGGGAAAACCATCAGCCTTGCCGGTCCGTCGATCATTTTTGTCTATATGATCATCGGCTTTATGCTGTTTTTCGTCATGCGCGCCATGGGTGAATTACTGCTGTCGAATCTCGAATACAAATCCTTTAGCGATTTCGCCGCCGACCTGTTAGGCCCGTGGGCGGGGTATTTTACCGGCTGGACATACTGGTTTTGCTGGGTAGTGACCGGCATGGCCGATGTCGTCGCCATCACGGCTTACGCGCAGTTCTGGTTCCCCGGCCTTGCCGATTGGGTAGCGGCGCTGGCCGTTGTTGTCGTGCTGCTGAGCCTCAATCTCGCGACGGTAAAAATGTTCGGCGAGATGGAATTCTGGTTTGCGATGATCAAAATCGTCGCCATTGTCGCGCTGATCATCGTGGGTGTGGTGATGGTGCTGATGCACTTTAAATCCCCGACCGGCGTTGAAGCTTCCTTCTCGCATCTGTGGAATGACGGCGGCTGGTTCCCGAAAGGCATCAGCGGGTTCTTTGCTGGTTTCCAGATCGCGGTGTTTGCCTTTGTGGGGATTGAGCTGGTCGGTACGACCGCAGCGGAAACCAAAGATCCGGAGAAATCCCTGCCGCGCGCCATCAACTCGATCCCGGTGCGCATCATTATGTTCTACGTTTTCGCGCTGATTGTGATCATGTCGGTGACACCGTGGAGTTCCGTGGTGGCGGATAAGAGCCCGTTTGTTGAGTTGTTCGTGCTGGTGGGTATTCCGGCGGCGGCGAGCATTATCAACTTCGTAGTGCTGACATCGGCGGCGTCTTCCGCCAACAGCGGCGTCTTCTCCACCAGCCGGATGCTGTTCGGCCTGGCGCAGGATGGCGTGGCGCCGAAAGCGTTCGCTAAGCTCTCTAAACGCGCGGTTCCGGCGAAAGGGTTGACCTTCTCCTGTATCTGCCTGCTGGGCGGTGTGGTGATGCTGTACGTCAATCCGAGCGCGATTGCCGCGTTCACCATGATCACCACCGTATCGGCGATCCTGTTTATGTTCGTCTGGACGATCATCCTCTGCTCGTACCTGGTGTACCGTAAGCAGCGCCCGCAGTTGCATGAAAAGTCGAACTACAAAATGCCGCTGGGCAAACTGATGTGCTGGGTATGCATGGCGTTCTTCGTCTTTGTACTGGTGCTGCTGACGCTGGAAGCAGATACCCGCCAGGCGCTGATCGTGACGCCGTTGTGGTTTGTGGTGCTGGGCGCGGGCTGGCTGTACGCGGGCAAAAAGCGTCTGGCTAACCGCCAGCCATAAAAAAAGAGCCGCGCGGCGGCTCTAAACTTCCATGAATCAGGGCGCTCTCGGGCGCCTTTATTTATTCGCCAGCGAGGGCACGCGGGAACAGATTGTTGTTTTCCAGGCTGATGTGTTCCATCAGATCGTCAATCAAGGTATTGATGCCGTTATACATCGCTTTCCAGGTGGTGCAGGCTTCCGGCGGCGGTGTGACGTTATTGGTAATGTGTTTGATCACTTCCAGCAGTTCGCCCGCTTCATCGTGCTCGCTCTCCATTACGCTTATCGGCCCCATCGCCTGCGAACCCATGCCCTGTTTGATCATCGGGAATAGGATCTGCTCCTCTTTCATCATGTGGCTGGAAAGCTCTTCATGCAGCATCGTCAGGTATTTGGTTAAGCCGCGCGGCACGTTCGGTTTATCGGCGTGGACGCGCTCGACTTTGGTGGCCTGCAGGATCAGTTCCGGCAGTTGTTCGCGGTGACGGTCATGGTAACGCACGATAATGTGGTCAATGATTTCCGCCAGCCCCGCCACGCGCCAGTCTTTCTCAATCGGCTGCCCGGCAAGCGTCGCCAGCTCGGCTTCGATGACGTCAATATCCAGCTCTTTGCGGGCCGCAGAACGTCCCAGCGTCTGCTTACCGCCGCAGCAGTAATCCATATCATATTTACGGAACAGTGCGGAGGCGCGGGGGATAGAGAGCGCCAGCTCACCCAGGGGTTGATCGCGGAAAGCCATAGCAGTTACCTCATGTGTAAGTTATAAGTTGTATTTTAAATGCATCTTTAAGCCGGTGATATACCCCTTTTGGGGTGGTGGAAATCGCCTTATTCCTTTCTTACACGAAAAACTGTGATATTCATCACAAAAAATATTACGAATTTAACACGTTGAATAGCGGTGTTTTTATTGGAAATTACTGGATTGCGACCTGCATCACAATTAAACAACTCCGCTTCGCTGCCGATACCAAGACTCCAGACAATATCCTGCACGCTATAAAGGCTTACAATGTTCAAAAGAATAAAAGTTATTACTTTATTAATCATGGTATTACTTGTACTTGGTGCAATGCAGCTGATCTCCGCTGGCGTGTTCATCAGTGCGCTTAATAACGATAAAAACAACTTCAACGTTTCTCAAGTTTCCAGCCAGAACGTTTCCGAATTTACCGATGCCTGGATCAGCCTCAACCAGGCGCGTGTGACGCTGAACCGCGGCATGCTGCGTCTGCAAAGCAGCACCGCCAGCCAGATTAATGGCGGTCAGCTTAATGAACTGGCGCAAACGGCCACCAACTTGCTGAACCAGGCGCAACAGCATTTCGAGAAGTACAAAACCATTCCGGACACGCCAGGGCTGGATAAAGCGCTGTCGAAAGATCTGGAAACGCAATACGGCATCTACCATGCGACGTTGACAGAGATGAACCGTCTGCTGCTCGCCGGTAGTCTGGAAGATATGTTCCGCCAGAACGCCGAAGCGAAACAAGTTGCCATGCAGAAGAGCTATCGCGCGTGGCGCGATGCGCAAACCGTACTGGCGAGTGAAGGGATCGTCCAGAATGAACGCGATTACCAGCGTATCCTGTGGATCCTCGGTACGGTGATGCTGGTCGTGCTGGCGGTGATCGTCATGAGCTGGGTTGCGATGCAGCGCGTCCTGCTGAAGCCGTTGCATGAGGTGATGAGCCATATCCGCCACATCGCAAGCGGCGATTTGACGCATGACATTGATGCCGAAGGCAAAAACGAAATGGCGCTGCTGGCGCAGAATGTGCAGGAAATGCAGCAGTCGCTGGTGAAAACCGTCAGCGTAGTGCGCGACGGCGCCGATACCATTTACACCGGCGCGGGTGAAATTTCTGCCGGCAGTAACGATCTCTCTTCACGCACCGAGCAGCAAGCCGCGTCGCTGGAAGAGACCGCCGCCAGCATGGAGCAGCTTACTGCCACGGTGAAACAGAATGCCGACAACGCCCGTCAGGCAACGCAACTGGCGCTGAACGCGTCCGGTACCGCGAAGAAAGGTGGGGAAGTGGTAGATGGCGTGGTGCGCACCATGGATGAGATTGCCACCAGTTCCAGCAAAATCGCGCAGATCACCAACGTGATTGACGGTATCGCCTTCCAGACCAACATCCTGGCGCTGAACGCCGCCGTTGAAGCGGCCCGTGCGGGCGAACAGGGCCGAGGCTTTGCCGTGGTGGCGGGTGAAGTGCGTACCCTGGCGCAGCGCAGTGCGCAGGCAGCAAAAGAGATTAAAGGGCTGATTGAAGACTCCGGTAATCGTGTCAATGCGGGTGCCGCCCTGGTGCATGAAGCCGGGGAAACCATGGCTGAAATCGTCAGCGCCGTCACGCGCGTGACCGACATCATGGGCGAAATCTCGTCTGCTTCTGACGAGCAGAGCCGTGGTATCGATCAGGTAGGCCAGGCCGTTGCTGAGATGGACCGCGTTACCCAGCAGAACGCCTCGCTGGTGGAAGAGTCCGCCGCTGCGGCTGCGGCACTGGAAGAGCAGGCGGCACGCCTGACTGAAACCGTGGCGGTATTCAAGGTCAACCGTACACGCAGCGCACGCCGTCCGGCGTTAATCGCGCCAGTCAGCAAACCGCAGGCCAAAGCGACCGAAAGCTTCAGCGAAGCCAACTGGGAAACGTTCTGATAACGGTTGCGTCGCTCTCCCGAAACCCGGCATATGTCGGGTTTTTTTATGCCCATTTGAAAACCACAAGCGGGGGAGGCACTCAGCGGCACAGAGTGGCTGTGCCTGATTGTGTGGCATTCACTCTTACCGAACGGGCCGACGCCTGATTTTCACGCCGCGTGTCGGCGAGAAAGCACTACGAATGCGGCGGTTTACTCGGTCCTTAGTGCGGTGATGCTGGTTTTTTCCGGCTTCGACAGTACCGCCATCAACACGCCGCCGACCAGCAAGACAATACCGCAGACGGTGAGCAGCGGCGGCAGGCTTTGGCGCAGCACAAAGGTATAGAGCAGCCCGGCCAGGGTTTCAAAGACAATCAACGGGCCGACAATCACTGTCGGTAAGCGCTGGCTGGCAATGTTCCAGCACAACGCGCCCACCCACGAGCAGAGCACCGCAATGGTGAACATCAGTGTAATAAACACCAGCGGACGCGGGCCGAAGGGCAGGGTGAAATCCGGTTGCTGAACACCAAGCCACAGGCACGCCGCAATATAGCCCACCAGTGACACCGGTAGCGTCACCAGCGCTTGTGCCGTGGCCCACATCATCGGGTTTTTGTCCGGGTTTTCCCGCAACCAGCGGGCATTGCGTAGCGCATACCAGGCCCAGCAAGCCACCGAAGTGAAAGCCAGCACAATACCGGAACCGTAGCGCCAGCCGCTGAAGTTCGGCAGCCCGTGGCGCAGTTCGGCGATATTGACGCAGCCTAACCCAAGCGCAATGCAGAGTAGCGCGGGAGCCAGCCGCCGCCATGCGAGTTTGCCGTCACGCTGGCTATAGAGCAGGTTAGCGCACACCGGGATCACCACCGGCAGCGTGGCGATAATCATCGTCGATACCGGCGCGCCCGTACGCTGAATGGCGCTTGCCAGGCAGACGTAATAGACAAGGTTGCCCATGATCGTCAGCCATAAGGCTGTGAACCAGTCGCTGCGCGTAAGCTGGCGCAAACGCGCGCGACCGAGCCACGCCAGCGGCAGGGCAATAATCCCCAGCGCCAGATAGCGCCCGGTGGATTGTAGCGCCGCCGGATAATCCGGCACGATCAACGGCCCGACAAAAATAAGCCCCCAGAATAGCCCGGCGAGCAGGGCATACAACACACCACTAATCATCATTCCACCTGCGTTTACATCGGCAGCGGACAGTGTAGGAGAGCGACGGGCGGGAATATTGTATGAGATTGCGCATTAACGGCGCGTAACCTGCTTTTGGTAACGCACCGGCGTGATGCCGTAGCGGTGTGTAAACGCGCGGGTCAGGTGTGATTGATCGGTGAGGCCGGTAACGGCGGCGACATCGGCGGCGGGCATGCCCTGAGTCAGAAACGATTTGGCGCGCCACAGGCGGATCGCCATCAGCATCTGATGCGGGGTGACATGAAAATGCGCCTTGAACTGGCGTTGAAAATGGTACGGGCTGAGCGCCGCGACTTTCGCCAGCTCGTCGAGAGTCAGGCTGTGCATATAGTTGTCATGCAGGTAATCGCGCACGCGCTCAAACCGGTGCGCGCCTTCCGGGCGCTGCGGCGCATGGTGCGCCAGCGGGCGGAAGGTATCGATGAGATCCAGCAAAATCCCCTGTTGCGCCAGCGGATCGTCGGTGTGCCACAAGCCGTGGATCTGTGCGCAGATCTGCCGGGTGCGCAGCGGATCGTGACGCATCACATCGCTAAACCACCAGTGGCGGATCCCGGTGACCTCTTCGAGCAGTTCGGGCTCAAGATAAACCATGCGATAGCGCCAGCCGTCGGCGGTTTCCGCCTCGCCGGTGTGCAGCTCGTCAGGGTTCATGGTGACCACGGAATGCATCGGCGCGACATACTGCGTACCGCGATAACGAAAGCGTTCGGCACCGGCTTCGATAGCGCCAATACCAAACGCTTCATGAGTGTGCGGCTCAAAGGCGTAACGCGAAATATGCGCGTGGTACAGCTCCACCCCCGGCAGTAACGCCAGGTGGCGAAAGCGCGCGCAATCTCGCTCGTCAGTAAACTGTTCGGGTACGCCTTCCACGTTCTCTCTCCACACGGATCATCCCTTCATTATTAGGGATGACCCGGCGGGAGGCTACAAAAATTAACCACTTTGTAACCTTTACAGGAGGTCATTGACGCTCTTTTCAATCGACGTGGTCGGGCGTCCAATCAATTTGCTGAGCGTTTTACTATCATCAAACAGGCCACCTTTGGCGGCACCCGCATCGGAATCCGCCAGCATGGTGGCGAGCCAGTCCGGCAGGCCAGCACCTTTCAGCGCGGCGGCGAAATCGGCTTCGCTCAGGTTCTGGTAGACCACGTTTTTACCGCTGGCTTTGCTGAGCAGCGCGGCCAGTTCAGTGAGCGTCCAGCCGCGATCACCGGCCAGTTCATACACTTTGCCCGCATGCCCCTCTTCGCTTATCACGCGCGCGGCGGCGGCAGCGTAATCGGCGCGGGTGGCGGAGGCGATTTTGCCGTCACCTGCAGCGCCAATAAATACCCCGTGCGCCAGCGCCGCTGGTGCGCTTGCCAGGTAGTTTTCGCTATACCAGCCGTTACGCAGCAGGGTGTAAGGAATACCGGAATCGGCGAGCATTTTCTCGGTTTCAACGTGTTCAACGTGCAGACCAAGCGGGGATTTATCGGCGTGCAGCAGGCTGGTGTAAGCAATGAATTTCACCCCGGCGGCTTTGGCGGCGTTTATCACATTGCGGTGTTGTGCGGTGCGCTGGCCCACTTCGCTACTGGAGATCAGCAGCAGCTTGTTCACGCCTGCTAACGCCTGGGTTAACGCGGCCTGGTCGCCATAATCGGCCTGGCGTACCAGTACGCCTTGTTTGCTGAGCGCTTCGGCTTTCGCCGGGTTACGGACGATAGCGACAATCTCTTTTGCCGCCACGGTTTTCAGCAGTTCTTCTACCACAATCTGGCCCAGTTGGCCGGTCGCGCCGGTGAGTGCGATCATGAGTATTCTCCTTCGGTGTTCGGTGAGTGTTGTGGTACGCTAACACCTTAACTAACTTTTAGTAAGTACGTACAAAAAGGTAAGTATGAAAACGCAACTCCGACCGCAAACGTTGAGTGAACAGATGCGCGACGGCAATCTGTTCGCCGAGCAGTGTCCCTCGCGGGATGTTCTGAAACACGTCACCAGCCGCTGGGGCGTGCTGATACTGGTGGCGCTACGCGAGGGCACTCACCGTTTTAGCGATTTACGCCGCAAAATGGGCGGCGTCAGTGAAAAGATGCTGGCGCAGAGCCTGCAATGGCTGGAGCAGGATGGTTTTATTAACCGCGTGTCGTATCCCGTCGTTCCGCCGCATGTTGAATATAGTCTGACCCCGCTGGGTGAGCAGGTCAGCGAGAAGGTCGCGGCGCTTGCCGACTGGATCGAGCTGAATATCGAGCAGGTACTGGCCTTCCGCGATGAACGGGAAGGCCAGCAGGCATTGGTGGAATAATTATTTGTTTAGCTGGATGTTATAGATAGCAAAGCCGATGTCGTCATTGGCGACTTTCGCCATCGGGTAGCGAGCTTTCTCTTTGATAAACGCGGCGGCTTTGTCCGTGGGCGCGGTTTCAAAACGAATATCCAGCTTCGCGTCGCTGTGGATCGGTGCCAGTTGCCAGTTGTTGTCGGCAGCCGGATGGATTTCCCCTTTCTGTTTGGTTTCATCGCTTATCCATTTCGCCAGCACCGCGCGGTTTTCATCCGGCGAGGCAAAAGCGATATGGCTGTCGCCGGTACCGGCAAACTTGCCGCCGTAGGCGCGGTAGTTATTGGTCGCCACAAGGAACACGGCGTTCGGATCAATCGGCTTGCCGTTAAAGGTCAGATTCTTAATGCGTTCCGCCTGCGGGTTAACGCTCTGGCATTCGCCGTCGTAGCGCGCCGGTTGCGTGACATCAATCTGGTAGTTCACACCATCGATCACATCGAAGTTATAGGTGCGGAAACCGTCCCAGTTGATCAGGCTTTGCGGCTTATCGCTGTGCGGATCGATCTGGTTAAACTGACCGGCGGAGCACTCCAGCCACTCTTTAACCTCTTTACCGGTCGCTTTCACCACCACCAGCGTGTTCGGGTAGAGGTACAAATCGGCGGCGTTACGGAAGGTTAACTGGCCTTTTTCCACTTCGACATAACTGGCGGGATCGTTTTTGCGACCGCCCACTTTAAACGGCGCGGCAGCGGAAAGCACCGGCAGTTTCGCCAGATCCGGATCGCCCTGAATAAAGTGTTCGACATAGGCTTTCTGCGCATTGTTCACCACCTGCACGGTCGGATCGTCCTGCACCAGCGCCAGGTAGCTGTACATGTTGTCGGCAGATTTGCCGATCGGTTTGCTGACAAACTCGCGGGTGGCGTCGTGATCGTGTTTCAGGATCTGCACCAGTTTACTGTCCTCGCCAACGAGGGCTTTTTTCGCCGCGGCGTCATAAATCGGGCGCGCTTCGGCTTTGGATTCGCGTACCTGCCATTTGCCAGAATCATTGTTCAGCACCAGATCGACCACGCCAAGATGATCGCCCCACATGCCCGGCATCACGGAGGGAATACCGTTCAACGTTCCTTTCTGGATATCCGCGCCTTTTATCGCCGCGAAATCTTTACCCGGGAAAACAGCGTGAGCGTGACCAAACAGGATCGCATCAACGCCTGGCACTTCGCTGAGGTAATAAACGGAGTTTTCCGCCATCGCCTGGTACGGCTCCGCCGACAGCCCGGAGTGTGCGACCACGACCACCAGATCGGCCCCTTTGGCGCGCATTTCCGGCACATATTTACGCGCGGTTTCGGTGATGTCGTTCACCGTCACTTTGCCGCTCAGGTTGGCTTTATCCCAGACCATGATCTGCGGCGGTACAAAGCCGATATAACCGATGCGCAGCGTGTGCGTTTTGCCGTCGCTGTCGGTGACCGGCGTCTCTTTGATTAAGTAAGGCGTGAACAGCGGTTTTTTGCTTTTCGCATCAATGATATTGGCGTTCACATAGGGGAATTTCGCGCCAGCCAGCGCCTTGTGCAGGTAATCCAGACCGTAGTTAAATTCGTGGTTGCCCAGGTTACCGACGGCGTAATCAAGGGTGTTCATCGCTTTATACACCGGATGAACTTCCCCGGCTTTCAGCCCTTTCGCCGCCATGTAATCGCCCAACGGGCTGCCCTGGATTAAGTCACCGTTATCCACCAGCACGCTGTTTTTGACTTCATTTCGCGCGGCGTTAATCAGGCTTGCGGTGCGTACCAGGCCGAATTTTTCCGTCGCCGTGTCTTTGTAGTAATCAAAATCCATCATGTTGCTATGCAAATCAGTGGTTTCCAGAATACGTAAATCCACCGTTGCAGCCTGCACGCTGGCCGCAATCAGCGTGGCCAGAAGCGTTGCACTAAACTTAATCATCAGAGGCATCCTTTTTCGATCTAAGCCACAAAAGAAAGTGTTATGTACATTTTGTTGCTTACAGAATTGTGAATACTGCCATAAAAGCGCGCAAAGAAAACGCAATCGCTATCACAGATGGCAGATTCCGCCGCAATACGATATAAGTAAAACAATGAGTTACAAACCACTGAACAGAAGAGGTGGAAAATGTTAGATGCAATTTGCCAGCTCGCGCGCGAAGCGGGCGATGCCATTATGCAGGTCTACGATGGGCATAAGCCGATGGAAGTCACCAGCAAAGTGGATGACTCACCGGTGACGGCCGCCGATATTGCCGCACACGGGGTGATTGTGCGCGGTTTACAGGCGTTGACGCCGGACATTCCGGTGCTGTCAGAAGAAGATCCGCCCTCATGGGAAGTTCGCCAGACATGGGGGCGTTACTGGCTGGTGGATCCGCTGGACGGCACCAAAGAGTTCATCAAGCGTAACGGTGAGTTTACCGTCAATATCGCCCTGATTGAGAACGGAAAGCCGGTGCTTGGCGTGGTTTACGCGCCGGTGCTGAACGTGATGTATTCCGCCGCAGAAGGGAAGGCGTGGAAAGATGAGGCGGGGCATCATCAGCAGATTCAGGTACGCGATGCGCGTCCGCCGCTGGTGGTGGTGAGCCGCTCGCATGCGGACGATGAACTGAAAGAGTATTTACAGCATCTTGGTGAACACCAGACCACCGCCATTGGCTCTTCGCTGAAGTTTTGCCTGGTGGCAGAAGGCAAAGCGCAGCTTTACCCGCGCTTTGGGCCAACCAGCGTCTGGGACACCGCGGCAGGCCATGCGGTGGCGGTCGCCGCCGGGGCACATGTTCACGACTGGCAGGGGCGCACTCTGGATTACACCCCGCGTGAATCTTTTCTTAACCCCGGCTTTCGGGTCTCGCTTTACTGATTAAGCAGTTTGTGCAGCAGGTCGATGACTTGCTGCACCTCTTGCTGGCTCAGCCCGCCATCTTTTGCGTACTGTACGCGCCCGTCTTTATCCAGCACCACAATCGCCGAACTCTCCTCGTCCAGCTTCCAGGCTTTGCGCGTCACGCCTTCGCTATCCACAATAAATTGTGACCACGGATAGAGCTTCTTATTGCTTTCGATACTACTGCGCACAAACATCGCGCTGCCGGGAATGGCATCATCGGTGTTAACGATGGTGGTGGTTTGGTATTTATCGTGCGGCAGCTTTGCGGATTTGATCGCTTCAATCAGCGCGGCATTCTTCTCTTTTGCTGACGTTCGACCAGCAATATGCTGCACCACTCGCACTTTGCCTGGAAGTTGAGCGCTATTCCATTTTTTATAGCTAAACTGGTCGTTATCCAGTATCAACTCCCCTCTGTCGGCTATGCCCACAGGCGGCACGCGTTGGTTGTTTTCAAAATTATGGGCTGAAGCAACCAGCGGCAGTAACAGGCATGTCGCTGCCAGGATGTTACGTAGGGTCATGGCGTTTCCTTATTATCTCTTGTGTTTGTGCAGGTGATCCGACCACTTGGGCTCGCGTTTTAATCATAAATGCGATCAATGCGTTTTTCCCGCAATCTGGATGCCAGTTTGCGGGCGAACGCACATAACCGTGAAAAAATGTGGGCTTATACTGCGCAGAGTAAGGTGTTGAAAAGAATATTCTGAATAATTGTCATCAAAAGGTAAATAAAGTTATTCACACTATGTATGGGTTAGGTTCTGAACTATAGTCATTGAGCATTAAAATTTGCGCTCACCTACGTTGGTCCGATTGTGGAACCGCAAGAGCGTAATGTTTCACAGGAGATACAAGAATGAAAATTTTCCAGCGTTACAACCCACTTCAGGTGGCTAAGTACGTAAAAATCCTGTTTCGTGGACGGTTGTATATCAAGGACGTTGGCGCTTTCGAGTTCGATAAGGGCAAGATCCTGATCCCGAAAGTGAAAGACAAACAGCATCTGTCTGTCATGTCTGAAGTTAACCGTCAGGTGCTGCGTTTGCAGACCGAGATGGCTTAACAGCTGTGCTATGCAGTAGTTTAAATACGATAAAAAAACGGCCCCAAAGGGGCCGTTGACATTTCTGCGACAGATTACACCGCGCCTTTACCTTCGGCGTCCGGCAGCTTCGGCGTTAACACCGCCGCGCGGGTATCGATGCGGGTCACCAGCAGCTGATCGATGCGGTAGTTATCAATGTCCACCACCTCAAATTTGTAGCCGGAAAACTTCACCGCATCGGTGCGTTTCGGGATTTTACGCAGCATAAACATCATAAAGCCGCCGATGGTTTCGTAGTTACCGGACTGCGGGAATTCATCGATATCCAGTACGCGCATCACGTCATCAATCGGTGTGCCGCCGTCAATCAGCCACGAGTTTTCATCACGCGCGACGATCATCTCTTCCACCTGGCCGACCAGATCGCCCATCAGTGTCGTCATGACATCGTTAAGGGTGATAACGCCCACCACCAGCGCGTATTCGTTCATGATCACCGCGAAGTCTTCGCCTGCGGTTTTGAAACTTTCCAGCGCTTCAGAGAGCGTTAACGTATCCGGAACAATCAGCGTATTGCGGATCTGCACGCCGCTATTCAGCGCCATGCTCTGGTTTGCCAGCACGCGGTTGAGCAGATCTTTGGAATCGACATAGCCGACAATGTGGTCGATATCATCGTTACAGACCAGAAACTTCGAGTGCGGATGTTCCGACACTTTCTTTTTCAGGCTCTGCTCATCTTCGTGCAGATCGAACCAAATCACGTTTTCGCGCGAGGTCATCGACGATGGCACGGTGCGCGATTCCAGTTCAAACACGTTCTCAATCAGTTCGTGTTCCTGCTTACGCAACACCCCGGCTAACGCACCGGCTTCCACCACCGCGTAAATATCGTCAGAAGTGATGTCATCTTTACGCGCCATCGGCAGCTTGAAGATGCGGAAAATGACGTTGGCCAGGCCGTTGAAAAACCAGACCAGCGGGCGGAAAACAAATAAGCAGAAGCGCATCGGGTTGATGATACGCAAAGCCACGGCTTCAGGCGCAATCATACCGATGCGTTTCGGGGTGAGATCGGCAAACAGGATGAACAACCCGGTTACCAGCGAGAACGAAATAATAAAGCTGAGCTGTTCGGCCATTTCCGGCGAAACCACGTTGATCAACATGCTGTGAAAAACGGGAGAGAACGCCGCGTCGCCGACGATACCGCCAAGAATGGCGACGGCGTTCAGGCCGATTTGCACCACGGTAAAGAACGTGCCGGGCGTTTCCTGCATTTTCAGAATGCGTTGCGCGTTGATATTGCCTTCATCGGCCAGCAGTTTGAGCTTAATTTTTCGCGATGCGGCGAGTGAAATCTCAGACAACGAGAAAAACGCACTTACCGCGATCAGACAGAGTATGACTAAGATACTGTTTAACATAATTTATCCAGCTATTAACCGGATCCTCGGAAGGGGTTTTTGAATATCCATGTGGTAAACACTTATGAAAGCCGGCCCGAAGCGGTGGACCGGCAATTTCGAGGGGTAGTATAGCGTAAGCCTGTCGCAGGCTGCCAGAGGCTTAATTTGCGCCGTTTTTCGGCGATAAAACCCGTGATTTTTTAAGGGTTAAGCTGCGGTGGCAAACAAACACCAATACCGCCGATACCGCAGTAGCCGTGCGGGTTTTTATACAGATATTGCTGATGCTCATCTTCCGCGTAATAGAACGGTGTCGCAGGTTTGATTTCCGTGGTCACCTGGCGCGCGTCGCCTGCGCTGCGCATCGCTTGCTGGAAGCGCGCAAGGCTGGCTTGTGCGGCGTCGCTTTGCTCTGGCGTCAGCGGGTAAATCCCGGAACGGTACTGGGTGCCAGAATCATTACCCTGGCGCATGCCCTGCGCCGGATCGTGGTTTTCCCAGAAAACCTGCAGCAGTTTTTCATAACTCACCACGTTCGGGTCGTATACCACCCGCACCGCTTCCGCGTGGCCGGTCAGACCGGAGCAGACTTCGCGGTAGGTCGGGTTCGGCGTGTACCCGCCGGTGTAACCCGCGGCGGTGCTGTAAACACCGTCTAACTGCCAGAACAGGCGTTCCACGCCCCAGAAACAGCCCATGGCGAACAGGGCGACTTCCATCCCTTCCGGAACATGACTCATTGAATGCGCGTTAACAGCATGTAAACTGGCAACGGGCATCGGTGTATTGCGTCCGGGCAATGCATCTGATTGGGAAACAAGCTCTTTTTTATCGAACAGACTCACGGTGATACCTCCCGGAGGGGCTAATTGCGGTTAGGGTTGTGTTGCGGCCTGTGTTTTAACACAATAAACGCCATAAATCAGACTAGATTTAAACATAAGAAATTTTGGGGTAGTCGTCTGTTTTTCAACCTGTGTTAACGGGTTTTTATCGGCTTGTGTTCTGTCGTAAGGCAAAACCTGGCTCAGCGCGGAGCTGCGCTTACGTTTCCTTCCAGGGGTGGGAACAAGGATATTCAGGAGAGAACGTGCCAAAGATCCGTCTGTTATGTTTTGCCGCTTTACTGCTGGTGAGCGAAACGGCTTTCGCCGCCAATGTGCGATTGCAGCTGGAGGGGCTAACCGGGGAGCTGCAAAAAAACGTGCGCGCCCAGTTGTCCACCATTGAAAGTGATGAAGTGACCCCGGACCGCCGTTTTCAGGCGCGCGTGGATGACGCCATCCGCGAAGGGTTAAAAGCCTTAGGTTACTACGAACCCACCATCGATTTCGAACTGCGCCCGCCACCGGCGAAAGGGCGTCAGGTGCTGATTGCGCGCGTGCAGGCCGGTGAACCGGTGCGCATTGGCGGCAATAGCGTGATCCTGCGCGGTGGCGCGCGTACGGACCGCGATTATCTCGACTTACTCAAAAAACGCCCCGCTATCGGCACGGTGCTGCACCATAACGATTACGACAATTTCAAAAAATCGCTCACCAGCGTGGCGCTGCGTAAAGGCTACTTCGACAGTCAGTTTCTTAAAAGCCAGCTTGGTATTGCCCTTGAGCGCCGCCAGGCGTTCTGGGATATCGATTACGACAGCGGCCAGCGTTACCGCTTTGGTACGGTGACGTTTGAAGGCTCGCAAATCCGCGACGAATACCTGCAAAACCTGGTGCCTTTCCACAAAGGCGATTATTACCAGACGCAGGATCTGGCAGAGCTAAACCGCCGCCTGTCCGCCACCGGCTGGTTTAATTCGGTGGTGGTCGCGCCAGAGTTTGATAAAGCGCGTAAAACCAAAGTGTTGCCGCTTAAAGGCGTGGTATCGCCGCGCACGGAAAACACCATTGAAACCGGGGTGGGGTACTCGACCGACGTCGGGCCGCGCGTCAAAGCAACATGGAAAAAGCCGTGGATGAACTCCTACGGCCACAGCCTGACCACCAGCACCAGCATCTCCGCGCCGGAACAGCAGCTTGATTTCAGCTACAAGATGCCGCTGCTGAAAAACCCGCTTGAACAATATTACCTGGTGCAGGGCGGCTTTAAGCGTACCGATCTGAACGATACCGAAGCGGATTCCACCACGCTCGCGCTGTCGCGCTACTGGGATCTCTCCAGCGGCTGGCAGCGCGCTATTAACCTGCGCTGGAGCCTCGATCACTTTACCCAGGCGAACGTGACCAACACCACTATGCTGCTTTACCCTGGCGTGATGATCAGCCGTACCCGCTCGCGCGGCGGCCTGATGCCAACCTGGGGGGATTCGCAGCGCTACTCGGTGGATTACTCGAATACCGCTTGGGGATCGGATGTCGACTTCCTGGTATTACAGGCGCAAAACGTCTGGATCCGCACGCTTTACGATCGCCACCGCTTTGTCATGCGCGGCAATCTGGGCTGGATCGAAACCGGGGACTTTGAGCGCGTGCCGCCAGATCTGCGCTTCTTCGCCGGGGGCGATCGCAGTATTCGCGGCTACAAATACAAATCTATCGCGCCTAAAAATGATGACGGCAAGCTGATTGGTGCCTCCAAACTGGCGACCGGTTCACTGGAGTATCAGTACAACGTCACCGGCAAATGGTGGGGCGCGGCGTTTGTCGATAGCGGCGAAGCGGTGAGCGATATCCGCCGCAGTAATGTGAAAACCGGCGCGGGTGTTGGCGTGCGCTGGGAGTCGCCGGTCGGGCCTATCAAGCTCGATTTCGCCGTACCGGTCGGCGATAAAGAAGAACACGGATTACAGTTTTACATCGGGTTGGGGCCGGAATTATGAGTTTATGGAAGAAAATCAGCCTCGGCGTCCTGGTGTTTATCCTGCTGGTGCTGGGCACCGTGGTCTTTCTGGTGGGCACTACCAGCGGGCTGCATCTGTTATTTAACGCGGCCAACCGCTGGGTGCCGGGGCTGGAAATTAGCCAGGTGACTGGCGGCTGGCGCGATCTGACGTTAAAAAATATCCGTTTTACCCAGCCGGGCGTGGCGGTGAACGCGGGCGAAGTGCACCTGGCGGTGAAGCTCGGCTGCCTGCGCGACAGCAGCCTGTGCGTGAACGATCTGTCACTGAAAGATATCAATGTCGTTATCGACAGCAAAAAAATGCCGCCCGCCGCACCGGTAAAAGAGGAAGAGAGCGGGCCGCTGAACCTCTCCACGCCATACCCGATAACGCTAAGCCGGGTGGCGCTCAACAATGTCAATATCAAAATCGACGACACCACCGTCTCAGTGATGGATTTCAGCACCGGTCTGAACTGGCAGGAGAAAAACCTGACGCTGAAACCGACGTCGCTACAAGGGCTGCTGATTGCGCTGCCGAAAGTGGCCGATGTGGCGCAAAAAGAGGTCGTTGAACCGAAAATCCAGAACCCGCAGCCGCAGGAAAAACCGCTCGGCGAAACCCTAAAAGCGCTGTTTGAAAAGCCGCTGCTGCCGGAAATGACCGATGTTCACCTGCCGCTCAATCTCAACATTGAAGAGTTTCGTGGCGAACAACTGCGTCTTACCGGCGATACCGACATTCTGGTGCGCAGCCTGTTGCTGAAAGTAAGCAGTATCGACGGGCAGATGAAGCTTGACGCGCTGGATGTGGATTCTAATCAGGGCCAGGTGCGCGCCACCGGTAGCGCCCAGTTACGCGATACCTGGCCGGTGGATATTACGCTCAATACCACGCTGAATATTGATCCGCTGAAAGGCGAGAAAGTGAAACTGAAAGTCGGCGGCGAAATGCGTAAGCAACTCGAGGTTGGCGTCAATCTCTCCGGGCCGGTCGACATGGATCTGCGGGCGCAAACGCAACTGGCCGAAGCTGGTTTGCCGCTGGATCTGCAGATAACCAGCAAGCAGCTTTACTGGCCGTTTAGCGGGGAAAAACAGTACCAGGCTGATGACCTGAACCTGAAGCTTACCGGCAAAATGACCGACTATGTTTTGTCGTTTCGCACGGCGGTGAAAGGCCAGGATCTACCGCCTGCGACCATTACGCTTGATGGTAAGGGCAACGAACAGCAACTGAACCTCGATAAACTGGTTATTGCGGCGCTGGAAGGCAAAACCGAGTTAACAGCGCTGCTCGACTGGCAGCAAGCGATTAGCTGGCGCGGTGAATTAACGCTGAAAGATATCGATACCGCAAAAGCCTTCCCGGAGTGGCCATCGAAACTGAATGGCCTGATCAAAACGCGCGGCAGCCTGTATGGCGGCAGCTGGCAAATGGAGGTGCCGGAGCTGAAACTGAGCGGCAACGTGAAGCAGAACAAGGTCAACGTTGACGGGCAGCTAAAAGGCAACAGCTATTTGCAGTGGACGATCCCCGGCCTGCACCTGGAACTGGGAAAAAACAGCGCCGATATTAAAGGCGAACTGGGGGTTAAAGATCTCAACCTTGATGCCACGATTGATGCGCCGGGGTTGAATAACGCGCTGCCAGGTCTGGGCGGCACGGCGAAAGGGCTGGTGAAAATTCGCGGTACGGTGGATGCGCCGCAGGCGCTGGCGGATATTACCGCCAATAATCTGCGCTGGCAGGATCTTTCCGTGGCTCGCGTGCGCGTCGAAGGCGATGTGAAATCCAGCGACCAGATTGGTGGCAAACTGAACGTGCGCGTGGAACGCATTGCCCAGCCTGGCGTGAACCTGAGCCTGGTGACCCTGGCGGCGGACGGCAATGAGCAACAGCATAAACTCCAGTTGCGCGTGCAGGGCGAGCCGGTTTCCGGCCAGCTTAATCTGGCGGGCAGCTTTGACCGCCAGCAGCAGCGCTGGAAAGGGACACTGAGCGATACGCGCTTTGCCACGCCGGTTGGCCCGTGGTCGATTAACCGCCCGGTAACGCTGGATTACCGCAATCAGGAGCAGAAAATCGCTATCGGCCCGCACTGCTGGCTGAACCCGAACGCCGAACTCTGCATTCCGCAAACCATCGACGCAGGCGCAGAAGGGCGCGCGGTCGTGAACCTGAACCGCTTCGACCTGGCGATGCTGAAACCCTTTATGCCGGAAACCACGCAAGCAAGCGGCGTGTTCAGCGGTAAAGCGGATGTCAGCTGGGACACCACCAAAGCGGGGCTGCCACAAGGTGAAGTGACGCTCGCCGGGCGCGGTGTGAAAGTGACGCAGGTGGTAAACGACGCGCCGCTGCCGCTCGCGTTTGACACCCTCAATCTCAACGCAAAACTGCGCGATAACCGGGCCGATCTCGGCTGGTTGATCCGCCTGACCAATAACGGCCAGTTCGATGGCCAGGTGCAGGTCACCGATCCGCAAGGGCGGCGTAATCTGGGCGGCAACGTGAATATTCGCAACTTCTCGCTGGCGATGGCGAACGCCATTTTCAGCCGGGGCGAGAAAGCGGCAGGTACGTTGAATGCCAGTTTACGTCTTGGCGGCAACGTGCAAAGCCCGCAGCTGTTCGGGCAACTGGGGCTGAACGGGCTGGACATTGACGGCAACTTTATGCCGTTTGATATGCAGCCCAGCCAGCTGGCGATGAATTTCAACGGCATGAGTTCGACCTTGCAGGGCGTGGTGCGTACCGGGCAGGGGCAGATCAATCTGAGCGGTGATGCTGACTGGAGCCAAATCGATAACTGGCGCGCGCGCGTGGCGGCGAAAGGCAGCAAAGTGCGCATTACCGTGCCGCCGATGGTGCGCCTGGATGTCTCGCCGGATGTGGTATTTGAGGCGACGCCAAGCCTGTTTACGCTGGATGGCAACGTGGATGTGCCGTGGGCGCGCATTGTGGTGCATGACTTACCGGAAAGCGCGGTGGGTGTCTCCAGTGATGAAGTGATGCTGAATAACGACTTGCAGCCTGAGCAGCCAAAAAGCGCGTCGATTCCGATCAACAGCAACCTGACGGTGCATGTCGGCAACAACGTGCGGCTCAATGCATTTGGCCTGAAAGCGCGGCTGACGGGCGATCTGAAAGTCGCACAGGATAAGCAGGGGCTGGGCCTGAACGGGCAGATCAACATTCCGGAAGGGCGTTTCCATGCTTACGGCCAGGATTTGCTGGTGCGCAAAGGCGAGTTGCTGTTCTCCGGACCGCCAGATCAGCCGATGCTGAATATCGAAGCGATTCGTAACCCGGAATCGACAGAAAACGATGTGATTGCCGGGGTTCGCGTCACCGGCACCGCCGATGAGCCGAAAGCGGAGATTTTCTCCGATCCGGCGATGTCGCAACAAGAAGCGCTCTCGTACCTGCTGCGTGGTCAGGGGCTGGAGAGCGAACAGAGCGACAGTGCGGCGATGACATCGATGCTGATCGGCTTAGGGGTTGCACAAAGTGGGCAGGTTGTGGGTAAAATCGGCGAGACTTTTGGCGTCAGCAATCTGGCGCTGGACACCCAGGGCGTCGGCGACTCCTCGCAGGTGGTGGTCAGCGGCTATGTGCTACCGGGTCTACAAGTAAAATATGGTGTAGGAATTTTTGACTCACTGGCGACTCTCACGTTACGTTATCGCCTGATGCCTAAGCTGTATCTTGAAGCGGTGTCTGGCGTAGATCAGGCACTAGATTTGCTCTATCAGTTTGAGTTTTAGCAATGCGAATATTTGTCTACGGCAGTTTACGACGCAAGCAGGGCAACAGCCACTGGATGACCAATGCTCAGTGGCTGGGGGACTTTTGTGTCGAAAATCATCAGCTGTATAGTCTGGGGCACTATCCGGGCGCAGTAGCCGGTGAAGGAAGCGTCAAGGGCGAAGTTTATCGTATCGACGCAGCAACGCTCGGTGAGCTGGACGCTCTGCGCACCGCGGGCGGTGAATACAAACGCCAGTTGATCCAGACGCCTTATGGCAGCGCCTGGATGTATGTTTACCAGCGTTCGGTTGAGGGAAAAACCTTGATCGAGAGCGGTAACTGGCTCGACCGCGAGCAGTACCAGAAGTAATCACACTTAGAGAACCGCGCCGCTGGCGCGGTTTTTCTTTTCAGCCGAGTAAGGACGAGAAACATGTTACGTAAGACAGCCTGGGTAGTTGCCGCAGCGCTGCTGCTGGCGGGTCTCTTTAGTTTTGGTTACCTCACTTATTACCCTTTCCTCCACTTTTTCTGGGGGCGTGCCGGGCTGGTAACGACCTCTGTTTCCGCCGCTATGCTGGCGACGCTGATTAACGGTCTGCTGTTCGCTTTTTCTGGCTTGCTGATACTGCTTTTGATGCTACGACAAAATGCCCGGCAGCGTTTTTCCGCGCAGAAGATTGTGGTAAGAAGCCTGGCGGCGGCGCTGGGTAACGTGGCGCTGTTTAGCCTGTTTGTCGCCGGGCATAAATTCCTGCTGGCACCGCAAATACCGCCAGGTGTGAGCGTGAATATCACTCATGGCTATTTCCACCCGGAGCGGGTGCTGAGCACGGTTATTGTGCTGGCGTTCTCTGCCTGGCGGCATAAAACCCGGCCAGCGTAAGGTGGCCAACGCGCGTTCCGCTTAATCCGATCTCTGCCTGGCTCAGGCAGAGTCATTAAACCCGCAGCCCACAAAGCCTGGACGAAAAAAAGCCCCGGTCGCATTACGCGCACCGGGGCTTTTTTCACTAAAACGGATTACTTCTTCGCTGCGCGCTCGAAAGAGGCAACGATTTCAGCTTTCGCCGCTTCAGCGTTGTCCCAGCAGTCCACTTTCACCCATTTGCCTTTTTCGAGATCTTTGTAGTGCTCGAAGAAGTGGGTGATCTGCGCTTTCAGCAGTTCCGGCAGGTCGTTCACATCTTTAATGTGATCGTACTCTTTGCTCAGTTTGGTGTGCGGTACGGCAACCAGTTTGGCATCTTCACCGGATTCGTCGGTCATTTTCAGCACGCCAACCGGACGGCAGCGGATCACAGAACCAGGCTGCAGCGGGTACGGCGTCGGCACCAGCACGTCTACCGGGTCACCATCCAGCGAAAGGGTGTGGTTGATATAACCGTAGTTGCACGGATAGAACATCGCGGTGGACATGAAACGGTCAACGAACAGCGCGCCGCTCTCTTTGTCGACTTCGTATTTGATCGGGTCAGCGTTAGCCGGAATTTCGATAACAACGTAGATATCTTCTGGCAGATCTTTACCCGCCGGGACGTTCAGTAAGCTCATGTTTGTTTCCTTTAAAATGTGTGGCAAACAAGTGCCGGGTATTATAGCCAACTGGCGGTGAATGTCTTGGGCTGTTTTAACTTACTCACACTTTTTCAGACGCTTTCTGACACGCCATTTATGACCGTTTTATCCATAACCATAGCAGCATCATCAATAATTTTGTGTAACCGATTACAGCGAAATTTCGTTCTAATCCGTACGCAGTAAATTTCTGCAATTTCAATGGATAAATGAGGTGAATTAAAACCGCGCTTTTCGCGCGCCAGATCGCAACTGGTCATCAACAATTCATTCACTTTTCCGATTTGTGATGTAACGCATTCTGTTACATCCTCGATTGTCTATAGTTTTCCCGCAGGTGAAGTTGTAGCCAACAATAACCCTCGAGGATGCTCTTATGTGGAAGCGCTTACTTCTTGTCACAGCAGTTTCGGCAGCCATGTCGTCTATGGCAATGGCCGCCCCGTTAACCGTAGGATTTTCGCAGGTCGGATCTGAATCCGGCTGGCGAGCCGCTGAAACCAACGTCGCCAAAAGCGAAGCCAGCAAGCGCGGCATTACGCTGAAGATTGCTGACGCTCAGCAGAAGCAGGAAAACCAAATCAAAGCGGTGCGTTCGTTCATCGCCCAGGGCGTTGACGCCATCTTTATTGCGCCGGTGGTGGCAACAGGCTGGGAGCCGGTATTGAAAGAAGCCAAAGACGCCAAAATCCCGGTGTTCTTGCTCGACCGCTCCATCGATGTCAAAGACAAATCGCTCTACATGACCACGGTGACCGCCGACAACATTCTTGAAGGCAAGCTGATTGGTGACTGGCTGGTGAAAACGGTCGATGGCAAACCGTGTAACGTCGTTGAGCTGCAAGGCACCGTGGGTGCGAGCGTGGCGATCGATCGTAAGAAAGGGTTTGCCGAAGCCATTTCGAAAGCCTCTAACATCAAAATCATCCGTTCTCAGTCTGGCGACTTTACCCGCAGTAAAGGTAAAGAGGTGATGGAGAGCTTTATCAAGGCGGAAAACAACGGCAAAAACATCTGCATGGTTTACGCCCACAACGATGACATGGCGATCGGCGCTATTCAGGCCATCAAAGAAGCGGGTCTGAAACCGGGTAAAGACATTCTTACCGGTTCTATTGACGGTGTGCCGGATATCTACAAAGCGATGATCGACGGCGAAGCGAATGCCAGCGTTGAGCTGACGCCAAATATGGCAGGCCCGGCGTTCGACGCGCTGGAGAAATACAAAAAAGACGGCACCCTGCCGCCGAAGTTGACCATTACCAAATCGACGCTCTATCTGCCGGATACGGCGAAAGAGGAGTTAGAGAAAAAGAAAAACATGGGTTACTGAGTCGCAAAAACCCTCTCCCCGGCGGGGAGAGGGTAAATGTGTAAGGGGTCAACAATGAACGCGGAAGCACACCAGGAAATCCTGCGTACTGAAGGCTTAAGTAAATTTTTTCCCGGCGTAAAAGCGCTCGATAACGTGGATTTCAGCTTACGCCGCGGCGAAATCATGGCCCTGCTTGGGGAGAACGGCGCAGGAAAATCGACGCTGATTAAAGCGTTAACCGGCGTTTACCACGCCGATAAAGGGGCTATCTGGCTGGAAGGCCAGCAAATCAACCCGAAAAATACCGCCCACGCCCAGCAGCTTGGTATCGGGACGGTGTACCAGGAAGTCAACCTGCTGCCGAATATGTCGGTGGCGGATAATTTATTTATTGGTCGCGAACCCCGGCGTTTTGGTTTATTGCGTCGTAAAGAGATGGAAAAGCGCGCGACTGAACTGATGGAATCCTACGGCTTTTCACTGGATGTGCGCGAGCCGCTTAACCGCTATTCGGTGGCGATGCAGCAGATTGTGGCAATTTGCCGCGCTATCGATCTCTCCGCCAAGGTGCTGATCCTTGATGAACCTACCGCCAGCCTCGATACCCAGGAAGTGGAGATGCTGTTTACCCTGATGCGCCAGTTGCGCGATCAGGGCGTCAGCTTGATCTTCGTTACCCACTTTCTCGATCAGGTGTATGAAGTCAGCGACCGCATCACCGTGCTGCGTAACGGCGGTTTTGTCGGTTGCAAACCGACCAGTGAGTTGCCGCAAATCGAACTGGTCAAAATGATGCTGGGCCGTGAGCTGGAAAGCAACGCCCTGCAACGTGCCGGGCGCACGCTACTGAGTGAAAAACCGGTGGCGGCGTTCAATGGTTACGGCAAAAAAGGGGTGATCGCGCCGTTCGATCTCGAAGTGCGCCCCGGTGAGATTGTCGGTCTGGCCGGGTTGTTAGGCTCGGGTCGTACCGAAACCGCCGAAGTGATTTTTGGCATTAAACCCGCCGACAGCGGCAGCGCGACCATCAAAGGCAAGTCGCAATCTTTACGTTCGCCACACCAGGCTTCGTGTCTGGGCATCGGTTTTTGCCCGGAAGACCGTAAAACCGACGGCATTATCGCCGCCGCATCGGTGCGGGAAAACATTGTGCTGGCGTTGCAGGCGCAGCGCGGCTGGCTGCGGCCGATCCCGCGCAAAGAGCAGAACGCGATTGCCGAGCGTTTCATTCGCCAGCTTGGCATTCGCACACCGAGCGCCGAGCAGCCGATTGAATTTCTTTCCGGCGGCAACCAGCAGAAAGTGCTGCTTTCACGCTGGCTGCTGACGCGCCCGCAATTCCTGATCCTCGATGAGCCAACGCGCGGTATCGATGTGGGGGCGCATGCGGAGATCATTCGCCTGATCGAAACCCTCTGTGCCGATGGTCTCGCACTGCTGGTTATTTCGTCCGAACTGGAAGAGCTGGTCGGCTATGCGGATCGGGTGATTATCATGCGCGATCGTAAACAGGTGGCGGAGATCCCGCTCGCTGAGTTGTCCGTTCCGGCGATCATGAATGCCATTGCGGCGTAAGGAGTAGAGTGTGATGCCTCAATCACTTGGCCAAACGACGCCGCCAAAGCGCCGTTTTAACTGGCCGACCGGAACGCCGCAGTTGATAGCGCTGCTGCTGGTGTTGGTGGTGGATAGCCTGGTCGCGCCGCATTTTTATCAGGTGGTGTTACAGGATGGTCGCCTGTTCGGTAGCCCGATAGACATTCTTAACCGTGCCGCGCCGGTGGCGCTGCTGGCCATTGGTATGACGCTGGTGATTGCCACCGGCGGTATTGATCTGTCGGTCGGGGCGGTGATGGCGATTGCCGGCGCGACGGCGGCGTCGTTAACGGTCGCCGGACACAGCCTGACGGTGGTACTGCTGGCGGCGATCGGCACCGGTGTGCTGGCTGGTTTATGGAACGGCATTCTGGTGGCGATTTTGAAGATCCAGCCGTTTGTCGCCACGCTGATTTTGATGGTCGCCGGGCGCGGCGTCGCGCAGTTGATCACCTCCGGGCAGATTGTCACCTTTAACGCTCCGTCGCTGGCCTGGCTGGGCAGCGGTTCGCTGCTGCTGTTTCCCACCCCGGTGATTATCGCGCTGGTTACGCTGGTGCTGTTCTGGCTGTTCACGCGCAAAACCGCGCTCGGTATGTTCATTGAAGCGGTGGGCATCAACATTCGCGCAGCGAAAAACGCCGGTGTGAATACCCGTGTTGTGGTGATGCTGACCTATGTGCTGAGCGGCGTGTGCGCGGCGATAGCCGGGGTGATTGTCGCGGCGGATATTCGCGGTGCGGATGCCAACAACGCCGGGCTGTGGCTGGAGCTGGACGCGATCCTGGCGGTGGTGATCGGCGGCGGTTCGCTAATGGGCGGGCGCTTCAATCTTGTGCTGTCGGTGGTGGGTGCGCTGATTATTCAGGGTATGAACACCGGCATTTTGCTCTCCGGCTTCCAGCCGGAACTCAACCAGGTGGTGAAAGCGGTGGTGGTGATGTGCGTGCTGATTGTTCAGTCGCCGCGCTTTATCGCGCTGATTAAAGGAGTACGCGGTCATGATAAAACGTAATTTACCGCTGATGATAACGCTGGGCGTGTTCGTGCTCGGCTACCTCTACTGCCTGACGCAGTTTCCCGGTTTCGCGTCGACACGTGTGATTTGCAACATCCTGACGGATAACGCTTTCCTGGGGATTATTGCCGTTGGTATGACCTTCGTGATCCTCTCTGGCGGCATTGATTTGTCCGTCGGCTCGGTGATTGCCTTTACCGGGGTTTTTCTGGCGAAAGCCATTGGCGACTGGGGCATCTCGCCGCTGCTGGCGTTCCCGCTGATTCTGCTGATGGGCACTGCGTTTGGCGCGTTTATGGGGCTTATGATCGACGCGTTAAAAATCCCGGCGTTTATCATCACCCTCGCGGGGATGTTTTTCCTGCGCGGCGTCAGCTACCTGCTGTCGGAAGAATCGATTCCGATTAATCACCCGGTCTATGATTCGCTCTCCAGCCTGGCGTGGATGATCCCCGGCGGCGGACGTTTGAGCGCGATGGGGCTGCTGATGTTATTCGTGGTGGTGATCGGTATTTTCCTCGCACACCGCACCCGCTTTGGCAACGAAGTCTACGCGATTGGCGGCAATGCCACTTCCGCGAACCTGATGGGTATCTCAACGCGCAGTACCACCATTCGTATCTATATGCTCTCGACTGGTCTTGCGACACTGGCGGGGATTGTCTTCTCCATTTACACCCAGGCCGGTTACGCGCTGGCGGGCGTGGGGGTTGAACTGGATGCCATCGCCTCGGTGGTGATTGGCGGCACGTTGCTTAGCGGCGGCGTCGGCACAGTGTTAGGTACGCTTTTTGGCGTGGGTATTCAGGGACTTATCCAGACCTATATTAACTTCGACGGCACACTCAGTTCATGGTGGACCAAGATTGCCATTGGCATCCTGTTGTTTATTTTTATCGCGTTGCAACGTGGCTTAACGGTGCTGTGGGAGAACCGCCAAAGCTCACCTGTTACACGCGTTAGCACAACGGCAACAAAGTAATAACATATTGAAATGACTATTTTTCCCTAAAGTAATTCCGGTGGCGGTCGATAACTGACGAATCGGCTTAATTTACGCCAAAAAGTATCGCTGCTACCGGGATTCACATCATGCTTAAAACGCTTTCGATCCGTACTGGTTTACTTTCTTTGCTGGCTGTTATGACGTTTCTCCTGCTGCTGGTTAGCGGCATCGGAGTTTATGCACTCAATAAAAGTTCCTCATCGCTGGAGCGAATTAGCCAGCTTCAGGGCGAAAAGATGGCGCGCCTGAGCGAAGGCTACACGCTGATCCTGCGTGCGCGTAATGAAGCGGGTCAGGCCGTGCGCATGATGGAAGTTGGTTTGCTGGACGATGCCGCCAAATCGGTAAAGATGATCAATGGCGAAATTGAACACGGTGAGCAATCGCTTGCTGGTGTGATTAAGGCGGGCGTCGATGATGAACAAGGTGCTGCACTGCTGGCGGCGTTAGCGAAAAGCTACGGCGACTACGTCAATCAGGGCATTAAACCGATGCAGGATGCGCTCAACCAACAGAGCGCCGATGCCTATTACGATCTGCTGGAAAACAAACTTATCCCTATCTCCCGCCAGTTCGACAACGACATGCAGGCCTTCCAGAAATGGGGTGAAGTGCGCGGCAAAGCGGAAGTGAGCGCCGTTCAGAGCAGCAAAAACGGCGTTATGCTGCTGATTCTGGTGGTGGCGTTACTGGTGGCCGGGATCATCGTACTGGCCTGGCTGGCGCTGCGCCATTTACTGCTCAAGCCGCTGGATACGTCTATTCAGCAACTGGAACAGGTAGCGGCAGGGGATTTGACCTACCTGAAAACCGACGTCAGTAGCAAAGAATTTAACCGGCTGAACGCGGCCATCGAAGAGATGCGCCAGTCGCTGGTGGGTTCGGTCACCCGCGTGCGCGATGCCAGCTCGCAAATTGATACCGGCAGCCGTGAACTGGCGGCGGGCAACATCGATTTGTCTCAGCGTACGGAATCGACCGCCACATCGCTGGAGCAAACCGCGGCCAGCATGGAGCAGATCACCGCCACGGTGAAACTGAACGCCGACAACGCCGAACAGGCGCACAAACTGGCGAAGACGGTTTCCGATACCGCCGATCGCGGCAGCGAAATGGTCTGCTATGTAATTGAAAAAATGCGCGATATCTCCGCCAGTTCCGATCGCATCGCCGACATTCTTAGCGTGATTGACGCCATTGCTTTCCAGACCAATATTCTGGCGCTGAACGCCGCCGTTGAAGCGGCGCGCGCGGGTGAGCAGGGGCGTGGTTTTGCAGTCGTAGCCGGTGAAGTGCGTAACCTTGCCAGCCGCAGCGCCGAATCGGCGAAAGAGATCCGGGCGCTGATCAGCAGCTCGCAGGCGCAGGTCTCTGAAGGCAGCGATCTGGCGATGCAGGCCGGCGAAACGATGGACGAAATCGCCGAAGAAGTGTTGCGCATGACCAAACTGATGCGCGAAATCGCCAATGCGTCGCAGGAGCAGAGCCGCGGTATTGAGCAGGTGAATATCGCCGTCAGCCAGATGGATGAAACCGCGCAGCAAAACGCGGCGCTGGTACAGCAATCTTCTGCGGCGACCCGTTCGCTGGAAGAGCAGTCGCGCGAATTGTTGCAGGCAATGGCATCATTCCGTTTACAGACGCAGGGATAACGAAAGGCAACGACATGGGAATCTGTATTCAATGCGATAAGGAAGCGCTGAAAGAGAGTGATTTCTGCGCGGAGTGCGAGGCGCGCGAGTTTAAAAAAATTCGCGGCTGGCTGTTTGTTCCTGCTATTGGGCTGGTGCTGTCGCTGCTCAGCGTGATTGTCTCTTTCAGCGCGACGCTCAAAGTGGTGATGGAGCATTACAGCGTGCTCGTTGGTGGACAAAAAGGGATGCTCGTTTTCGAACTGGTATTCTACGGGGTAATGTTCGCCTACACGGTCTTCGTCGGGAGCCTGTTCTTTCGCAAGAAACGGCTGCTTCCGCGTTTTTACATTGGTTTTCTGCTGTTATGGATTGCCTTTCATGGCGTAGATGTATGGCTGGCGCATCAGGTGTTTGATGTGCCGTATGTCTACGATACCGTAAGCTCACTGCTTCGTAGCGTAATAAGCGCGGCGATTTGGATCCCCTATTTTGTAGTGTCCGAGCGCGTCAAACGCACCTTCGTACGCTAAAAAAAGCGCCACAATCGTGGCGCTTTTCTCGTTTTGGCCGGCTGATTACGCGTCCGGGAACTCACGCATATAGCGTTCTACGTCATCCACCATATGCTCGTTGCCGACAAAGAATGGACGACGCTGATGCAGGCTTTCCGGCTGGATATCCAGAATACGGTTTTTGCCGTCGCTGGCTTTGCCGCCCGCTTGTTCCGCGAGGAACGCCATCGGGTTGCATTCGTACAGCAGGCGTAGTTTCCCTTCCGGGTGGCTGGCGGTGCTTGGGTAGAGGTAAATCCCGCCTTTCAGCAGGTTACGGTGGAAATCCGCTACCAGCGAGCCGATGTAGCGCGTGGTGTAAGGGCGGTTGGTCGCTTTATCTTCTTCCTGGCAGAACTTCAGGTATTTCTTCACGCCCTGCGGGAATTTGATGTAGTTGCCTTCGTTAATGGAGTACGTGTTGCCACGATCCGGGAAGCGCATACGCTCCTGACACAGGCAGAACACGCCAAGTGACGGATCGTAAGTGAAGGCGTGTACGCCACAGCCGGTGGTGTAAACCAGCATGGTGGACGAACCGTAAACCACATAACCGGCGGCGACTTGTTTGTTGCCCGGTTGCAGGAAATCTTCCATGGTGACCGGCGTGCCGACTGGCGTTACGCGGCGATAGATGGAGAAAATTGTCCCGACGGAGACGTTAACGTCGATGTTGGAGGAACCATCCAGAGGATCCATCAGCACCACATATTTTGCGTGCTCGCAGCCTTCGAAAACGACGATCTCATCTTCTTCTTCAGAGGCGATGCCAGCCACGATATCGCGGGCGCGGAGTGCGGCTTTCAGTTTTTCGTTCGCGAACAGGTCGAGTTTTTGCTGCTGCTCGCCCTGCACGTTTTCAGCACCGCTTGCACCCAGGATATCGACCAGACCGGCCTTATTGATATCGCGATGAATGATCTTGGCGCCCAGTTTTATCGCCGACAGCAAAGCAGTCAGTTCACCCGTTGCATGCGAGAACTCATGCTGCTTTTCGACAATAAATTCACCTAACGTTTTCATAACACTTTCCCTGCATTTTTCATGATGGAGTAAAGCGATTGTAGCCTGTGGTTTTCAGGTTGCTGCTCACAGCAAGTTCCGGATAGTAAACAGCCGACGCCGTAACAGCCAGAGCTTTCGCAAACGAAAACGCGAAGGTCCTGTAACAATACTAACAAACATTCAAAAGCTCGCGCACAGGTGAATCGCGCCAGCTATATGCGGATTATCCTGAAATGCATTTCTCTGTGCGTAAACATATGAGTAAAATGTGCGCCAGTTTAAGAAAGGATAACGACGTATGCGCATTCATATATTGGGGATTTGTGGCACTTTCATGGGCGGGCTGGCAATGCTGGCTCGCTCGCTGGGACACCAGGTAACGGGCTCGGACGACAGTGTCTATCCGCCGATGAGCACGCTGCTTGAGAATCAAGGAATTGAACTGATTGAAGGTTATGACGCCAGCCAGCTCGATCCGGCGCCGGATTTGGTCATCATCGGCAACGTGATGAAGCGCGGTAATCCCTGTGTGGAAGCGGTGCTGGAAAAGAACATTCCGTTTATGTCGGGCCCGCAATGGCTCCATGACTTTGTGCTGCGCGACCGTTGGGTTGTCGCCATTGCCGGTACGCACGGTAAAACCACCACCGCTGGCATGGCGACCTGGATTCTGGAAGCCTGCGGTTACAAACCGGGCTTCGTGATTGGCGGCGTACCGGGCAATTTTGAGGTCTCTGCGCGTCTGGGTGAGAGCCCGTTCTTCGTGATTGAAGCCGATGAATATGACTGCGCCTTCTTCGACAAACGTTCCAAATTTGTCCATTACTGCCCGCGCACGCTGGTGCTCAATAATCTTGAGTTTGACCACGCGGATATTTTCGATGACCTGAAAGCGATTCAGAAACAGTTCCACCACCTGGTGCGCATCGTGCCGGGGCAGGGGAAAATTATCTGGCCGGAAAACGACATCAACCTGAAACAGACGATGGCGATGGGCTGCTGGAGCGAGCAGGAGCTGGTGGGCGAGCAGGGCCACTGGCAGGCGAAAAAACTGAATACTGATGCCTCCAGTTGGGAAGTGTGGCTGGATAACGAATGCGTAGGCCAGGTGAACTGGGGTCTGGTGGGCGAGCACAACATGCATAACGGCCTGATGGCGATTGCCGCTGCGCGTCATGTTGGTGTTGCACCGGCAGATGCGGCGAACGCGCTGGGCTCTTTCATCAATGCGCGCCGCCGTCTGGAGCTGCGTGGCGAAGCCAATGGCGTGACCGTGTATGACGATTTTGCCCATCACCCGACGGCAATCCTGGCAACCCTCGCGGCGCTGCGCGGGAAAGTGGGCGGCACCGCGAAAATTATCGCCGTGCTGGAGCCACGCTCGAACACTATGAAAATGGGCATCTGCAAAGCCGATCTGGCTCCGTCGCTGGGACGTGCCGACGAAGTGTACCTGCTGCAGCCGCCGCATATTCCCTGGCAGGTGGCGGAAGTGGCGGATGCCTGCGTACAGCCTGCGTACTGGAGTGCGGATGTAGATACGCTGGCGGAGATGATTGTCAAAAGCGCCCAGCCAGGCGATCACATTCTGGTGATGAGCAACGGCGGGTTTGGCGGTATCCACCAGAAACTGCTGGACGGGCTGGCGAAAAAAGCGCAACTCGCTGCTGAAAGCGCCTGATTGTATTAAGCCGAATAAAAACCGCGCCTGAAACCTGGCGCGGTTTTTTTATGCCTGCGCGTTACTCTTTCGCCATCGGCGTTTCAATCGACTGCGGGGTTTTGCTGCCCTGAATTTCCTGCACGCGTTTCTCTACTTCAGCCACCTGACCGCTGTTGTGCAGCAAGGTATAGGTTAAATCGAAGCGGGTGCTCTGGCCTGGTTGCAACTGTTTCACGCGTTTTTGTTCACGCTCAATGGTCACCGGGTAGGCGTAGCTGGTGCCCGGCTCGATACCGGTGACGTAGCCCTGTTTTTCCGTGTCGGTATTTTTCCACAGCGTCAGCACTGGCAACTGTTCAGTGTTATAGCTGATCGCCACGCCTTTATCTCCGGCCTTGTTGAGCAGTGCCGCGACAGTCTGTTTACTGGCGTCGGCCAGCGGCTTGATATTAAACACCATTTCGTCGAAGCCCTTGGTTGGCCCGGCGTAGGTTTGCCACTCTTTCAGCCCCTTTTTAGCGTAATCATTGAACGGGCTGACGTTTTCATACGGCGTAATAAAGCGCGCGCCCTGTTCAAGGATCGGTTTGCTGAAGTTGCTGTGGTAGATGATTTGGTAATCGTGCGGATAGTCAGCATGGTTGGTCAGCACGTCATGCAGGCTGAAACTGTTGCTGCCCGGAATGTAGCGCAACTCCATTTCCGTTTGCAGATCCGCTTTTTTGAAGGTGCTCTCTTTCACTAATCCGCGAATGCGAATTTCATAGGGTGCCGTTTCGCTAACATCGACGGAAACCTGCGAAGCGGGCGTGTTACCCACTTTGCCATGCAGGGTGTAAATCTGTCCGTCCGCCGTTACCGGATGGCCGGTCCACTCGTAACCGCAGCGCACCACCATCTCGTTGAAACCTTCCAGCCAGCCGAGTCCGTTGCGGCTTTCCAGATTGATGAATGCCGGGTTAACGACCTCTTTTACCGGTGAATTCCAGCCCATATGCACGCCAAAACCGTCTGCATAGAGTAAATTCATCCCGCGCGTCGGGCTCAGTGCGATAGTCAGGCCGTTTTTACTGCTCAGTTTGATAACTTTGCTGCCCTCTTGTTTGCCACCATGCAGTACCACCTGCTCAATGCTGAACTGCTGATCTTTGATGTTCAGCTGATCGCTGCTGATGCGCCAGTTTCCCTGCTCAATGCCGCCTTCAGCACTTGTCAGCACCCAGGTTTTCGCCATTAACGGAGCAGATACAAGCAGGGCAAGTGCGGAAAGCATTACGGTTTTTTTCATCATTTCGTCCTTTTTAGCTGAATCGATTATTTGCACCACGGCTGAAATCTACGTTTTGCGCAGAGGAGAAAATGTGATCCGTTTCATTTGGTGAAAATGAGCGAGGATGAGAATGAAAATAGCTGGTATTGATCGCATTTATCTATGAAATGAAAGATATATGCGTGATAAATATGTGATAGAGAACGTTTTTAGCTTTAACGATTCAGCTAAATTTTGATCGCGTTCAGAAGGGAATAAATGAAACAGGAAAAGGGAAGCGGGAAAAGCCCTCTCCCCCAGGAGAGGGATAATGCAGAAAGGTTATTGCTCGCTGGTTTCAGCCAGTTCACGCAGATACTGGAAGATTAAACGCGCGGATTTCGGCGGTTTGTTCCCTTCTTTCTCTTTTTTCGCATTACGGATCAGCGAACGTAACTGCTGGCGGTCAGCATCCGGCCACAGATTCAGCACCTCTGGCACCGCATCATCACCCTCTTCAATCAGACGATCGCGGATCTGCTCCAGCTTGTGGAAAAAGGCAACTTGCTGGTTGTGGCGGTTTTTCAGCTTATCCAGCGCCTGGCGAATCGGATCGACATCGCGCTGACGCAGCATTTTACCGATCAACTGCAACTGACGGCGGCGACCCTCTTTCTTAATGCGCTGCGCCAGCTCAATAGCGTCGCGCAGATCCTGGTCGAGCGGGAGTTTATCCAGCGCGTTTTTACCAAGATCGACCATTTCCGCGCCGAGCTGCTTTAACTCTTCAGCATCGCGCTTAATTTCACTCTTACTGACCCAGATGATCTCGTCATCTTCGTCTTCAATATCATCACCGGGCACGTCGTCGAGCCAGTCGTCGGGCTGCTTTGTCATCTCAGGCTCCTTAAAAAAAGAGGCTAATGTTACCAGTTAAGGCGCGCACTGAAAAAGGGTTCTCTGTTAGACTTCAAAGAATCTCTCCCTTAATTATGGCATTGGCAATGAAAGTAATCACACAAGTTGCACAACAACGCAAAACGCTGGAAGAGGCGGTTTCCACAGCGCTGGAATTAGCTGCCGGAAAAGCGGACGGTGCGGAAGTGGCTGTCAGCAAAACCACCGGGATCGGCGTGAGCACGCGCTACGGCGAAGTGGAGAATGTCGAATTTAACAGCGATGGCGCGCTGGGAATAACCGTTTATCACCAGAACCGTAAAGGCAGCGCCTCGTCAACCGATCTCAGCCCGGACGCGATTGCCCGCACCGTACAGGCGGCGCTCGATATCGCGCGTTACACTTCGCCGGATCCTTACGCGGGCGTGGCAGATAAAGAGCTGCTGGCGTTTGAGGCACCGGATCTTGACCTGTTCCACCCGGCGGAAGTGACGCCGGATGAAGCCATCGAATGGGCCGCGCGCGCCGAACAGGCGGCGCTGAAAGCGGATAAACGCATTAATAATACCGAAGGCGGCAGCTTCAATAGCCATTACGGCATTAAAGTCTTCGGTAACAGCCACGGCATGCTGCAAAGCTACTGTTCCACGCGCCACTCGCTGTCGAGCTGCGTGATTGCCGAAGAGAATGGCGACATGGAGCGCGATTACGCGTACACCATCAGCCGTGATATTAACGAACTGCAAACGCCGGAGTGGGTGGGCGAAGAGTGTGCGCGTCGCACGTTGTCCCGCCTGTCGCCGCGCAAGCTGTCGACCATGAAAGCGCCGGTCATTTTCGGCCACGAAGTAGCGACCGGCCTGTTTGGTCACCTGGTCGGCGCGATTGCCGGTGGTTCTGTCTACCGCAAATCGACGTTCCTGCTGGACTATCTTGGCAAGCAGATCCTGCCAGAGTGGCTGACTATTGAAGAACATCCGCACCTGCTTAAAGGGCTGGCATCTTCACCGTTCGACAGCGAAGGCGTGCGTACCGAACGCCGCGATATCGTGAAAGATGGCGTACTGATGCAGTGGCTGCTGACCAATTATTCCGCGCGTAAGCTGGGACTGAAAAGCACCGGACATGCAGGCGGTATCCATAACTGGCGCATTGCCGGACGCGGCTTGAGCTTCGAACAAATGCTAAAAGAGATGGGCACCGGGCTTGTTGTCACCGAGCTGATGGGCCAGGGCGTGAGCGGCATTACCGGTGATTATTCGCGCGGTGCGTCCGGTTTTTGGGTAGAAAATGGTGAAATCCAGTACCCGGTGAGCGAAATTACCATTGCAGGAAATTTGAAAGATATGTGGCGTAATATCGTTACCGTTGGTGACGATATCGAACACCGTAGCAATATTCAGTGTGGTTCAGTGTTACTCCCGGAGATGAAAATCGCCGGACAATAACTCCGTGGCGCACAGAGTTGCGCCTTTAGCGTGAATAATAAAAAAAGGAAGTGAGCAATGCGTAAAAACCTGTTAGCGATCCTTGCTGTGTCATCGTTGTTTGTTGGATCGTCGGTGTTCGCCGCCGATCTCGAAGATGATATGGGCACCCTGAATGACAATCTGAAAGTGGTGCAGAAAACCAGCGACGCTGGCGAGATGAAAGATGCATTAACCAAAATGCGTACCGCTGCGCTGGATGCACAAAAAGCGACGCCGCCGAAACTGGAAGGTAAAGCGGCAGATAGCGCGGAGATGAAAGATTATCGTCACGGCTTTGATGTGCTGGTCGGGCAGATTGACGGCGCGCTGAAACTGGCTAACGAAGGCAAAGTGAAAGAGGCGCAGGACGCCGCCAAAGGGTTCATTGATACCCGCAATACGTATCACAAGAAATACCGTTAATTCGGTATCTGGTTAAACGAAGCGGGGCAATCGCCCCGCTTTTTACTTCAGCTTCTCGACCGGAATTTCCGGTGTCCGCTTTTTATTATGTGCTTCCCTGGTGCTGTTTCATTTTTAAAACGCGTTATGTCAGGGGATCAAAATCACCTTCCCGCTAAACTCTCTGTTTTCCAGCAAATCATGCGCCTCTTTACCCTGATAGAGCGGAAAAGATGTCACCTCCGGCAATTTAATATGCCCTGCTTCCAGCAGCGCAAACAGGCGATCGGCGCGACGCTGCCGTTCTTGCTGCGAGGTCAGATAAGTCCACAGATCGGCACCGATAACGCCGGTGGAACGCAACAAAAACTGCGCCGGATCCGGCGTAGGGATCGTACCGCCGGACATACCGAACAGCACAACGCGCCCGCCATCTTTCAGGCTGTCCAGGCTTTGTTGCAGCGTGCTGCCAACCGAATCAAACACGATATCGCAACCCGGCGTATGCCAGGCGCGAACCTGTTCAGGCCATGAGTCGTAATCGGCGGCGGCGTCTGCGCCGTTACGCAGGCAGAGGCGTTGCTTGGCCTGGTTTGAAGCCACGGCGAACACCTGCACCCCCCGGTGTACCAGCATTTGCGTCAGCAGGCTGCCCACGCCGCCAGCGGCGGCCAGCACGGCGACACGCATGCCGGGTAGCACCGGTAACACATCATGCACCAGATAATCTGCGGTTAAGCCTTGCAACAGAATCGACGCGGCCTGCGCTTCAGAAAGCCAGTCGGGAAGGCGAATGGCGTTTTCCTGCGCCACCACAATATGGCTGGCGTGCGCCAGCGGCACATCGGCAAAACCCACGCGATCGCCCGGCTGCCAGCCGCTTACCCCGCTTCCCACGGCAATCACCTGACCGGCGCCTTCATATCCGGCAACCCAGGGGGCACTTCCTGCCAGCGGGTAACGCCCCTGGCGGCGATAAATATCCGCAAAATTCAGCCCGGCGGCAGACACGTCAACCAGCAACTCACCCGCGCTGGGCTGCGGCGTAGGGTGATTGTGCAGGTACAGCACATCCGATGCGCCAAATTCATTGAAAACCAGCGATTGCATCATTAAGAACCCAATAAACGATAATGGCGCTATTATTTCCCGCGTCCTGTTGCGGATAAATGGGGCATTGTTATCTTCATTTGATACTGTGGGTTTAGAATGCGGGTGGAAAATGGATTATCTCAAATGCGTTGAGTCGTTTGTCAGCACCATCAAGTTCGGCAGTTTTACCGCCGCCGCCGACTCGTTAGGCATCACGCCGGCAATGGTCGGTAAACATGTGCGCGAACTTGAGCGTCGCACCGGTTGCAAGCTGCTGCACCGCACCACGCGCCGCCAGGGTCTCACCGAAGCGGGCCAGCGTTTTTACCAGTATGGTCTGCAAATCCTCGCTACCGTTCGCGAAGCAGACGGGTTAGCCAGTCATCTTTATGAAAATGTCTCTGGCCTGCTGCGCATCAGCGCGCCGGTGGCCTGGGGCAACCATGTCTTAACGCCGATCCTGTCACGTTTTTTACAGCAATATCGCGGCGTGAATGCGGAAATGGTGCTGAGCGATCGCAAAGTCTCGCTGATTGAGGAGCGTTTCCAGCTCGCTGTGCGCGTCGGTGCTGTCAACGATGAAGGGATGATTGCCATTCCGCTGGCGCCGTACCAGATGATCCTCGCCGCATCGCCAGACTATTTAGCGCGCCACGGCACGCCCGAAACCCCGGAAGAGTTGAAACAGCACCACTGCATCAGTTTTAGCCAGTGGCGATCCGATCACAGCTGGCAGCTGCAAGGGCCGGACGGTAAGCAAGAGGTGGCGATTACCCCGCGGCTGATGGTGGATTCCGGCGAGGCGATTCGCCAGGCGGCGCTGGCCGGGCTGGGGATTGTGCAGCACGCCGACATCATGTTGCAGCGGGATATCGACGCAGGTCGCCTGTGTGCCATACTGCCGGGCTATTTACCGCCACCGCGCCCGATGCACTTATTACATTTACCCGGCAGGCCGTTGCTGCCGCTGGTGTCGTCATTCACAGATTATCTGCTGCGGGCGCTGAACAACGGGCAGGAATAAGTAAACCTTATTCATCTCACACTTTTCCTCTCCCGCTTGCCGTTTTTTTGTGCTTTTGGGCTGTCGTTTTTCCGCCGCTTTTGGTCAAAATTGTGACCGCAATACAGTGAAAAATCCCTCAGCGGCCTCATTTTGAGGCGCAGATCACTAAAGCCTTCCGCGTTTCCACTTCGAAGTGGAAAACTCCTCGCTACAAACTCTTAACCTGCAACGTTAGTTTTATTCCGAAGCCATTAACGGGGTACGACGAGTGAATAACGGAGCGGTAATAAACGACGCGGAGCAGGCTGCGCAAACGGCAACCCTCGCTGAACGCATGCTGAAGCAGGTGTATGCCTTACTCAGTTCTCAGAACATTACGCCGAACGCGGTGCAGCAACAGATGCTGACCTCTCATGTCCGCGCGATGGCGCACCGGTCGGTAACCGGCGAACCGCTACCGGAAGTGGACGCCAGCCTGTTTGATGAGATCTCGGCGGATTCCATGAACCTTGCCCGCGACGTCGTGGCGGCCTTTGGCAACCTTCCGGAAGAAGAAGCCTGGCTGCTGTCGGTGCATTTCGAAGTGGCAAAAGACAACCTTTAAGGAGCGAACAATGGAACAGATTACCGTAGTGATTGGCGACCGTCTGGGGAAAGGCCAGAAAGTGGCGGCCGGTGTAGAAAAAGCGGGCGGCCGCGCGGTGGTCGTGCCGGGCGTGGCGGCGGATATGAAACTTGGCGACGTGATGAAAGCGGAAAACGCCACCTTTGGCATCTCCTTTTGCGGCAGCGGCGGCGCGGGCGCAATCACCGCGCAAAACAAACATGGCTACAAAGCCAAATACGGCATGCGTTCTGTGGAAGAGGGCGTGACGGCGATTAATGAAGGCTGCAACGTGCTGGGCTTTGGCTTTATGGACAAAGAAGAGTTAGGCGAGCGTCTGGTGCAGGCGTGGCAGAAAAAATACGGCGCATAACCATGAAAGAACAGTTCACCACCACGGTCAGGGTAAAGGGCAAGGGCGATGCGAAAGCGCGCGCCTTCGCCGATGCGCTGAACCATGTTCAGGCCGCGGTGATGAAAACGTCGCCGCACATTTTACTGCGCATTGAGCCACAGGACGTGCAGGTTGTTCAGGCGCAGGAAACGACGCGCAAAGAGGCGTTTTTGTTCCTCTTTCTGCGCCGTATAAGACGCACGTACAGCGTGGAGCTGGACGTCACCGTCAACGTGACCGCCATCAATCTCGATAAAGTGGATTTCGTCACGCAATAACTCACCGCATACCCCAGAAATCACTATCACAGGGTAGAAGAGGGCAGACTGATGTTCTTAATCATACTAATAAAATCGCTCATTATCGGCGGCCTGGTGGGCGTCGGCGTGGGCGCAGGGGCTGCACGCATGTTCCATGCGCCGACCACGCAAGGGATGGGCGCGTTTCGTACACTGGGCGAACTGAACTCCTGCGAAGGGGACCCGGCTTCGCACTTCTCTTTTGGTCTGGGTTTCTTCTTTAACGCCTGGGCGTCATCCGTTGCGGCGGGGTCGTTCACCCAGGACGTTGACCACCGCATTATTCCGAACTGGGGCGCTGCTGCGTTGATGGTGAAAAACCGCAACGTGGGCGAAACCCTGCACGATCCGAAAAAGATGGCTATCGCCTGCGGCTTGATCGGCATGGTGGTCGTCACCTTCCTCAACCTGACTGCTTCCTCCGTTCCGGCGGCGTTGCAGGTGACGGCGGTGAAAGTGCTGGTTCCGGCCGCGAACCTGCTGGTCAACACCGTGATGCCGGTGATTTTCTGGCTGGCGGCAATTGATGCAGGCAAGAAATCCGGTTTCTGGGCGACCGTTTTTGGCGGCGCGGCACAGCTCATTATGGGTAACGCCGTACCGGGTCTGGTGTTGGGCATTCTGATTGGTAAAGGTGTGGAAGAGAGCGGCTGGAACCGTGTCACCAAAGTGATGATGACAGCGATTGTCGCGCTGTTTGTGCTGAGTGCATTCTTCCGCGGCTTTGATCTGAAAATGATCGAGTCCTTCCACCTGAGCGCGCCGGACTGGCTGTCGCTTATCCACAACTCGCTCAGCGGCAAATAAGGAACCGAGATGGAACAGAATAAAGGCTTTTGGTACGCCGACTGGTCATTCCCGATTTTCGTCGGCCTGCTCTCTTCCGGCGTGTTCGCCGGGACACACATGTACTACCTGTACGGCATTGGCGCGTTTAACGAAGTGGCGTTTGTTTCGATGCTGCGTTCCGGCATGGATACCGGCGTTTACGGCGCGGTGGCGGCGTTTGGCGCGAGCTTCCTGTTTGCCCGCATTATCGAAGGTTCGCTGGTAGGGATTTTGGATATCGGCGGCGCTATCCAGACCGGAGTGGGGCTTGGTGTGCCGGCGCTGCTGCTCGGCGCGGGCTTTGTCTTCCCGGTGGCGAACTTTGTGGCTTCGCTGGCTACCGGGCTGATCATCGGCCTGGCGATTGGCTATCTGATTATCCTGGCGCGTAAGTTCACCATCAACCAGAGCGACTCCACCTACGGCGCAGACGTGATGATGGGCGCGGGTAACGCGTCCGGCCGCTTCCTTGGCCCGTTGATTATCCTCAGCGCGATGACCGCTTCCATTCCGATTGGTATTGGTTCGCTGATTGGCGCGCTGCTGTTTTACCTCTGGCAGAAGCCGATCACCGGGGGCGCGATCCTCGGCGCGATGCTGCTGGGCTCCATTTTCCCGGTAGCCCTCTGACACCCACGGGCGCTGCGGCGCCCGTTACTCCTGGAGATACGCATGTTTGATTTACTCCTGCGCCGGGCGCGTCTGGTTGACGATACGGTGACGGATATCGCCATCGCGGCGGGCAAAATCGCGGCGCTTGGCGATATCGACGGCCCGGCGGCGAAAAGCGTGGATTTACGCGGCGAACACTATGTCAGCGCCGGGTGGATCGACTCCCATGTCCACTGTTACCCGAACTCACCCATTTATCACGACGAGCCCGATAGCGTCGGCATTCAGACCGGTGTTACCACGGTGATTGATGCCGGTAGCACCGGCGCGGATGACATCGATGATTTCTATGCCATTACCCGTAAGGCGTCGACGGACGTCTATGCGCTGCTGAATATCTCGCGCGTCGGGCTGATTGCGCAAAACGAGCTGGCGAACCTGAATAATATCGACGCCGACGCTGCGCGTGAGGCCATAAAACGCCACCCGGATTTTATTGTCGGCCTGAAAGCGCGCATGAGCAGCAGCGTGGTCGGCGACAACGGCATCACACCGCTGCAACGCGCCAAAGTCATCCAGCAGGAAAACGGCGATTTTCCATTGATGGTGCATATTGGCAACAACCCGCCAAACCTCGATGAGATTGCTGAACTGCTGACCTCCGGCGACATCATTACCCACTGCTATAACGGCAAACCGAACCGCATTTTGACGCCTTCCGGCGAGCTGCGCGCCTCGGTGACGCGCGCCATTGCGCGCGGGGTGCGGCTTGATGTCGGGCACGGCAGCGCCAGTTTCAGCTTTGCGGTGGCTCAGCAGGCCATCGCGCTGGGTATTTTGCCGCAGACCATCAGCTCCGACATTTACTGCCGCAACCGCATCGATGGCCCGGTGCGCTCGCTGGCGAATGTGATGGCGAAATTCCTCGCCATCGGCATGTCGCTGCCGCAGGTGATCGCCTGTGTGACCGACCACGCCGCTGATGGTCTGCGCCTGCAGCATAAAGGGCGTCTTGCCGTGGGTTTCGACGCCGATCTGACCATTTTCGACCTGAAACGCCAGCCGGTGCTGTTCACCGATGCGGAAAACGAGACGTTACAGGCCGAACAGATCCTCACGCCGCTTGCCGCCATTCGCGCGGGCAAGGGCTATATGACCGAACAAGGGAGTGCCGAACATGCCTTCGATTTATGATAAGTACCAGCTAAAACAGGTGATTAATGCCTCCGGGCGCATGACGGCGCTCGGCGTTTCCACGCCGCGCCCGGAAGTGGTCGACGCTGTAGTCAGCGGCATGAATCACTACTTCGAAATGAAAGACCTGGTGAATAAAACCGGGGAGTACATTGCAAAACTGCTGGATGTTGAAGGCGCGACCGTGGTGTCGTGCGCTTCCGCCGGCATTGCGCAATCCGTCGCCGCCGTGCTGGTGAAAGACAGCGACTGGCTGCTGGAAAACCTGCACAGCACGCCGATTGAGAACAATGAAATCGTACTGCCGCGCGGGCACAACGTTAACTTTGGCGCACCGGTAGGAACCATGGTGGCGCTGGGCGGCGGCAAAGTGGTGGAAGCCGGTTACGCCAATGAATGCTCTGCCGATCAACTGGCGGCGGCAATCTCGCCGCGCACGGCAGCGATCCTTTTTATCAAATCTCATCACTGCGTACAAAAAAGCATGCTCAGCGTGGAGCAGGCCGCTGTGGTGGCACGCAAGCACAACCTGCCGCTGATTGTCGATGCCGCAGCCGAAGAGGATTTGCAGTGCTACTACCGCGCCGGAGCCGACCTCGTTATCTACAGCGGCGCAAAAGCGATTGAAGGGCCAACCAGCGGGCTGGTGATCGGCAAAACACAATATGTGGAGTGGGTAAAACGCCAGACGGCGGGCATTGGCCGCGCAATGAAAGTGGGCAAAGAGGGCATTCTCGGCCTGACCTGCGCCATTGAACACTATCTTTCAGCCAGCAAAGAGAGCGGGGCGGAGATGGTCGCCAAAATGACACCGTTTATTGAGCAGCTAAACACGCTAAAAGGCGTGAGTTCGCGCGTGGTGTGGGATAGCGCCGGGCGCGATATTGCCCGCAGCGAAATCAAATTTGATGAAGCCGTCACCGGTATCGCTACCGGCGAGCTGGTCAGCGCCCTGAAACAGGGGGAATACGCCATTTACTTCCGTGGTTATAAAGCCAACGAAGGCATTATCGAAGCCGATGTGCGCAGCGTCACCGCCGATCAACTGACGATCATTTATCGCCGCATCGCCGAAGAACTGAACAAGGGAGCAAATGCATGAAACTGACGCCGAATTTTTACCGCGACCGCGTATGCCTGAACGTGCTGGCGGGCAGCAAAGAGAACGCCAGCGCGATTTACGAGGTCGCGGAAGGCCATGTGCTGGTCGGCGTGCTGTCGAAAAACTACCCCGATGTCGCTACTGCCGTCGCGGATATGCGCGACTATGCGGCGCGTATCGATAATGCACTTTCCGTTGGCCTCGGCGCAGGCGATCCAAACCAGTCTGCCATGGTTAGCGCCATCTCCCGTGAAGTTCAACCGCAGCACGTTAACCAGGTGTTCACCGGCGTGGCGACCAGCCGCGCGCTGCTCGGGCAGAACGACACGGTGGTTAATGGCCTGGTCTCGCCAACCGGTACGCCGGGAAGGGTAAAAATTTCCACCGGACCGCTGAGCAGCCAGGCGCCAGACGGCATTGTGCCGGTGGAAACCGCCATTGCACTGCTAAAAGATATGGGCGGCAGCTCCATTAAATACTTCCCGATGGGCGGGCTGAAATGCCGCGACGAATTTATCGCCGTGGCGCAAGCCTGTGCGCGCCATGATTTCTGGCTGGAGCCGACCGGCGGCATCGATCTGGACAACTTCAGTGAAATCCTGCAAATCGCGCTGGATGCGGGTGTCCGCAAGGTGATCCCGCATATTTACAGTTCGATCATTGATAAGGCGAGTGGCGACACGCGCCCGGCGGATGTTCGCCAGTTGCTGGATATGACCAAAGCACTGGTGAAGTAAACGATCTTCCCTCCCGATACGGGAGGGAAACCCCCCTCGTCACGTAAGGAGCCACCATGCTTACCGCTCGTCATCTGCTTACCGTTTCACTTTCTCTGCTGGCAACCAGCGCCATGGCACAAACGCAGTACGCCTGGGTCGGAACCTACAACCCGAACGGCGAAGGGCTTTATCGCTTTACCGTTGATCCGCAATCCGGTGCGCTTGGCAATAAAACGCTGGTCAGCCCGTTGCCGAATGCGGCACAGCTAACGGTGGCGCGGGATGGTAAAACCCTCTACCTCGCCAGCGAAGTGGAAAAGGGCGCGGTGCAGGCGCTGCGTATTGGCGCTAACGGCGAGTTAAGTGTGCTGAACCAGGTGGCGTCCGGCGGTGCCGGACCGGTCTATCTGTCGCTGACGCCGGATGGCCGTTTTCTGCTGGTGGCGAACTATGTCAGCGGGTCGATTGCCGTGCTGCCGGTGAAAGCGGATGGTAGCCTCGGCGAAGCGGTGGATACGCGTCAGGATCAGGGCGAACCGGGAGCCGCGAAACCGGCTGCGGCGGTGGAAGGCAGTTTTGCGATTAGCGATCACAATGGCCCCCATGCGCATATGATCGCCGCCGATCCGAGCGGGAAATTCGTCTTTTCCACCGATCTTGGGCTGGATCGCATTTATCAGTATCAGTTTGATGGCAAAACGGGCGTGTTAACGCCGAATGATCCACCCTTTATTAGCGCCTCTTCGCAAGGTGCCGGGCCTCGCCATTTTGTGTTCACGCCAAAGGGCGATGGCCTGTGGCTGATCAATGAAGAAGCCTCGACGCTTACACACTATGCGCTGAACAAAACCACCGGCACGTTGCAGCCGGGGAAAACCTTTTCGGCGCTGCCGAAAGAGTATAAAGGCACCAGTTTTGCCGCCGGGCTGGTATTAAGTGGTGACGGTAAACAGCTGTATGTCGCCAACCGGTTGCATAACAGCATCGCGCACTTTACGGTGAAAGCCGATGGTTCGCTAACCCATCAGGATGATGTCTGGACGCGCGGCGATTACCCGCGCACGCTAACGCTGGCGGAGAATGGCCGCTGGCTATACGTGATGAACCAGCGCAGCGATAACATCACCCGTTTTCGCGTGGAACGCGACGGTAAATTGCAGTTTGAGCCGGACTACACGCCGGTAGGCAGCCCATCTCAGATGGTTATTTCATCTCACCCCTAAGTCTGGAGAGCGACGTGCGATTCCCGAACCAACGTTTGGCGCAACTGTTCATGATGTTGCAAAACGAGACGCTACCGCAGGATGAGCTGGCACAGCGCTTGTCGGTCTCGACGCGTACCGTTCGGGCCGATATCACCGCACTGAACGCTCTGCTGCACCACCACGGCGCGCAGTTTATTTTGACGCGAGGCAGCGGCTATCAACTGAAAATTGATGACGTCACGCGTTACCAGAGCTTGCAGGCGTCGCGCCCGCGCGCGCTGCGCATTCCGCGTAGCGGGCCGGAGCGGGTGCATTATCTGGTGGTGCGTTTTCTCACCTCCGCCTTCTCGCTCAAGCTGGAAGATCTGGCGGATGAGTGGTTTGTTAGCCGCGCCACGCTGCAAAATGATATGACCGAGGTGCGGGAGTGGTTTTCCCGCTACCGTCTGACGCTGGAAACGCGCCCGCGCCACGGCATGAAACTGTTTGGCAGCGAAATGGCGCTGCGCGCCTGTCTGACGGATCTGTTGTGGGAACTGGCGCAGCAAAATGCCGATAACCCGCTGATCACGGAAGAAGCGCTCAATCCGGGGGTGCCTGAGGCGCTGGCTACTATTCTGCATGACTGTTTTAACCGCCATCATATTCGCCTGACGGATGAGGGCGATCTGTTTATCCGCCTTTACTGCGCGGTGGCGGTTCGCCGCATCAGCGAGGGCTATCCGCTCTCTGAATTCAGCGCCGAAGATGGGGACGAAAATGTCAAAGAGGCGGCGCGGGATATCTCTGCTGCGCTGCAACATCTGGCGGGAAAACCGCTGGCGGCGGCGGAAGAGCACTGGCTGCGGGTGCATATCGCCGGGCGACGCGTGCAGGAGATCGCACCCAGCGCCATCAGCGCCGATGACGACGAAGCGCTGGTCAACTACATCCTTGGCTACATCAACACGCACTATAACTACAACCTGCAAAACGATGACCAGCTACATGCGGATCTGCTCACGCATATCAAAACCATGATCACCCGCGTGCGCTACCAGATAATGATCCCTAACCCGTTGCTGGATAACATTAAACAGCACTACCCCATGGCGTGGGATATGACGCTGGCGGCGGTCTCCAGTTGGGGGAAATACACGCCGTATGTGATCAGCGAAAACGAGATCGGTTTTCTGGTACTGCATATCGGCGTTGGTCTTGAGCGCCATTACAACGTGGGTTATCAGCGCCAGCCGCGGGTGTTGCTGGTGTGCGATGTCGGAAATGCGATGGTGCGGATGATTGAAGCGGTGCTGTCGCGTAAATATCCGCAGATTGTGGTAACACGCACCGTGACGCTGCGTGAGTACGAGCAGTGCGACGGCATCGCGGAAGATTTTGTCATCTCTACCGCGCGGGTAAATGAAAAAGATAAGCCGGTCGTCACCATCGCGCCGTTTCCCAGCGAGTATCAACTGGAGCAGATCGGCAAGCTGGTGCTGGTAGACAGAACGCGGCCGTGGATGCTGGAAAAGTATTTTGATGCCACGCATTTCCGCATCATTCACGGCGCGATGGATCAACAAACGCTGTTCAACACCTTATGCCATCAATTGCAGGATGAAGGCTTTGTCGATGCGGAGTTTCTCGATTCGGTGGTCGAGCGCGAAGCGATTGTCAGCACCCTGCTCGGCGAGGGTATTGCGTTGCCGCACGCCCTCGGGCTGCTGGCGAAAAAAACGGTGGTCTACACCGTGCTGGCTCCGCAGGGGATCGCGTGGGGCGATGAAACCGCACATGTCATCTTCTTGCTGGCGATCAGCAAGAGCGAGTATGAAGAAGCGATGGCTATCTACGATATTTTCGTCACCTTCCTGCGCGAGCGCGTAACGGCGAGGCTCTGTGCCTGCGCGGATTTCGCGTCGTTTAAAAGCGTGGCGATGGAGTCGCTGAGCCGCTTTTGAGCCCATACCGGGGCGCTTGCACGCCCCGTGCCCGTTAACCATCGGTAGAGCGGGTCAGTGCCTCCCATGCGTCAATCTCCGCAGTGAGTGCCGCCAGTTTTTCACGTACCAGGCTGAGCGCATCGCTGCCCAGCAGCAGGTGCGCGGGCGGCGTGTCGCTGTCTATTATCGCCAGCATGGCGCGAGCCGCTTTGACGGCATCGCCGGGCTGCTTTCCGCTCTTTTCCTCGCGCGCCTGGCGAATCGGATCAAAAAGCGCATCGTAATCGGCAATGGCGCGCGGGGTGCGGATCATCGAGCGCCCGGCCCACTCGGTACGAAACGATCCCGGCGCTACGGCCGTGACGTGGATACCAAAAGGCTTCACCTCTTTGCCTAGCGTTTCGCTGATCCCTTCCAGCGCGAATTTGCTCCCGCAGTACCAGGCGATCCCCGGCATGGTGATATAACCGCCCATCGAGGTGATATTGATAATGTGCCCGCTGCGGCGCTGGCGCATGCCGGGCAGCACGGCTTTCATCATGGCCGCGGCACCAAATACATTGACCTCGAATTGGTGGCGCATCTCTGCAAGCGAGGACTCTTCCATAATCCCTTCATGGCCGTAACCGGCGTTGTTTACCAGCACGTCGATGGCCCCGATGTGTGATTCAACCTCTGCGACTACGTCATTGATTTGCGCAAACTCAGTGACATCAAGCAAGCGGGCAAACGCCCGATGCGGATGCAGAGCTTCAAATGCCTGCTGCGCGTCGTGGTTGCGCACCGTGCCAATGACCTTGTGACCCGCCGCCAGTGCTTCCTGAGCCAGCGCACGACCAAAGCCGCTGCTGACGCCGGTGATGAAAAGTGTTTTTACAGGTGACATAACGCCTACTCCCATGAAAAATGGAAGCTGCATAGTATTCTCAGATTTGCTGGCTTTTTAGGCCATATCTTCTCTTTTTATTGCCTGATCTTATGAGGTACGCGATGTTTGACATGATCGCGAGGTTAATGGAACTTGCCCCGCAGGAGGGGTACAACCTGACCGCGCTGGCGGATGTGCGCATTTTGCGTTCCGATCGCCCGCTGGCCCGCACGCCGGTGCTGTACGATCCGGGGATCGTGATTGTCTGCCAGGGCAGCAAGCGGGGGTATTTCGGTCAGCAGATCTATCTTTACGACGAACAGCACTACCTGGCGGTATCGGTTCCTGTGCCTTTTGTAATGGAAACGGATGCATCGGCAGACCACCCGCTGCTGGCGATTTACATGCATCTGGATTTTCAGGTTGCCGCAGATGTGATGCTGCAAATTGAACAGCACGGCTTTCCGCTGTTATCCGCTTCGCCGCAAAGCATGATCTCCAGCCCGATGGACGAGACGCTGAAAACAGCGGTGCTGCGTTTACTGGAGACGCTCGGTAACCCGCTTGAGGCGGCAATCCTTGGTCCGGCGCGGGTACGGGAACTCTATTTTCGTGTTTTGACCGGCGCACAAGGCAATGCGATGCGCGCCGCGTTAGCCTTGCAGGGGCAGTTCGGTAAAATTGGCAAAACGCTGCGTTACATTCATGCGGCTTATGCTCAACCCTTAACGCTGTCGCAACTGGCTCAGCAAGCCGGGATGAGCGTGCCAACATTCCACAGCCATTTCAAAGCGATAACCCGGATGCCGCCAATGCAGTATGTGAAATCGGTACGGCTGCACCAGGCGCGGATGTTAATGGTTCGCCAGCGACTCACTGCCGCAGCGGCCTGTTACGCCGTCGGTTACGAAAGCCCGTCACAGTTTAACCGCGAATTCAAACGGCTCTTCGGTTTACCGCCGGCGGAGGAGGTCAGACGTATGCAAAACAGTTTTGCCGTTCCTCCGGCGCATTCAGCGTCGGAATACATATCGTCGCACTGAAATGAGAATATGCAGGGCAGTATTGTGAAAATTGCGCGAGGAAATCAACGCAAGTGATGTACAACCTGGTTGCTGCTGCCGCGCCAGATAAGCATCGGGTCTTTCAGATCCTGAACAAATTTGCCGTCGATCAGCACGTTGATCAACCCGACCACCTCCCGCTGCGCGGCGTTCAGTTCGTCCATTTTGTAACCGGTCCACACCCAGATATCTTTACCCGGGCATTCCGAGCGAATGCGGGTCACCAGCTTTAAAATATCCGGTATGTTTTGCGGGTGCAGCGGATCGCCGCCGGAGAGCGAAATTCCCTGGCGTTTGATGCGCGTATCGTTGAGATCGGCAATGATCCGATCTTCCATTTCTTCGGTAAACGGCACGCCGGAGTTCAGCCGCCAGGTGCTTTTGTTGTAGCAGCCAGGGCATTCGTGTACGCAGCCGGAGACGAATAGTGTGCAGCGGGTGCCGGGGCCGTTGACGATGTCGACTGGGTAGTATTGGTGGTAATTCATGTTTCCTCGTCGCATTTGGCGCTGTAGCTGCGTTGGCTACTCTCGCGCACCCGGGTCACTTACTTATGTAAGCTCCCCGGGATTTACTCGTTTGCCGCCTTGCTACCACGTCAACTGCTTAGAGGAAACGTAGCAGAGAACAATCGTAGCGGCAGAAAACGTAGGCCCGATAAGCGTAGCGCCATCGGGCAATCAGGTACGGTGAAATCACTGACCGTGTGCCCGGCGCGGGTAAACGCCACCCACCGGGCGACGGAGGTGTTAACCGATTTGCCCGTTGCCGAGGTGTTTCACGCGGCGTTTCACTTCTTCCTGCTTGCCGGCGTTGAACGGACGCGCGTCCGGGCTGCCGAGGTAGCCGCAAACGCGGCGGGTAACGGAGACGCGGGACGCGTCGTGGTTACCGCATTTCGGGCAGGTAAAGCCTTTGCTGGTGCATTCGAACTCGCCGGTAAAACCGCACTCGTAACACTCATCAATTGGCGTGTTGGTGCCGTAATACGGCACGTGCTGATAGCTGTAATCCCAGACATCTTCCAGTGCGCGCAGGTTGTGCTGAATGTTCGGATACTCGCCGTAGCAGATAAAACCACCGCTGGCTAACGGCGGGTACGGCGCTTCGAAATCGATTTTGTCGTACGGGTTCACCTTTTTCTCGACATCAAGGTGGAAGCTGTTGGTGTAGTAACCTTTATCGGTTACCCCTTCCACCACGCCGAAATCGGCGGTATCGATACGGCAGAAACGGTCACACAGGTTTTCGCTCGGCGTGCTGTAAAGGCTAAAACCGTAACCGGTCTCTTCTTTCCACTGATCCACCGCCTGGCGCAGGCGTTCCACAATTGCCACGCCTTTGGCGCGCAGTGCTTCGCTGTCGTAGATATGCTTGTTGCCGGACAGCGCGTTGATCGTTTCGTGAATACCGATATAACCCAGCGAAATCGACGCGCGGCCGTTTTTAAAGATCGGCGCGATATCGTCGTCCGCTTTCAGGCGCACGCCGCAAGCCCCTTCCATATAGAGGATCGGCGCAACGCGGGCTTTCACCCCTTCGAGGCGCGCGATGCGGGTCATCAGCGCTTTTTTCGCCAGTTGCAGGCGGCTGTCCAGCAGTTTCCAGAACGCCGCTTCATCACCTTTCGCTTCCAGCGCGATGCGCGGCAGGTTAAGGCTGATGACGCCGAGGTTGTTACGCCCGTCATGAATTTGTTCGCCATTCTCTTCATACACGCCAAGGAAGCTGCGGCAGCCCATCGGCGTTTTAAACGAACCGGTCACTTTCACGACCTGATCGTAATTGAGAATATCCGGGTACATGCGCTTGCTCGCGCACTCCAGCGCCAGTTGTTTGATGTCGTAATTCGGATCGTCGAACTTGTGATTCAGACCATCGCGAATGGCGAACACCAGTTTCGGGAACACGGCGGTTTTACGGTTTTTACCCAGACCCGCAATGCGGTTACGCAGGATAGATTGCTGGATCAAGCGGGATTCCCAACTGGTGCCCAGCCCGAAACCGAAGGTGACAAACGGTGTCTGGCCGTTCGCGGTATGCAGGGTGTTAACTTCATATTCCAGCGACTGGAACGCGTCGTAACACTCTTTCTCGGTGCGGCTGCGCGCATAGCCGTCGGCATCCGGGATGTTCCACTCGCTGGCGACTTTGCGGTGTTTTTCGAAGCTGGCGCTGACGAAGGGTGCCAGCACTTCATCGATCCGGTTGATGGTGGTGCCGCCATAAATATGGCTGGCGACCTGGGCGATGATCTGCGCGGTAACCGCCGTGGCGGTTGAGATCGATTTTGGCGGTTCAATCTCCGCGTTGCCCATTTTGAAGCCGTGGGTCAGCATGCCTTTCAGATCGATCAGCATACAGTTGAACATCGGGAAGAACGGGGAGTAGTCGAGATCGTGATAGTGGATCTCACCGCGTTCGTGCGCCAGTACCACATCGCGCGGCAACAAGTGCTGGCGCGCGTAGTGTTTGGCGACAATTCCCGCCAGCAGATCGCGCTGAGTCGGGATCACTTTACTGTCTTTGTTGGCGTTCTCATTGAGCAGCGCCGAGTTGGTTTGCTCAACAAGACCGCGAATATCCTGGTTCAGACGGCCGCGTTTTTCACGGGCGATATCGCGATCGTGGCGATACTCAATGTAGGCACGTGCCAGTTGTTTGTACGGCCCGGACATCAACTGGTTTTCGACGGCAGTCTGGATTTCGCTAATATCGACCTGCGATCGGCCCTGCATCTGACGACTAATTACCTCTGCGACGGTGGCGCAATAGTCTGCGTCATCGACTCCCGCTGCTTTAGCTGCACGCAAAATGGCTTCTTGTATGCGCTCTGAGTTGAAAGGCACTTTACAGCCATCTCGTTTCATCACATGCGGTGTCATGATCACTCCATTTTAGAAAACAGGTTATCCACAATATGAGGACGCGCAGACTGGCTGGTTATTCATTACTAAAACCAATAAGTTCGTCCCATCCAGGCCCGTGTTATCCACAGCGTGTATCGCTTTCGCGGTGGTCAGCTTGTTCGAATAGTAGTCGATTAATACAACATATAGGGCCGGGGTGCATTCTAATTTCTATATATAGTGATTTGCATCAAACATGTTTGCGTTTTTATTGACTCAGGACAAAGTAAAAACCGGATAGCGCAGAGGACGGGCGCTCTGAGGAAATGTAAATTCAGGCATTCTTGTTTTGACTAAAAATTCAACAAAAACAGCAGGTTTATGCCTGCTGTTTTTTTGCGCCAGGGAAGTGAAAAACGCTTATTTTTGATGCCACCACACGGCTTCGAACGGCCGCAGAGTCATTTCACCGGGAACAGGGGAAACTTCCGCATAGTTGCTGATGACCACCTGCCAGTCGCCCGGCAGGGTTTCTGGCCGCCACGGCTGGAACTGATTGCTGAGGTTGGCGATAACCAACAACGTTTCTCCCTGCCACTGACGGCGGTAGCACCATAAATGTGGGTGAGAGGGGAGCAGATCCTGATAATCGCCCCAACTGAGTATCGGCAAGTTTTTACGCAGGCGAATCAACGACTGGTAGGTATAGAACACCGAATCGCGATCGTTGACCGCGTTTTCGACGTTGATTTCCCGATAGTTATCGCACAGACCGATCCACGGATCGGCAGTGGTGAAACCGGCGTTTTTACGCGCGGTCCACTGCATCGGCGTGCGGCTGTTATCGCGCGATTTACTGGCGAGGATCGCCAGCAGCGCTTCCGGCTCGCGCCCTGCGGCACGCAGTTCGGCAAACATATTCTGGCTTTCCACATCGCGGTAGTCGGTAATGCGCGCAAAATGCGGGTTGGTCATACCGATCTCTTCGCCCTGATAAATGTACGGCGTGCCCTGCATGCCGTGCAGCACCAGCGCCAGCATTTTGGCGGCGGGCACGCGCAGCGCGCCTTCTTCGCCAAAGCGCGACACAATGCGCGGTTGATCGTGGTTACACCAGAACAGCGCGTTCCACGCCACGTTGTGCATCCCTTGCTGCCAGTGGCGGAACAGCGATTTCAACGCCACAAAATCCGGTTTCGCCAGCGACCATTTTTCGCCGTCGGGATAGTCAACTTTCAGATGGTGGAAGTTAAACGTCATCGACAGCTCGCTGCCGTCGAGTGCGCCGTAGCGCTGGCAATGTTCCAGCGTGGTGGATGACATCTCACCGACCGTCATCAACTCGCGCGGGCGAAAAACCTCGCGGCTCATCTCCTGCAAAAACTCATGGGCGCGCGGGCCATCGGTATAAAAACGTCGCCCGTCGCCGCTGTGATCGTCGGGGAAATCCTGCTGTTTGGAGATTAAATTCACCACATCGAGACGCAAACCATCGACACCGCGATCGGCCCAGAAGGTGCAGACTTTTTTCAGCTCGTCGCGTACCGCCGGGTTTTCCCAGTTGAGATCTGCCTGCTCTGGCGCGAACAGATGCAAATAGTAATGGCCGCTCTGGCTGTGCCAGCGCCATGCGCTGCCGCCGAATTTCGAACGCCAGTTATTCGGCGGCGTTTCTGGTTCGCCGTCGCGCCAGATATAGAAAGAACGGTATGGGCTGTCCGGATCCTGCGATGCCTGGAACCAGGCATGCTGGGTCGAGGTGTGGTTGAACACCATATCCAGCACCAGGCGGATACCGCGCTGGTGCGCCTGGGCGACCAGTTCATCAAAGTCTGCCAGGGTGCCGTAAAGCGGATCGATGGCGGTGTAATTCGCCACGTCGTAGCCGTTATCCACCTGCGGGGAGATATAAAATGGCGTCAGCCAGATGGCGTCGACGCCGAGGGTTTGTAAGTAGTCGAGGCGCGTAATCACGCCGCGTAAATCACCGGTGCCAGTGCCGGTCGTGTCCTGAAAACTCTTTGGGTAAATCTGGTAGATAACGCCGTTTTGCCACCAGTGGGGAAGGGTATTCATCATGATTTCCTGCGAAAACGAAGGGGCGCAAACGCGCCCCAAAAATTACACAATCTGCAATGTGCCGTGACGGAACTTACGCTGATAAACAAAGGAGGTCAGCACCAGCGGGATGACAACCGCCACCGCTGTAGCCAGTGCGAAGACCTGCCAGAAAGCGGGTTGAATCGAGAGGAAACCCGGCAGACCCGCCACGCCAATTCCGTTCGCCAGCACGCCGTTAAGGCCGCACAACAACCCGGCAAGGCCGGAACCGATCATCGCGCACAGCATCGGGAAGCGATATTTCAGGTTGATGCCGTACATGGCCGGCTCGGTTACGCCGAGAAACGCGGAGATAGCCGCCGGAACCGAGATTTCACGTTCATTCTCTTTACGGCTGGAGATAATGATGCCCACCACCGCAGAGGCCTGTGCAACGTTTGACAGCGCAATCAACGGCCACACCGGCGTACCGCCCATGTTCTGAATCATCTGCATGTCGATAGCCAGCGTGGTCTGGTGCACACCGGTAATCACCAGCGGTGCGTAGAGGAAACCAAACAGCGTCGCGCCAATCGGGGCGAAGCTGCCTGTCATCAGATGGCGAACCGCCCATGCCACGCCGTCACCAATCATGCGACCGAACGGGCCGATTAGCGCATGTGCCAGGAAGACCGCCAGGATCAGCGAACAGACCGGAACAATCACCAGATAGAGGGAGTCCGGTATCAGCTTCTTAAGCCGCGTTTCAATGATGCCGAGCGCCAGGCCCGCCAGCAGTGCCGGGATCACCTGCGCCTGATAGCCCACTTTCGCGATGCTGAACAGACCAAAGTTCCACACTTCCGGCACTTGCGAACCCAGTAAATAAGCATTCATTAACTGTGGTGAAACCAGCGTTACGCCGAGGATGATGCCGAGGATTGGCGTTCCGCCCATTTTGCGCACCGCAGACCAGCAAACGCCGACCGGCAGATAGAAGAAGACCGCTTCACCAATCAGCCAGAGAAAGTCATACACGGTTTTCAATGGCGGAAATATCTGCACCAGCGTCTGGCCGTTGCTCATCGGCACATCGCCGACAATGTTGCGAAAACCGAGGATCAAACCGCCGCTAATCAGTGCGGGCAGCAGCGGGAAGAAGATTTCCGCGAAGTGGGAGATTAAGCGCTCGTGCCATTTCATATTTTGTCGCGCTGCCTGTTTGGCCTGCTCTTTATCCGCATGAGCCAGACCGGTGGCGGCGCGCAACGCCTGATAGTAGTCGCCGACGTTGGTGCCGATCACCACCTGGAACTGCCCGGCGTTGGTGAAACAGCCTTTGACCATCGGTAGCTGGTCAATCGCTTTTGGGTCGGCGGCGCCCGGGTTATTTAATACAAAACGCAAACGGGTAATACAGTGACTGACCGTCGCGATGTTTTCGCGTCCGCCAACCAGCGTAATAAGTTGTTCAATATCTGATGGATTGACTTTGCTCATCCTGGTGCCTCTCGGGGGGAGAAATGATGCGTAACATGACCGAGGCAAAGCGTAACCGCAGGCAAAAAAATTAAAAATGGGAACGTTCCCGAAACTTGGCGAGGATCACAATAAACGATAAAGCGGCTTAAACGAGGCGGGCAGGGATCACGATTTGGCGAGGCGTGGCGCGGCCATTAACCTGTTCTATTAATTGCGCGGCGGCCTGGCGACCCGCTTCGGCGTACCCGGGATCGACAGTCACAATTTCCGGGTGCAGAAACTTCATCAGCGGCGTATTGCCAACGCTGGCCAGTTGCAGATTATCAATGCGCTGTTCCTGCAAATATTTACTGGCACCGAGCGCCAGCGTATCGGTCGCGCAGAGCAGCGCGGTGGTGTGCGGGGTTAAAACGTGGGCGACATGTTCATAACCCTGCTTCATGGCAAGGCCCGGTAAGGCGAACGTTGGTTCGAGCTGGTGTTTTTGACAAAACGCCATATAGGCGTCGTGGCGGCGTTTGCCGGTGGTGGCATCGCTGTGCGGGACGCCAATAAAACTGATATGGCGATGCCCACGGGCATAAAGATTTTCCATCAATAGCTGGATTGCGCCGTCATCATCGTAACAGACCGAGGCGAAACCACTGGCGTCGCGCGCCAGCAGCACCAGCGACGACTGCCAGGCAGTAAGCAGGCTTTCGGTGACGCCGGTAAAGCCAAACAGCACCACGCCATCAATATTACGGTGGCTCAGCATCAGCAAATGCTCTTCGACTAACTGCGGCGAGAACTGGCTTTCCATCATAATCGGGTCATAACCCTGTTCGTAAAACGCCGGGAGCATGGTCTGTACGGCAAGGTTTTCCGAGAGCGAATCCAGACGCGAGACGATAATCGCCACCACTTTATCGCTCTGTCCGCGCATGGCGCGCGCGGAGCGGGAAGGGGAGAAACCGTGCTGATTGACCACCGCTTCCACCCGTTCGCGTGTGCGCTGGCTGACGCCGCTTTCGTTATTCAGCACACGGGAAACAGTGGATTTGCCCACGCCGCTTAAGCGTGCGATGTCTTTGATTGTCAGCCGGTTTTGCATACTTCAATCCTTTCCTGATAGGGGCGGGTTGCAGGATAAAGGAGTTTTGCATCCCTTCCAAGCGCCAGCAATGAGCAAAGTCTGGTTTATGCACTTTGTGCTACCAATTGATGGTGTGTATATGTTTGGTTTAATTCAGCGGAGCTATGATACCGCTACGTTATGATTCGCCCTTCACACCTTACCGGAGGCCAGATGGATCCCGATCCCACCCCTCTCCCGCGACGGAGATACTTTTTCCGGTAAGCCTGCTGTTGCTGCCTTACCGGATGCGTAAGGCAGCGACGTCGTTTTCGTCCCTGCCCGATTAAAAACGCCAGCTGGCGCGGCCTTGTTACGCCAGTTGTCAATCGCACCCGCGTGATGCGGGGGCAAGGACACTATCATGCTGAAAAACATTACCCGGCAGCTTTTCGCTCGCCTCAACCGCCATTTACCGCGTCGTCTGGTGCAGCGCGATCCGCTTCCCGGCGTACAACATATCGCCCAGGGCGCTATCCCCGCCTCGATGGGTGAACGCTGTCTGCAGATTGCTGCGATGGAACATGAGCAGCTCTGGCACACTTTTGCCAGCCACCCGGAAGGGCTGAACCCGCAGGAAGTGGAACTGGCGCGGGAAACCCACGGCGAAAACCTGATCCCGGCGCAGAAACCCGCCCCCTGGTGGGTGCATCTGTGGGTGTGCTATCGCAACCCGTTTAACCTGCTGCTGACCTGCTTAGGCATTATTTCCTATGCCTCGGAAGATCTGTTCGCCGCCTGCGTGATTGCGTTGATGGTGGCGATTTCGACGCTGCTCAACTTCCTGCAAGAGGCGCGCTCGACCAAAGCGGCCGATGCGCTGAAAGCAATGGTCAGCAACACCGCGACGGTGCTGCGCGTGGTGAATGAGAAGGGGGAAAATGGCTGGTGCGAATTGCCTATCGACCAACTGGTGCCGGGCGATATCGTCAAGCTGGCCGCAGGAGATATGATCCCGGCGGATCTGCGCGTGTTGCAGGCGCGGGATCTGTTTGTCGCCCAGGCTTCGCTGACCGGCGAATCCTTGCCGGTAGAGAAAGTGGCGACGACGCGCCAGGCCGCGCAGCGCAACCCGCTGGAAGCCGATACGCTGTGCTTTATGGGCACCAATGTGGTGAGCGGCACGGCGCAGGCGATAGTCATCGCCACCGGCGGCAATACCTGGTTTGGCCAACTGGCCGGGCGTGTCAGTGAGCAAGAAGCCGAGCAAAACGCATTTCAGAAAGGCATCAGCCGCGTCAGCATGTTGTTGATCCGTTTTATGCTGGTGATGACGCCGATTGTGCTGCTGATCAACGGCTTTACCAAAGGTGACTGGTGGGAAGCGGCGCTGTTTGCGTTGTCGGTTGCCGTGGGGTTGACGCCGGAAATGCTGCCAATGATTGTCACCTCCACGCTGGCGCGCGGTGCGGTGAAACTGTCGAAACAGAAAGTGATCGTTAAACATCTGGACGCCATTCAGAACTTTGGCGCGATGGATATCCTCTGTACCGATAAAACCGGCACCCTGACGCAGGACAAAATCGTGCTGGAAAATCATACGGATATCAGCGGTAAAGTCAGCGAACTGGTGCTGCACAGCGCCTGGCTGAACAGCCACTACCAGACCGGACTGAAAAACCTGCTCGATACCGCCGTACTGGAAGGGGTGGACGCGGAAGCGGCGCAGACGCTGGCGGCGAGCTGGCGCAAAGTGGATGAGATCCCCTTTGATTTCGAGCGCCGCCGCATGTCGGTGGTGGTGGCGCAGCAGGCGGATGTTCATCAACTGATTTGCAAAGGCGCGTTGACGGAGATCCTCAGCGTCTGCTCGCAGGTGCGCTTCAACGGCGAGATCTTCCCGCTGGATGACACCATGCTGCGCCGCATTGAACGCGTAACCAGCACACTGAACCGCCAGGGGCTGCGCGTGGTTGCGGTGGCGACCAAATATTTGCCGGCGCGTAGCGGTGACTACCAGCGTATTGACGAGTCGGATCTGATCCTCGAAGGCTACATCGCCTTCCTCGATCCGCCGAAAGAGACCACCGCACCGGCACTCAAAGCGCTAAAAGCGAGCGGGATCACCGTCAAAATCCTCACCGGCGACAGCGAACTGGTGGCGGCGAAAGTGTGTCACGAGGTGGGGCTGGAAGTGGGCGATGCGCTGATCGGCAGCGAAATTGAGCACATGAGCGATGATGAACTGGCTCAGATGGCGAAGCACATCACGCTCTTTGCCCGCCTGACGCCGATGCATAAAGAACGCATTGTCCGTCTGCTGAAACGCGAAGGGCACGTGGTCGGTTTTATGGGCGATGGCATCAATGACGCCCCGGCGCTGCGCGCGGCGGACATCGGGATTTCCGTCGATGGCGCCGTCGATATCGCCCGCGAAGCGGCCGATATTATTTTGCTGGAAAAGAGCCTGATGGTGCTGGAAGAGGGAGTAATCGAAGGGCGCCGCACTTTCGCCAACATGCTGAAATACATCAAAATCACCGCCAGTTCCAACTTCGGCAACGTCTTCAGTGTGCTGGTGGCGAGCGCGTTTCTGCCGTTTTTGCCCATGTTGCCGCTGCACTTACTGATTCAGAATCTGGTGTATGACGTCTCGCAGGTGGCGATCCCGTTTGATAACGTCGATGAAGAACAGATCGCCAAACCACAACGCTGGAACCCGGCGGATCTGGGCCGTTTTATGATCTTCTTTGGCCCGATCAGTTCGATCTTCGACATTGTGACGTTTTGCGTGATGTGGTGGGTGTTTAAAGCTAACGTGCCGGAAGCGCAAACCCTGTTCCAGTCCGGCTGGTTTGTCGTCGGTTTGCTGTCGCAAACGCTGATTGTGCATATGATCCGCACCCGCCGCGTGCCGTTTATCCAGAGCCGCGCCGCCTGGCCGCTGGTGGCGATGACGCTGATGGTGATTTGTGTCGGCATCGCGCTGCCATTCTCGCCGCTGGCGCAATACCTGCAATTACAGGCGCTGCCGCTGGCGTACTTCCCGTGGCTGGTGGCGATCCTCGCAGGTTATATGACGCTCACGCAGTGGATGAAAGGCTTCTATAGCCGTCGCTACGGCTGGCAATAAACTTTTGTCTTAAACCCGGTCTGCGCACTCTGTGCAGGCCGGGTATTTCTCTCAATTCCCGCAAGCTGTGATCCCCGTCGCCCGGCGCGCTTGACGCTCCTGAGGGCGCATGTTAACAAAATGTTTTCCCTCGCCTGACGTCGTCTGAAGGAACATTTATGTTGCGTTACAGCCTGTTAACTGCCGGGTTGCTGCTCGGTTCTTCCGCTTTTGCTGCACCCGCAGGTGACTTGCCACTGATGCCGTGGCCGGCAAAGGTTGAACGTCCGGCAACGCAGGGCTCGCTGGTACTGACGGATACGCTCTCTGTCAGCGTCAGCGGCGACGATCTGGGCGACGCCGTTACGCGATTGCGCCAGCGCATCGCCCGGCAAACCGGCTGGACGCTGCAACCGCAGGCCGAAAAACCGCAACATCCCACCATTTCGATAACCATCGCCAAAAAAGTGGCGCCGCTGCCGAAGCTGGATAGCGATGAGCACTACACGTTGACCATTGATGCGAATGGCGTGCAGATCGCCGCAAATACCCGCTTTGGCGCACTGCGCGCCATGGAAACGTTGCTCCAGTTGATACAAAACGGCACGGAAAATACCACCTTGCCGTGGGTGACCATTGACGATTCGCCGCGCTTCCCGTGGCGCGGTTTGCTGCTCGATTCCGCCCGCCATTTTATACCGGTCGAGGACATCAAACGGCAGATCGACGGCATGGCGGCGGCGAAACTGAATGTGCTGCACTGGCATTTAACCGACGACCAGGGCTGGCGTTTTAGCTCCAGGCGCTACCCCAAACTGACGCAGCTTGCCAGCGATGGTCTCTTTTACAGCGAAGAACAAATGCGCGATGTGGTGCGTTACGCCACGGCGCGTGGTATTCGCGTGGTGCCGGAAATCGACATGCCGGGACACGCGTCGGCGATTGCCGTCGCCTACCCGGAACTGATGAGCGCGCCGGGGCCGTATCAGATGGAGCGCCACTGGGGCGTGCTGAAACCGGTGCTGGATCCGACAAAAGCGGCGACGTACACCTTTGCTGAAGCGATAGTCAGCGAACTGGCGGCGATCTTCCCGGATGCGTATTTGCATATCGGCGGCGATGAGGTGGACGATACGCAGTGGAAAAATAACCCGGCGATCCAGCAATTTATGCGCGACAACAAACTGGCCGACAGCCACGCGTTGCAGGCCTATTTCAACCGCAAACTGGAGGCGATCCTCGAAAAACATCAGCGCCAGATGGTGGGCTGGGATGAGATCTTCCACCCGGATCTGCCCAAAAGCATTGTCATCCAGTCCTGGCAGGGGCAGGACGCGCTGGGAGAGGTGGCAAAGCAGGGTTACAAAGGCATTCTCTCGACCGGTTTCTACCTCGATCAGCCGCAGTACACCGCCTATCACTACCGCAATGAGATTGTGCCGCAGGGCTTAAATGGTGTGGATGTGATTGCCGATAACGACAGCGCGCAAAGCTGGTCGTTTTCAATGCCGCGCCTGAAAGGCAGCCCGGTGGAAGGGACGTTTACGCTGGTGAAAGGCGAAAGTGGATGGCGCGGATTTATTGATTTCAAAGGCAAATCTCGTCGCGCCGTGCAGCATATCGACTGGCGCAGCGATCACCAGGTGAGTTTTGTCGTCGATACGTGGATGGGCGAAACCCGCCCGGTCATCACTCTCACCGACGATAAACTTGGCGGTTACTTCCTGCTGGGCAACGCGCGCTACCCCGTCACCGGCACGCGGTTAAACGAGGTGCCGAAAGGCATTGCTCCCGCGGTGCCGGACGCCAGCCAGCAGGCGAATTTACTGGGAGGCGAAGCCGCGCTGTGGGCGGAAAATGTGGTCGCGCCGGTGCTGGATATCAAACTGTGGCCGCGTGCGTTTGCCGTGGCGGAACGGTTATGGTCGGCGCAGGATGTGAACGACACCGATAACATGTACAGCCGTTTACAGGCGATGGACAGCTGGTCGACGGTATCGGTCGGCCTGCAGCAGCACAACCAGCAATCGGTGCAATTCACGCGCCTTGCGAACAGCGCCGATACATTGCCGCTGCAGATCCTCGCCCAGGCTGTCGAACCAGCGCACTACTACACGCGCCAGCATCTGAAATTCCAGGCCGGTAACTATCATCAGTTCGAGCCACTGAACCGCTTTGCCGATGCGCTGGCACCGGAGAGCGGCACCGTTCGCCAGATGAACCAGTGGGTCGACAGGCTGGTGAGCGATGCGGAAGACAACACCAGCGCGGTGGCGCTGCGCCACCTCTTTAGCCGCTGGCAGGGTAACACCAGCGATGCGCTGGCGCTTAGCGACAGCAATTACCAGCTAAAAGCGATGCGCCCGGTGATTTTGCAGGTGGATAAGCTCGCCACTATTGGGCTGCGGCTGACGGATTTGGTAGCGCGTCAGGGGACGCTGGACGATGGCGAGATAGCGTCTATTCAGGGAGAACTGGATAACGCGGCGCAGATTCAGGATGAAGTGGTGATAGCGGCGGTCTATCCGCTGGAAAAGTTGCTGCGCGCTACGCGCAATCGGTGAACGCCTGGGTGATTAGCGTACATAAATTGATTCCCTGGAAAGGTGTACCCACTTCTTCGAAAGAAATCTCTGCAGCCTGTGAGATTTAAATTTAAAGGTAAGCGGGCAGAGCCAAAAACCGGTCGCGTTTTAGTTTTTAGTGGGCAATAAAAAAGGCAGCGTAAGCTGCCTTTTATCTCTCGCTTAGCCGCCATTAACGGCGAACGGCGATGGCTTCAATCTCGATTTTCACGTCTTTTGGCAGACGGGCGACTTCCACGCAGGAACGCGCCGGGAAGCTGGCGTTATGTTCGTTGAAAAAGGCTTCATACGTGGCGTTAACGGTAGCGAAATCGTTGAGATCTTTCACGAAAACGGTGGTTTTCACGATGTCGCCCACTTTCAGACCCGCCGCTTCAACAATCGCTTTCACGTTGTCCAGCGACTGACGCGCCTGCGCCGCCACATCTTCCGGTACGCTACCGGTTTTCGGATCAACCGGGATCTGACCTGAGGTCAGGATCATGTTGCCAAGATCAACAGCTTGAACATAAGGGCCAATCGCTGCTGGCGCGTTTTCCGTGGCGATAACTTTGGTCATAATAACTCCTGAATGACAGCGGTATTGAGGTTCCGCCCCATTATAGGGAGGGAAAAACGCAATACCAACCGCAATTAGTTAGCCAGCACTACATGGTGCGAGAACTCTTTCTCACAATATTTGCACTTCAGCGCGATATCGCTTTCGCGTTTTTTCACCGCAAAGCTGGAGGCAACCGGCTCTGCATGGCTGATGCAGTTGCTGTTCGGGCACACCAGCACGCCAGTAATGCGCTCCGGCAGGCTCGGGCGCGATTTACCCACCACTTCATACTCATCAATGCGGTTAACGGTGGCCTGGGGGGCGTACAGCGCCAGCTGGTTTACCTGCTCGTCGGTCAGAAATGTGTTCTCGATCTTGATCAAATCTTTGCGCCCCATCTCGCCGGACGGCAAGTTCAGGCCAATGGTGATGCGCTGATCGGTTTCTGTCAGCTTAAACAGCGTCAGCAGTTTAAATCCGACGCGCGCCGGGATGTGGTCAATCACGGTGCCGCGTTTGATGGCTTCGACCTGCAGTTTGTTATCGTGTGTCATTGTCGTATCTCCTTACAGCGCCAAATCGCGATTGAGAACCAGCGCCAGCAGAGCCTGGCGAGCGAAGATGCCGTTACCGGCCTGCTGGAAATACCAGGCGTGCGGCGTTTTATCCACGTCGGTGGTGATTTCATCCACGCGCGGCAGCGGGTGCAGCACCTTCATATTGCTGCGCGCGTGGGTTAAGTCGCTGGCGCGCAGGACAAACTGGGCTTTGACGTTGGCGTATTCCGACGGATCCAGACGCTCTTTTTGCACGCGCGTCATATAGAGAATATCCACCTCTGCCATCACCTCTTCGATGCTGGCGTGTACGCTCCAGGCCATGCCTTTTTCGTCCAGCATATCGAGAATGTACTGCGGCATCGCCAGCGCGTCCGGGGCGATAAAGTAAAAGCGGTTGCCGCTGAATTTCGCCAGCGCCTGTGCCAGCGAATGCACGGTGCGACCATATTTCAGGTCGCCGACCATCGCGATGTTGAGGTTCTCAAGGCGGCCTTGCGTTTCCTGAATCGTGAACAGATCGAGCAGCGTTTGCGTCGGATGCTGGTTAGCCCCGTCGCCAGCGTTGAGTACCGGAATGCCGCCGGAGAACTCGGTGGCCAGACGTGCCGCGCCCTCCTGCGGATGGCGCATCACAATGGCGTCCACATAGGTACTGATCACCGAAATGGTGTCGGCCAGCGTTTCGCCTTTTTTACCCAGCGACGTGTTACTGCTGTCGGAGAAGCCGACCACGCTCGCGCCGAGGCGGTGCATGGAGGTTTCAAACGATAAACGCGTGCGGGTGGAGGCTTCAAAGAAGCAACTGGCGATCACTTTATGCTTGAGCAACTCCGGCTGCGGGTTGGCCTTCAGTCGTGCGGCGGTGTGTAGCACCAGTTCGAGTTCTTCGCGGCTGAGATCGTTTATGGAAATGATATGTTTCTGATATAGCGGGTTAGCCATGGTTATCTCCTGACGACTGCGCAAAAAAAAGCCCCTCAATAGAGGGGCTGTGGAATTCGGTGATCAACGGGAAGGAAAACGGCAGGCCAGCGCCTTTTTTCAGACGCGGTAAGACAGTTTGTCGTACACACTGATTCATGCTTCCTCCCGGCAAATTGTCCCGGATTATACGCAGCTGTTTTCTCGGATCAAGCGATTGATGCACATTTTACGCAATGCAAACGGTTCTCTTTGAATATTAATGCGTTCTAAGTAAATAATTAATTTGTTTATGCACCAGCGCCGTATGCTTCACTATTCTCGGCGCGACCCAGACGATACTGCTTCCTGCCACCACGCCGAGGATCTCCGGCAACTGGTGGTAATCCAGAATACGTGCCACTGCGCGGCCATATCCCGCCACGGTGTGAATAAGGATAAATTCGCTATTGTGCTCAACGCTAACCACCATTTCGGAGACGGAGCGGGCGGCGTCCGGCACCGGGCGTGACTGAGGATTCAGCGAATAAATTTTTTGTCCTTTGGCGTTGCGAATTTTGATTACACCGAGCAGCTTCAACAGGCGTGAAACGGTGGACTGGCTGATACTGTCGAAGCCGTGGCGCTGCAAATCGCGGCGGATCTCCTCCTGTGAAAGATAACTTTTTTCGCTAATCAGGCGCTGGCAGACCGCCAGTTGTAGCTGCTCTTTCGGTGAATAATCTCCATATTCCATCATCTCTTTTCCCGTATTGGTTGCCGAAACAAAACGCCCGGCAACGCCATGCTTACCGGGCCTGTATATTAGCCACAGACCGGGTAAGCAAAGCGCCACCCGGTGCGTTACAGCAGAGCGCCAAGGCTGAGCGCCGCCATGATCACCACCGTCAATATCGCCAGCAATGGCGCGACCCACTTCAGGTAGCGCACATAGGGGACATGGGCGATAGCCAGCCCGCCCATCACCACCGCCGACGTAGGCGTCACCAGGTTGACGATGCCGGACGCCGATTGGTACGCGGTAACGACCAGATCGCGGTTGACGTTAGCGAAATCGGCCAGCGGCGCCATAATCGGCATGGTCAGCACCGCAAGGCCAGAGGACGAGGGCACGAGGAACGACAGCACCACTTCCAGCCAGTACATAACGTTGATAAACGCGACGGTGGATAACCCGCTGACCATGCCTTCGGCACTGTGCAAAATAGTATGAGTAATCATACCTTTATCCATGATCACTACGATACCGCGGGCAATGCCGATAATCAGCGCTACGCCCAGCAGATCCCGCGCGCCGTTGATAAATGTTGAGGTCAGCTCCTCTTCGCTCATGCGGGCGATCAAACCCACGATGATGGCGCTTGCCAGAAACACCGCCGAAATCTGCGCCATCCACCAGCCGAGCACCGCCACGCCGTAAATCATCACCACAAAGGCCAGCGCGAAAATAAGCAGGATCAGTTTGCGCACCGGCGTGAATTCGAGCATCTCCGGCGATTTATTGCCGAGGAAAAACGCCCGATCTTCGTCCTGCTTGTCGGCGACGATCGACCGCGCCGGGTTGGCGCGCACGCTGCGGGCGTAGCGCATCACCCACGCAACGCAAATCACCCAGCCAATCACCAGCAGCGCAACGCGCAGCAGGATGCCGTGGGTAAACGGGATCCCGGCGGCATTAGCGGCGATCACCGTGGCGAACGGGTTGATGGTCGATCCCAGCGTGCCGATCCCCGCGCCGAGCAGCACGGTGGAGGCGGCGACAACCGGATCAAAACGGGCGGCGAGCATCACGGGAACCAGCAGCGTATAAAACGGCAGCGACTCTTCGGCCATACCGTAGATGGTGCCGCCTGCGGCGAACAGCGCCATCAGGATCGGGATCATCCACTCTTCACGGCCACGCAAACGGGTGGTGACGCGCTCGATCCCGGCGTCGATGGCACCGGTTTTGGTGACGATGCCCAGAAACCCGCCGATGATCAGAATGAACAGCGCCACATCAATTGCGCCGGCCTGGCCGGTATCAGGATCGTAAAGGCCGCTTATTGGCGCCATGATTACAGCGATTAACCCTTGAGGATGCGCGGCGACATGTGCGTAAGTACCGGCAATCGGTACTTCTTTACCGAGGGCTGGGTTCATTGCCATCTGGTATTGCCCGGCGGGGATCACCCAACTGAGCGCGGCGACAATGGCAATCAACAAAAAGAGGATGGTGTAAGCGGAAGGGAACTTGAACTTGCCCATGATGTGCTCCTTAACCCCGGCGCACCCGCGGCGCGCCGGGGGAGTGGTTAGTCGCCGAGGGTTGCCACCATCACCGCTTTGATGGTGTGCATCCGGTTTTCTGCTTCATCAAAAACGATAGAGTTAGGCGATTCGAAAACCTCTTCGGTGACTTCCAGCCCTTTCAGGCCATACGCCATTTCGATCTCGCCGCCCACTTTGGTGTGCTCGTTATGAAACGCGGGCAGGCAGTGCATAAATTTCACCTGCGGATTACCGGTGGCTTTCACCACCGCAGCGTTTACCTGGTAGGGTTTCATCAGGCTGACGCGCTCAGACCACGCTTCTTTCGGCTCGCCCATCGACACCCACACATCGGTGTAGAGGAAATCAACGCCATGCACGCCTTCTTCCACATCCTCGGTGAGCATGATGCGCGCGCCGGTTTCACGGGCGATGGCGCGACACTGTTCCACCAGTGCAGCCTCTGGCCAGAAGGATTTCGGTGCCACCAGGCGAATATCCATGCCCATTTTCGCCGCGCCGACCATCAGCGAGTTGCCCATGTTGTTGCGCGCATCGCCCAGATAAGCAAAACGCAATTCCGACAAGCGTTTGCCCGGCGCATGTTCCAGCATGGTCATCAGATCGGCGAGGATCTGCGTGGGGTGAAATTCATTGGTCAGCCCGTTCCATACCGGCACGCCTGCGTATTGACCCAGCTCTTCCACAATCTGCTGGCCGTAACCGCGATATTCGATGCCGTCATACATGCGTCCCAGCACGCGGGCGGTGTCTTTCATCGACTCTTTGTGGCCAATCTGCGATCCGCTTGGGCCGAGATAAGTGACCTGCGCGCCCTGATCGAATGCGCCGACTTCAAACGCGCAGCGGGTACGGGTGGAGGTTTTTTCAAAAATCAGCGCGATGTTTTTGCCGACCAGCGTTTTCTTTTCACGACCTGCTTTTTTGTCTGCTTTGAGCTGAATAGCCAGATCGATCAGGTACTGGATCTCCGCCGGGGTGTAGTCGAGCAGTTTGAGAAAGTTGCGGTTTTTCAGGTTGATGCTCATGAGATTTCCTTTTTTAAATCAGTAACGAATCAATGTGCCTTTGTCCCCGGCGAGAATGGCCGGACCATCCGCCAGCGCGCCGATGCCCGCAATGCCGTGACACTGCTCAACAAACTGGCGGCAGGCGGCGACCTTCGGCCCCATCGAGCCTGCGTCAAACTGCATGCCCTGCAGCATGTCCGGGGTGACTTGCGCCAGCGGGCGCTGCGTGGGTTTGCCCCAGTCGAGGTACACCGCGTCGGCGTCGGTAAGAATCAACAGCGCGTCGGCTTCGATTTGTCGCGCCAGCAGTGCCGCTGAGAGATCTTTGTCGATCACCGCTTCGATGCCGTGGTAGCCGTTGGCGTTTTCCACCACCGGCACGCCGCCGCCGCCGTTGCAAATCACCAGGTGATCGCGGTTTATCAGCGCGCTAATGGCGTCGCTTTCGACAATGCGTTTGGGTTGCGGGGAGGGCACAACGCGGCGGAAATAGCGACCATCAGCCTTAAATACCCAGCCTTTCTCCTGCTGCAGCGTCTGGGCTTGCGCCTCGCTGTAAACCGGGCCGATGTATTTGCTCGGGTTGCTGAACGCCGGGTCACTGGCGTCGACTTCCACCTGGGTGAGCAGTACGCTCACTTCGCGCTGTGGCAGGCTGTTTTTCAGCGACTGTTGCAGCATGTAGCCAATCATCCCCTGGCTTTCCGCGCCGAGAATATCGAGCGGGTAGGGGGTAACTTTGTCGTAAGCGCTGTTTTGCAGCGCCAGCAGGCCGACCTGCGGCCCGTTGCCGTGTACCAGCACCACGCGCCACTGCGCGGTTAGCCCGGCGATGGTGCGCGCGGCAAGATCAATGTTCTGGCGCTGGATGTTCGCTTCCAGCGGTTCGCCGCGTTTTAACAGCGCGTTGCCGCCCAGCGCGACAACCAGCGTAGGTTTTCTTTCCATGATGGCTCCTTTAAATGCCGTCGCGTTCCAGTGGGCAGCTCATGCAGCGTGCACCGCCGCGCCCGCGTCCCAGCTCATCACCGGGAATGGGCAGCACGGTGATCCCGGCTTTGTCATATTTCTCGTTGGTCCAGATATTGCGCTCGTAGCCGACGACTACGCCGGGGCGCAGCGTGAGGACGTTGTTGGCGTCATTCCACTGTTCGCGTTCGGCTTCAAAAGCGTCGCCGCCGGTGGTGATAAGCCGGATCTGGTCAATACCGAGCGCTTTTTCGATGGCGTGCAGCAGGTCGCTTTCCTGCGTACGTTGCAGACCGCCGCGCCCGTCCGGGGTGAGCGTCCAGCACTGGGCGTCTTTGCGCACTACTTCGGGGTAAACGGAAAAAGTGTCGATATCGATATGGGTCATCACCGTGTCGAGGTGCATACAGGAACGGTGTTTTGGCAGTTCAACGACGATAACGCGTTCGGCCTGGCGGTGTTTGAACAGGCTATTGGCAAGAAATTCCACGCCCTGCGGTGTGGTTCGTTCAGAGAGGCCAATTAATACCGCGCCGCGACCAATGACTAATACATCGCCGCCCTCTAAGGTGGCGTGATCGTAATTAATATTCTCGTCGCCAAAATATTTAATAAAATTGCCATCGGCGAATGCAGGGTGCCAGCGATAAATAGCACGCAGATTATTCGTTTCACGCTGGCGGGCCGGTTTAGCCATCGGATTAATCGACACGCCATTATAAATCCAGCACGATGTGTCACGGGTAAATAAATGGTTGGGCAGCGGCTTCATAATAAAATCATTCGCTGTATGGGTATCAACCACCATATTTTTAATAAATGCCGGGATCTCGCCGTAGGTTAATCCACCGCTGAGCCGCCGCGCCAGTTCGCGGTGCGGCATATCCGCCAGCCAGCTGCGCACGTCTGCGGCGAAGGTCGGGCCAAGGCGATAATCAGAGATCTGCATTTCCAGCAGCCAGGCTTTTGCCTCTGCAATATCAAGCGTTTGTGTCAGAAGATCGGTCAACAGCAGGACTTCCACACCCTGCTCGCGCAGTGTGTTTGCGAAGGCGTCATGCTCTTCCCCGGCGCGCTCGACTGATAACACGTCATCGAATAACAGCTCCTGACAATTCGAGGGTGTTAACCGTTTCAGGCTTAAATTGGGGCGGTGCAGCATAACGCTACGCAATTGACCTATTTCAGAACCGACGTAGTGCTTTTCCATAATTATTCCTTTAACTTTTTTCAGAATAAAAAGGGGCGGCAATGAAATGTGATTAATTTCATTGCGCGTTGATAACGATTAATTTCATGGCTCATAGTAGAAGCCGTAAGAATTAATAGTGTGATTGTGCTCACGTCGAATAGGGAATTAAATCGCCGTCGTTCAATTGCATGATTCGCATCAGAGAATAGAGAATTAGCCTAATTATCAGGATGAATGCTTACGCATTAACGGCTGAACTTATTCATGGTTGTTATTGTTTTGTAGCTATACACCTATTTTCGTGAATATGTAACCCGTTGATTGATAAGTTTTTTCAACAGTGAATGGAATAGATATGCACAAAAATGAATAGAACGGTGCTGCCGGGCGCAAAAAACGGAAATAACCAGTGAATGAATGCGCAAATTACCAGGCTGCTGAAGTGTGATCGGGAAAGGTTTATTTAAATAAATACTTGTTAATCAGTGAGTAACAACTTTACGTCCGCGCACTGGCGTCGGCTTTATGCATCTATGCTGCATAAAAGCGTAATCGGCCTTAACAGGCATATAACATATTTTCCGATAAACATGCGTTGCAACAAATCTCCCGTAAAAAGTGGTGGTATGGCAGTGTGAATTTTCGTATAAAAGCTGAAAATGAAACGATGTTTTATGTTGAGGGCTACACCATGATCGTTGGCAATATTCACAATTTACAATCCTGGCTACCGGAAGAGCTGCGCCAGGCTATTGAGCACGTTAAGCAGCACGTTACCGATGCCACGCCTGTTGGTAAGCATGATATCGACGGCAACCGCCTGTTTTTCCTCGTTTCTGAAGATATGACCCAGCCGTTTGCAGAACGCCGCGCCGAGTATCACGCCCGTTATCTGGATATCCAGATTGTGCTGAAAGGCCAGGAAGGAATGACTTTTAGTACCCAGCCTGCGGGCGCGCCGGACACCGATTGGCTGGCGGATAAAGACATCGCCTTTTTGCCGGAAGGCGCGCAGGAAAAAACCGTGGTACTGAGCGAAGGGGATTTTGTGGTGTTCTACCCGGGTGAAGTGCACAAACCGCTATGTGCGGTAAACGCGCCAGCCCAGGTGCGCAAAGTGGTGGTGAAACTGCTGATGGCGTAAGCGTAATGCCCGGTCGCGCTGCGCAACCGGGCTTGTTAGGTCACTGGCTTAAGGTGGCGACCATCACCGCTTTGATGGTGTGCATCCGGTTTTCCGCCTGATCAAACACAATACTTGCCGGTGATTCAAACACCTCGTCAGTTACTTCCATGCCGCCGTGCAGGCCAAACTCTTCTGCCATTTTTTTGCCGAGCGTGGTCTTATCGTCATGAAACGCGGGCAGGCAGTGCAGGAATTTCACCTGCGGGTTGCCGGTGAGCGACAACATTTTGCTGTTGACCTGGTAAGGCCGCAGCAGCGCGATACGCTCCGCCCATTTCTCTTTCGCTTCGCCCATCGATACCCATACATCGGTGTAAATAAAATCGGCATCTTTCACTCCGCTCGCGATATCTTCCGTCAGCAGAATGTTGCCGCCGTTTTTCACCGCCAGCGCTTTGCATTCGGCGACCAGGCTCGCGTCCGGCCAGCAGGCTTTTGGCGCGACAAGGCGCAGATCCAAACCCACCAGCGCGGCGGCTTCCAGCATCGAGTTGCCCATGTTGTTACGCGCGTCACCGGCATAAACCAGTTTCATCTGGTTAAAAGCTTTGCCCGGCAAGTGCTCGCGCATGGTCAGCAGATCGGCCAGCAACTGGGTCGGGTGAAATTCATTGGTTAAGCCGTTCCACACCGGCACGCCGGCGTATTGCGCCAGTGTTTCGACAATCTCCTGGCCATAACCGCGATACTGAATGCCGTCGTACATGCGCCCCAGCACGCGCGCGGTGTCTTTAATTGACTCTTTATGCCCGATTTGGCTGCCGCTTGGGGCGAGATATGTCACGCGAGCACCCTGATCATATGCGGCAACTTCGAAAGAGCATCGTGTGCGGGTTGAGTCTTTTTCGAAGATGAGCGCGATATTTTTCCCGGTAAGTTTCTGGACTTCCTGGCCTTTTTTCTTATCCGCTTTCAGCTGAGCGGCGAGTTGCAGCAGGGTATTGATTTCAGCAGGTGTAAAATCGAGCAGTTTCAAAAAATGCTTTTGATAAAACGCGGACATATTCCCCTCACATGGCGAAGGCCACTTATTGAATTAAAATTCAATTTATATGTATGAATATGCATTTGCAACACCGGAATATAAATCTTTTCGGCGAGGAGTGGAGGCAATGCCAGCGGTGTGTGACAATAAGTGTATCTGCCACATTGATGAGGAACGAGCCATGGCGAACCCGGAACACCTGGAAGAACAGCGCGAAGAGACGCGTTTGATTATTGAAGAACTGCTCGAAGACGGCAGCGATCCTGATGCGCTGTATACCATTGAGCATCACCTGTCGGCAGATGATTTCGAAACGCTGGAAAAAGCCGCTGTTGAAGCCTTTAAACTGGGCTACGAAGTAACAGAGCCGGAAGAGCTGGAACTGGACGAAGGTGAAGTGGTTATCTGCTGCGATGTGCTGAGCGAAAGCGCGCTGAATGCCGATTTGATCGACGCGCAAGTTGAGCAACTGCTTAACCTGGCTGAGAAATTCGATGTGGAATACGACGGTTGGGGAACCTACTACGAAGACCCGAACGGCGAAGAGGGTGACGATGACGACGAGGATTACGTCGACGAAGAAGATGACGGTGTTCGTCACTGAGTAAATATTGCGGCAGCGCTCGCTGCCGCAATGCAAGGAACCACAATGGATTACCCGCAAATACTCTCCCCGGTTTTAAACTTTCTGCACTGCCCGACACCGCAATCCTGGTTGGACAAAGCGCGCGATCCATCAATGCTGCCGCTGCTGCTTACCGATCATATGGTGTGTGAACTGAAAGCGGCGCAAACCGCCATGCTGCTGGTGCGCCGTTATGTGGCGGATAAAAGCGGGTCGGACGCGCTACTGGCGTGGCTGAAACCCTATGAAGAATTTACCTTTCGCGAAGGACCGGAGCCGGATTTTGTCGCGTTGCATAAGCAGATTGGCAAAAGTGTGATGCCGCAAACGGACGATGCCTGGGGCCAGGCGCTGATTGACAGCATGGTGCTGCTGATCAAAGAGGAGTTGCACCACTTCTGGCAGGTGCGGGAAGCGATGCTCGCCCGTAACATTCCCTACGTGAAAATTACCGCCAGCCGTTATGCGAAAGGGATGCTAAAAGAGGTTCGCACGCATGAACCGCTGACATTGGTCGATAAGTTAATCTGCGGTGCCTATATCGAAGCGCGTTCCTGCGAGCGTTTTGCTGCACTGGCGCCGTGGCTTGACGATGACTTGCAGAAATTTTACCTGTCGTTGCTGCGTTCAGAAGCGCGCCATTATCAGGATTACCTGGCGCTGGCGCAGCAGATTTCGACTACGGATATCAGCCCGCGCGTACGCCATTTCGGTGAAGTGGAAGCGGCGCTTATCTCCACACCGGATGCGGAGTTTCGTTTTCACAGCGGCGTACCGGTGTAAAACGCCGGTACGCGTTGGCCTCACAGCGTTTTCAGCATCCGCACTTCACAGTCTACGTGACCGGTGCAGCCGAGCGGGCCGTCGATATGCTCAAAACCAAGGTGCTCATAAAGCCCAATGGCATCGGTCAGAAATGCAGTGGTTTCCAGATAACAGCGGCTAAAGCCCTGCGCGCGGGCATGTTCCAGCGCCATCAGCGCCAGTTTCTTCGCCAGCCCTTGCCCACGCGCGCTGGGCAGGAAATACATTTTTTGCAGTTCGCAGATATCCGGCTCGCTACATTTCAGCGGCGCGACGCCGCCGCCGCCCACGACTTCGCCGTTTTGCTCCACCACCCAATAGGCGCAACCCGGTCGGTTATAAAGCTGATAGAGCTCATCCAGTTCGGGGTCGGCAACGGTGTAGCCTTTATCGGCAGTGAGGCCATATTCCGCAGATACCTGGCGGATCACAGATGCGATTGCTGCGTTGTCGGCGGCAGCAATCCGGCGCATTTTTACCTCTACCGGCGCGGTCACATTCATCTCTGCACTCTGTTTTCGGGGTTATAAGCTGATCCTGCTTAATACCACTACAGGGGCGTTCTGGCAAGACCAGGAATATTGGGCGCTATTTTTTTGACCGGCAGCTATTTAGACTTAATAGTGGAGATAACCATTTCGCAATATTGTTATGGTTGACTGCCTTTTTCCTGGCTTCTTTTTTTCGATAAGGATTGTTATGACTCCCGAAACTCATGGTTCCGTGGCGGTTCCCGTGCGCCGTTTTCTCTTTCAGGGCAGCGGGAAAGGCTATTTCGTGGTTTGGCTGGTTAATATTTTACTGACCTTAATAACGCTGGGGTTATATTTGCCGTGGGCGTTAGTGCGCGCGCGTCGTTATTTTTATGAGAATACTGAACTTAGCGGTGCGCGTTTTTCTTATCACGCGACCGGGCGTTCTATTTTTGTCGGCTGGCTCTGCCTGCTGGTGCTGTATGTGATTTTCTTTATTAACGTGGCCTACCAGAACGTGCTGTTACAGCTCTGTATGATGGGGCTGTTCCTGATTTTCTTCCCGTGGTTGATTACTCAGGGCCTGCGTTATCAAATGCTGATGACAGAGATTAACGGTGTGCGTTTTAATTTCTACGCCAGTCCGTTGCGTGCCTGGTGGGTGATGATGGGATGCCCGTTGCTGGTTATTATCGCCTCGGTGGTGGTGTTCTCCCTCTTTGTGACGTCTGCATTAAGTAGCGGCTCATATGGCGCTATTTCTGTGATAATTGGTATCGGTACATTGGTATTGCTGCTGGGGATTGCCATTATGCAGGGCGTATATGTTGCGCAATGGTTTGGCATGCTGATTAATAATTTGCAGTACGGCAAACTGAAATTCTCCGCTGAAATTTCAATGAAAAAATGCATCACCATTGTGGTGCTATCGATGCTGCTGTTTGTACCGTTTATTTTGCTGGTAATGGTACTGGTTATGCCGTCACTGATGACTCTGCAAGAGAATGCCTACGCAGCAGGTGGCGATCCGGAACAATTAGCGATGATGATGGGGCCGATTTACGGCAAATTGGTGCTGAGCTATTTGATCTATATTGCCGGGGCGATTGTCTGCTTCCTTTTCGCGTTTGTGAAACTGCGCGCCTATATTTACGGGCAACTTGCGCTGGAAGGGAACATTCGTTTCTCCTCGACGGTGGCGATGGGGCGTATGTTCTGGATTTCCATTACCAATATGCTGGTGTGTGGCGTCACGCTGTTCCTGGCATGGCCGTGGGCGAAAGTGCGTATGACCCGTTATTTGCTGGAAAATACCCATGTTCATGGTGACCTGGAAGCGCTGCCGCTGGAAGACCATGGTGTGCAGCCCGCAAAAGATCCGGCGAACCTGCTGGCTCGCGGTTTGTCGTTCTACCCGGCGGTACTGTAATTCGGGAAAACTTGCCGGATGGCGGTGACGCCTTATCTGGCCTGCAAAATAAAAAAGCCGGGCAGCGATACCCGGCTTTTTCTTATGCGCGGTGATTACAGCGCGGCGATAACCGCCTGCTGCTCAATCAGCTTCGCTTTCGCTTCCGCATAGCCATCCAGCTTCTCGCGCTCTTTGGCAATTACCGCTTCCGGCGCGCGCGCCACGAAACCTTCGTTGCCCAGTTTGCTTTCGATGCGGCCAATTTCCTGCTCAACTTTCGCCACTTCTTTCGCCAGACGCGCCAGCTCCGCCTCTTTGTCAATAAGACCCAGCATCGGGATCAGCAGCTCTGCGCCATCAACGATTTTGGTTACCGAAACCGGGCCTTTATCGTCGGCAGGCAGAATGGTAATGCTCTCCAGACGCGCCAGCGTTTGCAGGAAGCTCAGGTTGTCGTTCACACGGCGCTTCGCGTCCTCGCTCGCGCTACGCAGCAGCAGCTCCAGCGGTTTACCCGGTGCGATGTTCATTTCGGCGCGAATGTTACGTACCGCGATGATCGCCTGCTTCAGCCACTCGGTGTCTGCCAGCGCTTTCTCATCCACCTGCGCCGCGTCGTACTGCGGGAACGGCTGCAGCATGATGGTGTCGGCGGTAATGCCTTTCAGCACTTTCACGCGCTGCCAGATGGTTTCAGTGATAAACGGAATGATCGGATGCGCAAGGCGCAGCAGACCTTCCAGCACGGTGACCAGCGTGTTGCGGGTACCGCGCAGTTCCGCTTCAGTACCACCGTTCATTACCGGTTTGGTCAGCTCCAGATACCAGTCGCAGAACTGGTTCCAGGTGAACTCATACAGAATGCCTGCGGCGATATCGAAGCGGAAGTTATCCAGCGCCTCACGGTAGGCTTTGATGGTCTGGTTGAATTCCGCGAGGATCCAGCGGTCTGCCAGCGACAGCACCATTTCGCCGCCGTTGAAGCCGCAATCCTGATCTTCGGTGTTCATCAGTACAAAGCGGCTGGCGTTCCACAGCTTGTTACAGAAGTTACGGTAACCTTCCAGGCGCTTCATATCCCAGTTGATGTCACGACCGGTAGAAGCCAGCGCCGCGAGGGTGAAGCGCAGGGCGTCGGTGCCGTGCGGTTCAATGCCGTCCGGGAACTGTTTCTCGGTGCGCTTGCGGATTTTCTCCGCCAGCTGCGGCTGCATCATGTTACCGGTGCGTTTTTCCAGCAGATCCGCCAGCGAAATACCGTCAACCATATCCAGCGGGTCAATGACGTTGCCCTTGGATTTGGACATCTTCTGGCCTTCGTCGTCGCGGATAAGACCGGTCATATAGACCGTTTTAAACGGCACCTGCGGCTTGCCATTTTCATCTTTGATGAAGTGCATGGTCATCATGATCATGCGCGCAATCCAGAAGAAGATGATGTCGAAGCCAGAAACCATCACGCTGGTCGGGTGGAACTGGCGCAGCGCGTCGGTGTTTTCCGGCCAGCCGAGGGTCGAGAAGGTCCACAGCGCGGAGGAGAACCAGGTATCCAGCACGTCGTCGTCCTGGCGCAGGGCAACATCGGCGGCCAGATTGTTTTCCTGGCGCACTTCCTCTTCGTTGCGGCCAACATAAACGTTGCCATCGTTGTCGTACCACGCCGGAATACGGTGGCCCCACCACAACTGGCGGGAGATACACCAGTCCTGAATATCACGCATCCAGGAGAAATACATGTTTTCGTACTGTTTCGGCACAAACTGGATATCGCCGTTTTCCACCGCTTCTACCGCCGGTTTCGCCAGCACATCCGCACGGACGTACCACTGGTCGGTGAGCATCGGTTCGATAACCACGCCGCCGCGATCGCCGTACGGAACGGTCAGGTCGTGCGGTTTGATCTCTTCCAGCAGGCCAAGCGCGTCCACCGCCGCGACAATCGCTTTACGCGCGGCAAAACGCTCCAGCTTCTGGAACTCTGCCGGGATATCCGCCGGGTAAACGTCGGATTCATTGCCGTTGGTGTCGTACACTTGTGCGCTTTCACGGATATCGCCGTCAAAGGTCAGGATGTTGATCATCGGCAGCTTGTGGCGACGGCCGACTTCATAGTCGTTAAAGTCGTGCGCCGGGGTGATTTTCACGCAGCCGGTGCCTTTTTCCATGTCGGCGTGTTCGTCGCCGACAATCGGAATACGGCGGTTGACCAGCGGCAGCACCACGAATTTGCCAATCAGATCTTTGTAGCGCGGATCTTCCGGGTTCACCGCCACGCCGGTATCACCGAGCAGGGTTTCCGGACGCGTAGTGGCAACTACCAGATAATCTTTACCGTCGGCGGTTTTCGCGCCGTCAGCCAGCGGGTAGCGGATATGCCACATTGAGCCTTTCGACTCGCGGTTTTCCACTTCCAGATCGGAAATCGCCGTGCGCAGTTTCGGGTCCCAGTTCACCAGGCGTTTGCCGCGGTAAATCAGGTCTTCTTTATACAGGCGGACGAACACTTCTTTTACGGCGTTAGAAAGGCCTTCGTCCATGGTGAAGCGCTCGCGCTCCCAGTCCACGGAGTTGCCGAGACGGCGCATCTGGTTGGTGATGGTGCCGCCCGATTCTGCCTTCCACTGCCAGATTTTTTCGATAAAGGCGTCACGGCCGTAGTCGTGGCGGGTTTTACCTTCTTCCGCGGCAATTTTACGCTCCACCACCATCTGGGTCGCGATACCGGCGTGGTCGGTACCGACCTGCCACAGGGTGTTTTTGCCCTGCATGCGCTGGTAACGGATCATGGTATCCATGATGGTCTGCTGGAAGGCGTGGCCCATATGCAAACTGCCGGTGACGTTCGGCGGCGGGATCATGATGCAGAAGCTTTCCTGGCTTTCATCACCGTTCGGTTTGAAATAGCCCTGCTTTTCCCACTGCTCGTACAGCGGCTGTTCGATATCTTTGGGGTTGTATGTCTTTTCCATTATTTCCAGGTTGCCGTGTTCAGGTTGAAACCAGCCATGCGGTACGCTTTATAGCGTTCGCGCGCCAGTTGTTTCAGAGAATCTTCGTGAGGAACGAAGTCTATCACTTCTGTGAAAGCGGTGGCAAAATCTGCAAATTCCGCGCGCAGGCTGATCAAAATATCGCGCGGGCTGCTGTTGCGTTTTTGAGGCCAGGCCAGCTCCACTGGCGCACCGCCGCGAGGTCCTTCGCCTGCCAGGTTGTGCGGGACAAAGCTTTCCGCCGGGCGTGCCCACAGCGCTTCATCCAGACGAATAGCTTGTTGCTCATCGGCACAGGCGATCAGCACGCGTTTACCGTTACGCCAACGTTCTGCGGCAATTTCACACACCAGTTGTTCGACGGCGCTTAAGCCATCCTGTTGGGTATCATTGTCCAGAAGGTAGAACGTCGCATTTTTCATATATGGGGCTTTTGGTTGAGGATTTAAACGCTATTGCTGTCGGTCTTTCACGCTGCCTCTTTGTTGGCTGCGAATAGTCGGCCCATCCCCGGGCCTCGCCCTCAAGGGGCCGCTACAGGCAGCGTTCAAATCTGCTCCCGGCAGATTTGTGGCGCACCCCGGTCACATAGTTATCTATGCTGCCGGGGATTTGCTCAGTTGCCGCCGCGATGCAACGCGAAATCTATTGGGTATTGAATTCAGCATTGCTGAGGCTCCAGGCCGGATAAGGCGTAGCTGCCATCCGGCAAACACCGCTATCCGGCCTTATGAGGCTTACTCTTCGCCGTTAAACCCGGCGCGGTTCAGCAGGAACTGCGACAGCAACGCCACCGGACGACCGGTTGCGCCTTTGGCTTTACCGGAACGCCATGCAGTACCGGCGATGTCCAGGTGCGCCCAGTTATATTTACGGGCAAAGCGAGAAAGGAAGCAGCCAGCGGTGATTGCCCCGCCGGGACGGCCGCCAATGTTCGCCATATCCGCGAAGTTAGATTCCAGTTGTTCCTGATACTCATCGGCCATCGGCAAACGCCACGCGCGATCGCCCGCCTGCTCGGACGCGCCAATCAGTTCGTGCGCCAGCGGGTTGTGGTTCGACAGCAGTCCGGTGATGTGGTGGCCGAGCGCAATCACACACGCACCGGTCAATGTCGCGACATCGATTACTGCTTCCGGCTCGAAACGCTCAACGTAAGTCAGCACGTCGCACAGTACCAGACGGCCTTCGGCGTCGGTGTTCAGCACTTCTACCGTCTGGCCGGACATAGTGGTCAGCACGTCGCCCGGACGATAAGCGCGCCCGCCAGGCATGTTTTCACAGCCAGCAAGCACGCCAATTACGTTGATCGGCAGTTGCAGTTCAGCAACCATGCGCATCACGCCATACACCGCCGCCGCGCCGCACATGTCGTACTTCATCTCATCCATGCCTTCAGCAGGCTTGATGGAGATACCGCCGGAGTCAAAAGTCAGGCCTTTACCTACCAGCACGATTGGACGCGCATCTTCCGCCGGGTTGCCTTTGTATTCAATCACCGACATCAGCGATTCGTTTTGCGAACCCTGGCCGACCGCGAGGTACGAGTGCATGCCCAGCTCGCGCATCTGCTGCTCGCCAATCACGCGGGTCACCACATTTTTGCTGTAGGTGTCAGCTAACTGGCGCGCCTGAGACGCGAGGTAGCCCGCGTTACAGATATTTGGCGGCATATTGCCGAGATCTTTCGCCGCTTTGATACCGGCGGCAATCGCCAGACCGTGCTGAATGGCGCGCTCGCCGCTGGTCAGCTCGCGGCGGGTAGGCACGTTGAACACCATTTTACGCAGCGGGCGGCGCGGCTCGCTTTTGTTGGTTTTCAGCTGGTCGAAGCTGTAAAGGGTCTCTTTCGCGGTCTCAACGGCCTGGCGTACTTTCCAGTAAGTATTCCGCCCTTTTACATGCAGTTCGGTCAGGAAGCAGACGGCTTCCATTGAGCCGGTATCATTCAGCGTGTTAATGGTTTTTTGAATCACCTGCTTATACTGGCGCTCGTCCAGTTCACGCTCTTTACCACAGCCAATCAGCAAAATACGTTCGGAGAGGACATTCGGTACGTGGTGCAGCAACAACGTCTGCCCCGGCTTGCCTTCCAGTTCCCCGCGACGCAGCAGCGCACTGATGTAGCCGTCACTGATTTTATCGAGTTGCTCGGCGATCGGAGAGAGCCGGCGCGGTTCAAAGACGCCCACAACGATGCAGGCACTCCGCTGTTTCTCCGGGCTACCGCTTTTTACACTGAACTCCATGCACTACGCTCCTGAATCTTAAAGACAACGGCGGCGGCTACGGATAGAATTGCAAGCTTTCGTAACTCGTGTCCGCTGTTGCGGTGACTTCGTGTTAATCTTAATGTTACTTCGGTTTCGGCACGTCAAAATCGGGTCTTACGCGCGTATCCGCTGAGTATATTAATCTTAGCGATCATTTCGACGACTCAAGAGAATAAATGACGTTTAAGCCATGAAACAAGCTATTTTCCAGCAAAAACACTGGTTTTTACGGGCGTATTTAAAGTGATAATCATAAGATATCTGGTACGGGAGACGCTAAAAAGCCAGCTTGCGATCCTATTCATCCTGCTTCTGATTTTCTTTTGTCAGAAACTGGTCAGGATTTTAGGCGCAGCCGCTGATGGCGAAATCCCGACGAACCTCGTGCTCTCACTGCTGGGGCTGGGCGTGCCGGAAATGGCGCAGCTTATCCTGCCGTTGAGTCTGTTCCTCGGTCTGTTGATGACGCTGGGCAAACTTTATACCGAAAGTGAAATCACCGTGATGCACGCCTGCGGCCTGAGCCGCGCGGTATTGGTGAAAGCGGCGATGATCCTCGCGTTATTCACCGGCATTGTCGCTGCGGTCAACGTTATGTGGGCGGGCCCGTGGTCTTCCCGCCATCAGGATCAGGTGCTTGCCGACGCGAAAGCGAACCCCGGCATGGCGGCGCTGGCACAAGGGCAATTCCAGCAGGCGACGGATGGCAATTCGGTGCTGTTTATCGAAGGCGTTGAGGGCAAAAACTTCAAGAATGTCTTCCTGGCGCAGATTCGTACTAAAGGTTCCGCCCGTCCATCAGTCGTCGTGGCGGATTCTGGACATCTCTCGCAGCATAAAGATGGCTCTCAGGTGGTGACGCTCAATACCGGTACTCGTTTTGAAGGCACCGCCATGCTGCGCGATTTCCGCATCACTGATTTCCAGAACTATCAGGCGATTATTGGTCACCAGGCGGTGGCGCTCGATCCGTCAGATACCGAGCAGATGGACATGCGCACGCTATTCAAAACCGATACGCCGCGCGCGCGCGCCGAACTGCACTGGCGCTTAACGCTGGTGTTTACGGTCGTTATGATGGCGCTGATGGTGGTGCCGCTGAGCGTGGTCAACCCGCGTCAGGGCCGCGTACTGTCGATGCTCCCCGCCATGCTGCTTTATCTGGTCTTCTTCCTGCTGCAAACCACGCTGCGCTCGAACGGTGCGAAAGGCAAACTCGATCCGTTGGTGTGGATGTGGCTGGTAAACCTGGCCTATTTAGCGCTGGCTGTGGTGCTGAACTTGTGGGATACGGTGCCAATGCGCCGGGTTCGCGCCCGTTTTACGCGTAAAGGAGCGCTATAATGCAGGCTTTTGGCGTACTTGACCGCTATATCGGTAAAACCATTTTCACCACCATCATGATGACGCTGTTCATGCTGGTGTCGCTCTCCGGCATTATCAAGTTTGTCGATCAGCTGAAAAAAGCAGGCCAGGGGAGCTATGACGCGCTGGGCGCCGGGATGTACACCATTCTCAGCATCCCGAAAGATATTCAGATCTTCTTCCCGATGGCGGCGCTGCTTGGCGCGCTGTTAGGGCTGGGCATGCTGGCGCAGCGCAGTGAGCTGGTGGTCATGCAGGCTTCCGGCTACACCCGCATGCAGGTGGCGCTGTCGGTAATGAAAACCGCTATTCCGCTGGTGCTGCTGACCATGGCGATTGGCGAGTGGGTCGCGCCGCAGGGTGAGCAAATGGCGCGTAACCAGCGTGCGCAGTCGATGTATGGCGGCTCGCTGCTCTCCACGCAGTCAGGTTTGTGGGCGAAAGATGGTAATAACTTTATCTATATTGAGCGTGTAAAAGGCGACGATGAACTCGGCGGCGTGAGCATTTATGCCTTCAATAAAGAGCGTCGTTTGCAGTCGGTGCGTTATGCCGCGTCGGCGAAGTTCGATCCGCAGGAGAAACTCTGGCGACTGTCGCAGGTTGATGAATCTAATCTGACGGACCCGAAACAAGTTACCGGTGCGCAAACCGTGAGCGGCACCTGGAAAACGAACCTGACGCCGGACAAACTTGGCGTGGTGGCGCTGGATCCGGACGCGCTCTCGATCAGCGGTTTGCACAACTACGTGAAGTACCTCAAATCGAGTGGCCAGGATTCCGGGCGCTACCAGCTCAATATGTGGAGCAAAATCTTCCAGCCGCTGTCCGTGGCGGTGATGATGCTGATGGCGCTGTCGTTTATCTTCGGGCCGCTGCGTAGCGTGGCGATGGGCGTACGTGTTGTCACCGGTATTAGTTTCGGCTTTGTCTTCTACGTGCTGGATCAGATTTTCGGCCCGTTGACGCTGGTGTACGGCATTCCGCCGGTCGTCGGCGCGCTGTTGCCGAGCGCCAGCTTTTTCCTCATTAGTCTGTGGCTGATGACGCGTAAAAGCTAGTGGATACCTGAAAAGAGAGGCTGAGGCCTCTCTTCTTTTTTCTGCAAGGAGCACCGCATGTTGATACGCGCAGCAACGCATCTTTCAGCCATGATCGTCTCTTGTTTGTTGAGTGCGCTGGTTACCATAGCAATGCTTGGCGCGCAGTGGGCGCTTTCCATGCTCTGCGATAGTGCGGTGCTGGTACTTGAACTGCTGGTGGCCATTATTGCGCTGAGCCTGGTACGCTGGCTGATCCAGCGAGCGGATGCGCTGGCGCAGCAGGTTGGCACCGTGCGACGCGGTTCGCCGCAAGAGTCACAGGCAGACCGGGTGCTCGCCCGTTTTAGCGCGGCGGAAAACACGCTGAGCAGTCTGTGGGTCGTTTTTTCACTTCCGGCCATCGCCGGGTTCTTTCTGCTGGATTCGCATATTGCCAGGTATCTGCACGCTGCGTTGCTGGTACTGGCGATTATCGGCGCGATTGTGCTGGGCAACCGTCTCGACACGCTGCGCAACCTGCGCGGTTACGCGGTGGATTTTGGTCGCAAAGCACCGTAAAACCCATTCAGTAAAATCTGTTCTTTACCCCGTCCCGCACCGCGCGGGCTATGCTTGAGGAACGATTCACAACTTTTTGGAATATTATGTCCAGATTCTTTTTCAATGACCGCAAACAGCTGGTCAATGATGCCATTGAAGGTTTGGTAATTTCTGCACCACACGGCAACCTCGTTCGACTTGATATCGATCCCGCTATTCGTATTGTGGCCCGCGCCGACTGGGATAAAAGCCGCGTCGCGGTGATTTCCGGCGGTGGTTCCGGGCATGAACCGGCGCATGCCGGTTTTGTCGGCAAAGGGATGCTCACCGCCGCCGTCTGTGGTGATGTCTTCGCTTCGCCAAGCGTGGATGCGGTGCTGAACGCGATTGTGGCAGTCACCGGCGATCGCGGCTGTCTGCTGATCGTGAAGAATTACACCGGCGACCGGCTGAACTTCGGCCTCGCGGCAGAGAAAGCCAAGCGCTACGGCCTGAAGGTGGAAATGGTGATTGTCGCAGACGACATCGCCCTGCCGGACAACAAGCAGCCGCGCGGCATCGCCGGTACAGCGCTGGTGCATAAGATTGCGGGTCATGCTGCGGAACACGGTAAGTCGCTGAGCGAAGTGCGCGATATCGCTCAGCAGGCCTGCGACAACGTTTTCAGCCTCGGGCTGGCGATGGAGACCTGCAACCTGCCGGGCGGCGATAGTGAAGAGGGGCGCATTCAGCACGGGAAAGTCGAGCTGGGGCTGGGGATCCACGGCGAACCTGGCGCGACCACTGTTGATACGCACAACAGCAAGGAGCTTATCGATACGCTGGTTAAACCGCTAAAAGCGGCGGTAGGTGACGATCGGATGGCGGTGCTGATTAACAACCTCGGCGGCGTCTCGGCGCTGGAAATGGCGCTGCTGACTAAAGAACTGGCGCACTCAACCTTTAAAGAGCAAATCGCCTATCTGATTGGCCCCGCGCCGCTGGTCAGTTCACTGGATATGAAAGGGTTTTCGCTATCCGTCTTGCGCCTGAATGACACTTTCGAGCAGGCGATTTGCGCTGATGTGCAGACCGTAGGCTGGCAGAAACCGGTGCCATTCGCGCCGATGAAAACCCAGCCACACAGTGCGGTGTATGACGGACTGGAGATTGAACCATCCGACAACCCGCAGGTGAAAGCGCTGGTCAGTACGGCGGTGAATACATTGATTGGCCTGGAAAATCGGCTTAACGCGCTGGATGCGAAAGTGGGCGATGGCGATACTGGTTCCACCTTTGCTGAAGGGGCGCGGGAAATCAAACAGTTGCTGGAGCAGAATGCTCTGCCGTTGAACAACACCTCGCAACTGCTGCAACTGGTTGGCGAGCGGCTGGCGACAGTGATGGGCGGTTCCAGCGGCGTACTGATGTCGATTTTCTTCACCGCCGCAGGTCAGGCCGTACACAACGGTACGCCGTTGCCGGCAGCGTTACTGCTGGGTCTGAAGCAGATGAAACATTACGGCGGTGCGGATCTCGGCGATCGGACGCTGATCGACGCGCTGCAACCGGCGCTTGAAGCGCTACGCGATAGCGGGCTGGATGCCGCGGTCGCTGCGGCTAAAACTGGTGCGGACAGCACGGCGACAATGCAAAAAGCGGGTGCCGGGCGCTCATCGTATGTGAACAGCGAAAATCTCGACGGGGTAACCGATCCGGGGGCTGTCGCGATTGCGGAAGTGTTTGCTGCTATTGCGAAATAAAAAAAGCCCGGCCATAGCGCCGGGCTTTTTCACATCAGAAATCCGCTTTTAACACCACGCGGTAACGGGCTTTGCCGTCGCGCACGTGCTGCAACGCTTCGTTAATCTGCGACATCGGGAACATCTCCGTCGTCGGTGCCACTTTCGCGCGTCCGGCGAATTTCATCAGCTTACGCAGTTCATACGGTGTGCCGGTTGCGGAGCCGGAAACGCTGCGATCGCCTGCGATCAGCGTAAAGGCCGGGACTTCGAGCGGCTTCAGCACCGCGCCAACGGTGTGAAAATGCCCGCCGTGGGTGAGTGCCTCAAAGTAGGGCTGCCAGTTCAGATCAACGTTTACCGTGTTGATGATCAGATCGTACTGACCCGCCAGCGCTTTTAGCGCATCCGCATCGCGGCTGTTCACCACGTAATCGGCCCCCATAATACGCACTTCTGCCTCTTTCGCCGGGTTCGAGCTAAACGCCGTTACTTCGCAGCCCATCGCGTGCAGCAGTTTAATAGCGATATGGCCCAGCCCGCCGATACCGATCACGCCAACGCGGCTGGTGGCGGTGATGTTGTGCATCAGCAGCGGTTTAAACACGGTAATGCCGCCACATAACAGTGGGCCGGCGGTTTCGATATCAATGCTGTCCGGCAGCGGGATCACCCATTGCCAGTCGGCGCGCAGTTTATCGGCAAAACCACCGCGGTTGAGAATGGTTGGCACCGCGCCTTCCTGGCAGTTGATCTGATTGCCATCAATACAGGCATCACAGTGCCCACAACTGCGCGCCGTCCAGCCGATGCCCACGCGTTGTCCGATTTTCAGACCTTTATTTTGTGCTGCGCTGCCCAGATCCACCACGCGGCCAATCACTTCATGTCCGGCGACCAGCGGATACTGGGAGAAGCCCCATTCGTTATCGATCATCGAGAGATCCGAATGGCAGATCCCGCAGTAATCCACCTGCACTTCCACATCTTCCGCCGCCAGTGGGCCAGCGTCATACTCCTGCAGCTCCAGGGCGGCACCAGCCTGCGGTGCGGCGTAACTTTTAATGATGCTCATCACGGATTCCTTTGATTTAGAGGGAGACGCATGAAGTGTAGGGCATCGGCAGGCTCTGCGGCAGCTTGCGGGTGTATATACCGCCCGTTTCGTTAATGTATGGCGGTGTATGGCACGCCGCAGGCCGCTATTTTCGGATTTTCCATACGGCTATTTTGGCGCGGTGACTTTGCAACACGATGTGTCCGAACCATCCTCAAAAGGTGCTGTACCCACCCACAAACCCGGAGCAACCACCATGGTGAATCAACCGCAAAGTACAGGCGCTGGCGGCCTGGCGCTAATTAAATCTTTTGAAGGGCTTAGGCTGGAAAAATACAAAGATGCCGTGGGTAAGTGGACCATTGGCTACGGACATTTGATCTTACCGAATGAAAACTTCTCCCACCCGATTACCGAAGCCGAGGCCGAAGCGCTCCTGCGTACCGATCTGCTGATGACCGAGCGTGGGGTACACAAAGCCGTGACGGTGGATCTCAATCAGAACCAGTTTGATGCGCTGGTGGCATTTACCTTTAACCTTGGCGCAGGCAATTTGCAGAGCTCGACGCTGCTTAAACTGCTCAACCAGGGGGAGTACGCGCAGGCGGCAGATCAGTTTCTGCGCTGGAACAAAGCGGGCGGTAAAGTGCTGGCCGGGCTGACAAGGCGGCGTGAAGCCGAGCGCGCGCTGTTTTTAAAACCTGTTTAACCGGGCACGTGTCTTAGGCCATTTTCCCCGTTTTTTACCGCCATCCAGCCAATATTTTCAGCCTCTTCGCTCTATTACTGTGGGTTTGCGGATTCGCAACGCGATGTTTTCGTATAACCCACAGGAGTATGCATTATGGATTCACAATTTATTGGATCGGTCATTAATGCACTGCCGCTGGAGCACATGATTGGCGGCCCACTGCAGGCAATGATCAAAGCGCAGGTGCAGGCGAGTAAAGCGTACGCCGACTTCCTGCTCTCGGTGTGTATCAAGGACGGTAAGGCGGAGTCGGTGCAGTTTGACTACGACGAAACCGTGGTGGATGACAAGGGCGTTATCCAGGGCGTGGTGAAAAAGACCATGCGCATCCCGCTGCTGGCGGCCATTTCCCACCCTAACATCAGCATCGAAGAGGGCACCATCGACTTCGAGCTGGAAGTCTCCCAGAGCGAAGCCAGCAGCAGCCAGACCGAAGCGGAAGCCTCGCTGGAAGCGTCTGTTGGCTGGGGGCCGTTCAGCGTGAAAATCACCGGTCGCGTCTCGCACAAAGCCCAGCAAACCCGCTCCAGCGATACCCGCGCGAAGTACAGCATCCATACCCAGGTTAAACGTCAGCCACCGCCGGAAGCTCTGATGCGCGTGATTGATTTCCTGACGGATGCCGCAACACGCCCGGCTATCCTGCCGTCAGAGGCGAAAAAGCTGGAATCGAAACAGCTTGATGCCTACCCCGAAACGCCTGCCACAGCGGAAAAAGCGCCGGCGTAATTCTCGCTATCTCCACCCTGAGGCTGCCTGGCAGCCTCATTTCTCACGGAGCGCACTATGTCAATGAAAGACTGGCTTCGCGGCAACCGTGGCGCGGCACCGAAGGCGGATTCCCCCGCGCCGCAGCCTGCGCCGGAGGAGGGGGCCGGGCTGCCACCTGCCGATCCGCCACCCGACGATATCGCCGGATTACCGCCTGCCGATCCACCACAGGATCCGCCCCCCTCTCCGGGCGACGGTACGCCACCTTCTGCTTCGGGTGTGACGCTGGCCGATATCACCCGCGGCATGCAGCATGCGGCCTCGGCGGCAAACCAGCTTATCGCACACCAGTACATGCAGGCACTGGATCCTTTTTTTGAACACAGCGACGACGGGCGGCTGGTGCCGAAGATCATCGAAATGGCACTTGATGATCGCCACCACTTTGAGTTGCCGCTGGTAGCGCTCGCGACGCCGCGCGGGCTGATGCTCGAGAAAATGAAAGTGTTTCTTACCGTGCGTACCGACGCGGTGGAACAGCAGAGCGCAATGTCCGGCACACCTGACGACGCGGTCAGCCGTTTTCACGTCAGCATGTCGCCGCCGAGCCATGGAAGCAACGGGCGCGACAGCGGGCATGTGGATATCGAAATGCAGTTCACTGTACTGGAGCCGCCGGAGAGCGTGCTGCGGCTTATCGAAGAGTACACCCGACAAGTTCTTCCTCAAGTAACTGACAGGAGCGATGACAATGGCTAATCAACCCCTGAGCACCGGCGCTGCCGGGCTGACGCTGATTAAATCTTTCGAAGGGCTAAGCCTTGAGAAGTACCGCGACGCGGTAGGCAAATGGACCATCGGCTACGGGCATTTGATTTTGCCCAATGAAAACTTCCCCCAAGCGCTGAGCAAAGTGGAGGCGGAAGATCTGTTGCGCGCCGATCTCGGGATGACCGAACGCGGCATCCACAAGTATGTGACGGTGGATCTTAACCAGAACCAGTTCGACGCGCTGGTCGCCTTCGCCTTTAACGTCGGGCTTGGCAACCTGCAGAACTCAACGCTGCTGCGCCTGCTCAACCAGGGCCAGTATCAGGAGGCGGCCGATCAACTGCCGCGCTGGAACAAAGCTGGCGGCAAGATTCTGGCGGGGCTGACGCGCCGACGTGACGCCGAACGCGCGCTGTTTCTGGCACCGATTAACTGATCCCAGGAGTGAAGAGATGAAACGATATCTGCCGATAGTCACCTTTGTCGGTCTGCTGCTAACGCAGCCCGCGTGGGCAGAATTGCCGCAGTGCAGCGCGGTGGTGCAGGCGGCTAATCAAGAGTTAGCAAAACTGAATAAGAAAACCGTTCAGGATGACAAAAAACTGACGGCTCTGCTCAAAACCCTGAACCGCGATGACGTGCTGCCAGCCGATTACGTCACGCGCGATCAGGCCATCAAACTGGGCTGGAGCGGCAAGGCGGAGGACTCGCTATGGAGCGTGTGGGCGCTGAACAAGAAGCAGTTGGGCGGCGATCCGTGGAGCGGTAAACCGCTGCCGGGCAAAGGCAAGTGGTACAGCGCGGATATCGATAGCGTGCGCGGTCTGCGCAGTAACAAGCACCTGATTTACAGCCCGGAAAGCGCGACGCGTTATCTCACTACAGATAACGACGCCACAACCGTCACGCTTCCTCCTTGCCAGTAGTCGCTATTGCGGCCTCATCCCATTCGTTGAGGCCGCCTGTTCAGGAGGGAAATACGATGGCCGCAGATGGGCTGCAATTGCTAAGCCAGGGGCTGGCCGCGCTCGCCGGATTGTTCGGCGGGCTGAGCGTGTCGTTTTTCTGGCAGCCGAAAAAACTGCATCAACACGGGCGCCTGGCCGCCGGGATCATCATTGGCGCGATTAGCGTGAGCACCACTTTCACGCTCGGCGGGTTTATTGCCCGCTGGCTGGGGATGAACTTTAAAGACAGCGATATCGCCATGGGGATCGGCTATTTTGTGGGCGCGATAAGCGTCGGCATGATTGCCTGGCTGGCCAACTTCTTTAACCGCCGCGAAGGGCATGACATTTTACAGGTGGCCGGTGAGTTAAAACGCGCAGCTCGCGGCGTGAAAGCCGCACCGCGTCGCCGTGCGCCGCGACGCAAACCAGGGGAACCATCATGACGCTTAAACTCCTTTTTTGGGCCATCACGCTGGTGGATGTGGCGATTGCGGCGATCATTTTTATTAGTGCCCTTAGCAGCCGTATGCTTGATATTCCACTGTGGTATCGCATTGGGCTTTTAATTACGGCGTTCGGTTTTACCGTGCAGGGCTGTTTGAATTTACCCTACCTGTTGTTTAACGTGATATTAATGGCTCAGGAGTTACCGTTCTGGATCTTAAAAGATGTAGGTATTGGGATAATCTCAATTTATTATTTTTGGCACACCATGCACAAAGATGATAAATCCAGCAAAACACCGATACGTAAAAAAACGGCGGGAGTGAAAAAGACGCCAGTCGCTAAAAAAGGCTCTGTTGCTAAAAAAATACCAACTCCACGCGCACCACGTAAGAAGACGCCCACCCAATAATTAACGCGGAGTAGTAAATTTTTTTTTTTGCTGCTCCGTGAAGTGGCCCAGGCCATTTATCTCGTCTGCACTGGTCATCTGGCAAATATTCAGTAATACACTGCGGCGCTAATTTAATCCTGCGAATTCGCACTTCCTTTATTTCACTCGCAGGAGATGATTATGTCTGTAAACTCTGTTTTTTCACGTAAGGTTAAAACGCGCAGCACTATTTCTGTGGCTGCGGTATCACTATTTTGCTTTTCAACAGCGGCGATGGCAGTTAATGTTGGTCCGGCCTGTAATCTGCCCGGTGCGGGCCTGACTGCCGCGCAATGGGCGCAGAATCAGGATAACGCCGGCGGGCATATGACGACGTGCCATGTCGGTAAAGCCGACGCATGGCTGCAGCAGCGCACTGTTGCCAACCAACCGGGATGCCCGCAAACGAATACCGCTTCGACATGGACGGATGCGAATGTGGCGTGGAATTCGATCGGTAACACCATTCAGGCGTTCTGTGCTGGCGCGGCCAACCATACCGCGGCGGTTAATTTCACCATTGCGCTGGGCGGGAATGGCACTGCGAACGTGGGCAGAGCGTATGGCAATGGGGCTTTTTATAATATCGCCAACGATCGCCACGCGTTTATCCGCTTAGTGAATAACGGTGGACAGTGGCGCGTACAAACAAGTTATCCAAGAAATTAAGTTAAACGACAGGAGCATTATGCCCACGCATAATGCTCCTTTTACGCTCAGGAAAACGAAAACAAGCTAACGTGAATCAAATAACGACAATCAGGACTACTCTTCCGAATACATCATCGCAGCCTGAGTGCGGTTATTCACATTCAGACGGCGGAAAATCGATTCCAGATGCGCTTTCACCGTGCCCGCGCTGATATTTAAATGGCGGCCAATTTGTTTATTTGACTCCCCGGCGGCCAGTAGTTTCAGGATTTCACGCTGGCGTTCACTCAGGCGGGCAAGCGCGCTCTGCCCGTTGTCCAGTAACGTAATGCTCTCCTGTGGCAGACAAAACATGCCAAGCGACGCGGTACGGAGCGTTTGCGCGATGGTTTCCGGGGGAGAATCACGCCTGATAAACGCCATGGCATGATGATTTAAAAAAAGCCGTAATAATGTCGGCTGACATTTATTCATCAGCATCACTACGGGGATATTCGGATGACGACAAGCTAAAATATCCAGCAATTCGAGGCTTGAGGTTTTATTACCATCGCCATCGAGCAGAATTAACGATGCCGGAAATTCATTAAGCGTATCATCAATGTCTTTTTGATTATTCAGCCCACGAACTTTTACCTCCGGAATATATTGCGATAGTACTGATGCCATTCCTTCAATAAATATTGACTGCTTGTCAATCATGAGTACATGCATACATTATCTCCACGTAATAGCGTTCGCCATTGAGACTGGTAATCATCAAAGTATTCAATGAAATGCAAAAAAAGAAACAGGCTAATTGTCATAGGTCTTTTAACCGATATGACGGTTTAAACATTATTGGATGGTATAAAACGATGGAAAAAATATTATATATGAAGAATGGTCGCATTGCTATTTTACGGATTGTTAGCAGGCTTTGTTTTTACAAATATCGGCAGAGTGGCGCGAACGTATATTTCGCTAGTCGGGTTATTTGCAAGACTGGCAGAAGAAGGGAGAAGGGAAGGTTGAAGTGCTGGCGGATTGTGATGTTGGAAGGGCAGGGGCTGATGTGGAATGTTCAACGATGGGTGCTGGAAGGATGAACGTTATGGATCGAAGGGGGCAGCGGGTAAGGGATTAAGAGGATAAAAGGGGGTTAAGAAGGAAAGGATTTATAAAGAGAGAGGCGACAGCTTGTAGAACGTTGATTTTTTCAGCACTTAGCGGCGTATGACAACATCGTGACTTGCATAGCCGCCCGCGGCAGGTATAATCCAACACGTTTCCGCATCCCCTTCAGTGCCGAAGTGGCGAAATCGGTAGACGCAGTTGATTCAAAATCAACCGTAGAAATACGTGCCGGTTCGAGTCCGGCCTTCGGCACCAAGTCACTAAATTCCTTACAATACAGGTAGTTAGACAATAAAATCTGTCTCTTTTGCCTGTAAGAAATGCTCTGTTATGTCCCTTGAAAAAGCCGCTGTGGTTGATAGTGGTAATTGGGATGTTAACTCATAGCGGCGTGTCGTTCCAAGCGTCAAACACGTACTGACTCAACTTGAAAGCTATGACGTAGCCACTGTCTCTAAACAATCCCAAAAACTTTTAGTGAAGCGCATTTTAGCCCGATGCCCCGTTCTGTCGCCGTCGCGAGACGCCACAGGGGATAAACAGGTTTATGGTGGTCACGGTACTTGCAGACCATATGCAAGCTCTGCCAGCGGTTCGGCCTCGCTCCCTTTGGGTACATGGTCATCCTGATAAGCCTCACTAACTGACATAACCCTGATGAAGTCGCCAGAGGCTCCGCTTGTTGTCTTACCACCAACGGGGCTAATGGTTTGCAATGGCTAAATGTATGGAATCATGTATGTGATAGCTTTGGTACACTGCATGAAAACGGGTACTGCTGGATGGAACACGATGCGCACACAGGAAGGGCTTAAAGCCATTTACGAAGCCAGATGCTCAAGGTACGAGAAGCACCTGCACGTTGGTATGGATACCACCTCAATCATACTTAAAGGGCATCTTTTCGTTGAGGAATTACTTTTTGATATTCTGAAATTGCATTGCCGGGATAGCGGCCCGATTGAGAATATTAAGCTCGGCTTTAGCCATAAGCTAAACCTAGTACATGCTATGTTTGGATCTCATTTACCGGGCATGGAATTCCCCAAAAATGTTTGGGCTGCTTTGGATAAATTGAACAAGTTGCGGAATTCACTGGCACATAACATTGACTCTCCAAGAGCTGCCGAAGTCTTCAAGTCCTTTGTTTCATCGTACAGCCAATTGGTTGGCAAAGAGGTGAAGGTTAGCATCACTGATGAAATTCCGGGGATAGACCGCAAGCTCGGCCTGGAGTTGATTGGTATCATTATGTATTTGCTAGGATTCTTAGGGTGCTTGCATGGTATAGCCTATCTCAACCCACCACTCATGTACGGCAGTGAAATCCCAGTTACGATACCCAACAAGATTGAGCACGAGTGACAGTAAGCTGACAAAGCAAGACATTGCTTGCCGCTTGGGTTGGACATAAAATATCCATTAAATTAATAGTGGGTATTGTGCATGGAATACGTGGCCTTTGGTGATGAGAGTGGTACGACAGGAAGTGACCGCTGTTACGGCATTGGTTTGCTGTGTGTTCGTAAAGACACACTGCATATCTTTAATGAGCGCGTTCAGAAGCTGAAAGACAAGTACGGTATTGTCGGTGAGTTAAAGTGGTCGAAAATTAAAAACAGCGCAGGGCAGGCAAATATCTGCATTGAGCTGCTGGCAATGGTGCTTAAGAATTCGTGCTGTTTCCATTCGATTATTGTTGTGAAGAACATGTACAACAACTGGCAGATGGATAGAGAGCTGGCTTTTTACCAGACGTACACGATGCTTGTTAAGAACGTTGCTAAGCAGATTAAGAGTGATGTTGAAGTCATCATTGACCAGAAGATTGATAAGTACAAAAAGAACGATGAAGTAACGGGTATTATTGCTAACCGCATGCTAGCTAGAGCCGGGATAAAGACGTTGGTTAAGTCGGTGACTATGCACGACTCTAAGCACCATCTGGGATTGCAGGTGGTGGACATCCTGACGGGGGCTGTGAACTCTGGGTATATGAAGTATCTGAATCCACGGTTAGAACTGTCGGTGGCTAAAGAACTTGCCTTCGAGCGGATGGCTGCTTTGCTTGGCTGGGATGTGTTTCATTACGATACGTTCCCGAATAAGGATTTCAATATTTGGCACTTCCCGCAAGAGATGCGAGCTATGCCGGGTTCCAAGAGTATTCGTCCAGATTACAGCGTTCCGCTGGTTAAGCGGGAAGAGCTGGCCTAACCTACCCTTATCGCAAGCTAGATCTGAGTGGAAAATTTGATGAGTTACGATGACTTAGACCCCGCAACAAGGCGCGTCTTGCAGCAAGCGGAGTACATGAGAAGCAATGAGGCCAAACTAGCGCAGATTGCCCTGATAAAGCATCACAAAGCTTATATGGACTGGAGAACAGACAGAGGGGATTTTGGCGACCCTTGCCCGAGTACGAAGGAGGCCAGACTTGAGCTGTTGTGGACGCGTCAGAATATGCTGGGGCATGAAACGCTGAAGGTGTTGGGGTTCTCTTTCGAACAATTGTACGAAGACTTAGACAGTGCGCTATCAGATGCGATAGCGGCAAGGGATGGGGTTGCGAGGGAATGGGCGGCTGTGTCTAATGTGGCTGAACTGAATGCTTTATGGGAGTGGTTCCGAGAGAGATTGCCCGATGATTATGTATCGCCGTATTAGAAATAGAGTGTAGCCTTACCCCAAAAGATGTTAGCTACCCCCACCGCAAGCGACTCTCAGGGGCTTGTGCGCATGAAGTAATGCGGTTGTACTGGGTGGGTGCGCACAACCCTCTACAAGCCGCATTCTACCGTTAGCCTATAGCTGAATCCCCGACTTGAAAAATTGCACGCTTATACTTTTCCCTCCCTCAACGATTAAGGCTTCAACTTCCCCCGTGCGCCTCTCCCAGCCGAAGGCTGGGCGGGCTGTATATCGATTTGCCTTCCTCTGTGGCGTTTATGACCGTGTTTCGCGTTCTGACCGTGAGGCTGTGGGTTAGGGTTACTCTTCTCTTTAAACGCTAAATTACTCCTGAATCTCCACTGTTAAAGCACTTTGTGGTGATGCTGCGTGCTTCTCTTGGCTGCGCTGGTATCCGTCTCGTTTGGGTATACCTGATAAAGACATAGACACATTGTCTCATTTGACTATCTATAAAACTCTATTGACTACACATTGTTGATGTGATCTCTTATAGGTCTTGCTGTGATATTTCATTGAGACTTAGGGGGAAGCATGGCACACAATGCGCTTATCTATTGCCGCGCCAGTACAGCAGAGCAACACGCAGACCGCGCGCTGGGCTTGCTGCGAGAGTTCGCCAGTGATCGGGGCTGGCCTGTACGGGCGGAGTACATCGAGAACGCCAGCGGTGCGAGGCTCGCTCGCCCTGAACTGATGCGCCTGCTGGATGATGCGCAGGCCGGAGAGGTCTTGCTTGTCGAGAGCATCGATAGGCTAAGCCGCCTTACGCAAAAGGAATGGGCGACCCTGAAACAGAGGATTCAGGATAAGGGGCTGGTTATCGTTGCCGTTGACCTGCCAACCTCGTGGCAACTACTGAACGATACAGCGTCAGAGCTTACAGAGGGCATTCTGAGAGCCGTTAATGCAATGCTGATTGATATCCTCGCTACGATGGCACGAGTGGACTACGAGACACGCAGAGCACGCCAAGCGCAGGGCATCGAACGTGCCAAAGCAGAGGGGAAATATAACGGGAAGTCTAAGGATGAGAGCGCCCGTGAAGCTGTCCGCGATATGCTGGGGCAGGGCGTTAAACCCGAACGCATCATGAAAGCTGCCGGGATAAGTCGTGCGACCTTCTACCGTATCAAGCGAGAGCTGGCCGCCAGCGTTACGGAGTGGTGGCCTACAGCCTAATTAGATGCCAGCACTGGCCGTTACTGGGCTGTGGGTGAGGCTAGCCTACAGCTTTTGTATTGATTTCAGAGGGTTATGTTATGCGCGATGTCGTAATGCTATGATTTATAATGTATTTCGTATCACTTGCGGCTCTTGATGTGAAGAGGTGGCGGGGCTTTAGCCGTGCCAGACGATGAGCATCAAGATCAGATTGTGAATGTGATTTATCACTGAACAATTCGAGGGATGGGGCAGGGGAAGGGATCAAAGGCTGTGTTGTCCAATCACTAAGCTAGATTTGAAGCTGGTTAACACGTTAGTAGTATCTTTAAAATTGCATTTAAAATACATGTACAGAAAAGGGTTCTTCCCTTACATCCCTTCTCCTAAATGTAGTTACGAGTGCTTCGCTCTCTTCACTTGCTGCGCTTCTCGCTATGCTCCAGCCCGCTCCATCGCCTTTGGCTCATTCCCGGTCTTCGCCCGCTGCTGATGCTCGACCACTCTACGCAACCGTGCTTGCCGTGGCAGGCAACGCGGCGGGGATGTGTAGTGGAACGGTACTCTGTATCGGTATGATTAATGTATTCAATCACATACTGGTATCAGTAGGTATCCTTCAAAACATCTTCATTCATTTCTGTATCGTTCAATCATCTTTCTTGTTTGTTTCCTTTCAGGTCTTAGCCGTTGGTCATTGGTCTTACTGCCTGCTGTGCTACTGCCAGCTATGGCACGCCGCCACGGTCTACTGTCTGTCACCTGTCCTACTGCGTTTACTGTCTGCCGTCTGTCATCCTGTCGGATTCCATCCGTTGACGTTCCGCGCTCGCTTGTTTCGGCTGCGCCGCGCTCGCTCTGCGTATCTAGCGATACTTATCACTATAGATGCTTTCATAATTATCTAATGATTACAGTAACTTATATTTTTAATTTTAAAGGCTACTAATAAGGAGAGATAGAGCATTACTTGCACGTTTTAAACCTACTTAAAACTGCTCTGTTAAATGCGCCCAGCCCATACGCGACAAGGCTTTGTAGGGGTTTGGTTGAAAAATGACCAAATGAAAACATCTAATAAGGGAGAAAGAACAGCTCCGAGTCGCGACAAATTCTCCGATTTTGAAGGTAAGTATTATGGCAGAGACACTGACACTGTTGCTGACACGAAAACCTCTAAAAGGGCAGAGAGTCTGCCGAACCCGTACCGCTGACCCAACCTGAGCTAATCCCTACCCCTATTTTCTGGAGATTTCACCATGCCAACGAACCTACGCCGTTTGCTTGCGCAGGCTGTCGATGCCGACCCGCTCAATACCGCTAACGCAGATGTGCAGCAAATGATCGCTGACGGGATTGTTATTAGGCGTTCCAAGATATGCCCCGTAAAGCGTAAGCCCGTTAAGGCGGCATACAATACAAAGACCGAAGAGTTTTATTACAATGCTGATGGTTCCGCTATGACCCTGCGGGAGTGGCGAACGCTGCACGGTGTGCAGCCTAAAAAGCAAAAGCAGCGCTCTGACACTGGGTTGCGGCAAGTCATCCAGCCCGGCGACGCGATTCACTGCCGACGCGATGCGATTGAGCAATGGCTAAATAAAAAGCCTGCTCGTTATGTTGAACCACTGCCGCCAGATTTCCCCGGCGTTCGCGTAGACGATGCTGCATTGAAACCGCGCGAGCACGCCGTGCCGGAATCAACAACCGGACAGAATGCTTTTCTCAAAGCCTGCCGCGAGTTTCTGATTTGCGACGAGAAGACCATGCGCCGCATTAACAGGGGCATGAGTAAACTGGAAGCGATGCGTAACGCAGATTTCAAACGCTACGGAGACTCAGGGGCGTTTCGTCAATTGTGGTGTGGAGAGTCGAAGCCTACCGAGGATAGATTTAATAGTTCTAATCATCATTGTGACCCGAACGGCTTGGCTGCATCGCCGTCTGTGCCGTCACTGAATACTGTGCCGTATGAGTTCCGCCCGCTGGTTCGCTGTGACCGAAACGCACGCGTTAGCCTGCTGCCACCCGATGGGCTGGAGTGGAGGCCGGGGCAGTTGTCTGTTGCTGATGCGATCTTCTCCCGTGGTAGTGATGTGCTGGCCGTTCTGCCGACTGGGTATGGGAAAAGCGCCGCCTTCACTTATCCATTGATTTATGAATCCCGCGCTGGGGTTGGCCTGTCTGTTATCGTTGTTCCTACTAATACCCTTAAACGTCAGATTCTCCGCCAGTTGCGGGAGGCTGGCGTTCACGCTGTGGCATTTGGTGACAAGCTGCCGAGGCACCGCAACGCACAACAACTGGCGGGACTAGCTGCCGGGGCGTTCCGGGTTGCTGTTGTTTCGCCTGAACATCTGGTTCCGTCGAGTCAGGTTCTCGCGGCGCTGATGGCTTATGGCGTTGATCGTTTTATTATCGATGAGGCACACACGGTCAAAGACTGGGATTTCCGCCCAGCTTACGACGCAATGCAGCACACACTACAGAATGCTTTTCCCTCGGCTCAACGCTGCGTGTTTACGGCTACTCTACTATGTGAAAATGAGCGCGGTTTAATGGAGGCGCTGGGATGCCGTGGCAATTACGTCACATTCCGTGCTGATGTTGCTCGCGAGAATATACAGTTGATTCCGGTCAGGCAGTGCCGCCAGCGATACCGTGCGGCTGTTGGTCTGGCCGAGGCTCTGCCGGATGAAGAGAAGACACTCATTCTCGTCAATGACCTTAAGACGTTGCGGGCGTACCTGAAACTCTTAGGTGACCGGGCGCGGCCATATCACTCGAAGACGATGCATCTGAGTAACGAAGAACGCCACGCAAACGCTGAGTGGTTTGCCACTACGCCGGGCGCAATTCTGGTTGCGACTAAAGCCTTCGGGCTGGGTGCTGATATTCCTGATATCCGTAACGTTGTCGTGACATACATCCCCGATGACTTGCCTGATCTCGTTCAGATGATCGGACGTGCCGGGCGCGATGGGGAACCTGCCCGCGCGTTTCTGCTGTGGTCATCGCTGGCGCTGGATGCTGCGCCTGATGAGCTTGCTTACTTCTACCGCCCTGAAAACTGCAACTGGCAGTGCATCGCTAAATACCTCTGAGTCGAAAGGCTCTCCCTGATTCTCTGGAGTTAATCATATGCCTGTTACCGAACATGCGCAGCGTCGTGCTGCGCGTGCGGATGCGCTCATCACCGCACAACTTGCCTTTGCCCTGAACGGCTATTCCTTTGATGGATTGGCTGAGCGCCACCGCCAGACCCTTAACCGTGAGGCTTTGTTACGTCAAGCAAGTACGCCTCTACAGCGGTATTGCCTGCTCAATAACTGTGAGCCTTGGGAATGTCTGGCCGCTGTGCTGAATAGATTCCGACGCCGGGAGGATGGCGCTCGTCTTTGGCCGACCTATCGCATGGCTCGTGAGGTCTTTAATGGGGCTGTTCACCCTGCCGACAAGACGCGCGACGAGATATTTCAATCTGTGCAGCGTCGCCTGTTTTTACCAAAGCCAGTACATGCCGAGGTCATTCAACACCTGCGTGCAATGGGGCTAACTGGAGACAACCACCAATGACGAAATCTGAATTTGAAAATGAAACGTGGCGAATGAAAGGCTTGCTTCTTGGGGCGCTGATTCGCCGCCTTGAGGAAGATAAGGCTGGCGAGTCGCGCATGGCCGCAGCGGAGTTATCCAGTGCGGTCAACTTCCTCAAGGCCAACGCCGTAGAAGCGCCGGACACATCATTTAATCGTGTATTTGAGGATGACGAGCAATGACACCCGCAGAGTTTAGAGCATGGTTTGCCACCCTGCCGCCGAATTATCAGAGCGCTGCACGCACCATGTACGACAACGCTCGCAAGTCGGGCACACATACCGCATCAAGCCTTGCGCTGATCCACACGCTGGTTACTGACCAGATTAAATTTGATTCGGAGTTTAATTTATGACTTTGAGTATTACCGATATCCAGCGCATTAACGCGCTGGCTCATAAGCACCTAAAGAACAATGAAGAGATTGCAGCGGAGACAGGTCATATCCTGACCGATATTGATGCTGTAATCCGTGGCGTCTATGTCGATGACTTGGCCGGAAATTGGAAAGACGATGCTGATATCACTCTGGCGGAGTATAACGCCATCCGCAGCCGCTATAAGCCCGGCAAGCTGCACCGCGATACAGAGTTTATGATTGCCCGCGATATGCTGATTCGCCCTGAGACTGTGCTGGCTATCGCCCATTCCCGCTTTAGCAACGTCCACACTCACCCTGTGCCGAAAGCCGTCAAAGCAAAGCCGGAGAAAGCGAAAGTAGTGCGCAAGTTGGTGCCTACTGATTTAGATGAAATTCACAAGTTAGAGCGCTTCGGTTGGCCTGCTGCGGAGATCGCCGGGAAGCTGGGCGTCCCTGTTGAGGTCGTCGCGCATGTGCAACGCTGCCTGAGAAATCGTTGGTCGTACCCGGATACTCTGGAGTCTGTTAACTCCAAATTCAGCGAGGCTGAATGATGGCAGAGAACGAACCTCTGCACCCCGCCGTTAACCCTGATCTCTACGTGAACCTTGACGAACAACGTGAAGGATATCTGGAACACCTCGGCAACATGCCGTTGGCAGAACGGATTACAAATGCTGCTACATTCGAAGATGTTTATCGCTTTCTGTTGAATGGTTCCGGGCGGCTGGATTTGCGCCGCGCTGATGTGGCCGCTGTTCGTGTCTTCCTTTGGAATTATCAATACCGACGCTGTGCGGTGACAGGTAAGCCGCTGCGCCTTACGTCTGCCGTGCTGGATCATTGTCACCGAACCGGGCGCGTGCGTGCTGTGGTGCATCGTTCCGCGAATGCTGCTGAGGGAGGCTATCACGTTGGGCGTTGGTGCGGACTATCACCTGCCAGTATGGATATGATGCTAAGTTGTTATAGGGAACATTACAAAGGACTCGGCATTATTTATCCGAAATAACGGGGCAATTATGCCCCATGTTTTAACCTGCGGGAGTTTCGGTCAGACAGGGATATTAAAGTAAGCGCAAATTGCATTCGTCAGCAGAGCCGGGGCTGCTGTACCTGCAATTTTGAGGCTGCCAGAGTACGCCTTACCTATCATTGACCCGACCCAGTTACCAATCTTCCCACCAAGGTTATTTGATGATGTTGGAGCTGAGGATTGATCTATTGCTAGTTTCAAATCCCGAATATCATTATCTTCGATGCCGTATTCTTTAAGCTGGCGCTCAAGGGAGTTGAAATCACCTGCTGTGATGGTATTTTGCTGATGAATATCGCCAGTATTCCCAGCTCCGATTGCGCCTGAGTTATTAACATGTCCATTGAAGTTATTGATATTGTTTACCGTCATGCCTACCGCCTCTTGTTTTTCTTCAGGAGAAAACAACAATCCCTCACCTAAAATATTTTTACTTTCAAGTAGTAACGCCCAGTCAAGGACTTTTGATTTAATGTGAGAGAGTATTTTTGTTATTTGTGCTGGGTTGATAACCCAAGACATGCTGTACTCGCAACCCGCCATTTTTTGTAAAAAATCTGCCATAAAAACTGGTAGCTCACTGTAAAGCGTGTCTTCCTTTTTTGCATATTCAATTAACATTGATACAGGATTGCTTATGCGTATAGTCGTAAGTGATTTGTAAAGCTCTTTGTCTTCAACGTTTCCAAGTTGATAGGGGATCCAACCTACATAAGGGTTGAAGGCTTTTACTGGCGCATTGGTAATTATTCGATAATCTGGAACTTGATCTAACCGTGGATAACCGTTTAATTCGTGCTCCAGCCATTCTGAAATATCTTGTAGCCCGAGCTTTACTGATATCATTTTTGCCTTAGATAGAAGTTCCTCAACATCCGTAGATTTTGAACTTGCCATCTCTTGTAGCTTCAGAACTGGTGAGTTAGCCATCACAAGACCTTGTCGTTGTTTTAATGGTTATCTTACCCCCATCACAATGTGCAGTCTAAGTCTGAAAGACAAAACTCACCGGTACTTTAACTGCTTATTTCTTCATTTGTGATTTGCTCAACATACTTACTGATTTCTAACGGGGAGGCCGAATTTTTCGAGTAAGTTTTGAAGCTCTCTGTACTCCCGCGCTCATGACCGACGAGCAGGGCAATACGATCCTCTGGTACTTGAGCACGGTCGAGCTGTTGCACAAACGCATGTCGGAGTGAATGAAACACTTTCCTCTCTGCGGCAAGTTCACCAAGAGCTTTACGCTTTGCTCGTGTGAACTGCTGCGTATGCCACGTTGAGCGTTTCCCATCCGCCCGGTCTGTGATTGAAGCGTGATAGAACAGAAAACCGCTATGTGTGGTTTTGAGCAATGATTTCACGAGGGGGATTAGCTTGCTGTGTACTGGGACGATTCGTGCCGCGCTCTTGGTCTTCCCCCCGGTGATCTCAAAGCACAAAACGCCCTCGATGGTTTTAATACTGCTCTCACGCAGCGTACATATTTCATTGATCCGCATACCGCTGTAAGCACCAATAGCCGTTACCGCCTTCATCTCGTCATCAAGCAAGGTATAGACCTTTGCCAGCTCTCCCGGTGCGAAGACTTCATAGCTGACCTTGCTGCTTTTTGCTTCGAGTGCATGACCACGCCAAGGATTGTCCTGTGGTGCATCGTGATAGCGATTGCGTGCCAAATCCCAAATCTGTGCCAGTGCGCTTATATAGTTCTGGATGGTTTGCGGCGCTCGCTCAGTTTTGAGCTTATCTAACCAGCCTGTAACTATGGTTCGATTAATATCCCGCAACTGAATATCTTTCTTTTTCAGGTGGATTAACAGCACCTCTACGGCTTTGTTGGTCTTGGATAGCGTGGTTAGCTTTCTCTTCTCGCTGTATTGGAGAAGATACAGATCGCGCATTTTAAGTAGGGAAGGGCAAGCCTGAACTGATGCACCAAATGATGCGGGGGCTTCCTTAGCATACACACTGACACGGCGTAGCTCATCAATGATTTGATCTACGGATGAGCCGCCTTGCGGCTTAAGCAGATTCCGTAAGCGAGTCCATTCCAGAGCAATAGCATCGCGAAACAAACGCGCTTGCCGTATGTCTCGTGTCCCTGTGCTTTTCATAAAGTAGCGCTTCCCTTGGAACAGGTGGCGCATGTAGCTGGGAATAGCTATCCGCACGAGGTAATTCCCGCAGGGATCTAAAACTAGATAACGATCTCTCTTGAAACTCATACAAACCCCGGTTATGTTGTCGGGGCTTTTTCATGGCTAAACAGTCTGTGAAATGTGCCGGGGTTATGAACTTTAGTCTAGCTAGTTCAACGAGTTAACGATGCTTGTTGAAGCAAACTAAGCCGCCTAAACCCGTGCCGGTTCGAGTCCGGCCTTCGCACCAAAAGCATGTAAATGGACCTCAGCTGAGGTCTTTTTTTATGCCTGAAATCCAGTATCCGCAAGGCTTTCCTAGCTTTTTCACTCAACCTAAGTCAACCTACATCAACTTACTGATGCGGGTACAACTGCGGGTATATCCCGGTTCGATAATGTTTGTACCCACACAGAACCCTTGAAAGGATACTCATCATGGCTCTGAGTGATGTGAAGGTTCGTTCGGCAAAGCCTGAAGCAAAAGCCTACAAACTGACTGACGGTGATGGCATGGTTTTGCTGGTTCACCCTAACGGCTCCAAATACTGGCGACTGCGTTATCGCTTTGGCGGCGTACAGTTAACCGCAGGAGGAGGAGGTAGTCCATCCCATTACCTGGCGTAAGAAGTATGGCGGTATGGAGGTGCCCGAGGTTAAACGCCTGAAGTCGCTTGAGGAAGAGAACGCCAGGCTCAGGAAGCTGCTTGCCGAAGCCATGCTGGATAAGGAGGCGCTTCAGGTGGCTCTGGGGCGAAAGTACTGACGACAGGCCAGAAGCGGGAAGCCGTGACAGTGATGTGCAAAGCGACAGGTCTGTCGCAACGGCGTGCTTGCAGTCTGACAGGCCCTGTCGACCAGCCGTTATGAGACTCAGCGTCCCGCCGCTGATGCACATTTATCAGGGCGCATCATAGAACTGGCACTCGAACGAAGGCGTTTTGGTTACCGGCGCATCTGGCAGTTATTGCGTCGGGAGGGCTTTTACGTCAACCACAAGCGGGTATACCGCATTTACCACCTTAACGGCCTGAGTGTGAAGCGCAGACGACGTCGTAAAGGGCTGGCGACTGAGCGGCTTCCGCTTCTGCGCCCGGATGCACTGAACCTGACATGGTCGATGGATTTTGTCCTGAATGCACTTGCCAGCGAC